>NZ_CP013373.1:2056425-2741900 GCF_001522585.2 Burkholderia sp. NRF60-BP8
CCCGCATAGTCGAGCGCGGTGATCGCGCAGTCGGCCACCGGCACTTGCCACGGGCCGACCATCTGGTCGCGCACCGACGTACCGCCGACCGAACGGTCGCCGATCGTGATCAGGAACGACTTGCTGCCGACCGTCGGATGCTTCAGCACGTCGAGCGCGACTGCCGACAGCGCGACGCCCGTCACGTCGACCGGCGCACGCTCGGTGCGCACGCGCGCGACGTCGCGGTGCATGCGCGGCGGCTTGCCGAGCAGCACTTCCATCGGCATGTCGACCGGGTATTGGTCGGCGCCCGTCGCTTCGTCGTCGACGAGCTTCAGCTGGCGTTCGTCGGTCGCGACGCCGACCACCGCGAACGGGCAGCGCTCGCGCGCGCAGATCGCCTCGAAGCGCGGCAGGTCGGCCGGCGCGATCGCCAGCACGTAACGCTCCTGCGCCTCGTTCGACCAGATTTCGCGCGGCGACAGGCCCGATTCCTCGAGCGCGACCTTGCGCAGTTCGAAGCGCGCGCCCTTGCCCGCGCCGTCGACGATCTCGGGGAACGCGTTCGACAGGCCGCCCGCGCCGACGTCGTGGATGCTCAGGATCGGGTTTTCCGCGCCGAGCTGCCAGCAGCCGTTGATCACTTCCTGCGCGCGCCGCTCGATTTCCGGGTTGCCGCGCTGCACCGAGTCGAAATCGAGCTCGGCCGTGTTCGCGCCGGTCGCCATCGAGCTGGCCGCGCCGCCGCCCATGCCGATCCGCATGCCGGGGCCGCCGATCTGGATCAGCAGCGAGCCCGCCGGCACGTCGTGCTTGTGCGTGTGCTGATCCGCGATGTTGCCGAGGCCGCCCGCGATCATGATCGGCTTGTGATAGCCGTGCACCGTGCCGCCGACGTTCTGCTCGTACACGCGGAAGTAGCCGCCGAGGTTCGGGCGGCCGAATTCGTTGTTGAACGCGGCGCCGCCGAGCGGGCCGTCGATCATGATCTGCAGCGGCGACGCGATGCGGTCCGGACGGCCGTACGGGCCGTGCTGCTCGTTCGGGTTGCGCTCGGCCACCGGCTGCGCCGCGTCGCGTGCGTTTTCCCACGACTGGCGGGCGTCGGGCAGGTCGAGGTTCGACACGGTGAAGCCCGTGAGGCCGGCCTTCGGACGCGCGCCGCGGCCCGTCGCGCCTTCGTCGCGGATCTCGCCGCCCGCGCCGGTCGCCGCGCCCGGGAACGGCGAGATCGCCGTCGGGTGGTTGTGCGTCTCGACCTTCATCAGCGTGTGCGTGAGCTCGGTGTGGCGGCCGTAACGCTCGCCCGGCTCGCCGGCCGCGCCCGCCTTGCGCGGGAACCAGCGCTCGGCTTCGGCGCCGACCATGATCGACGAGTTGTCCGAATACGCGACGATCGTGCCCTGCGGGCTCAGCTTCTCGGTGTTGCGGATCATCGCGAACAGCGACATGTCCTGCGCTTCGCCGTCGATCGTCCACTGCGCGTTGAAGATCTTGTGGCGGCAGTGTTCGCTGTTCGCCTGCGCGAACATCATCAGCTCGACGTCGGTCGGGTTGCGTTCGAGCTTGCGGAACGCGTCGACCAGGTAGTCGATCTCGTCGTCGGCGAGCGCGAGGCCCAGCTCGACGTTCGCGCGCTCCAGCGCGCCGCGGCCGGCGCCCAGCACGTCGACGCTCGCGAGCGGCTTGGCCGGCAGCTCGTCGAACAGGTGCTTCGCGTCGTCGCGCGCCGCGACCACGCTTTCGGTCATCCGGTCATGCAGCGCGGCCGCGACGGTCGCGCGTGCGTCGTCCGACAGCGCCTTCTTGCCGCCGAGGAGGCCCGACTTCAGCGTGACCGTGAATTCGACGCCGCGCTCGATGCGGCGCACGTGCGTGAGGCCGCAGTGCTGCGCGATGTCGGTCGCCTTGCTCGCCCACGGCGAGACCGTGCCGAAGCGCGGCAGCACGACGAAGGTCTCGGTCGCGCCCTTCTCGCCCGCCGGCCGGAACGGCTCGCCGTAGTGCATCAGCGCATCGATGCGCGCGCTGTCGTCGGTCGACAGCGGCTCGGCCGCATTGACGAAGTGCAGGAACTGGCCGCGCACCGCGACGATGTTGGCGTCGATTTGCCTGAGCGTGTCGAGCAGACGGGTTTGACGGAAATCGGAGAGGGCCGAAGCGCCGGGAAAACACGAGAAGTGAGCCATGGGCTGGACTGACGTCGATGAGTCGCGCGAGGTGGCGACGTGGGGCGAAAGGAAGGCCGTAATTATACCCGGAAGTCGGCCGCCCAAGCCCCCCGATCGGTTGTCCGCATGCACCGCGCCGGTGCCCGGGCGCGCGGCGCGCACGGCCGCGCGCCGGACCGGCCTGCGCGTGCCTGCACGCCGGCCGCCGTGGCGCGGCCGCGCGGCCCATGTTCCGGCCGGCGCCGGCTCGCGCGCTTTTGGCGCTATCATTCCGGGTTCACCGGGCCCGGCCCTCAGCGAATTCTCACCGGGCGGCGTGCGCGCCGCCCGTCATCGAAGCAATCCAATGGATGTCATCGTCATCGGCGGCGGAATCAGCGGCGTCGCCACCGCCTACCAGCTGCGCGCGGCCGGCCATCGCGTGTGCGTGGTCGAACGTCACGCGACCGTCGCGCAAGGGGCGACCTACGGCGACGGCGGCGCGCTGCTGCCGAGCCCGCTCGACGTCTGGTTCGGCCCGACTTTCATGCGCCAGCGCCAGTCGCGCGACAGCGGCGTGGTCTACAAGCCGGGCTTCAACGGCGGCGTGCGCCACTTCGTCAAGCAGCTCGGCACGCTGCGCGAGTCCGACGCGTTCGCCGCGCAGTACGCACGACTGCGCCCGCTGATCGACGTGTCGCGCGACGCGCTCGCCGATATCGAGGCGCGCCTCGAGCTCGAATTCGAGCAGAAGCCCGGCATCCTGCACGTCGTGCGCGATCCGCGCGACTGGGACGCGCTGCAACCGGCGCTCGACCTGCTGCGCACGCTCGACCAGCCGTACCGCACGCTCACCGCCGACGAATGCGCGGCGCTCGAACCGTCGGTGCCGGCCGAGCCCGGCTTCGCCGGCGGCGTGCTGCTCGAAACCGAGCGCACCGGCAACTGCCCGCTGTTCGCGAAACTGGTCAAGCAGACGCTCGACGAGCACGGCGTGCAGTTCCGCTTCGGTGCGGACGTCGCCGCGATCCGCGTCGACAACGGCCGCGCGGCGGTCGAACTCGTGCCGCCGGGCAACCGGAGCGCGGCGAAGGCGCGCGAGGTCGACGTGATGTCCGCCGACGCGATCGTGGTCGCTGCCGGCGCCGGCAGCCTCGCGCTGCTCGAACGGCTCGGCTGGCGCCTGCCGCTGCACCCGGTGCGCGTCCATACGCTCACCGCGCCGGTCGCGTACGAAGAACACGCACCGCACCTAAGCGTCGTCGATTCGATCAAGCGGATCTCGATCACGCGCACCCACCAGCGGCTGCGCATCGGTGGAGCCGCCGTGCTGCAGAGCGTGGCCGAGACCGCGAAGCCGCTCGCCGAGCCGCTGTCCGAAGCCGCGCTCGCGCTGCTCGGCCAGGCCGTCCACGACTGGGTGCCGGGCGCCGCGAAGATCTCGGCCGCGCTGTCGTGGCAAGGCATGCAATTGCTGTCGCCGGACGGTCTGCCCGTCGTGGGTCCGACCCCGCATCCGCGCGTGTTCGTCAATTTCGGCCATGGCCCGGCCGGCTGGGGCCTCGCGTGCGGGTCTGCTAAAGTGGTGACCGACTATCTGGGCGGCAACGTCCAGCACTGGTCCGCCGACACGCTCGCCGCGCTGAGCGCCGGCCGCTTCACGACCTGACCGCCGCCGCGGGCCGACCCGTGGCGGCATCCTTGCCTGCCGCCACGATCCCGCGATGACCGTTACCCACCCCCTTCCCGATTCCGATCCGATCGCGCTGCTGCGCGTCGCCGACCTGCGCGCGGCCGAAGCCGATGCGACCGCCGCGCTGCCGCCGCACACGTTGATGGGCCGCGCCGGCGCCGCCGCCGCGCGCTGGCTGTCCGAGCGCGTCGCCGGCGACGATCGCCCCGTCTGGTTCGCGGTCGGCCCCGGCAACAACGGCGGCGACGCGCTGGTGGCCGCCGCGCAGCTCCAGCAGCTCGGTGTCGCGACGCATGCGTGGATGCCGGTGCCGGTCAAGCCGGACGACGCGCAATGGGCGCTCGGCCTCGCGCGCGCGGCGGGCGTGCCGTTGTCGACCACCCCGCCTGCGTCGCTGGAAGGCTACGCGTGGGTCGTCGACGGGCTGTTCGGCATCGGCCTCGGCCGCGCGCTCGACGGCGTGTTCGCCGAGCAGGCCGCACGCATCGCCGCTCATGCGCGCGGCGGCCGCCGCGTGCTCGCACTCGACCTGCCGAGCGGGCTCGACGGCGACACGGGCCGGATCGTCGGCGCGGGCGTCGCCGTCGCGGCCACCCACACGCTCACCTTCATCGGCGCGAAGCCCGGCCTCTACATGGGCGACGGCCGCGATCTCGCCGGCGAGATCCACGTCGCGTCGCTCGACGTCGCGCCGCCCGCCGCGCCGGCCATCGTGCTGAACGCGCCCGCGCGGTTCGCCGCGGCGCTGCCCGCGCGCGCCTTCTCGTCCCACAAGGGCACGTACGGCAGCCTCGCGGTGCTCGGCGGCGACACGGGCACGTGCGGTGCCCCGATCCTCGCCGCCCGCGCCGCGCTGTTCGCGGGCGCCGGCAAGGTGTACGTCGGCTTTCTGGGCGCGGGCGCGCCGCCGTACGATCCGCCGTTTCCCGAACTGATGCTGCATCCGGCCGACACCCTGGACCTCGGCGCGATGACCGCCATCGCGGCCGGTTGCGGGCTCGGCACGCGCGAGGCCGCGGCGACGCTCGTGCGCGACGTGCTCGCACGAGACGTCGCGACGCTGCTCGATGCCGACGCGATGAACCTCGTCGCGACGCACGCGGACCTCGCGACCGCCGTCGCCGCACGCGGCGTGCGCGGCACGCCGTGCGTGCTGACGCCGCACCCGCTCGAAGCCGCACGCCTGCTCGGCGGCGACACGGCAGCCGTGCAGCGCGATCGCGTCGCGGCCGCGCAGGCGCTCGCCGCCCGTTACGCGGGCATCGTCGTGCTGAAAGGCGCGGGCACGGTGATTGCGGCGCCCGACGGGCGCGTGACGATCAACCCGACCGGCAACGCGGCGCTCGCCACCGGCGGCACCGGCGACGTGCTCGGCGGCCTGATCGGCGCGCTGCTCGCGCAGCGGGTCGCGCCGTACGAAGCCGCGCTGGCCGGCGTCTATCTGCACGGCCTCGCGGCCGATACGCTGACCGCGCACGGCGCCGGCCCGGCCGGGCTGACCGCGGGCGAGCTCGCGCCGATGGTCCGCACGCTGATCAATCGCCTTTTTTATCCGTCGCCGCGCGCCGACACGTAACGCCGCTATACTGACTGCCCCGCCGCACGGCGGGCCTTCTCGTCCGCCGGCTTTCCGATCCCGATGAGCCGGCGCGGCATTCCTCCCGATTCACGCTTCACTCGAACCGCCATGACGCTGAAATCGCTCCCCGCCTGGACTGCCCTTCAATCCCACTTCGAACGGATCCGCCACGCGCGGCTGCGCGACTGGTTCGCGCCGGAAAACGACCGCGCGCCGACCCGCGCCGAACGCTTCACGATTCCGGGCGGCGGTCTCGCGGCCGATTTCTCGAAGAACCGCATCGACGACGAAACGCTGCGCCTGCTCGTGCAGCTCGCGCGCGACGCGGGCGTCGAAGCGCGCCGCGACGCGATGTTCGCGGGCGAGATCGTCAACCCGACCGAAGGCCGCGCCGCGCTGCACACCGCACTGCGCGCGACCGACCCGCAGGCGCCGTTCCACGCGCAGGTGAGCGCCGAGCGCGCGAAGATGGCGACGTTCGCGCGCGCCGTGCGCGGCGGCACGTGGACGGGCTATACGGGCAAGCGCATCCGCCACGTGATCAACATCGGCATCGGCGGCTCCGATCTCGGGCCGAAGATGGTCGTGCATGCACTGCACCACGTCGCGACGCCCGACATCTCGACGCACTTCGTGTCGAACGTCGATGGCGCCGATCTCGCACGCGTGCTCGAACAGGTCGATCCCGAGGAAACGCTCGCGATCGTCGTGTCGAAGACCTTCACGACGCTCGAGACGATGACGAACGCGCGCTCGCTGCGCGACTGGTTCGTCGCGCGCGGCTGCCCCGAGGAGGCGCTCGCGAAGCACTTCGTCGGCGTGTCGGCGAACCCGGCCGAAGTCGTGAAGTTCGGTATCGCCGCCGACAACGTGTTCGAAATGTGGGATTGGGTCGGCGGCCGCTATTCGCTGTGGTCGGCGGTCGGCCTGTCGATCATGATCGCGGTGGGCCCCGAGCAGTTCGACGAGTTGCTGGCCGGCGCGAACGACATGGATCGTCACTTCCGCGAAGCGCCGCTCGAGCGCAACCTGCCGGTGCTGCTCGGCTTGATCGGCATCTGGTACCGGAATTTCTTCGGCTCGCAGAGCTATCTCGTCGCGCCGTATTCGGAAGCGCTGCACTACCTGCCGTCGTACCTGCAACAGCTCGAAATGGAGAGCAACGGCAAATCCGCGCGCCTGGACGGCGCCTTCGTCGACTACCCGACGTCGGCCGTCACGTGGGGCGAGCCCGGCACCAACGGCCAGCATGCGTTCTTCCAGATGCTGCACCAGGGGCCGACGATCGTGCCGATCGACTTCATCGCGGTGCTGACGCCCGAGCATCCGCTCGCGAGCCACCATCCGAAGCTGCTCGCGAACTGCTTCGCGCAGAGCGAGGCGTTGATGCTCGGTCGCACGCTCGAAGAAGCGCGCAAGATCGCCGGGCCCGGCAAGGAAGCGCTCGCGCCGCACCTGACGTTCCCCGGCAACCGCCCGACCACGACGCTGCTCGTCGATGCGCTGACGCCGCGCACGCTCGGCGCGCTGATCGCGCTCTACGAACACAAGGTGCTGGTGCAGGCGACGGTGTGGGACATCAATCCGTTCGACCAGTGGGGCGTCGAGCTCGGCAAGATTCTCGGCAAGGTCGTCGAAGCCGACCTGTCGGCCGAATCGGTCGATCCAGCGAAGCACGACTCGTCGACCACGGCGTTGATCGAGCGCGCCCGCGCGGCGCTCAAGCGTTGAAGCGCTGACGCGACCGCGTCATGCCCGTGCCGGCCGCGCGATCCGCCCCGCGCGGCCGGCCGGAACGCTCACGCGTTGCGCGAAGCCGCGTGCGGCGCGACGATGCGCCCCGCGTCGATCGTGACCGTCGTTGCGCAGCGGCGCGCGAGTTCGGCATCGTGCGTGACGAGCACGAGCGTCGCGCCATGCGTGCGGTTCAGTTCGAACATCAGGTCGATGACCGCGTGGCCGGTCGCGGCATCGAGGCTGCCGGTCGGCTCGTCGGCGAACAGGATCGCCGGGCGCGTGACGAACGCGCGTGCGAGTGCGACGCGCTGTTGTTCGCCACCCGAAAGCAGCTTCGGATAATGCGCGGTACGCTCGCCGAGACCGACCTGCACGAGCAGCGCCCGGGCGCGGTCGGCCGCATCGCGCGCGCTGATGCCGCCCTGCAGTTCGAGCGGCAGCATCACATTCTCGAGCGCCGTCAGGTGCGGCATCAACTGGAACGACTGGAATACGAATCCGACCGCGCCGTTGCGCAGCGCCGCGCGTTCGTCCTCGTCGAGTTGATCGAGCGCGCGACCGAGCAGGCGAACCGTGCCGCTCGTCGCGCTGTCCAACCCCGCAAGCAGGCCGAGCAGCGTCGATTTGCCCGAACCCGACGCGCCGACGATCGCGAGGCTGCTGCCCGGCTGCACCGCGAGCGTGATGCCGTCGAGGATCGTCAGCTCGCCCGTTGCATCGGCAACCCGCTTGCACACGTCATGGACTTCGATGATCGGATCGGTAATCTTGAACATGGACACGACATTTCGCTGGAAAAGACGCGCGGCGGCCGCCGCACTGCTGGGCATCCTGCTGGCCGTCACCGCGCCCGCACGCGCCGCGACGGCGCCGGCATCGAGCCCGCCCGTGATCGTCGTGCTCGGCGACAGCCTGTCGGCCGAATACGGATTGCCGCGCGACACCGGCTGGGTGTCGCTGCTGCGGCAACGGCTTTCGGCCGAGCGAATCGATTATAGCGTCGCGAACGCCAGCGTCAGCGGCGACACCACGAGCGGCGGCCGTGCGCGGCTGCCTGCGGTCCTGCAGCGGCTCAAGCCGTCGATCGTCGTCGTCGAGCTCGGCTCGAACGATGCGCTGCGCGGCGTGCCGCTCGCGACGACCGAGCAGAACCTGCGCGACATCGTCGCGAGCGCGCGGCGCGCCCAGGCAAAAGTCGTGCTGGTCGGCATGTACGTGCCGCCCAATTACGGCCCCGACTACACGCAGAAGTTCCACGCGGTCTATACGCGGCTGTCGAAAGATCTCGGCGTGCCGCTCGTGCCGTTCCTGCTGGCCGGCATCGAAGACAAGCCGGACATGTTCCAGGCCGACCAGATGCATCCCGCGCAGCAGGCCCAGCGCATTCTGCTCGACAACGTGTGGCCGACGCTGAAGCCGTTGCTCGGCAAGCCGCACGGCTGACGGCCCGCCGCGCGCAGGAAAGCCGGAAAACAAAAAGCCCCGCTTCGAGCGGGGCTTTTCGATGGTTGCGGGCGAAACGATGCTCAGTTGTCGCCGTCCTGCTGCTGGCTGGCCGTCGTGCCGTACAGCTTCACCTTCGAGCGGTCGCGCAGCGCAGCGAGGTACGCTTCGCCTTCGCTCTGCGCGTCGACCTGCGCCATCTGCTGCTGCGCGGCCGCCAGTTGCTGCGGATCGACCGCCGAACCGGGGATCACCGCGTTCACACGGTAGATCGCGTAGCCGTCCGCGCCGAGGTCGACACCGACGTAAGCCGGCAGCGTCTTCGCATCGACCTTGTAGACGGCGCTCAGCGCCGCCGGCGTCAGGCCCTGCGATTGCGTGCGCGACACCTTCTGCGCGGCCGCGAAGCCGTCGGTCGACTTCGACTTCTGCAGTTCGGCCAGCTTCGCCGCACCGTCCTTCTTCGCGAGTTCCGCGGCCTGCTCGGCGATGACCTTCTGGCGCACGGCGTCCTTGATCGCGTCGAGCGCGGGCACGGCAGCCGGCTTGTAGTCGGTCACGCGCGCCGAGATCAGCGTGTTGTTGCCGACGTCGATCGCCTGCGTGTTGTTCTGGTTCTTCACGGCGTCGTTCGCGAACACGGCGGCCAGGAACTTCGGATTGTTCAACGGGTTCGTCGGCGGCAGTTGCGGATTCGGCGTCGGCGTGACGGTGGCCGTCTGGATCGTCAGCTTGTACTTGTCCGCGGCCGGCTGCAGCGTCTTCGCCTTTTCGTAGACGGTCGACGTGAAGCCTTCCGCGTTGTCCGAGAACGCCTTCGACGCGTACTGCTGCTTCAGGTCGGCCGCGATCTGGTCCTTCACTTCCGCGAACGGCTTGACGACCGCCGGCTTCACTTCGGTCGCCTTCAGGATGTGGAAACCGAGGTCCGACTGCACGATCCCGCTCACGTCGCCCTGCTTGAGCGAGAACGCCGCATCGTCGAACGCCTTGCCGCCCGCGGTCGAGCCGCGCGTGATGAAGCCGAGATCGCCGCCCTTCGCCGCCGACGGCGCGTCCTGCGAGCTCTTCTGCGCGATCTGCGCGAATTGATCCGGATGCGCCTTCACGTCGGCGAGCAACTGCTCGGCCTTCGCCTTTGCGGCTGCCTTGTCGGCCGTGCTGGCGCTGCCCGGCGCGGCGATGAAGATGTGGCTCACGCGCACCTGCGCTTCGGTACGGAAGTGCGTCGGGTTGTCGTCGTAGAACTTCTTGATGTCCGCATCGGTCGGCTGCGCGCTCGCGGCCGCCGCGGCCGGCGAATAGACGAGGTACTGGATCGTCGCGGTTTCCGGCGTCGCGAAGCTCTGCTTGTGCGCGTCGTAGTACGCGGTGAGCTGCGCGTCGGTCGGCTGGACCTTCGCCGCGAAGTCGCTCGTCTTCAGTACGAGCGCCTGTACTTCACGCTGCTGCGCGGCGAGTTCGGACAAGCGTTGCGCGAGGCTCTTCGGCGTGAACGCGCTCGATACGATGCTGGCCGGAATCTGCTGCAGCGCGAGGCTGTAACGCACGCGCTCCTGGTACTGCTCCGGCGTCATCCCCTGAAACGACAGCAATTGCGCATAGCGTTCGACGTCGATCGAACCGTCGGGCTTCTTCAGCGCCGCGATCATCGGGTCGCTCATCAGGGCGTCGCGCACGGCGTTGTCGGATGCGGTCAGGTGCAGGCGTTGCGTCTCGTCGGCCAGCACGCGTTGCTGGATCAGGCCGTCGAGCACCTGCTTGCGATGCTCGGGCGTGTCGAACATCTTGATGTCGAACTGCCCGCCGAGCGCCTGGCGCGCCTGGTCGATCTGCTGGCGGAACGCGCCGTCGAATTCGACCCGCGTGATCTTGTGCCCGTTGACTGCTGCGACGTTCGCACTGTCGTCGAAGAAGCCGCGGAAGCCTTGGATTCCGACGAAACCCAGCCCCGGCAAGACGATCAGGAGCAGGAGCGCCATCATCAGGCGCTGGTGATTACGGAAGAAATCGAGCATGCGTGACGGGAAAATTGGACAAAACGTCCGATATTACAACATACGGGGTGGGACGGGCGAAAAGCGGCCCTCGCCCGCGTGGTCGCCCCCTTGACCGAGGCCGCGCGCACGCCCCGCTCACGGCGATTCGTTTGCGAAGCCGGCTTGCCCGCACCGACGGCCGCCGAATCACGCTGCCTCGGCGTGCGCATCCGTGGCCCGCAGCCGAGCGGAACGTCACGGGTAAAAAGAGATCAGGCCCGACCGCGCTCCCGCGACCGGGTCGCCGCCGGATCGTGACAGCCCAACCCGAGCCGGCCGGCGGTATCCCGCACGACGCCGATCGATCGACGCCTCGCCGACGCGTCATAGGACTTTGCATATCGAAAATCGATCGTTCGTCGCGCATGCCAAGCCGTATACGCTAATCGCGCCATGCAACCCGTGCCACGCTCGTCGGCCGAGCGACGAAGGGGCGCGGCCTATTCGACCATTCAACCCAACCGACCCATTCGATGAGTTTTCTTCACCAGGCGCGCATCGTCGCATTGGCCGTCTCGCTCGGCCTTCTGGCGGGCTGCAACGGGGACAGCGTCGACCGCTCGAACGTTTCGCCCGCCGCCACCGAAAATGCTGCAAACGGCGCGACGATATTCACGATTCCGCTGTACCAGTTCTACGCCACGCGACAGAGCTACATCGCTCAGGGCCTTGCGCCGAATACGTTTCTTCACGGTCGCCGGCTCTCCGATGCGTCGTCCACCACGGTGACGAAGCCCAATCACGACACGCTGTATTCCGTCGCCATGCTGCAACTGGACGCGGGCCCCGTTCAAATCGATACGCCCTCGAGCGGTAACCGTTACTTCTCCCTCGCGTTGATGGACGCCTATACGAACAACTTCGCGATTCGCGGCACGAGCGCCGACAACGGCGTTGCGAAGGTCTTTTGGGTCGTGGGGCCGAACTGGCACGGAGAAGCGCCCGCAGGGGTCATCGTGCTCCGCTCGTCGACCAACGCGGTCTGGGCCCTGGCGAGGACTTACGTGAGCGACGCGAGCGATTATCCGGCCGCGTGGGCGGTTCAGAACCAATTGGTGGCGTCGCAACCCGCTGGAACCGGCGGCACGACGTGGGACAGCGTGGACAAGCAAAAGCCGCCCGGTTATACCAACTGGCCAGCGTATTTCCAGTACGTGAACCAGCTGTTGAAAAAGAGCCCGCCCACGCCGCAGGACGCGGCCGTGCTGTCGGCGCTCGACGCGATCGGCATCGGCCCGGCGCAGACCTTCGACCCGTCGTCTGCCGACATCGCGTCGATCAGCGCCGGCGCAACGCAGGCGCTGGCGAGCCTGACGACCGGCGGCAAAACGCAGCAAGCGTCGGCCCAGACGAGTACCAGCGCAAATGGCTGGACAGGCGGTCCGGCGGACGTCGGAAACTATGGCACCCACTACACGTTGCGGGCGAACGTTGCGCTGAACGGCCTCGGCGCGCTGCCCGGCAGCGAAGCGATCTATTACACCAGCACCGGCGCGGCGAACGCGCCGGGTGCGAACTACGACGGCAGCGGCGTCTATCAGATGACTTTTCCGGCCGGGCAGCTTCCGCCGGCACGCGCGTTCTGGTCATTGACGCTGTACGGGGGCACGAACCAGGCGCAAGCATACTTCTATCCGAATCCCGATCAAGTCTATGCGCTGTCCTATCCGGCCTCGAACTTTCAGTTCGCCACCGACGGCTCGCTCGTGCTCACCGTCAGCCACACGCGACCCGCGGGCGTACCGGCCAGCAACTGGTTGCCCGCTCCTGCCGGCGCGTTCAATCTGACGCTGCGTACGTACTTGCCCGATACGCCGCTCCTGAACGGAACCTACAAGCTGCCGCCGGTGATACGCGTTCAATGAGATGCCGTTTGCGCACACCGGAAACAACCGGTGCTCCCGCGGCGTGAAATTCCGGCGAACGGACGGGACGCGTATCCGCAGGCCGCACGTCGTGCGCATCGCTTCGCGTCCCGCCGGAAGCCGCACCGGCGGCTTCCTCCGCTCCACAGTCGTGCGCCCGCCAGCGGGCGCAACGGGAATACCAAATGAAAAAGCCCGCACGAGGCGGGCTGTTTCATTTGTTTGGCGGAGCGGACGGGACTCGAACCCGCGACCCCCGGCGTGACAGGCCGGTATTCTAACCGACTGAACTACCGCTCCTTGGTCTGGCTGAATCGTGAAACTGGTGGGTGCTGAGGGGTTCGAACCCCCGACCTACGCCTTGTAAGGGCGCCGCTCTACCAGCTGAGCTAAGCACCCGTTTCCGATTCGTTCCGACTGCGATCTGCGCTTGCGCATCAACAATCAGCGAGCCCGCAAGTTTAATTCATCCCCGATCATTTTGCCAAGCCTGCGCGTGAATTTTTTTAACGCACGCGTTCGCACGATTCCGATCCGCATAAAAAAACCCGCGGACACCGCCGCGGGTTTCGTGAACAACCGTCTACAACGACGGTGCTCGGGGCCTCAGTGCTTGACGACTTCCGTCGAGCCGGCATCCTTCGCCGCCTCGCCAACCGGTGCCGCAGCCTTCGCCTCTTCTTCCGGCGGCAGCGGAGTCGGCGAACGCTCGAGCGCGAGCTCCAGCACCTTGTCGATCCAGCGGACCGGCACGATCTCGATCGCGTTCTTCACGTTGTCCGGAATGTCCGCGAGATCCTTCACGTTCTCTTCCGGAATCAGCACGAGCTTGATGCCGCCGCGGTGAGCCGCCAGCAGTTTCTCCTTCAGCCCGCCGATCGGCAGCACTTCGCCACGCAACGTGATTTCGCCCGTCATCGCGACGTCGGCCCGCACGGGGATGCCCGTCAGCACCGACACCAGCGCGGTCGTCATCGCGCCGCCGGCGGACGGACCGTCCTTCGGCGTCGCGCCTTCCGGCACGTGGATGTGGATGTCCTGCTTCTCGAACGCTTCGTCCTTGATACCGAGACGACGCGAACGCGAGCGCACGACCGAACGTGCGGCCTCGACCGACTCCTTCATCACGTCGCCGAGCGAACCCGTACGGATCACGTTGCCCTTGCCCGGCATCACCGCGGCTTCGATCGTCAGCAGGTCGCCGCCGACTTCCGTCCACGCGAGGCCCGTCACCTGACCGACCTGGTTTTCCTTCGCCGCGAGGCCGAAGTCGTACTTGCGCACGCCGAGGAACGTATCGAGGTTCTCGCCGTCGACCTTGATCGCGCCCGATGCCTTCTTCAGCAGCAGCATCTTCACGACCTTGCGGCAGATCTTCGACACTTCCCGCTCGAGCGAGCGCACACCGGCTTCGCGCGTGTAGTAGCGGATGATGTCGCGGATCGCCTGTTCGGTGACCTCGATCTCGCCTTCCTTCAGCCCGTTGTTCTTCTTCTGCTTCGGCAGCAGGTAACGCTGGGCAATGCTGACCTTCTCGTCTTCCGTGTAGCCCGACAGACGGATCACTTCCATCCGGTCGAGCAGCGGCGGCGGGATGTTCAGCGAGTTCGACGTCGCGACGAACATCACGTCCGACAGGTCGAAGTCGACTTCGATGTAGTGGTCGGCGAACGTGTGGTTCTGTTCCGGGTCGAGCACTTCGAGCAGCGCCGACGACGGATCGCCACGGAAATCCATGCCCATCTTGTCGACTTCGTCGAGCAGGAAGAGCGGATTGCGCACGCCGACCTTCGCGAGGCTTTGCAGGATCTTGCCCGGCATCGAACCGATGTACGTGCGGCGGTGGCCGCGGATCTCGGCTTCGTCACGCACGCCGCCGAGCGCCATCCGGACGAACTTGCGGTTCGTCGCACGGGCGATCGACTGGCCGAGCGAGGTCTTGCCGACGCCCGGAGGCCCGACGAGGCACAGGATCGGCGCCTTGACCTTGTCCACGCGCTGTTGCACCGCGAGATACTCGAGGATCCGTTCCTTGACCTTCTCGAGGCCGAAGTGATCCTCGTCGAGCACCTGCTCGGCGTTCGACAGGTCGTTGTTGACCTTGCTCTTCTTGCGCCACGGCAGGCCGATCAGCGTGTCGATGTAGTTGCGCACGACGGTGGCTTCCGCCGACATCGGCGACATCAGCTTCAGCTTCTTCAGCTCGGCGTCGGCCTTCTTCTTGGCTTCCTTCGGCATGCGCGCGGCGTTGATGCGCTTCTCGAGTTCCTCGAGATCCGCACCTTCCTCGCCTTCGCCCAGTTCCTTCTGGATCGCCTTGACCTGTTCGTTCAGGTAGTACTCGCGCTGGCTCTTTTCCATCTGGCGCTTCACGCGCCCGCGGATGCGCTTTTCGACCTGCAGGATGTCGATCTCGGCTTCGAGTTGCGCGAGCAGATGCTCGAGACGCTCGATGACCGGGAACATTTCGAGAATGTGCTGCTTCTGGTCGAGCTTCAGCGGCAGGCGCTCGGCGATCATGTCGGCGAGACGGCCCGCTTCGTCGATGCCCGACAGCGACGTGAGAATCTCCGGCGGGATCTTCTTGTTCAGCTTCACGTACTGGTCGAACTGCGACACGATCGCGCGGCGCAGCGCTTCCGTCTCGGCGCTGTCGGCGTGGTCGGGCTCGAGCGGCATCACTTCGCAGGAGAACTGCGTCTCCTGTTCTTCGATGGACAACGCCTTCGCACGCTGCAAGCCCTCGACGAGCACCTTCACGGTGCCGTCCGGCAGCTTCAGCATCTGCAGAATGTTGGCGATACAACCGACCTCGTACATGTCCTTTTCGGTCGGTTCGTCCTTGGCCGCGGTTTTCTGGGCGACGAGCATGATGTGCTTGCCGCCTTCCATCGCTGCTTCGAGGGCCTTGATCGATTTCGGCCGGCCCACGAAGAGCGGAATGACCATGTGCGGGAAAACGACGACGTCCCGCAGCGGCAGCAGCGGGAGCGTGATGCGTTCCGGCGGGAGAAGTTGGGTGCCTGACATTTCATTTCCCCATGAGTGGAATCAATTGTTCGGTAATTGAGGCCGCCACAACGAATTGCAAGCCTTCAAGTGCGGGAAATATTCGGTAAGAAAGTAACCACCGCGTGTCGAGTCAGAGTTACCCACAAGATAAACGAAAAAAAGCCGCCCACGGACTCATGAACGGCCTTTTTCGCAGAACATCGTCGGCAAGCCGGTCAGTTCGAACCCGCCACCTTCGGCGTGTCCTCGTAGATCAGCAAGGGCTTGCCGTCCCCATCGATGACGTTCTCGTCGATGATGACCTTGCTGACCCCTTTCATCGTCGGCAGCTCGTACATCACGTCGAGCAACGCCTGTTCGATGATCGAACGCAAACCGCGCGCGCCGGTCTTGCGGCGGATCGCCTTGCGGGCGACCGCCTGCAACGCGCCCGGCCGGATTTCCAGCTCGACGCGCTCCATCGCGAACAGCTTGTGATACTGCTTGACGAGCGCGTTCTTCGGCTCGACCAGGATCTTCATCAGCGCGGCTTCGTCGAGCTTGCCGAGCGTCGCGACCACCGGCAGGCGGCCGATCAATTCGGGGATCAGACCGAATTTGATCAGGTCTTCCGGTTCCGTTTCGCGCAGCACTTCGCCCGCGTCGCGCTCCTGCTTGCTCTTGACCGTCGCGCCGAAGCCGATGCCCGTCTTTTCCGTGCGATCGGTGATCACCTTCTCGAGGCCATCGAACGCGCCGCCGCAGATGAACAGGATGTTGGTCGTGTCGACCTGGATGAAATCCTGGTTCGGGTGCTTGCGGCCGCCCTGCGGCGGCACCGACGCCATCGTGCCCTCGACGAGCTTCAAGAGCGCCTGCTGGACGCCCTCGCCCGACACGTCGCGCGTGATCGACGGGTTGTCCGACTTGCGGCTGATCTTGTCGATCTCGTCGATGTAGACGATCCCGCGCTGAGCCTTGTCGACCTCGTAGTTGCAGTTCTGCAACAGCTTCTGGATGATGTTCTCGACGTCCTCGCCGACGTAGCCGGCTTCGGTCAGCGTCGTCGCATCGGCGATCACGAACGGCACGTTGAGCAACCGCGCCAGGGTTTGCGCGAGCAGCGTCTTGCCGGAGCCCGTCGGGCCGATCAGCAGGATGTTGCTCTTCGACAGCTCGACGTCGTCCTTCTTGTCGAGATGCTTCAGGCGCTTGTAGTGGTTGTACACGGCCACCGCGAGGATCTTCTTCGCGCGCTCCTGGCCGATCACGTACTGATCGAGGATGTCGCGAATTTCCTGCGGGCTCGGCAGATCCGACCGGGACAGGCTGGCCTCGACGCCGGCGGCAGCCGCCTCGTCGCGAATGATTTCGTTGCAGAGATCGATACATTCATCGCAGATGAACACCGACGGGCCCGCGATGAGTTTTTTCACCTCATGCTGGCTTTTCCCGCAAAACGAGCAATACAACAGCTTCTCGCTGTTCGAACCTTTTTTGTCCGCCATGAATGTAGAGCCTCCGGACAGGTAAATGACATGATACGCCGATTGCTCCGGACGCCGCGCCTAGGGCGCGACCGGAGCCGGCTGGATGCGCTTGCCGCAGATGCTCAGGGCACTCGGGACATTGCGGGGGCGCCGCACGAATCGGGGCGGCACCCCGTTTAAGCTCACGGGCGCTTCAACAGCACCTGATCGATCAGCCCGTACGCCTTCGCGTCCTCGCTCGACATGAAGTTATCACGGTCGGTGTCGCGCGCGATGCGCTCGACGTCCTGGCCCGTGTGCTGCGCGAGCAGGTTGTTCAACCGTTCCTTCAGGTAGAGGATTTCGCGCGCCTGGATCTCGATGTCGGACGCCTGGCCGCGCGCGCCGCCCAGCGGCTGGTGAATCATCACGCGCGAATTCGGCAGCGCGAAGCGCTTGCCCTTCGCACCCGACGCGAGCAGGAACGCACCCATGCTGGCCGCGAGACCCATGCACAGGGTCGACACGTCCGGCTTGATGAACTGCATCGTGTCGTAGATCGCCATCCCGGCCGACACCGAGCCGCCCGGGCTGTTGATGTAGAGGCTGATGTCCTTGTCGGGATTCTCGCTCTCGAGGAACAGCAATTGCGCGACCACGAGGTTGGCGGTCTGGTCGTTCACTTCGCCGACCATGAACACCAGGCGCTCCTTCAGGAGACGCGAATAGATATCGTACGAACGCTCGCCGCGGCCGCTCGTTTCGACGACGATCGGCACCAGCCCCAGCGCTTGCGCCTCGAAACCCTGCGGCGCGTTCGAAGCAAGCATGTCCAGCAATTCAGCGCGAGTGATCATTCAATGAACCTTGTTCGAATGGAAAATTGAACGGAGGGAAGCCGCCCGCTCAATCGCCATATTAATGGCAACCGTGCGCTTGACGTAAAAACGGCGTGCGGGCCGTCGCTCCGACAGCCGGCACGCCGCTAGAGCGACACTTACGCTTGCGCCGATGCGCTCGCGAGTGCCTCGAAGCTCACTTCCTTGTCCGTCACCTTTGCCTTGCCCAGCACGAAGTCGACGACGTTGCTTTCAACGACGAACGCTTCCATCTCGGCGAGGCGCTGCTGGTTGGAATAATACCAGCGGACCACTTCCTTCGGGTCTTCGTAGCTCTTCGCGAACTCGTCGACTTCCGCGCGGATCTGTTCCGGCTTCGCTTCGAGGCCGTTCGCCTTCACGAGTTCGGCCAGCACGAGGCCCAGCTTCACGCGGCGCTCGGCCTGCTCGGCGAACATCTCGGCCGGGATCGGTGCGTCCTTCGCGTTCGGCACGCCGCGCTGCGCCAGATCCTGGCGAGCCATTTCGACGAGGCGTTGCTGATCCTGCTCGATCAGCGCCTTCGGCACGTCGAGCTCGGAAATCTTCAGCAGCGCGTCCATCACCTGGTTCTTGACGATCGACTGCGTGCGGCGCTTCGCTTCGCGCTCGAGGTTTTCCTTGATCTCGGCGCGCATCTTCGTGAGGTCGCCGTCTTCGATGCCGAGCGACTTCGCGAATTCGGCGTCGATTTCCGGCAGGTGCGGCCACTCGATCTTCTTCATCGTGACCGTGAACTGCGCCGTTTTGCCGGCGACGTCCTTGCCGTGGTAGTCATCCGGGAACTTGAGATCGAACGTACGCTGTTCGCCGACCTTCAGGCCCAGCGCCGCCGTTTCGAATTCCGGCAGCATGCGGCCTTCGCCGAGCACGAACGGGAAATCTTCGGCCGTGCCGCCCTGGAACGCCACGTCGTCGATCTTGCCGACGAAGTCGACCGTCACGCGGTCGCCGTTCTTCGCTGCGGTGTCCGCGCCGCCGTCGCCGTGCTCGCCCGCTTCGCCGCGTGCGTGGTAGTGCACGCGTTGCTTGCGCAGGATGTCGAGCGTGCGGTCGATTTCGGCGTCGCCGATCGACGTCGTCGAGCGCTCGACTTCAGCCGTCGCCAGATCGCCGATCTTCACTTCCGGGTAGACCTCGAACGTCGCGTCGAACGCGTATGCGTCTTCAGCCTGTTCCTGCTTCGGCTCGAAGCTCGGCTGCCCGGCGACGCGCAGGTTTTCCGCGCGGCTGATCGTGAAGAATTCCTGGCCGATCTTGTCGCTCAGCACTTCCGCCTCGACCTGACCCGCGTACTGTTGCGCGACCATCTTCAGCGGCACCTTGCCCGGGCGGAAACCCGGCATGCGCACGTTCTTCGCGAGTTTCTGGATGCGGGCGTCGATTTCCTTCTGCACGGTGTCTTTCGGCAAAGAAATCGTCACGCGGCGTTCAAGCTTGCCGAGGTTCTCAACAACGTTAGCCATGGCTTCAATCGTCCTAAAATTATTCGAGCGAATCGGGTTTTCCTTGCCGTGCCTGCCTGCAGCGTGAGGTGCGTCGCACTCGCACGCCGCGCCGGAGCGCCACGCCATCCCTGCACGCGCCGAATGGCTAGCGCAAGCGGCTCGGAGCACGGCTTTGGCCGGAAGAATCGACTATTCTAGCAAACAATTTTCCTCATACCGCCAGATCGGCGCGACACGCGTGCGTCCTGCCCCGTCGGCGGCGCGTTGCACGGCCATGCACGCGGATCGTGGCTATGCCGAACGGCGTATCCACCCCGGGCCGTCCATCCTGTAAGCTCCGATAGCATGTGAGCCGCCTTCTCGGCCCGCCCCTTATTCTTCACACCAATCACGCCTTCCGGAGACACCATGCCGCAACACCCGTCCGCGCCTGTCGTCGTCGTCGCGCCCGATTCGTTCAAAGGCTCGCTTTCAGCCGAGCAGGTCGCGGATGCGATCGCCACCGGCATTCGCCGCGCCCGGCCCGATGCCGTCGTGCGCTGCTGCCCGATGGCCGACGGCGGCGAAGGCACGCTCGACGCGATGCTGGCCGGCGGCGGCACGCGGCGCACGCTGCGGGTGGCCGGCGCGTCGCTGGCGGCGCGCGACGCGGCGGTGGGCGTGATCGATGCGCGCACCGCGATCGTCGAGACGGCCGAGATCGTCGGGATTACCGACCCGGTCGGCATGAGCGTGCCGGTCGACGCGCGCAGCACGCGCGGGATGGGCGAGGCGATCCGCGCGCTGCTCGACGACGGCGTGCGCCGCTTCTTTGTCGCGCTCGGCGGCAGCAGCACCAACGACGCGGGCGCCGGGCTGCTCGCGGGCCTCGGCCTGCAGTGCTTCGACGCGGGCGGCCAGCCGGTCGAGCCCGTGCCGTCGCGGCTCGCCGACATCGCGCGCATCGACGCGTCGGGGCTCGATCCGCGCCTGAAGGAAACGGAATTCGTCGGCATGTCCGACGTCGACAACCCGCTGACGGGCACGCATGGCGCCACCGCCGTGTTCGGTCCGCAAAAGGGTGTGACGGCGGCGCAGGTCGCGCCCCTCGATGCGGCCCTCGCCCGCTTCGCCGACCTGCTCGAAGCCGCGCTCGATCGCCGCGGCCGCGATCTGCCGGGCGCGGGCGCCGCGGGCGGCCTCGGTTTCGCGCTGCACATGCTCGGTGCACGCTTCGAGGCCGGCGCCGAAGTGGTGGCGCGCCAGGTCGGGCTCGACGCCGCCCTGGCCGGCGCCGACTGGCTGATCACCGGCGAAGGCCGCTCCGACGTGCAGACGCTGCACGGCAAGGCGCCGTTCATCGCATGCCGGCACGCGCAGGCCGCCGGCGTGAGCGCGTCGCTGCTGTCGGGCGCGGTCGACCCGGCCGCGCTGCCGCGTCTGTCCGAGCATTTCTCCGGCTGCTTTTCGCCGGCTCCGGGGCCGATCACGCTCGACGTCGCGATCCGCGACGCGGCCAACCTGCTCGCGAACGAAGCGGAACAGTTGACACGCCTGAAGTACGGTGCACACTGACCGTTGACCCGAGCGCGCGATACAGGAACAATCGGGCCCGCCCTTTTTCTTCAGGATTCGACATGAAAGGCCGCCAAGCCGGGCTCGATCAGTTTCTGACCTATCGCCTCCATGCGCTCACGAAGCGCTCCGACCGCGGGATCGGCGAGGTGTACCGGCACAAGCTCGACATCTCGCTGCCCGAGGCGCGCGTGATCGCCGCCGTCGGCGCATTCGGCCCGTTCTCGATCATGGATCTCGCGCGCCACACCAATCTCGACAAGAGCCAGGCAAGCCGCGCGGCCGAAGCGCTGCTGCGCCAGGGGCTGCTCGAGCGCAGCGCGAGCGACGAAGATGGCCGGATCGTGCTGATCGCGCTGACCGCCGACGGCCGAGCGCTGCATCGCAAGATCATGCCGATCGTGCGCAAGTGGAACGACGGCTTGCTCGCGTGCCTGTCCGACAGCGAACGTCAGACGTTCGAGCGGCTGCTCGACAAGGTCGTTGCGCACGCAGTCGAGCGCGACGACTGAGTAACCGGCTTCGAAGTCAAGCGCGATGAAGTGAATCGTCGCAAGGCGTGTCGGCCCCGCCGTCGCCGGTTCGCGAAGCGCGGCGACGGCATTGATCAGACGAATCGGACGAGCCGCCCGCGTCGCGTCACACCCGATCCGGGTGGCTTGTCCGGGCGCGCCGTCCGGGCGGCCCGTCTTGCACCGCGACGGCATCGCGCGAAGCACGCGCGGTCGCATTGCCGGCGTCGCCGACGGCCGCGAATCCGGCAGCCTCGTGCTCACTACAACCCACTGTTCGCCGCACGCTGACGCAACAATCCGAGCACCGCGTCGCAGTACGGCGTCGGCACGCCAAGCTTGCGGCCGAGTTCCGGAAACACGCCGAGGATCGGCCCGATCTCGAGCGAGCGCCCCGCCTCGAAATCCTGCAGCATCGACGTCTTGAACGCGCCGAGCTTGCGCGTGACCGCGATCCGCTCGGGGCCGCTCATCCCGGCGGACAAGCCGAGCCTCGCGCCGATCGCAGCCGCTTCCTCCATCATCCGCAGCGCGAGATCCTGCGTGAACGGATCGTCGAGCAACTGCTCGGCCGTCGACCCGGTCAACGCGCTCAGCGGGTTCATGTTCATGTTGCCCCACAGCTTCGTCCAGATCTCGGTCCGGATCGCGGGCGTCGTCTCGACGTCGAAACCGCCGGCCGCGAGCGCCGCGGCGAACCGCGCCGTGGCCCCGTCGAGCCGCGGATCGGGCGTGCCGACGATCAGCCGGTTGCCTCGCCCGCGCCGCACGACGCCCGGCGCGTCGGTACTCGACGACAGATGCACGACGCAGCCGATCGCCTGCGCGGGCGGCAACGCAGCCGACACCGCGCCGGCCGGATCGACCGCATCGAGCGGCACACCGTCGATCGCCCCTTCGAGCCCGTGCGTGAACCACCACGGCAGCCCGTTCATCGCCGCGACGATCACCGTATGCGGCCCGACCAGCGGCGCAATGCGCGCGGCCAGCGCCGGCAGCGCCTGTGCCTTCAGCGCGATCACCACATAGTCCTGCACACCGAGCGCGGCCGCATCGTCGCTTGCGCGCATCGGCACCGACGCGATTGCGCCCGCCTCGTCGATCACGCGCACGCCGTGCGCATTCAGCGCATCGAGCGTCGCGCCGCGTGCGTACGCGCTCACGGTCATGCCGGCTCTCGACAACGCGGCCGCGAGCAATCCGCCGATCGCGCCGACCCCGACCACCGCCGCGCGCACCGACCCTGAATTCGTGTCGTTCATGATGGCATTCCGTCTCCCGGGAGCTGACGAGCATAACGCGCAATGGTTGCAGACACAACCATTCTGGCGGCGCAGCGCGCATCCGGCGGCACGCGTTCGTGCGCCTCAGCGCGGTACGCTGCCCGCCTCCACCGCTTCGTCGTCGATCGCGCCGCTGGTCGCGCCGAGCACGCCGGCGATCTGGCTCTTGTCGTGCATGCCGAGCTTGCGGTACGCGCAGCGCAGGTAGTGGCGCACGGTCGTCGGCGAGATCGCCATCTGCTGCGCGACTTCCTTGTGCGAACGCCCGGCGCCGTAATAGCGGATCGCCGCGAGCTCGCGCGGGCTCAGCCGGTCGAGCAGCGAGCGCGGCCGCGCCTCGATCTGGAACAGCCCCGCGACGGGCACGCACTGGATGCGCAGCGCGTCGCCGACGAACGGCCGGCCCGGCTGGCGCCGCAGATGCGCGACAAGCGGCTCCGGCACGCGCGCACCGGCCCAGGCCGGCCATTCGGTGCGCAGCACGTCGTCGAAATCGTGATCGGCGTGGTGCAGCACACCGAAGTTGTCGCACAGCGCACGCGCCGCCGGCACGACCGTGTCGGTGCGCTCGCGTTCACGCGTGAGCTGCGCGGCGCGGTTGATCGTCAATGCGGCCGCGAGATGCGGAATGACTTCCTCGAAACGATCCGCGTCGTCGTCGCTGAACGGCCGGTTCAGGCCCTGCCGGTAGATCGACACGAACGTCGTCAGGCCGAAGCGGCGATCGAGCGTACACACGAACATCAATTGCGCGAGCCCGTACTTCACGCACCAGTCGCGAAACCGCGCATCGAGCCCCGGCTCGACGACCGACAGCCGCACCGCGCGGCCGTGCGCGCCGTGCAGCGTGCGGCGCGCGAGCGGATCGCAATCGCGCACGCGCTTCCAGTCGATGAAGAACGCGTGCGGCAACCGGTATAAAAAGCTGTTGTGCATCACCGGGCCGGTCGGCACATGGGTCGCGACGCCCGTCCACGCGGCATCGAACGGAACGAGCGCCTGCAGCAGCGAAAAGAACCGGTATTCGAATTCGCCGATGGCGGACTGCGCGGCCACCGCGTACAGGTCGAGCAGCATCAGGCCGAGTTCGCGCTGCGCTGCGTCGCCGCGCGTGACGCCATCGAAATCGGCGCGCCGGGACGGCAGCGGCGGCCACGCGAATTCGTCGAGTGCGATGGCGGCCGGCACGTCGCGCAGCGCGTCGAGGTCCTGCCCGATATCCGTCGTGATCCTCACCTTCCGCTCTCCTGTCCGGTCGGGCCGCCGATGTGCGCAACGATACCGGCCGATTATAGCGAGCGACTTTTTTGGCGGGCCACGGCGCCGAAACGCTCGCCAACCCCATCCATTTGAACGGTACACCGCACGTTGCTGCTGCGCAGCACGGCGCGCGGCGACGTTGCGCGGCGTTCACACCGCGCAACGCGGGTTTTCCGCACCGTTCATCTGGACGACTGTTCGACGGTTTTCCCGCTGCGGACACTGCGTCGCGACCACACCAACGACGAACCGACGCAGGAAGGTATGGAGAACCCCACGTGACGACACCCCGCTTCATCCGCACGGCCACGGCCGCCGCGGCGCTTGCCGCATGCAGCGGCGCCGCGCACGCGCAGTCCGCCCTCACGCTGTACGGCGCGCTCGACGTCGGCGTGCAGTACCTGACGCACGCCGACGGGCGCCATTCGGCCGTGCGGTTGCAGAACTACGGCATCCTGCCTTCGCAGGTCGGGATCAAGGGCCACGAGGATCTCGGCGGCGGCTGGCGGGCGCTGTTCAAGCTGGAACAGGGCTTCAACGTCAACGACGGTACCCCGACCGCGCCCGGCTACGCGTTCTTCCGCGGGGCATACGCGGGCATCGCGGGACCGGTCGGCACCGTCACGCTCGGCCGCCAGTTCAGCGTGCTGTTCGACAAGACACTGTTCTACGACCCGCTCTGGTATGGGTCGTACAGCGGCCAGGGCGTGCTCGTGCCGATCAACGCGAACTTCATCGACCACTCGGTCAAATATCAGTCGCCGACGTTCGCCGGCTTCGACGTCGAAGCGCTCGCCGCGACCTCCGGCGTCGCGGGCAATACGCGCGCCGGACGCGTGCTCGAGCTCGGCGGCCAGTACACGAGCAACGGCCTGTCGGTGAGCGCGGTGCTGCATCAGGCGCACGGCGACGTAGCGGCGGCGGCCGACGCGTCCGCGCGGCGTCGCGAACTCGGCACGCTCGCCGCGCGTTATGCGTTCGCCACGCTGCCGCTCACCGTGTATGCGGGCGTCGAACGCCTGACCGGCGACCTCGACGCCGCTCGCACGATCGTCTGGGGCGGCGCGCGCTACCTGACGTCGAACGGGATCGGCCTGAACGCGGGCGTCTACCACACCGATGCGCGCACGCCGGCGATCGGCCACCCGACGTTGTTCATCGCGAGCACCACGTACGCGCTGTCCAAGCGCACCGTCGCATACCTGAACCTCGGCTATGCGCGAAACGGCGGCCAGAGCGCGCAGACCGTCTACGAATACGACCCGACGCCGCTCGCCGGCGCGTCGCAGTTCGGCGCGATGGTCGGCATGTACCACCTGTTCTGATTCCCCCCAACGAGATCCCGTCATGAAGACCCTGCCCCCGGATGTCGCCCTCTCGCGCGACGGCCATGCGTCGACGTTCGCGCGCTCGACGCTCGTCGCGCTCGTCGTGTTCGCGGCCATCACGCCGCTGTTGCTGCTCGTGGCGCCCGCCGTCGCCGGTCAGCTCGCCACGCAGCTCGGCTTGTCCGCGTCGCAGATCGGCACCTACTTCTTCGTCGAACTCGGCGCGTTCAGCCTCGCGACCGTGCCGTCGTACCTGTGGCTCGGACGTGTCGACGCGCGTCGCGTCGCGGCGTTCGCCATCGCGATGTTCGGCGCGGGCAACCTGCTGACTGCGCTATGGATGCCGGGGTTTGCCGCGCTGCTCGCGCTGCGCGCCGTCACCGCCCTCGGCGGCGGCTCGCTGATGGTGCTCTGCATGACGAGCGCGGCGACGAGCAGCAACAGCGACCGCGTGTACGGCCTGTGGGTCGTCGGCCAGTTGATCGCGGGCGCGATCGGCCTGTTCGTGCTGCCGCACGTGTTCGCCGCGTTCGGGCTACGCGCGCTGTACGTCGCGCTCGCCGTGCTCGCGCTGCTCGCGGCGCCGCTGTCGCGCGGCTTTCCGACGTCGCTCGGCACGCGGGCGGCGTCCGCGTACGCGGCGCGCGGCGACGCGCCGCCGACGCCGCGACGCTTCGTCGTGCTCGCCATCGGCGCGGTGCTGACGTTCTATCTCGCGATCGGCAGCGTGTGGACGTTCGCGAGCCGGGCGGCGGCCGAGGCCGGGCTCGATCCGCAGTCGACCGGCAACGTGCTCGCGATCGCGAGCGTGATGGGGATCGCCGGCGCGGCGCTCGCGTCGTGCGCGGGCGGGCGGCTCGCGCGGCGCGCGATGCTGGCGACCGGCTATGCGCTGCTCGCGGCGTCGCTCGTCGCGCTCGCGGCGACGCGTGACACCGGCGGCTACGGCGCGGCGATCTTCACGTTCAAGTTCGCGTGGACCTTCGTGCTGCCGTTCATTCTCGCGACGGTCGCGCAGATCGACACGTCGGGCCGCCTCGTCGCGACGCTCAATTTCGTGATCGGCGCGGGGCTCGCCGCCGGCCCGCTGCTGGCCGGCCTGATGCTCGACGCCGGCGGCACGATGCGCGCGCTGTTCGCAGCCGCGACGGCCGTCGCGATCGTGTCGTTCGCCGCGCTGCGCCACATCGATCGCCGCGCGCGCCTTTCCGTTTCCTCCCAACCGTGACAGGTCACGCATACATGAATCGCACTGCCTTCTTCACCGACGAACGCACTTTCTGGCATACCGGCGGCACGCACGCGCTGTTCTTTCCGGTCGGCGGCTGGGTCCAGCCGCCGTCGAGCGCGGGCTACGCGGAATCGCCCGATTCGAAGCGCCGCTTCCTGTCGCTCGTGCAGGCGTCGGGCCTGGCCGCGCAGCTCGACCTGCGCGGCGCCGAACCCGCGACCACCGCCGACCTGCTGCGCATTCATCCGGCACACTATCTCGACGCGTTCCGCGCGCTGAGCGACACGAACGGTGGCGACCTCGGCGATCTCGCGCCATTCGGCAAAGGCAGCTACGAGATCGCCGCACTGTCGGCCGGCCTCGCGATCGCGGCGATCGATGCGGTCGTCGGCGAGCACGCGGCGAATGCGTTCTCGCTGTCGCGGCCGCCCGGCCATCACTGCCTGCGCGACCGCCCGATGGGCTTCTGCATGCTCGCGAACATCCCGATCGCGATCGAGGCCGCCCGCGCGAAGCACGGCATCGAGCGCGTCGCGGTGATCGACTGGGACGTGCATCACGGCAACGGCACACAGTCGATCTACTACGACGATCCGGATACGCTGACGATTTCGCTGCATCAGGACCGCTGCTTCCCGCCCGGCTACGGCGGCGCGGACGATCGCGGCGAAGGCGCGGGCGTCGGCGCGAACCTGAACGTGCCGCTGCTCGCGGGCAGCGGCGACGATGCCTATCGGTATGCATTCGAGCGAATCGTGCTGCCGGCGCTGGCGCGTTTCCGCCCCGAGCTGATCGTCATCGCGAGCGGCCTCGACGCGAGCGCGGTCGATCCGCTCGCGCGCATGCAGCTGCATACCGACAGCTACCGGTTCATGACCCGCGCGGTAAAGGAAGCCGCGCAACGCCATTGCGGCGGGCGGCTCGTGATCGTTCACGAAGGCGGCTATTCGGAGGCGTACGTCCCGTTCTGCGGGCTGGCGATCGTCGAGGAACTGTCCGGCCTGCGCACCGAGGTCGCCGACCCGATGCTCGACCTGGCGATCGCGCAGCAGCCGGGCGAGCGGTTCATCGCGTTCCAGCGCGAACTGCTCGACGAACTGGCCGTGTCGTTCGGATTGTAGCGCGCGCTGACGAACGATACCGGGCCGGCATGCGCCGGCCCTTGCGCGATCGGTACGGATGGGGTTTCCTGTGTTTTTACTCCCGTTCCGGCCGAGGCCGCACTCTTCCGATGAAATCGTCCCCGCGCGATAACGACGACACTGCCAAAACGCGCCGCCAGCCATCGAAGCTGGCCCTGAACATCGCCGCCGTGACGGTCGGTCTCATCACGTTCGCGATCGGCGCGGCGTGGGTGATCTATAGCTGGATCGTCGATCGCGAAGCGCAGTATTTCGCGATTCCGCTGGTGTTCTCGGTGCCGGTGATCGTGGCCGTCGCGATCCGCAGCTTCTGGGAATAGGCGCGCCGGAAACGACGAAGCGCCGCGGTCGGGCGACGCGCGGCGCTTCGTTTCACGCTCGTTTCAACTGAAGCGGTGCGCTCCGCGATCCGCTTGCAAGCGAGTCACAGGCCGGGACGCGGGCACGGATTGGGGGCTGCGCCCTGATATCCGCCGGCGACGGCAGCCAGCGCGGCGCCGGCCAGGGACGTGCCGAGCGCTTTCAACACCCCCTCCGTCGACAACGGTTCGCCGCTCGACATTACACGCCCCGAATACGCGGAGCATGCGGACGACGATGCAACCGTCTTCACGGGTGTGGCACTCCACGCGATGTTGTCGGCAGGCGTATTGGCGAAAGTCGGCGCAGCCAGCATCCATGCCAGAACGGAAATCGAGATACGTACGGTGTGTTTCATCGGCAGGTCCCTCGGTGTCGTTGTACTTCTTGTACGAAAAGTGAGCACGATATTACACGCGGCCGGTTTTTCGAGCGAGGTCCGGATGCCGGGCGGCGAAATCGGCGTCAATAAAAAAGCGCTGCGGTCAGCCGACCGGCAGCGCTTTTTCGCGAACGGCCCCCTGCCGGGGGCACGTTCGACTTCTGGTGCGTGAGGCCGGACTCGAACCGGCACACCCTTGCGGGCGTCAGGACCTAAACCTGGTGCGTCTACCAATTTCGCCACTCACGCGCATTTCCGTCGCCCGACCGCGCGGGATGCAAGATGCGTGCTCCACGCGCCCGGGGCCGCTCGGGACACTTCAGCCGGCCCGAAAACCGGCACGCCCGATCAGGCGAGCGCGAGATTCTACCCGATCCGTGCGGGCTTGTCTCGCCCCGCCGGCGCCCGTCGTGCCGCGGTGCTAGAATGCCGCGCTCGACGTTTCGGCAGCGCGCCGCCGCGCGTCCCCCGAACCCGCCCCAACCGATTCAGCCCGTGAACTTCGACGACTACTGTCAGCAAAAGGCCGCCCCCGCAGGCTCCAGCGTCTACTACGCGCTGCGTCAGGCGCCGCTCGCCACGCAGCCGCGCCTGACCGCGCTGTTCGCGCTGCGCCGCGAACTCGAGGAAACCGTCAAGGAAACCAGCGATCCGACCGTCGGTCACACGAAGCTCGCGTGGTGGCACAAGGAACTCGCGGCACTGGCCGACGGGCAACCGTCGCACCCCGTCACGAAGGCGCTCGCGCAGCATCACCCGGAGATCGCCGCCGAGGCCGATGCGCTGCGCACGCTCGTCAACGGTTACGGGATGGACCTCGAGCAGGCGCGCTACCTCGATTTCGCGAACCTGCAGCGCTATATCGTGCAGGTCGGCGGCACCTTCGCGTCGCTGGTTGCGCGCGCCAGTTCGGCGCACCCGGCCGACCCGCAGCCATGGGCCGCGGACGTCGGCCGCGCGCTGATGCTCGCGCAATTCGTGCAGGAGCTCGGCAACGACGCGCGCCACGGCCGCATCTATCTGCCGATCGACGAACTGCAGCGCTACAACGTGACCGCGGCCGACCTGCTGAACCGCCGCTACAGCCCGGCGTTCACCGAATTGCTGCAATTCCAGACGACCCGCGCGCGCGAAGCGCTCGCGGCCGCCGATGCGGCGATTCCCGCCGCCGAACGCCGCGCGCAACGCACGCTGCGCGCGCAGATCGCGCTGGCCGGCGCGCTGCTCGACGAAATCGCGCGCGACGGCTACCAGGTGCTGCATCAGCGCATCGCGCTGACGCCGATCCGCAAGCTGTGGATTGCGTGGCGCGCCGCGCGCCGCCGTTGAGCCGCGCGCATCACGCCTTCAGCAGCGGTAGCGTGTCGAAACGCTGCTGCAGCACGCGCGTCGCGTCGAGCCCCCACCAGGGCCCGAGCACGGTCGCGTAAAGCTGGCGGAAATCGACCGCGACCGGCAGGTTGCCGTTGCCGTCGAGCCGCCCGAGCGCGGGCGGCGCACCGTACAGCCCGCCCGCCACGCGGCCGCCCATCACGAAATGCGGCGCGGCCGTGCCGTGATCGGTGCCGTTGCTCTGGTTCTCGCGCACGCGCCGGCCGAATTCCGCATACGTCATCACGAGCGTCTCGTTCCAGCGCCCGAGTTCGATCAACGCCGCGCGCATCGCGCTCATCCCGTCCGCGAACTGCTTGAGCAGCGCGGCGTGCTGCCCCGGCTGGTTCTGGTGCGTGTCGAAGCCGTTGAGCGTCAGGCGCAGCACCGCGACACCGTCCTGCGCGCCGGGCCCGGACGCTTCGCACGCGGCCAGCACCTGCATCGCGGTCTTCACCGACGTGCCGAACGCGCCGGCCGGAAAGGCCGTCCTGAATTCGCGCATCCCGCCGCGCGGGCGCAGCCGGTCGGCCGCCTTCACGATGTCGTTCTCGACGTCGATGATGTGCGCGAGCGCCGGGTTCTGTTCGCGCAGCGACGACGGCTCGGCGAGCCGGGCCGCACGGATGAACTGCGCCGGATTGACGAGCGCGATCGCGCGCGCGCCGTTCGACAACGGCCCCATCTCGGCGCTGCCGAGCACGACGCCGTCCGCCGCGAAACCGGGCGGCACGGGCGCCTGCGCGAACGTGCGCGTGAGCCAACCCTCGTGCAGGTACTGATCCGAGCGCGACGCGGTGTCCCAGATCTCGATCGAGCGGAAATGCGACAGGTTCGGCTGCGGATAGCCGACACCCTGCACGACCGCGACCTGCCCGTCGCGCCACAGCGGCATCAGCGGCGCGAGCGACGGGTGCAGCCCCGTCTGCGCGTCGAGCTGCAGCACCTGCTCGCGCTTGATGCCGATACCGCGCCGGAACGAGTAGTACAGTGGGTCCGCATACGGCACCACCGTGTTGAGGCCGTCGTTGCCACCCTTGAGCTCGACGAGGATCAGCACGTTCGCATACCCGGCCGCAGGCTTTCGGCCGGCCTGCGGCGCGGCAGCCGCCGCCGCGGGCGCCTGCCACATCGACACGCCGGCCGCCGCCGCGGCGCCCGTCAGCGTCAGAAAATCACGTCGGTTCATCGCACATCCTTTGGTTCGCCGCCCGCGGCCGCCGCCCGCTTCGTCGTCGTTCGCATCATTTCAGTTGATAGGCCGGATCCATCAGCAGCGCCTCGAGATACGCGCTGCCGGTCGAATCCGTGTCGATCGCCGCGACCGGCGAGAGTTGCAGCACCGCATGCTGCAATTGCAGCTCGGTGGACAGTCCCGCGATCGCCTGCGGCCGCGCACGATACTGCGCGAGCCAGCGCTCGAGGTCGAAACGCAAGCCGCCGCGCGCGGGCTTCGCGGGCATGCCGCGCGGGCCGGCGGCGGACGCCGCGTCGGCCACCGGCATCGCGTGCGCGCTCGGCGACGGCGCGATCGCACGGGCCGGCGGCCGCATGCCGGCCGTCTCGGTCGCACGGAACAACTGCTCGACGAACTGCTTGCGCGACAGCAGCGTCGTGCTGTTGATCCACAACGCGCCGCCTGGCCAGCCCTTCACGTTCGGCGGATAGAACAGGTTCTGTCCGAGCGTGCGCACGGTGTTCGCGAGCATCTGCGGATCGCCGTACGCCACGTCGAACAGCCGCACCGAGCCGACCACGAATTCCGCCGGCGACTTGACCAGCACGCCGCGGTTGCGCGGATCCCAGAACGCGTCGGTCGACCACAGCGCGGCGAGCGCCGCGCGAATGTCGTAGCCGCTCGCGCGAAACCGCTCGGCCACCGCGTCGAGCGCGCGCGGCTCCGGCGTATCGGACACGAACTCGCGCCACAACTTGCCGGCGATGAAGCGCGCGGTGTCCGGCCGCTTCAGCAGGATGTCGAGAAAGCCGTCGCCGTCGAACGGCCCGGTTTCGCCGAGGATCGTCTTGTCGCCGGCATCGTGCCATTCGGGCCGCACCGCGAAGCGCAGCGTGTCGGGATCGACCGTCCAGCCCGTCATCGCGCGCGCGGCCTCGGTCACGTCGTATTGCGTGTAATGCCCTTCGCCGAGCGTGAACAGTTCCATCACCTCGCGCGCGAAATTCTCGTTCGGGCGGCCCTTGCGATTGCTCGCGCCGTCGAGATACTGCAGCATCGCCGGATCCTTCGCGACCGCGTGCAGCAGCGAGCCGAAGTTGCCGAGCGCCTCGCGGCGAAACAGCGCGTTCTGCGCGGCCATCGTCTGCGGGTAAGGCACCTTGTCCTGCCCGGACGTGAAATGCCCGTGCCAGAACAGCGTCATGCGCTCGGTGAGCGGCGACGACGTCGCGACCATCTCGTTGACCCAGGCCGCACGCAACGCATCGTAGCGGCGATTGCGCTCGCGCTGCTCGTCGCGCCGCATGTCGGGCGTCAGCGCCCGGCGCTGCGCGCGTGTCGGCGGCGGCTCGGCGAGCCAGTCGGGCCACGTCGTGACGGGTTCGCGCCGTGCACTGCCGAGCGTATCGGCCACGACCTGCGCGCGCGTCATGCCGACGATGCGCGCGACTTCGGCGGGAGCGGGAGAAAAACCGGTGCGACCGAGAAAAAACACCGCGTCGTCGGCATCGAGCGGCGACTGCATGGCAGGCGACGGCGCCGGTGCGGCAGCGTTCGCTTTCATCGTCATGGACTCCCGGAACGCACCGGCGGTGCGGATGCCCGTACAACGGCATTCGGCGGCCGAAAGTTGACGGAAAAAATGCTACGAATTCTTTCCGCGCGGGGATTTCCGCGCAACGCGAACGACGGCACGCATCAGCGCTTGTACAACTCGCGCACGGCGTCTTCGATGTGCTGGCGCAACAGGTGCCGCTCTTCGGGCGTCATGTGCCCGTCGCGACGGCGCTGTTCGAGATCGGGAGGCACGGCGGAACGGGCCGTCATATCGGCGGCGCGATCGGGCTGCGGCGCTTTGCCGCGCGGCAGCTTGCGCGACGATGCGCCCTGCTCGGGGCGCTGCGCATACGCGAGGTTCGACGCATACGGACCGGCAAGCGCGATCGTCAGCATCAGTGCAATCCGGGCAGATCGCATGACCGTCCTCGCTTCTTTGGTCGATTTGTTCCCTTCGTCACGCGGCAACCGGCTACCTCTGGTACTTGAAAAACCCTGCGGAATTCGGGTGTACAAAGATGAAAGATGGAGTGCAGGGGAGTATCTACCGAATTTCGGCTTCGAGTAAAGGAATCTCTATAGCCTGCCTTTACTCGGCGCGACACTACGGGTAAATTTTGTAACCGACTGTAACGCACGAAAATACGCGGCCGTGCGCCAATTCCCATTCGCGATAAGATGCCGATCATGGAAACGAAAAACCCCTCCAAGATTCTCGTCGTCGACGACGACCCTCGCCTGCGCGATCTGCTGCGCCGCTATCTCGGCGAACAGGGTTTCAACGTCTACGTCGCGGAAAACGCGACCGCAATGAACAAGCTCTGGGTCCGCGAGCGTTTCGACCTGCTCGTGCTCGACCTGATGCTGCCCGGCGAAGACGGCCTGTCGATCTGCCGCCGGCTGCGCGGCAGCAACGACCGCACGCCGATCATCATGCTCACCGCGAAGGGCGAGGACGTCGATCGCATCGTCGGCCTCGAGATGGGCGCCGACGATTACCTGCCGAAGCCGTTCAATCCGCGCGAACTGGTCGCGCGCATTCATGCGGTGCTGCGCCGCCAGGCGCCGGCCGAACTGCCGGGCGCACCGTCGGAAACCACCGAGGTGTTCGAGTTCGGCGAATTCTCGCTGAATCTCGCCACGCGCACGCTGACCAAGTCCGGCCAGGAAATTCCGCTGACCACCGGCGAATTCTCGGTGCTGAAAGTGTTCGCCCGTCATCCGCGTCAGCCGCTGTCGCGCGAAAAGCTGATGGAGCTCGCACGCGGCCGTGAATACGAAGTGTTCGACCGCAGCCTCGACGTGCAGATTTCGCGCCTGCGCAAGCTGATCGAACCGGATCCGGGCAGCCCGCGCTTCATCCAGACCGTCTGGGGCCTCGGCTACGTGTTCATCCCGGACGGCGCCGCCTGAGCTTTTTCCTTCCCGGTTTCGCCCCGCCCACGGCCCGTCCCATGCGTATCGACCGGCGCCTTCTGCAGCTCGCGTTCGGCGGGCTGTTCTGGCGCACCTTCCTGCTGATCGCGCTGCTGATCTCGGTCAGTCTCGCCGCGTGGTTCCAGAGCTTTCGCGTGATCGAGCGCGAGCCGCGCGCGCAGCGCGTCGCGCTCCAGCTCGTCGCGGTCGTGAAACTCACCCGCACCGCCCTGCTCTATTCCGATCCCGACTTGCGGCGCGCGCTACTGCAGGATCTCGAGAGCAACGAGGGCGTGCGCGTGTACCCGCGCGAAAAAACCGACAAGTTCACGCTGCAGCCCGACGAATCGCTGACCCGCCTGATCGAACACGACATCCGCAGCCGCCTCGGCGACGATACCGTGATCGCGCAGTCGGTCAACGACATTCCCGGCGTGTGGATCAGCTTCAAGATCGACGACGACGATTACTGGGTCGCGCTCGATCGCGACCAGCTCGACAACGTCACGGGCCTGCAGTGGGCCGGCTGGGGGCTGTTCGCGCTCGCGCTGTCGCTATTCGGCTCCGCGTTCATCACCAGCCTCGTGAACCGGCCGTTCTCGCGGCTCGCGCTCGCCGCGCGCCAGGTCGGTTCGGGCCAGGCGCCCGAGCCGCTGCCCGAGCGCGGGATGGGCGTCGCGGCCGAGACCAACCGCAGCTTCAACCAGATGGTGCGCGACCTCGAACAGCTCGAGGCCGATCGCGCGCTGATGCTCGCGGGCATCTCGCACGACCTGCGCACGCCGCTCGCGCGGCTGCGGCTCGAAACCGAGATGAGCCCGTCCGACCAGGCGACCAAGGACGCGATGGTCGACGACATCGAGCAAATGGACCGCATCATCGCGGCCTTCATCGACTACGCGCGCCCGTCGCAGCGCAAGCCCGAGCCCGTCGATCTGTCGTCGGTCGCGCAGGACGTCGCCGCGCGCGTGTCGGGCGAGGACGGCGTCGAAATCCGCACGCGGCTCGCGCCGAGCGCGATCATCGAAGCCGACGAGACCGACATGCGGCGCGTGATCGGCAACCTCGTCGAGAACGCGCGCAAGTACGGTCAGAGCAAGCAGGACGGCATCTCGCGCATCACGCTCGAGACGCGCGTGTCGCATGCGCGCGTCGAGCTGTCGGTGAGCGACGAAGGCCCCGGCATCCCCGAGGATCAGTTGCCGCTCGTGATGCGGCCGTTCTACCGCGTCGACACCGCGCGCACCAAGGCGGACGGCACGGGGCTCGGCATGGCGATCGTGCTGCGGCTCGTCGGCCGCTACCGCGGCGCGCTGCGCCTGCGTAACCGCCACCCGGAAGCCGGCCTCGAAGTCACGCTCGAATTCCCCGGCGCCGGCAAGGCGCGTGCGACCGCATGACACGTTCGCGCACGCATCTTGCGCGTCACACTATCGATCCGGTTGACAAAAGCTATGAAGGGCGTTAGTCAAAATCTATTGAAGTGAAACATCAATAGTGTTATAGTCCCTTTCATGCTGTCACATCATCGTTGCAGCACCGAGGTAGCTTGACTCAGTCTTCTTCCCAACTCACACAGGAGTATCCGCATGAAAACCGTGGGCGATAAACTCGAAGCTTTCACCGTCGTAGCCGCGAAGCCGGGCTTCAACAATCACGAGGAAAACGGCCAGTCGGCGTTCGAGACCATCACCGAAGCGTCGTTCCCGGGCAAGTGGAAGATCATCTACTTCTATCCGAAGGATTTCACGTTCGTGTGCCCGACGGAAATCGTCGAGTTCGCGAAGCTCACGAAGCAGTTCGAAGAGCGCGACGCCGTCCTGCTCGGCGGCAGCTCGGACAACGAATTCGTCAAGCTCGCATGGCGCCGTGAGCACAAGGACCTCGACAAGCTGAACCACTATTCGTTCGGCGACGTCAAGGGCGAACTGATCGACCAGCTCGGCGTGCGCGACAAGGAAGCCGGCGTGGCCCTGCGTGCAACGTTCATCGTCGATCCGGACAACACGATCCAGCACGTTTCGGTGAACAACCTGAACGTCGGCCGCAGCCCGGAAGAAGTCCTGCGCATTCTGGACGGCCTGCAAACGGACGAACTGTGCCCGTGCAACCGTGCAGTCGGCGGCGCAACGCTGTAAGCGCATCGATGCACGAAGCCCGCGGCGCACGTCCTGCCTGCGGGCTTTTTTAACGGCCAACCCATAGGAGATATCAATGGAATTCATCGACTCGATTAAGGCACGCATCCCCGACTACGCGAAGGACATTCGCCTGAACCTCGACGGCACGATCTCGCGCTCGTCGCTCGAAGGCACCGACGCGGTCGGCGTAGCGCTGGCGGCGGCCATCGCGGCGAAGAGCACGGTGCTCGTCAAGACGATCCGCGAAGCCGGCGTGCTGTCGCCCGAGGAGACGAACGCCGTGCTGACGGCGGCCGCGCTGATGGGGATGAACAACACCTGGTATCCGTACGTCGAGATGGCCGACGACGCCGACCTGAAGACGCAGCGCGCCGAATTGCGGATGGGCGCGTACGCGACGCACGGCGGCGTCGACAAGCGCAAGTTCGAGATGTACGCGCTCGCCGCGTCGATCGTCGGCAAGTGCCACTTCTGCGTGAAGTCGCACTATGCGCTGCTGAAGAACGAGCAAGGGATGACCGTCACGCAACTGCGCGACGTCGGCCGCATCGCGTCGGTGATCAACGCCGCCGCGCAGGTGATCGCCGCCGAAGGCGAATAAGCCGCGCCGCCCCGCTCGGGGCCGGCTCCGCATGAAAAAATGCCACGCGCTTGCGTGGCATTTTTGCTTTCCGGCGGGACGCCGCGCGGGCGCCGCCGCCCGGTCGCGGTTTCAGCCCTGCTTCACCAGCAGTGCGGCGGCCTGTGCCTCGATCCCCTCGCCGCGGCCGAGATAGCCGAGCTTCTCGTTGGTCTTCGCCTTCACGTTCACGCGCTCGAGCGGCAGCCCGAGATCGGCCGCGATGTTCGCGCGCATCCCGTCGATGTGCGGCGCGAGCTTGGGCGCCTGCGCGATCACCGTGCTGTCGACGTTCTGGATCGCGAAGCCGGCCGCGTTCACGCGGGCGACGCACTCGCGCAGCAGCACGCGACTGTCCGCGCCCTTGAACGCCGCGTCCGTGTCGGAGAAATGACGGCCGATGTCGCCGAGCGCCGCCGCGCCGAACAGCGCGTCGGTGATCGCGTGCAGCAGCACGTCCGCGTCCGAGTGGCCGAGCAGACCGCGCTCGTACGGAATCGTCACGCCGCCGATGATGAGCGGGCGTCCCGGGACGAGCTGATGCACGTCGTAGCCTTGTCCGATTCTGAAATCCATGCGTAATCCGGTTTGAGATGAAGGAAAAGTCAGGAAGCGTTCGCGGCCCGCGCGAGAATCGCTTCCGCGAGCGCGAAATCTTCCGGGTACGTGACCTTGAAATTGCGCAGGCTGCCCTGCACGACGCGCGGCGTATGGCCGGCCCATTCGATCGCGCTCGCTTCGTCGGTCAGGTCGTGCCCTTCGCGCTGCGCGCGCAGGATCGCGTCGCGCAGCATGCCGATGCGGAACATCTGCGGGGTCTGCGCCTGCCACAGCGCGTCGCGCGACTCCGTGCGCGCGATCGCGTCGCCGCCGGCCGGCACGCGCTTGAGCGTGTCGGCCACCGGCAGCGCGACGATGCCGCCGACCGGGTCGTCCTTCAGCGTCGCGACGAGCGTGCGGATCAGCGCCGGCGTGATGCCCGGGCGCGCGGCGTCGTGCACGAGCACCCAGTCGTGGTCGGTCGCGCCGAATTCGGCCAGCTCCAGCAGCCCGTTGAGCACCGACGCCTGCCGCGAGCCGCCGCCGCAGCGGCGCACCGCGAAGCGCAGGCCCGCGAAGCGGCGTGCGTCGAAATGGGAATCGTCGGGCGCGAGCACGACGAGCGTCTGCGAGAACTCGCTGCACGCGTCGAACGCGGCGAGCGTGTAGTGCAGCAGCGCGCGGCCGGCCAGCGTGCGATATTGCTTCGGCACGGCCGAGCCGGAACGGCTGCCCGTGCCGGCACAGGGAATCAGGGCGAAAAGTCGGGGAGTCACGAAGGCAAACGCCGGAAAGATGAAATCGAGAAGCGGATTTTATAATAGGTCTTTCGTCTCGACCGGCGCACCGCGCTGCGCCCGTGCACGCCACCCCTGTCGTCCCTATGCCAGATAACGCTTCCACCCCGTCCGCTTCACCCGTTGCCCGCGTCAAGCCCGGCCAGCGTTTCGCCTTCGACGGCGCGCACGGCTCCGCCGACGCGCTCGCCATCGCCCGTTATCTCGCCGACAACCGTCCGGACGTGCCGCTGCTCGCGGTGATCTGCGCGAACGCGGTCGACGCGCAGCGGCTGTCGCAGGAAATCCCCTACTTCTCGCCCGATGCGCGCGTGCGCCTGCTGCCCGATTGGGAAACGCTGCCGTACGACACCTTCTCCCCGCACCAGGACCTCGTGTCGGAGCGGCTCGCGACGCTGCACGACCTCGGCGAGGGCCGCTGCGACATCCTGCTCGTGCCCGCCACGACCGCGCTGTACCGGATGCCGCCGGCGTCGTTCATGGCCGCGTACACGTTCGCGTTCGCGCAGGGCGAGCGGCTCGACGAGGCGAAGCTGAAGGCCCAGCTCACGCTGGCCGGCTACGAGCACGTGAGCCAGGTCGTGCGCCCCGGCGAATACTGCGTGCGCGGCTCGCTGATCGACCTGTACCCGATGGGTTCGCCGCTGCCGTACCGGATCGACCTGTTCGACGACCAGGTCGATTCGATCCGCGCGTTCGATCCCGACACGCAGCGCAGCCTCTACCCGGTGCGCGACGTGCGCCTGCTGCCCGGCCGCGAGTTCCCGTTCGACGAAGCCGCGCGCACGGCCTTCCGCAGCCGCTGGCGCGAAACCTTCGAAGGCGACCCGAGCCGCGCGCCGATCTACAAGGACATCGGCAACGGCGTGCCATCGGCCGGCATCGAGTATTACCTGCCGCTGTTCTTCGACGAGACGGCCACGCTGTTCCACTATCTGCCGCAGGACGCGCATCTCGTGTTCGCCGGCGATCTGGACGCATCGATCCGCCGCTTCACGGCCGATACGAAGCAGCGTCACGCGTTCCTCGCGCACGATCGCGAGCGGCCGATCCTCGAGCCGCAGCGGCTGTTCCTGTCCGACGAGGATTTCTTCGCGTTCGCGAAGCCGTTCGCGCGCGTCGTGCTGCCCGCGCAGCCGGCCGGCGGCTGGGCGACCGCGCTGCCCGAGCTCACCGTCGACCGCCATGCCGACGATCCGCTCGCCTCGCTGCGCAGGTTCGTCGAATCGTCGGGCAAGCGCGTGCTGCTGACGGTCGAATCGGCCGGCCGCCGCGAGACGATCCTGCAACTGCTCGCCGAGCATCACCTGCGCCCCGCGTCGAACGACCACTTCGCGGGCTGGCTCGCGAGCGACGAACGCTTCGCGCTCGGCGTCGCGCCGCTCGCGACCGGCTTCGCGGTGCCGGGCGAAGGCTATGCGATCGTCACCGAGACCGAGCTGTACGGCGCGCTCGGCCGCCGCGCGGGCCGCCGCCGGCAGGAACAGGCGAGCAACGTCGACGCGATGGTGCGCGACCTGTCGGAGCTGAAGGTCGGCGACCCGGTCGTCCACGCGCAGCACGGCATCGGCCGCTACATGGGCCTCGTGTCGATGGATCTCGGCGAAGGCGAGACCGAATTCCTGCATCTCGAATACTCGGGCGACAGCAAGCTCTACGTGCCCGTCGCGCAACTGCACGTGATCTCGCGCTACAGCGGCGCCGATCCCGACAGCGCGCCGCTGCACGCGCTCGGCTCCGGCCAGTGGGAGCGCGCGAAACGCAAGGCCGCGCAGCAGATCCGCGACACGGCCGCCGAGCTGCTGAACCTGTACGCGCGCCGCGCGGCCCGCGAAGGCCACGCGTTCTCGCTCGATCCGCGCGACTACGTGAAATTCGCGGAAAGCTTCGGCTTCGAGGAAACCCCCGACCAGGCTGCGGCGATCGCGGCCGTGATCGGCGACATGACGAGCGGCAAGCCGATGGATCGCCTCGTGTGCGGCGACGTCGGCTTCGGCAAGACCGAGGTCGCGCTGCGTGCGGCGTTCATCGCGGTGCTGGGCGGCAAGCAGGTCGCGCTGCTGTCGCCGACCACGCTGCTCGCCGAGCAGCACACGCAGACCTTCGCCGACCGTTTCGCGGACTGGCCGGTGCGGATCGTCGAGCTGTCGCGCTTCAAGACCGCGAAGGAAGTGAACGCGGCGATCGCGCAGATCAACGAAGGCAGCGTCGACATCGTGATCGGCACGCACAAGCTGCTGTCGTCGGACGTGCAGTTCAAGCGCCTCGGCCTCGTGATCATCGACGAGGAACACCGCTTCGGCGTGCGCCAGAAGGAAGCGCTGAAGGCGCTGCGCGCGGAAGTCGACGTGCTGACGCTCACCGCGACGCCGATTCCGCGCACGCTCGGGATGGCGCTCGAAGGGCTGCGCGATTTCTCGGTGATCGCGACCGCGCCGCAGAAGCGGCTCGCGATCAAGACCTTCGTGCGGCGCGAGGAAGAAAGCGTGATCCGCGAGGCGATGCTGCGCGAGCTGAAGCGCGGCGGCCAGGTGTACTTCCTGCACAACGAAGTCGAGACGATCGAGAACCGCAAGGCGATGCTCGAGGCGCTCGTGCCCGAGGCGCGCATCGTGATCGCGCACGGCCAGATGCACGAACGCGAACTCGAACGCGTGATGCGCGACTTCGTCGCGCAACGCGCGAACGTGCTGCTGTGCACGACCATCATCGAGACCGGCATCGACGTGCCGAGCGCGAACACGATCATCATGCACCGCGCGGACAAGTTCGGCCTCGCGCAGCTTCACCAGCTGCGCGGCCGCGTCGGCCGCTCGCACCACCAGGCGTATGCGTATCTGCTGGTCCACGATCCGCAGTCGCTGACCAAGCAGGCGCAGCGCCGGCTGGAAGCGATCCAGCAGATGGAGGAGCTGGGCTCGGGCTTCTATCTCGCGATGCACGACCTCGAGATCCGCGGCACCGGCGAAGTGCTCGGCGACAAGCAGTCGGGCGAAATCCACGAGATCGGCTTCCAGCTCTATACGGACATGCTGAACGACGCGGTGAAGGCGCTGAAGAACGGCAAGGAGCCCGACCTCACCGCCCCGCTCGCCGCGACGACCGAAATCAACCTGCATGCGCCCGCGATCCTGCCGGCCGACTACTGCGCGGACGTACAGGAGCGGCTGTCGCTGTACAAGCGGCTCGCGAACTGCGAGCACGGCGACGCGATCGACGGCATCCAGGAGGAACTGATCGACCGCTTCGGCAAGCTGCCGCCGCAGGCGCACGCGCTCGTCGAGACGCACCGGCTGCGGATCGCCGCGAAGCCGCTCGGCATCGTGAAGATCGACGCGAGCGAGGCCGCGATCGGTCTGCAGTTCGAGCCGAACCCGCCGATCGACCCGATGCGGATCATCGAGATGGTGCAGAAGCATCGCCATATCAAGCTCGCGGGGCAGGACAAGCTGCGCATCGAGACGCGCTCGCCCGACCTCGCGATCCGCGTGTCGACGATCAAGGAAACGCTGCGCGCGCTCGGCCCGAAACAGGGGGCGGCCGTCGCGGCGCGTTGACGCGATCCTGACGGGCGCGACGTTGCTGCACCGCATCGCGCCCGACGAAGGCGGGCCGGCGCGTTTTTGAGTATGATTTCCCATTCATCAGACGGAGTTTTGCCATGTCCACTCTCGACGCGACCGCACCGTCCGCCGCAACCGAAGGCGACGCATCGCTCGTCAGCCTGCCCTGGGTCAAGCAGCTCGTGTCGATGGACACGACGAGCCGCGTGCCGAACCTCGGCCTGATCGAAACGGTGCGCGACGCGCTCGCCGCGAAGGGCATCGCGTCGACGATCACGCACGATCCGCGCGAAGGCTGGGCAAACCTGTTTGCCACCGTGCCCGCGCACGACGGCTCGACCAACGGCGGCATCGTGCTGTCGGGCCACACCGACGTCGTGCCGGTCGACGGCCAGCAATGGGACAGCAACCCGTTCGCGCCGGAAATCCGCGACGGCCGCCTGTACGGCCGCGGCACCTGCGACATGAAAGGCTTCATCGGCGCGGCGCTCGCGCTGCTGCCCGAGATGCAGGCGACGAAGCTCGCGAAGCCGATCCATTTCGCGCTGTCGTACGACGAGGAAATCGGCTGTGCGGGCGCGCCGCTGATGATCGCCGATCTGGTGAAGCGCGGCGTGCAGCCGTCCGGCTGCATCGTCGGCGAGCCGACCAGCATGCGGCCGATCATCGCGCACAAGGGCATCAACGCATACCGCTGCTGCGTGCGCGGCCATGCCGCGCATTCGTCGCTGACGCCGAAGGGGCTCAACGCGATCGAGTATGCGGCGCGCCTCATCTGCCACATCCGCGACATCGCCGAGCGCTTTCGCACCGAAGGCCCGTTCGACGAACTGTACGACGTGCCGTTCACCACCGCGCAGACGAGCACGATCCAGGGCGGCAACGCGATCAACACGGTGCCGGCCGAGTGCCGCTTCGACTTCGAATTCCGCAACCTGCCGACGCTCGACCCCGAGCAGATCTTCACGCGCATCAAAGCGTATGCGCAGGAAACGCTGTTGCCGCAGATGCTGCGCGAACATCCGAACGCCGCGATCGAGTTCTCGAAGATCGCCGCGGCGCCCGGCCTCGACGCGACCGAACAGGCCGCGATCACGCAGCTCGTGCGCGCGCTGACGGCCGACCAGGACAAGCGCAAGGTCGCGTACGGCACCGAGGCCGGCCTGTTCGAGCGCGCGGGCATCCCGAGCGTCGTGTGCGGGCCCGGCAACATCGAGCAGGCGCACAAGCCGAACGAATATGTCGAGCTCGCGCAGCTCGCCGGCTGCGAGCAGTTCCTGCGCAAGTTCATCCGCAGCATGTCGGTCGACGCGCACTGACTGCCTCCCGCCACGCCGGCCCGCGTGCGCGGGCCGGTCCACTCCGCCCCCCGCCACGTCATGTCGACTGAACAGCAAGGCACCGCCCATACGACGATCGACGGCGAGCCGATTCCGACGCTCGACGAAATCGCCGCGCAGCATTTCGCGTTGTCGCCGTGGGTCGCGCGCACGCCCGTGTTCGAGCGCGCCGACCTGCCGTCCCTCGAAGGCACGCACGTCAACTTCAAGTTCGAGCTGCTGCAGGCGAGCGGCAGCTTCAAGGCGCGCGGCGCGTTCACGCACCTGCTCGCGCTCGACGAAGGCCGCAAGAACGCCGGCGTCACCTGCGTGTCGGCCGGCAATCATGCGGCGGCCGTCGCGTATGCGGCGATGCGGCTCGGCAGCAGCGCGAAGGTCGTGATGTTCCATACCGCGAGCCCGACGCGCATCGCGCAATGCAAGCAGTACCGCGCGGAAGTCGTGCTGACGGGCAGCGCGTCGCAGGCGTTCGATCTCGTGCGGCGCATCGAGGCCGAGGAAGGCCGCTTCTTCATTCATCCGTTCAACGGCTATCACACGATCCTCGGCACCGCGACGCTCGGCTACGAATGGGCGACGCAGACGCCGGACCTCGACGCGGTGATCGTGCCGATCGGCGGCGGCGGCCTCGCGGCCGGCATGGCGACCGCGCTGCGACTCGCGAATCCGCGCGTGCGCGTGTACGGCGTCGAGCCGGAAGGCGCCGACGCGATGAGCCGCAGCTTCGCGGCCAATCACACGATCAAGATGAGCGCGATGCAGACGATTGCCGATTCGCTGATGGCGCCGCATACCGAGGAATACAGCTACCAGTTGTGCCGGCGCCACCTCGAGCGGATCGTCACCGTATCCGACGACGCGCTGCGCGCCGCGATGCTGTTCCTGTTCTCGCACCTGAAACTGTCGGTCGAGCCGGCCTGCGCGGCCGCCCTCGCCGCGCTGCTCGGCCCGCTGCGCGAAACGCTGCAGGGCAAGCGCGTCGGCGTGCTGCTGTCGGGCACGAATACCGACCCCGCCACGCTCGGCATGCATCTCGCGCACGCGCAACTGCAGCACTGATCGCGCCGCGCGCCTGCGCAGGCCAACCGAGGGTTATCCCCAGATTATGTTGACAGCCCTGTTGATAACCCGCCGGACACACACGCAAGTGGTTGAGCGTGCAGCGTTTTGCGCGCGCGAAGGTCGATCGTCACGAAATGGGCAGATGCGGCGGCTGGCCGCATGCGCGGCGGCACTCGCACTGCTCGCCGGTTGCGCGGCGCCGCCCTCGTTCACCTCCAGCGCACCACCCGCGTCCTGCACGCCACCGGGCGAAAGCCGCATGCTGCAGGCCGATCTGCTGTTCGGGCGCGACATCGCGGGGCGCGGCCCCGTCACCGATGCCGAACGCGCGGCGTTCCTCGCCGACACGGTCACGCCGCGCTTCCCCGACGGTCTCACCTACTGGGACACGCACGGCCAATGGCGCGATCGCGCGACCGGCGGGGTCACGCACGAAGACAGCTTCGTCATCCGTATCATCGCCGACGATACGCCGGACACGCGCACGCGGCTCGCCGCGATCCGGCAAGCGTACGCCCGGCGATTTCACCAGCAATCGGTCGGCATGACCGTCGTGCCGGCCTGCGCGTCGTTCTGATGCACCGTCTTCCGCCGCCGGCCGCGTAAAAAAACCGGGCGCCCGAAGGCGCCCGTCGCATGGGTGAAGAACAACGTACCGCTCACTTGTTCTCGAACATGTCCATGATCTGCTGTTTCTCCTGCGGCGTGACGGGCGGCGGCGCCAGCCCGGCCGCGCCGGCCGAGCCGAGTGCGTCGTTCGCGCTGATCGCGTTCTCGGCCGGGTTGATGTCGACGTTCGCGACGAAGCCGTTACCCGGCGTGCGATCGGCGTAGTACAGCTCGCCGTCGATCGTGGTCAGGCCGTCCGGCATCGGCATCTGCTGCTCGGGCACGCCGTTCAGCGCGGTGCGCATGTAGTTCACCCAGATCGGCAACGCGAGCTGCGCGCCGAATTCGCGGCTACCGAGGCTCTTCGGCTGGTCGAAGCCCATCCACGCGACCGCGACGAGCGACTGCTGATAGCCGGCGAACCAGCCGTCCTTCGCGTCGTTCGTGGTACCCGTCTTGCCCTGCAGGTCGTTGCGGCCCAGCGCGTTGGTGCCCGCGCCCGTGCCGGCCGTCGCGACCGAATGCAGCAGGCTGTTCATCACGTACGCGTTGCGGCCTTCGATCGTGCGCGGCGCCGTGCCGCCCGCGACCACCGGCTGCGACTTCTGCAACGGCTGGCCGCGCGCGTCGTCGACTTCGGCGATCAGGTACGGATCGACCTTGTAACCGCCGTTCGCGAACACCGCGTAGCCGGTCGCGAGCTGCAGCGGCGTCACGAGGCCCGCGCCGAGCGCCATCGGCAGGTAAGGCGGCGTCTTCGCCGGATCGAAGCCGAAGCGCTGCGTCACGTACTGCTGCGCATACTGCGTGCCGATCGACGCGAGAATCCGGATCGATACCAGGTTCTTCGAACGCTGCAGGCCGGTGCGCATCGTCATCGGGCCGTCGGGCTGGTCGTCGTCCTTCGGCTCCCATGCGGTGCCGCCCGGCACGCTCGGCGGGAAGTACAGCGGCGCGTCGTTGATCATCGTCGCCGGCCCGAGCCCCTTGTCGAGCGACGCCGAATAGATGAACGGCTTGAACGACGAGCCCGGCTGCCGCCATGCCTGCGTCACGTGGTTGAACTTGCTCTTGTTGAAGTCGAAGCCGCCGACGAGCGAGCGGATCGCGCCGTCCTGCGGCGCGATCGCGACGAGCGCACCTTCGACCTGCGGCAACTGCACGACCTGCCAGCCCGTCTTGCCGTCCTTCAGCACGCGCACGACCGAGCCCGGCTTGATGCGCAGCGTGTTGTTCGCGCGAGGCCCGAGCGCGGCCGATACGAAGCGCAGCCCGGCCGGGCCGATCGTCGTGGTCGCCCCGCCGACGAACTGCACCTCGACCGCGTTCGGCGAGGCGGACAGCACGACCGCCGACTGCAGGTCGCCGTTGTCCGGGTGATCGGCGAGCGCGTCGTCGATCGCCTCGTCGCGCTCGTCGCCGGCCGGCGGCAGGTTGATCGACGCTTCCGGGCCGCGATAGCCGTGACGGCGCTCGTAGTCGAGAATGCCGCGACGCACCGCCTGATACGCGGCTTCCTGGTCGGCCGAGTTGATCGTCGTCGTGACGGTCAGCCCGCGCGTGTAGGTTTCGTCCTTGTATTGCTCGTACATCATCTGCCGCACCATCTCGGCGACGTACTCGCCGTGCACCGCGTACTGGTTGCCCGGCGTGCGCACGTGGATCTCTTCCTTGATCGCTTCGTCGTACTGCGGTTGCGTGATGTAGCCGATGTCGAGCATGCGCTTCAGGATGTATTCCTGACGCACCTTCGCGCGCTTCGGATTGACGACCGGGTTGTACGCGGACGGCGCCTTCGGCAGCCCCGCGAGCATCGCCGCTTCCGCGAGCGTGATGTCCTTCAGGTCCTTGCCGAAATACACGCGCGCCGCGGCCGCGAAGCCGTACGAACGCTGGCCGAGATAGATCTGGTTCATGTACAGCTCGAGAATCTGGTCCTTCGTCAGGGCCTTCTCGATCTTGTACGCGAGCAGCATCTCGTAGATCTTGCGCGTGTAGGTCTTCTCGCTCGACAGGAAGAAGTTGCGCGCGACCTGCATCGTGATCGTGCTCGCGCCCTGGCGCGCGCCGCCGTGCATCAGGTCGGCGACGCCCGCGCGCAGGATGCCGAGGAAGTCGACGCCGCCGTGCTCGTAGAAGCGGTAGTCCTCGATCGCGAGCACGGCCTTCTTCATCACGTCGGGTATGTCCTGGAAGCGCACGAGGCTGCGGCGCTCCTCGCCGAACTCGCCGATCAGCACATGATCGGCGGTGAACACGCGCAGCGGCACCTTCGGCTGGTAGTTGGTCAGCGCATCGAGCGACGGCAGTTGCGGCGCCATCACGACCAGCGCGTAGCCGACGATCAGCGCGCCGACGACCGCCAGTGTCGCGAACAGGCCGACGAACCACAGCGCGACGCGCGAGCCGAACGTGCGGCGGCGCCCTCCGTCACCTCCGCTGCGCGGCTGCGCACGGCGGCCGTCGTCGCGGTCGTCGTCGGGGTAATAGGCTCCGGACGGCGAACGGCGCAGCGTGTAGTGGGGTTCGTTCCTGTCGGAAGAAGAAGGCGGTCGTTTGATAATTGGCATGTCGGAATGGCGGGCGTACATCGCGCCCTCGGACGCATGCGGAAATGCAAGCGGATGAATCGGAGTGGGTGCATCGAGATGCGGCTGTCACGTCGACAGACCCCGCCGCGCGGCGATCCGTTCCCGCGACGTGACAGCGCATTTTAATGAAATCGACCGGAGGCCTTCGCGATTTTTTGTAAAAATTCCCGCAATGCCGTGATTTCCGGAACGTATTGTCGGCATCCTCGGCCTATGATGGACACGCGATACGGCACGCGCGGGCGATTTTCTTTCAGTTGCGAAAGGTTTGGCATCCTGATGCGCGAGCCGCTTGAACTCGCGCGTTTAAGCCGTATTTAAGTGAACCGGTGGTGTAATATCCGCCGGCTCACGCGGGCCGAAACCGGCTCGCGGCGGGCACTGCCGCGGTCACGCGGCGCCTTTCAACCACGGAGGATTTCATGTCGCTTTTCGACTCTATTTCGCGCACGATCAAAGGCCTGCTGAACGACGCGGCCGATTCGGTACAGGATCCGTCGCGCGACGCACGGCAGATCGTGCGGGAGCTCGACGACAGCATCGGCCGTGCCGAGAATTCGCTGATCGAGATCGAGGCACAGGTCGCGACCCAGCGCAGCAAGCGCGATGCGGCCGACGACAAGGTGAGGAAATACGAGGACGGCGCGAAGCGCGCGCTGCAGGGCGGCGACGAAGCGCTCGCCCGCGAGGCGCTCGCCGCGCAGGCGAACGCGGAAGCCGAGCGCGATGCGCTCGCGGCCGAGCTGACGACGCTCGAGCCGTCGGTCGAGAAGCTGAAGGGGCAGATCGCCGACATGCGTCAGCGCCGCAACGACCTGAATGCGCGCTCGAACATCCTGCAGGCCAAGCAGGAAATCGCGCAGGCGAAGGACGTGGCCGCCAGCGCGCTGGGCGGCATCGGCGGCAAGAACCTGTCCGAGGACTTCCAGAAGCTCGAGGACAAGGTCGCGCTGCAGAACGCACGCTCGGACGCGCGCCTGAATTCGGCCGACACGTCGAGCGGCAAGGCGCTCGACGACAAGCTCGCCGCGTTGAACAAGGGCCCGTCGGTCGAGGATCGCCTCGCCGCGCTGAAGAAGCAGCTCGATACGCCCGCGCAGTAACCGCCGCGCGGGCAACCGCGCCGCGCCCCGGCCCGGGTGCGCGGCGCGCACCGATCGTCAGGAGACGGGCGCCTGCGCCCGGTTCGACCATGAAGAAATCCCTCGCCGCCCTCGGCCTCTCGCTGATGTTGCTGTCGTCCGCCGCGTTTGCGGTCCCGTCGTTGCAGCAGGTCGAGCAATCGATCGCGCAGCGCGACTGGCAACGCGCCGACACGCAGCTGTCGCAAGTCATCGACGCCCATCCGAACAACGCGCACGCGCGCTACCTGTATGCGCAGGTGCTGGACCGCGAAGGTCGCGCGTCCGACGCGCTCGCGCAACTGCAACGCGCGAAATCGCTCGATCCGCAACTGCGCTTCACCGACGCGTCGCGTTTCGCGCAGACGGAGTCGCGCATTCGCGCCGACGCCGCGCGCGTGAGCGGCAACACGCCGTCGGCCACGCAAGCCGGCACGCTGCAGCCGGGGCTCGCTCCCGCCGTCGCACCGGCCGACAAGCACGGCCCGTCGACCGGCATGTGGATCGGCCTCGGGCTGATCGTCGCCGTGATCGCGCTGGTGCTGCGCTGGACGCTGCGGCGCGCACGCACGGCCGACAACGGCCGCGCCGACGACGAACGCCGCACGCAGCTCAAGCGCGCGACCGACGTGCTGAACGACATCCGGCCGCTGAAGCTCGATGCGAAACTGTCGACGGCACCCGGCGCCGCGGCGCTGACCGGCGAACTCGAAGCGATCGAGAACGACGCGCGCACGCTCGTCGAGACGCTGTCGAACGGCAAGAATCCGGTGCCGCCGTATCGCGTCGACGAACTCGAACAGCGTCACGCCAGCGTGAAGGCGCGCGTCGAAGGCCGCCCCGACCCGGCCGCGCAGCCCGCGGCCCCGGCGAACGGCAGCGGCTCCGTGTACGCGCAGGAAGCCGACCGCATGACGGGCGCGCAGGGCCAGCCGTATCAGCAACAGCCCTACCCGCCGCAGCAACCGTATCCGCAACAGCAGCCGCCCGTCGTGATCCAGCAAGGCGGCGGGTTCGGCGGCGGAATGGGCGGGCTGCTGACCGGCGTGCTGCTCGGCGAAGCGATGTCCGGCGGCCGCGATCGCGTGGTCGAGCGCGACGTGATCGTCGACGGCGAGCATCGCCGGCACGAAGCCGATCCGGGCTTCGATCTCGGCCGCGGCGACGATTCGAACTGGAGCGACGGCAGCGGCGGCGGCGGGATGGACCTCGGCAGCAACGACGACGGCTGGACCGACGACAACACCTGAGCACGCGCGCACCGGGCGTCGACGTGCGTGTCGACACCCGGCACGCACGCCGGGCCCCGCTGTATGACCGGCCGCGCCGACGCGCGGATTTGTCAATCATTTCAAGATGGACTACCGGCAATGGGGCACGTTCGCTATCATGCGGCCATCGGCGTGCCACCGACCCTCATTCGACGCAAAGCAATCCAGCGCGTCGCGGCACGCCTCCCTCGCCCCCAACCAGGAGAAAGCCGCTCATGAGCATCATCAAGGAATTCAAGGAGTTCGCCGTCAAGGGCAACGTGATGGATCTCGCCGTCGGCGTGATCATCGGCGGCGCGTTCTCGAAGATCGTCGACTCGGTCGTGAAGGACCTCATCATGCCGGTCATCGGCGTGCTGACCGGCGGCCTGGATTTCTCGAACAAGTTCGTTCTGCTCGGCACCATCCCGCCGTCGTTCAAGGGTAATCCCGATTCGTTCAAGGACCTGCAGGCCGCGGGCGTCGCCGCGTTCGGCTACGGCTCGTTCATTACCGTCGCGATCAATTTCGTGATCCTTGCGTTCATCATTTTCCTGATGGTGAAATTCATCAACAAGCTGCGCAAGCCGGAAGAAGCCGCGCCGGCCGCGACGCCGGAAGACACCGTGCTGCTGCGCGAGATCCGCGATTCGCTCAAGCAGCGCTGATCGCCACGCGCTCCGCCCGCCAGGCCCGCCTCGTGCGGGCCTTTTTATTGCGCGCACGATGCACCGCCGCATGCGGCCTATCTCATTTTTTTGTGACGCGCGAATGCACGCGCGGGAAAAGCAGGTCTATGATGGAGACTAAACGACAGTACGGGCGCCAAGACGCTGGCTGTGTCGATCATGGCGAGCAGGTCGACGGGAGACATTGATCGTCGTACTGCACGAATGCAGCATTTTCGTGTGCTATAAAGGATCGACATGCGGCGTACATAGCCGGGAGTGGGTCGCATGAAAGTGCCGCATTTCTTGCAATTGTTTTTGAGGCGAGTGTTTATGTCCTTCCCGAAAAAACGTCGGCGTGTGCAACAGGATGGCCAGGAGTCATTCCTCGCGGTCTTGCGCCACTCGAAACCGTTTGCCCAGCTCGACACCAAGATTGCTCGCGCCCGCGCGCAGGACGAACCCGTCCTCTATGCGCACGTGCTGCCCGGCCTCGACGTGCTCCTGTGCAGCGTACGCGGCGCGCAGCCGCCCTATCCGGCCATCGCCGAGCTGCGCAAGCGCTGCATCGAATCGATCGCCAACGCGCTCGAGCAGCCCCTCGACGGCCTCGAGAACGGCGGATACTGGTACGAAGCGAACGGCTTCGGCTTCCTCGTCTTCGCGAGCCGCGCGCGTGCTCGCATCCTGCCCGAGTTTGGTGCAGGCACGAAAGCCAGCCTGCGCGGCGGCCTCGGCCGCCAGAACGCGGGCGACACGACACCCCGCTCGCTCGGCTGATCCGCCGGTCATTCGATGGGCCGCCTCCGGGCGGCCCATCTGCCATTCACGCGCCCCGCTTGCCGCTCACGACGCCTGCCGACGGCCGGGGTTCGGTCGCACGATGTCGATGAACGCGGCGAAATCGGCGCCGGCAAGCCCCTGCGCGGCGCCGAGCCTCAGCACCTGCTGCACGGTGGCCGACACGGGCATCACCGCGCCCGTGTCGCGAGCGGCGTCCGCGATGGCATCGACATCCTTCTGAAACGTACTCAGCGCGCCGATCGGCGGATGGCCGCCCGACGTCATGCGCGGCACGAACGTCTGCAGCAGCACCGAATCGGCCCAGCCGCCGGCCAGCGCCTCGGCCAGACGCGCGGCGTCGATGCCGCTCGCCTGCGCCAGGCCGACCGCCTCGGCGATCGCGGTGACCGTCGCGGTGACGATCGCCTGGTTGCACAGCTTCGCCGTCTGGCCGGCGCCGGCGTCGCCCATGTGCGTGATGCGCGACGCATACGTATCGATCAGCGGGCGCACCGCGTCGAGATCGGCCGCGCGGCCGCCGGCCATCACCGCGAGCGTGCCGGCCTGCGCGCCCGGCACGCCGCCGGACACCGGCGCATCGACCCAGCCGACCCCGAGTGCGGCCGCGCGCGCCGCGTAGTCGCGCGTGGCGGCCGGCGGAATGCTCGAATGATCGACGATGCGCCGCACACGGCGCGCGCTCGCGTCGCCGGACAGCAGCCCGTGCTCGCCGAACACGACGTCGCCGACCGCCCGGCCGTCGAGCACGCACACGAATACCGTCTCGACGCGCTCGGCCAGCTCGCGCGGCGTGCCGACCACCTGCGCACCGTCCTTCACCAGCGCGTCGGCCTTGTCGCGCGAGCGATTCCACACGCGGACGCGATGCCCGGCCGCCAGCAGATGCCGAATCATCGGCGCGCCCATCAATCCCGGTCCGCAAAATCCGACTTCCACGATGTTCCTCGTCTCCGATATGGGTTGCACTTGCCGCCCATCATACCTATCACTCAAAGAAGCCGGGCACGCACGGGACCGTAGCGGGACCGTAGCGGGACCGCGCGTTGCACCGGCCCACCATACGAACGTCCCAGGGAGCGCATCATGAGCGACCACGTGTACAAGATGATCGAGCTGACCGGTTCGTCGCGGCAATCGAGCGACGACGCGATCCGCAACGCGATCTCGAAAGCCGGCAAGACGTTGCACAACCTGCACTGGTTCCAGGTGACCGAAACGCGCGGCCACATCGAAGGCGACCAGGTCGTGCACTGGCAGGTCACGCTGAAGGTCGGCATGCGCATCGACGACTGACGCACCCGCCGCCTCCCCTCGCGCCACGCGCCGGATCCGCACAGTTCGGATCCGCGCGGCGCCGCGCGCCCCGCCTCCCCCGTTCAGGTCCCTCGTCGCGGCCTGGCCGGCGGGCATCCGCGGGTATCCATCTCTTGACGCTGATTTTCGTTCATATTAAAAACGATATACCCGACCACCCCCTCGATCAGCCCAGCCATATAAACCGGAGATAACATGAGTCAGCAACGCGAGGCGATCGACACGTACCTCTTGCGCGTCTTGCACACCTTGTTGATGGAGCGCAGCGTCACGCGCGCGGCCGTCAAACTGAACCAGTCGCAACCGGCGATCAGCGCCGCGCTGCGGCGCCTGCGCGACATCACCGGCGATCCGCTGCTGGTGCGCGGCAAATCCGGCATGGTGCCGACCGAATACGGGCTGCGCCTGCTCGAGCCCGTGCAGAACGCACTGCGTGAAATCGAGCGCATCAAGTTCCAGCAGCACAATTTCGACCCGGCCACGTCGATCCGCTGCTACCGGATCGGCTGCCCCGACTACCTGAACGTGCTGTTCGTGCCGACGGTCGTCGAACGCTTCCGTCAGGCCGCGCCGAACGCGACGCTCGAGTTCCACTCGCTCGGCCCCGCGTTCGACTACGAGCTCGCGCTGGAGGACGGCAAGCTCGACATCGTCGTCGGCAACTGGCCCGAGCCGCCCGAGCAGCTGCACCTGTCGAACCTGTTCGTCGACGAAATCGTCTGCCTGATGAGCAACACGCACCCGTTCGCCAAGCGCGGCGGGCTCACGCTCGACCAGTACCTGAACGCACCGCATCTCGCGCCGACGCCGTATTCGGTCGGCCAGCGCGGCGCGATCGACGTGCATCTCGCGCGCGAGCGGCTCAAGCGTCATGTGGTCGTCACGCTGCCGTACTTCAACCTCGCGCCTTACGTGCTCGTGAAGTCGGACCTGATCTTCACGACCACGCGGCTGTTCGCCGATCACTACGCGAAGTTCCTGCCGCTGTCGGTCGTGCCCGCACCGCTCGACTTCCCGCCGATGCAGTACTACCAGCTGTGGCACGAGCGCTGCCATTACTCCGACGAAGTGCGCTGGCTGCGCAGCCTCGTCGCCGAAGCCACCCGCACGCTGATCGAGGCGTAATCGCATACGGCGCGCGGTGCGCGCCGGTCGCGCCGGTCGCACCGTTACGCGGCGGGCCGGTGCGCGGCGCGGCGGGTCACGGCCGCAACGGCCGTGCGGCCGCCGCGTCGCGTGCGGCGCCACCGCCCCGCCGGCGCGTCAGCGCGACGCTTCCACCAGCGCCTGCGCAAGCGCGTTGTGACGCTCGATCACGGGCGGCAGATCGAGCGTCGCGAGCCGCCCTTCCCGCACCACCACCTTGCCGTTCACCACCGTATACGCCGTCTGCGACGGCGCACAGAACACGAGCGCCGCGACCGGATCGTGCAGCGCGCCCGCGAACAGCGGCTGACGCAGGTCGAACGCGGCGAAGTCCGCGGCCATGCCGGGTTTCAGCGCGCCGATGTCGTCGCGGTTCAACACCTTCGCGCCGCCGAGCGTCGCGATCTCGAGCGCTTCGCGCGCGGTCATCGCATCGGGCCCGAAGCCGACCCGCTGCAGCAGCAGCGCCTGGCGCACTTCCGCCACCATCTGCGCGCCGTCGTTCGACGCGGAACCGTCGACGCCGAGGCCGACCGGCACGCCCGCGAGCCGCATCTTCTTCACCGGCGCGATGCCGGACGCGAGCCGCATGTTCGAACATGGGCAGTGCGCGACGCCCGTGCCGGTACGCGCGAACAGGCCGATGCCCGCCTCGTCGAGCTGCACGCAGTGCGCATGCCACACGTCGTGGCCGACCCAGCCGAGATCTTCCGCATATTCGGCGGGCGTCATCCCGAACTTCTCGCGGCTGTACGCGATATCGTTGACGTTCTCCGCGAGGTGCGTGTGGAGCGACACGCCGTACTCGCGCGCGAGCACGGCCGCGTCGCGCATCAGCTCGCGGCTCACCGAGAACGGCGAGCACGGCGCGACCACCACGCGCAGCATCGCGTAGCGGCCTTCGTCGTGATAGGTCTCGATCAGGCGCTGCGCGTCGCGCAGGATGTCGGGTTCGCGCTCGACGACCGAATCGGGCGGCAGTCCGCCGTCGCGCTGGCCGACGCTCATCGCGCCGCGGCTCGCGTGAAAACGCATGCCGATCCGCTGCGCGGCGCCGATGCTGTCGTCGAGCCGGCTGCCGTTCGGGTAGATGTACAGATGGTCGCTCGACGTCGTGCAGCCCGACTGCAGCAGCTCGGCCATCGCGGTGAGCGTCGACACCTCGATCATCTCGGGCGTCAGATGCGCCCAGATCCGGTACAGGTTCGTGAGCCAGCCGAACAGTTCGGCGTTCTGCGCGGCCGGCACCGCACGCGTGAGGCTCTGGTACATGTGGTGGTGCGTATTCACGAGCCCCGGGATCACGAGGTGGCCGCGCAGGTCGAGCACTTCGTCGGCGGTGTCGGGCAGCTCGGCGGTCGGGCCGACCGCGACGATCCGGTTGTCTTCGATGTAGAGCCCCGCGTCGCGCAACTCGCGGCGCGTGTCGTCCATGGTCACGAGCACGTCAGCGTGCTTGACCAGCAGGGTCGTCGGGCGGGATGAAGAGGAGTTCGGCGCGCGTGCGCCGGCGTGCTGCTCGAGATTCATGCGTTCTCCGCGTCGGTCTGCCTCCAGGGCTGTCCTGGAGGCGGTCACACAGCCGTTCGAACGCTGAATCGCGGCACGCCCCGGTGCCTGCGTCCGTTCGAACGCCCTGGCCCGGTTACCCGGCGTGCTCGCCGTCTTCGGGGTACGCGCCGGCCACGGGCCGACGCGCACGACGGGAGGATCGCCCAGGCGCGCGCCGCGCACAATACGCGATCCGGAATACCGCCCCTCAGGGATTCGGTATGGTACGCCGCCCGACGCCCCGCCGGGCGCCCCGAGGGTGCCCCGACGGGTGCCCGAAATCCGCGCTCGAAGCCGTTCCGGCGTGCAGTCGACAGCCGCTCATGCGCGGCGCATTATCTTCGATATCGCGCCCGTATTTGCGCGGGGAACCTTTTTACAATGCCTGCACGGCGCTCGCTTCAATCTCGCCGACGGGTATGTAGCCACGTGACGTGGAGCCTCGATCCGCCGCACGGTCAATGGATCGAGTCGCCGCCGAACCTCGCATTCACACAAGGAACAACGAATGGGAAAGCTCACTACCCACGTACTCGATACGGCGCACGGTCGCCCCGGCGCCGCCATCAAGGTGGACCTCTACGCGCTGGACGGCGATTCGCGCCGCGCGATCAAGACCGTGCTGACCAATAGCGACGGCCGCTGCGACGAACCGCTGCTCGAAGGCGCCGCGCTCGCCGCCGGCGAATACGAACTCGTGTTCCATGCCGGCGACTACTTCGCGGCGCTCGGCGTGAAGGTGCCCGAACCCCGCTTCGTCGACCGCGTCGTCCTGCGCTTCGGCATCGCCGACACCGGCTCGCACTACCACGTGCCGCTGCTCGTGTCGCCGTGGTCGTACAGCACCTATCGCGGCAGCTGACAGACGAATCGGCGCCTGCATCAAGACAAACGATCTGAGTCTGGAGGAGTTTCATGGAAGGCTTCATCACCGACTGGCTGAACCTCGCGCTGCGATGGCTGCACGTCATCGTCGCCATCGCGTGGATCGGCGAGTCGTTCTATTTCGTCGCGCTCGACAACAGCCTGAAACCGCCGACCGACGCGAACCAGCGCAAGCGCGGCGTGTTCGGCGAGCTGTGGCACGTCCACGGCGGCGGTTTCTACAACATGCAGAAGTACACGGTCGCCCCGCCGGAAATGCCCGACGACCTGCACTGGTCGAAGTGGCCGTCGTACACGACGTGGCTGTCGGGCTTCACGCTGTTCTTCGTGCTGTACCTGCTCGCACCGAACACGTATCTGATCGACAAGAACGTGCTCGACATGGGCCCGGTGGTCGCCGTGGCCTCAGCCCTCGGCTTCCTCGCCGCGGGCTGGATCGTCTACGACTCGCTGTGCCGCATCCTCGGCACCAACGATCGCGTGCTCGGCATCTGCGTCGGCCTGTACGTCGTGATCGCCGCGTACCTCGCGTGCCACATCTTCTCGGGCCGGGCCGCCTACCTGATCGTCGGCGCGATGCTCGCGACGATCATGTCGGCGAACGTGTTCTTCGTGATCATCCCGGGCCAGCGCAAGATGGTCGACAAGATGCTCAAGGGCGAGGAACCGAACCCGATCTACGGCAAGCGCGGCAAGCAGCGTTCGGTGCACAACACGTACTTCACGCTGCCGGTCGTGTTCGCGATGCTGTCGAATCACTATGCGATGACGTACACGAACAAGTTCAACTGGGTCGTGCTCGTGCTGATCATGCTGGCCGGCGCGCTGATTCGCCAGTTCTTCGTGATGCGCCACCGCGGCAAGCAGCTGTGGTACCTGCCGATCGGCGGCGTCGCGCTGCTGTCGGGCGCGCTGGTGTGGACGATGCCGAAGCCGGTCGCCCCGGAAGCGCAAGCGGCCAACGCACCGAAGATCGTGATCAACGACATCATGCCGATCCTGCAGCAGCGCTGCGTCGAGTGCCACTCGTCGAAGCCGACGCTGATGGGCAGCGCGCCCGCGGGCGTGATGTTCGACACGCCGGACGAAGTGTCGAAGAACGCGCAGCGTATCTACGAACAAGCCGTGCGCCTGAAGGCGATGCCGATCGGCAACGTCACGCACATGACCGACGACGAGCGGACGAAGCTCGCCGCCTGGTTCGAGGGCGGCGCCGCGAAGTAAGCGCCCGGTTCGACCGCGCCTGAACGACGGGCCCGCTTCGGCGGGCCTGTTTTTTTGTATACCGCGATGCGGCTCGACGGCGACGTCGAGCCGCACCGGTCAGCCGGCCGAATAGCGCGGCGCGTAGCTCGCCTTGCGCGCGGCAAGCTGTGTCGCCCGCTCCGCCGGCGTGACGTAGCGCGTCGTCGCCGGCAGCACCGAGCGCAGGTCGGCCAGCTTCACGAGCGTCGCATGCGCGGCAGGCGCCGCGCCGGCCGACGTCGCGGGTAACCCTTGCCAGCGCAGATTCAGAAAGCCTTCGTGGATGCCCACCGTATCCACCCAGTTGTAGACGCCCGGATCGCTCGGCGATACGACGAACGTGAGCGTACCGTCCGGATTCGCGACCGCCTGGTTGTTGTTCAGCGACTGCGTGTGATTCACGTAGTCGGTCGTGATCAGCCAGCGGCCATAGGCGGGCGCGATGAAGTATTTCGCGCCGCCAAGGCTGACCGTCACCACCAACGCTTCGTCGTCGGCGATCCGGAACGCGCTGTAGGTGGCCGCCTGCGTCGACAGCCGCCCGGCCGAGCCGCCCAGCGATACGGCCGGAATCGTATTGACCGGCTGCGCGTTCGCGAGCGCGTTGTAGCTGGCGAACGTGCTGCCGCCGTTGCCGACCTGCGCGGCCAGCGCGGCGATCATCTCGGCCTTGGTCGGCACCGCCACCGACGAAGCGCCGGACACGCGCTCGACCGACAGATCGTCGAATTGCTGCACGCCCCATTCGGCGACGGTATCGCGAATGAAGAACGATGCGGCGACTGCCGGCAACACGACGTGATTGCCGGTACCGTCTCCCGCGCCGGAATCCGCAGTAATCGTGAAGCTGCCGTCCGCACCGACCCGCAGCTGATCGCCGGTCAGATTCGACAGCGTCGCGTGACGGCTGTCCCACAAGCTGACGTTGCTGTCGACCGGGCCGTCGCGATGCACGCTACCGCGAATCACGTAACGCGCCGTCGGGTCGACCGGAAAGCTGCGATAAATCGTGTCCGGATTGTCGAACGTCGTGCGCGAGCCCGGCACGTCGATGCCGAACCACGTATGCGGCGCGGCGAGTCCGGAGATCACTTTCGGCGCGTTCGGATCACGGTTCGTGATCGCGAGCGCGCTCGACATCGCCGATTCGTCGACGGCCGTCTGCAGATAGGCGAGCGACTCGTCCGGCACGCCGCCCACCGCCTGGGCCGCGGCCAGCCATTGCGCCTTCAGCGCAGCCTTCGCCTGCACGACCGCGGGCGCGGCCACCAGTTCGAGCGCGAGTTTCTCCGCCGCGATCTGATCGGGCGTGGCAAGCGGGTTCGCGCTACGGGCCGCGCTCGTGCCGGTACTGGCGACGATGCCGCCGTCGCTACCGCCGCATGCGGCGAGCGCCAGCACGGCCGCCGCCACTGCCGCGGCGATCGGGAGTCTTCCGTTCATATCGGGATGTTCGTGGGAGGAGGTTCGAGGATTCGGAACGCATCGGCCCGCCGGGCCGACAAAGCGGTCAAGATACCGGGCTCCCGTGCCGCGACGAACCAACGATATGGAATATGCAAAGTCCTCGCGCGACAACCGTGCAGCGAAATGAAAAAAGCCCGCGCATCGTGCGCGGGCTTCCCGAGTAACGCCGCCGTCGGTTCAGGCCGTCACCGCATCCAGTGCATCCTCGGTGAGCCACAGCGACTCCTGCAGATCCTGCTCGTTCAGGTTCAGCCCGTCGCCGCCGCGATCGACGACGATGAAATCGCTCACGCCGCCCAACGCGATCAGCGGGTGATGCCATACGCCCTTCGCGTAGTTGACGCCCTGCCAGCCGCTCGTCACGAATGCGCGGATCTTCGCCGGATCGAGTTCGCCCGCGGGCGCGACGACGACGAGATACGGCTGGTCGTTCAGCGGCACGAACGCCTGGCTGCCGAGCGGATGGCGCTCGAGCATCTTCACCTCGAACGGCAGCGTGCGCGGCTGGCCGCGGAACAGGTTGACGAGCGTGCGACCACCTTCATCGGTCACGTCGACTTTCGCGAGATCGTGAAAGCGGATCGTCGTGCCGAGGTTGATCGGGATCTGCTTGGCCCCTTCCGTTTCGATCACGTCGCCGAACGGCGCGAATGCTTCCTTGGTCAGCGGTTCGATGGCAAGCGTCTTCATTTGTCGAGCGTCCCCCACAGTCGCAGGCGCGACACGCCGCCGTCCGGAATGATGTTCAGCCGCACGTGCGTGACGGGGCCGAGCGACGCGACGTCGTGTTCGAAGTAGTGCTGCTTGTCCATCTGCAGCTTCTGTTCGCCGAGCAGCACCGGCCAGAACATCGATTGCGTGATCAACGAGCTGTCCGTGCCGCCCGACACGTAGGCGGCCTGGATCGAGCAGCGATCCGGGTAGTTGCCCTTGAAGAACGCGGTATCGACTTCGATCTTGCGGATCACGCCCGGGTGCGCGAGCGCGATGATCGCCCAGTCGTTGCCCGGTTCGCGGCGGCGGCGGGTTTCCCAGCCGTCGCCCATGTTCACGCCGCGGCCCGGCAGCAGCAGATTCGACGCGACGCCGAAGTGCTGGTTGTTCGCCGCCACCACGTAACCGCCGTTTTCCATCGCCGCGAGGTCGAACTGCTCGGTCGCGCTCGCGCCGGCCCAGTCGAGCTGCGGCTGGCCGTACACGCGCAGGCGCGCGATGCCGCCGTCCGGGTAGATGTTCACGCGCAGGTGCGTGAACGCGCGCGCGTCGCTCGCTTCGACGTAGTGATGGCTGTTGCCTTGCAGCGTGGTCGACGCGACGATCTCGACCCACTCGGTCGCCTGCGTCGGCGCGCCGTCGGCCACGAACGCGGCCTCGATCGACGCAGCCGGCGGGAAGTTGCCGGTGAAGTGGCTCGTGTCGATGTCGAAGCCCTTGATCACGCCGGGGCGCGCGAGCTTGACGATGCACCAGTCGTAGCCGGTCGTGCGCTTGCGGCGCGTCTCCCAGCCGTCCATCCATTTGCCGTGGTCGTCGTACTTGCCGGGGATGAAGACGGCCGGCTCGGGGTTCAGCATCCGGTCCTTCGGCGCGAAGAAATCGTCGCTGGCCTCGAGCGCCTGCGCACCGAGACGCGGGTCGGCAAGATTCACGTAGCGCCGCGTGAAATCGGGTGCGTTCGGATCGAGAAGCGGAACAGCCATGATGTTTCCTTGTTTCAGTGAGGCGATCGGGCCGCTGCGACGCAGCAGGCCGTTGCGGTGTCGGGCGGCGGTGTCAGGCGTCGATCAGGTCGTCGAGGCGAAAGCGCGCGATCCGGTAGATCTGGTCGAGGCTCGCGCGCAGCTCCTCGGCGCGCGAATGATTCACGCGCGACTCGAAGTTCGCGATGATGCCGTGGCGGTCGTAGCCGCGCACCGCGAGGATGAACGGGAAGCCGAACTTCTCGCGATACGTGCGGTTCAGCGTCAGCAGCTTGTCGAATTCTTCCTGCGTGCACTGGTCGAGGCCCGCGCCGCTTTGCTCGCGGGTCGACTCGGCCGTCAGTTCGCCGCGCACGGCGGCCTTGCCGGCCAGCTCCGGGTGGGCGTTGATCAGCGCGAGCTGGCGCGCTTCGCTGCTCGTTTCCACCGCATCCGACATCGTCTTGTGCAGCGCGTCGATGCTCGCGAACGGCCGCTCGCCCGCGGCGACCTCGGCCACCCACGGCGAATGTTCGAAAATCCCCGACAACGCCGCGACGAATGCGCTCGGCGCCATCGTGTTCAGTTGTTCCAACGTGTAGCGCATCGCCTTCATGCTTTCCCTTCGTTTCGATGATTGGGCTGATACGGATGATGTTCACGCCAGTGACGCGCGATATCGACACGGCGCGTCACCCATACGCGATCGTGCTTCTCGATGTGATCGAGGAAACGCTGCAGCCCGCGGAACCGGCCCGGCCGGCCGAGCAGTCGGCAGTGCATGCCGATCGACAGCATCTTCGGCGCCTCGTCGCCCTCCGCGTACAGCACGTCGAATGCGTCGCGCAGGTAGTGGAAGAAGTGATCGCCGGTGTTGAAGCCCTGCGGCGTCGCGAAACGCATGTCGTTCGTGTCGAGCGTGTACGGCACGATCAGTTGCGGCGACGTGCGCCCGCCCGACACCTCGACGTCCATCCAGAACGGCAGGTCGTCGCCGTAGTTGTCGGAGTCGTACAGGAAGCCGCCGTATTCGGCGACCAGGCGGTGCGTGTTCGGGCTGTCGCGGCCGGTATACCAGCCGAGCGGGCGCTCGCCCGTCACGCGCTCGATCGCTTCCATCCCGAGGCGCATGTGTTCGGCTTCGAGTTCCGGCGTCATGCTCTGGTAGTGAATCCAGCGCCAGCCGTGGCACGCGATTTCATGGCCGAGCTCGACGAATGCGCGCGCGAGCTCCGGATGACGCTCGATCGCCATGCCGACGCCGAATACCGTCAGCGGCAGCCCGCGCTTCTCGAATTCGCGCAGGATGCGCCACACGCCGGCCCGCGACCCGTATTCGTAGATCGACTCCATGCTCATGTGGCGGTCCGGATACGCGGCCGCGCCGACGATTTCGGACAGGAACTGCTCGGAGCCCGGATCGCCGTGCAGCACGCAGTTCTCGCCGCCCTCCTCGTAATTCAGCACGAATTGCACGGCGACGCGGGCGCGCCCCGGCCAGTTCGCCTGAACGGGATGGCGGCCGTAGCCGATCAGGTCGCGAGGATAGTTGGGATCGAGTGACATGGTTCGAAAGGCAACGAAAGCGGGCCGAGTGAGCAGGCTGAAATATAGGGTTCGCATCGACTGCGCGGCGCCCGGAGGCGGACCGCACCAGCCGATGCGACGACGGCCCAGTGTAGCGAAAACGTTCATACGCGCCCATACAGCGGCGCAGATAGTGCATGTCAGACGGTGTGTATGTGCGGGTGCGGCAAATCCGCGACCGGTTCCGCCGCCTCCCCGTCCGGCGGGCTGAAGCGGGCGAACGCACCGTCGTAGCGCTTCGGCAGCGGCCGCGCGTAGTCGCCGCGCTTCGCGGTCGCGAGGCGCAACGCGACGAGCGCCTCGGCCCACTTGACGGCCGCCGTGACGCCCTCGACCACCGGCGCACCGATCTGCTGCTCGATCTCGTGCGCGAATTCGGCCATCCCCGCGCAGCCGAGCACGATCGCGTCGGCGCCGTCCTCGTCGAGCGCGCGCCGGCATTCGTCGACGATGATCCGGCGCGCGGCCGAGCCGGGCCGGTCGAGTTCGAGCACCGCGACGTCGGTCGCGCGCACGTTGCGGCAGAACCGCTTCATCCCGTAGCGCTCCGCGAGGTGCCACGCCATCCCGCAGGTGCGCGCGAGCGTCGTGACGACCGAGAAGCCCGGCGCAAGCACGCTCGCCGCATGCATCGCGGCCTCGGCGATGCCGATCACCGGCCCGCGCGCGAGCTCGCGCGCCGCATACAGGCCCGGATCGCCGAAACACGCGATCACATATGCGTCGCAGCCGTCGCGCTCGCCCTGCGCGATCTCGGCGAGCAGCCCCGGCGTCGCGAGCGCCTCGTCGTAATACCCTTCGATCGACGGCGGCCCCATCGGCGGACTCACGGCCACGATCTCCGTGCCGGCGGCCGCGACCTCGCGTGCGCAGCGGCCCATCGCGTCGGTCATCCGCTGCGTCGTATTCGGATTGATCAGTCGGATCTTCATCGCAGGCTCCTTACGCCTTCGCGCTTGCAAGCAGCCGGTAGAACCCGAAGCCGAGCCCCGCGCCGATGAACCACGAGAAATTCGCGACGCCCTGCCAGCCCGGCACCATCACGCACACGACCGCGATCACCGCGGCCGGCAGCAGCGCGGCGAGCGCGCGGCGGTTCACGCCGCCCGTGTACCAGTACGCGCCGCTTTCCGACATCGTGTACAGGTCGTCGCGCACGAGGCGGCCGCGCTTGACGAGGTAGAAGTCGGCGATCAGCACGCCGTACAGCGGGCCGATGAACGCGCCGAGCACGTCGAGCGTGTAATGGATCACCGCCGGGTTGTTGAACAGGTTCCACGGCGTGATGAAGATCGACGCGACGGCGGCGAGCATCCCGCCCGCGCGCCAGCTGATCAGGCGCGGCGCGACGTTCGAGAAATCGAACGCGGGCGACACGAAGTTCGCGACGATGTTGATGCCGATCGTCGCGATCGTGAACGTCAGCGCGCCGAGGATCACCGCGGTCGGATGGTCGATGCGGCCGACCGTCTCGACCGGGTCGGTGATCAGTTCGCCGAACACCGGCAGCGTCGCGGCGGTGGTGATCACCGTGACGAGCGAGAACGCGAGGAAGTTGACGGGCAGCCCCCAGAAATTGCCGCGCTTCACGTCGCCGAACGAGCGGCAGTAGCGCGAGAAGTCGCCGAAGTTGAGCATCGGCCCGGAGAAGTACGACACGACGAGCGACACGGCGGTGATCATCACCGGAATCACTTCCGCGCCGTGATACTTGACGCCGCCGAGGTTGATGCCGATGTTGCGCCAGCCCGCGCGCCACACCATGTAGCCGGCCAGGATGAACATCACGACATAGACGGCCGGGCCCGCGAAGTCGATGAACTTCTTGATCGTCTCCATCCCGTTCCAGAACACGAACGCCTGGAGCACCCACAGCAGCATGAAGCCGGCCCAGCCGACCGCCGACAGCCCGAGGAAGCCGTAGCGATGGACGTCCGCATACGGCAGCCACTGCGGAAAGAATTTCAGCACGACGATCACGAGCGCGCTCGACGCGAGATAGGTCTGGATGCCGTACCACGCGATCGCGATCAGCCCCCGGATCACGGCCGGCACGTTCGCGCCGAGCACGCCGAAGGTCGCGCGGCACGCGACCGGATACGGCACGCCGATCTGCTGGCTCGGCCGCGCGATGAGGTTGCACAGCGCGTTCACGAGACCGATGCCGACGATCAGCGCGATCAGCACCTGCCAGCTCGTCAGTCCGAGCGCGAACAGGCTGCCCGCGAACACGTAGCCGCCGACGCTGTGCACGTCCGACATCCAGAACGCGAAGATGTTGTACGCGCCCCATGTCTGATTTTTAAGGGGTGCCAAATCTTCGTTGTACAGACGTTCGCTGTAACCGTCCGGCAATGCCGGACCGCCGCCCTCGCCGCCTTCTTCCGCCGGATAGGCGCTGTCGTGCGCCACACTGAATTGAGCCATGACTTCTCCTTGACGCGGCCGGCAGGCCGCTCCACCGTCATCGATATCGCTCCGGATCGTCGCCCGGAGTCGGACCAGCGGCCCTCGGCAAACACCGCGGGCCTGCATTGCTCTCGTCGTGTGGCGCGCGGCCGGGTTCGCGTCGCCGCTCAGGCGCCGCCGAACACTTCGCGCAAATCGACCTGCCCTTGCGCGGGCCGGTCCAGCATCTTCAGTTCGACATGCTGCAGGTGGCGCGCCATCAGCGTCACCGCCTGCTTCGGATCGCCCGCCTCCAGTGCGGCGAGGATCTCGTCGTGGTCGTCGCACGAGCACGGGCTGCGCCCGTGCGATTCGTACAGCGCCGACATCAGCGTCGAGCGTGCGACGAGCCCTTCGAGGCACTCGCTGAGCGTCGCATTGCCCATCAGCGTCGCGAGCGCCGTATGGAATTCGCCCGACAGCCGGATCCACGCCGCGAAGTCGTGCCGCTCGAACGCCTTGCGTTCCTTGTCGATCAGCGCCGCGACGCCCTTCAGCCGCTTGGCGCCGGGGCCGGTCGCGAGCCGCTCGACCACGGCCAGCTCGATGATCCGGCGCATCTCGAACACTTCGTGCACGTCCTGCAGCGACGGGCTCGCGACGAACGCGCCGCGGTTCGGCTCGAGGTCGACCAGTTTGTCGGTCGCGAGCTGCGCGAGCGCCTGGCGGATCGTCCCGCGCTTCACGCCGAACACGTCGCAGAGCTGCGCCTCCGTCAGCTTCGCGCCGGGCGCGAGCCGATGCTCGAGGATCGCGGTGCGGATGCGCTCGGCGATCGCTTCGGGACCGGCTGCGCCGGACGGATGGGAATCGGGCTCGTTCATGATCTGCATCGTGTGATGGTCCTCATCCTAGGATGGACATAAAGATTGTCAACAATTCTTTTGCGAGATTTCGCACGATCGGCGTGCGTCGGCGCGTCTCCATTCGGTGCAACGCGCACGAAATCCATGCACGACAAGCCTGTCAGGCAATACGGAGGCCCTTCTCGTCGTATACCCTCCCGGCAATTTTGTTGACAAAAATGGTGCAAAATCAAACATGGATCGTGTGGACGTCGACGAAAAATATTGACCGTTAGTTGCGCGCTTACATAAAGAAAAAGGCGGGGAAACCCGCCTTTCGAATCGATCGCGCCGGCATCAGCCGAGATGCGGATAGTCCGACAACGTCAGCCGGAACCCGTGCGCATTCGCGACCAGTTGGGCCTGGGCGCCGAACGGCAGCGTCAACAGGTCGGGCACATGGCCGAACTGGAGCCCCGTGACGACCGGAATCCCGACCACCGCGCGCACCTGGTCGATCATCGCCTGCATGTCGTAGCCGTTGTCGTACTCGAACGGCCGCGCACCGGTGAACTGGCCGAGCACGAGCGCCTGCTGGCGCGCGAGCAGCCCCGACAGGTGCAGTTGATAGATCATCCGCTCGATCCGGAACGGCTGCTCGTTGACGTCTTCGATGAACAGGATGCCGCCCTCGATGTCGGGCATGTACGGCGTGCCAACCAGCGACGTGAGGATCGCGAGGTTGCCGCCCCACAGCGTGCCCGTCACGTTCACCGTCTGCACCTGCGGTGCGTCGGCGACGATCGTCGTGCTCGGCTGCGTCAGCGTCTGCCAGAAATGCTGCATCGTGAAGTCGCTCGGCGTTTCCGCGCCGAAATCGGCCGACAGCATCGGGCCGCCGAACGTCTTGATGCGCGCCTTCGCGTACAGCGCCAGCTGGATCGCCGTGAAGTCGCTGTGACCGACGAGCGCGATCGGCTGGTCGCGCAGCCGGCGCTCGAGCCCGCGATAGTCGAGCCCGTGCAGGATGCGCGCGGCGCCGTAGCCGCCGCGCACCGCGAGCGCGATGTCCGGCAGCGGCCGCTCGGGATCGGCGAGGCGGTTCAGGTCGCCCGCCCGCTCGCCGTCGGTGCCGCCGAAACGCTGGAAGCGCCGCTGCGTCGCCTCGATGTTCTCGATGCGCTGCTGTGCGCTGCTGAGGCGCTCGAGCGCGCGGTTGATCGCGTCGGGGTCGTGCGGATAGCCGGACGGCGCCAGCAGGCGGATGGTGTAGGACGCGGCGGGCTGGAAGGACATGGCGAAAGGTGTCGGGATCGTCAAACCTGCTTAGAGGGTCCGAACCGTGTCCGGTTCACGAAAACCGTGCACGCCCGCCACGACGGGCGCGACGGCGGCGCCTATGACGCGCCCGATTCGGCGTCGCGGGCGAGCCGCGCTTCGCGCAGCGCGCGACGGCGCTCGGCGAAGAACGACTTCAGCGCGGCGCCGCACTCGTCGGCGAGCACGCCGCCGATCACTTCGGTGTGGTGGTTGAGCTGCGGATTCGCGAATGCGTCGATCACGCTGCCGCACGCGCCCGTTTTCGGATCGGCCGCGCCATAGACGACCCGCGCGATGCGCGCATGCATGATCGCGCCCGCGCACATCAGGCACGGTTCGAGCGTCACATACAGCTCGCAGCCGGGCATCCGGTAATTGCGCAGCTGCTGCGCGGCCATGCGCAGCGCGGCCATTTCGGCATGCGCGGACGGATCGTGCCCGCCGATCGGATGGTTGAAGCCGCGCGCGATCACTTCGTCGCCGCGCACGAGCACCGCACCGACCGGCACTTCGCCGGCCGCGCGCGCCTCTTCGGCGGCGGCCTGCGCCAGACGCATGAAATGCAGGTCGCGCGCCGATACGGGCGCGGCTTCGTGAACGGGAGAATCGGCGGCGGGGTCAGCGGCCGCGGCGGCTGCCGAGCGGGCTGCGTCGTGCACCGCGTCGGACGTCACATCGTCCCCGCTTCGGCGGGCGCGTCGTCGAGCCCGCGCTCGCACAGGCGTTCCGCGATGCGCCGGCAGTAATCGCGCGGCATCACCATCGGGCCGCCGCGCAGCGATTCGAGCGCCATGTCGAGCGCGAGGATCTTCGCCTGCAGCCGGCAGCGCGCGGCGCGGTCGCTGACGGCCTGCACTTCGTCGTGCAGGTTGCGCAGCGCGCGCAGTTGCTCGACGGCCGGCGGCACGAAGCCCGCGTTCTTCAGGATACGGTTGGCCACCCGCACCTCCTCGGGCACGAGCAGGTCGTCATCCAGCGCCTGCGGCGCGCCGGTACCCGGCAAATCGTCGAACTCGCCCCGCGCGGCGGCGGCGGCAATACGTTGTTCGACCAGGGCGTCAAGCAATCTCATCAGTCAATCGGAACAATGCGGCAGGCCGAATTCTAGCAGGGTGACGCCGGTATGACAGGCCCTTCGAATATATGCTCGATATTGCGTTTTTAGGGACCGAATCGCAGCGCATGCGCGCCGATCGCCGTCACTTGCCGCTGTGCTGCGCCGCAGCAGGCCGAGCGCCGGTGCGGACGCTTCCGGACGGCGGCGATGGCCTGCCCATTTTTGATCCACGACGATCCCGCAGCCCACCGCCGCCCCGACGAAAATGCCGGCCGCCTGCTCGCCTCCCCGCCTTCGCCACCCCGCCTTTGCCGCCCGATTACGCCGCTACCGTTTCCGGCCGCGCTTTCGCGAACGGCCGGAACATCGTCGCGATCAGGAACGCGCCGACTCCGATCGCGAACGATCCGAGGTACAGCCAGCCGTAGCTGCCGAGCGCGTCGACGATCAGCCCGCCCGCGACCGGGCCCGCGGCCATCCCGAGGCTGCCGGCCATCGCGCAGCCGCCGATCACGGTGCCCATCATCCGCAGCGGGAAATTCTCGCGCGCGAGCACCGAATAGAGCGGCATCACGCCCGCATAGACGAAACCGAACAGCGTCGCGACCGCGTAGAAGCCGTCGAGCGAGCGCACGAAGTAATAGCCGAGCGCGCCGAACGCCTGCGCGAGCAATCCCGCCGCCAGCATGCGCTTCGCGCCGAGGCGATCGCCGAGTATCCCGAACGCGATCCGGCCGCCCATGCCCGCGAGCCCTTCCACGCTGTAGATCGACACCGCGACGATCAGCGGAATCCCGCAGGTCACCGCGTAGCTGACCGTGTGGAAGATCGGGCCCGAATGCGTCGCGCAGCAGAAGAAATTGGTCAGCAGCAATACCGCGAACTGCGGCGAGCGCAGCGCATCCGCGACCGACATCGCGGCGGGCGCGCCGGCGGACGCTGGCGCGGGCGCCGCGTGCGCGGCTGCAGCGTCGAGCGCCGGCGCCCGGCGCACCAGCAGCGACACCGGAATCATCACGACGGCCGCCAGCACGGCAATCAGCAGCATCGACGTGCGCCAGTCGCGCACCGACACGAGCCATGCGGCGAGCGGCGCCATCGTCATCGGCGCCATCCCCATGCCGGCCGACACGAGCGATACCGCGAGGCTGCGGTGCGTGTCGAACCAGCCGGTCACGCACGCCATCATCGGCGCGAATATCGCGGCTGTCGCGCTGCCGACGGCCAGCCCGAAGCTCAGCTGGAACACGAGCAGCGACGGCGCGCGGCTCGCGAGCGCCAGGCTCGCCGACAGCAGCACGGCGCCCGCGACGACGACCGGCCGCGTGCCGACGCGGTCCGACAGGCTGCCCCACGCCATGCTCGCAAACGCCATCGCGATGAAGCCGAGCGTCATCGCGGCGGAAATGCCGGTCATCGACCAGCCCGTCTCGCGCGCGATGGAGCGCAGGAACACCGGCAACGAAAACATCGCGCCGATCGCGACGCAGCCCATCAGGCCGCCCGCGGCGACGATCACCCAGCGGTATCGGGAATCCGGCATGTGGCGTGTCATCGGGTATCTCCTCGTTCGTTGCGCCATTCGCGGCAACCGGGTGTCCGCTGCATGGCGCGGCGCGCGGCCCGGTCGTTATCGATACGACGGACGACGCATCGGGAAATCGACATGCGCGGCGCATGATCTGCGGATTTTTTATTGTCGGCGATCCCGCACCGATCGCAAGGGTCGGATCGTCCGGTCGCCCCGCCGCCTGCCGCCCCGCTTTTCCGCAACGGGAAATTCGAAAGCAGAAATGGTTGGTTGGGGCGCGCACGTGCGCTGGCTACACTCGCCCCATCTTGTCATAACAAGTCGACCGATGACGCCACCCAACGTCGTGCCGCTGTCCGCGGCCCCGCTCTACGTGCAGATCAAGGACACGCTGCGCGCGCGCATTCTCGACGGCACCTATGCGCCGCACAGCCGGATGCCGTCCGAGCACGAACTCTGCGCGACGTTCGACGTCAGCCGCATCACGGTGCGCCAGGCGCTCGGCGACCTGCAGAAGGAAGGTCTGCTGTTCAAGCTGCACGGCAAGGGCACGTTCGTGTCGAAGCCGAAGGCCTTCCAGAACGTGACGTCGCTGCAGGGGTTCGCGGAGGCGATGTCGTCGATGGGCTACGAGATCGTCAACCAGTTGCGCAGCCTGCGCACCGTGAAGGCCGATCGCCATCTCGCGACGAAGCTGAACGTGCCCGAAGGCGCACCGCTCGTCGAGATCCATCGCGTGCGGCTGCTGAACCGCGAACCCGTGTCGCTCGAACAGACCTGGGTGCCCGAGGCGCTCGGCAAGCGCCTCGCCGGCGCCGATCTCGCGACCCGCGACATCTTCCTGATCCTGGAGAACGACTGCGGCATTGCGCTCGGTCATGCCGACGTGTCGATCGACGCGATCCTCGCCGACGACGAAATCGTCGACGCGCTGCACGTCGAGGAAAGCAGCCCCGTGCTGCGTATCGAGCGTCTCACGCACGATGCGTCCGGTGCGCCGATCGACTACGAAACCCTCTACTTCCGCGGCGACGCCTTCCAGTACCGGCTGCGCGTCGACCGGCAGAAGGCACGCAAACCTGCAAGGAACCCGCGATGAATACCCATGTGCACGAATACGACGTCGTCGTGGTCGGCGGCGGCACGGCCGGCCCGATGGCCGCCATCAAGGCGAAGGAGCGCGATCCGTCCCTGCGCGTGCTGCTGCTCGAGAAGGCCCACGTGAAACGCAGCGGCGCGATCTCGATGGGGATGGACGGCCTGAACAACGCGGTGATCCCCGGTCATGCGACGCCCGAGCAGTACACGCGCGAGATCACGATCGCCAACGACGGGATCGTCGACCAGGAAGCCGTATACGCGTACGCCGCGCACAGCTTCACGACGATCGAGCAGCTCGATCGCTGGGGCGTGAAGTTCGAGAAGGACGGCACCGGCGACTACGCGGTGAAGAAGGTCCATCACATGGGCTCGTACGTGCTGCCGATGCCGGAGGGCCACGACATCAAGAAGGTGCTGTACCGGCAACTGAAGCGCGCACGCATCGCGATCACGAACCGGATCGTCGCGACGCGCGTGCTGACCGACGCGCAGGGCCGCGCGAGCGGCGTGCTCGGCTTCGACTGCCGCACCGCCGAATTCCACGTGATCCGCGCGAAGGCCGTGATCCTCTGCTGCGGCGCGGCCGGCCGCCTCGGTCTGCCGGCATCGGGCTACCTGATGGGCACGTACGAGAACCCGACCAACGCGGGCGACGGCTACGCGATGGCCTATCACGCGGGCGCGGCGCTCGCGAACCTCGAATGCTTCCAGATCAATCCGTTGATCAAGGATTACAACGGCCCGGCCTGCGCGTACGTGACCGGCCCGCTCGGCGGCTTCACCGCGAACGGCAAGGGCGAACGCTTCATCGAATGCGACTACTGGAGCGGCCAGATGATGTGGGAGTTCTACCAGGAACTGCAGAGCGGCAACGGCCCCGTGTTCCTGAAGCTCGACCATCTCGCGGAAGAAACGATCCGGACCATCGAGCAGATCCTGCATACGAACGAACGGCCGAGCCGCGGCCGTTTCCATGCGGGGCGCGGCACCGACTACCGCAGCCAGATGGTCGAGATGCACATCTCGGAGATCGGCTTCTGCAGCGGCCACAGCGCATCGGGCGTATATGTGAATGCGCGCGCGGAGACGACCGTGCCGGGGCTGTACGCGGCCGGCGACATGGCGGCCGTTCCGCACAACTACATGCTCGGCGCATTCACGTACGGCTGGTTCGCCGGGCAAAATGCGGCCGACTACGCGGCCGGCCGCGAACACGCGCCGGTGGACGACCGACAGGTCGACGCCGAGCGTTCGCGCGTGCTCGCGCCGTTGCTGCGCGAGCGCGGCCTGGCGCCGGCGCAGGTCGAGTACAAGCTGCGCCGCATGGTGAACGACTATCTGCAACCGCCGAAGGTGACGCGCAAGATGGAAATCGGGCTGCAACGTTTTGACGAAATTACTGAGGATATCGAAGAAATCAAGGCCGATAACCCGCACGAACTGATGCGCGCGGCCGAAGTGCGCGCGATCCGCGACTGCGCGGAAATGGCCGCACGCGCGTCGCTGTTCCGCACCGAGAGCCGCTGGGGGTTGTACCACCATCGCGTCGATTTCCCGCACCGCAACGACGCCGAATGGTTCTGCCATACGTGGCTGCGCAAGGATGCCGCGGGCGCGATGCGCAGCGAGAAGCGGCCGGTCGAACCGTACGTCGTGCCGCTTGCCGACGACGAACGCGGCGCCTACGCGCAGTTGCGCATCCGCGAACCGGCCGCCCTCGCGGCCGCTCTTTGAGGAACCTTGCCATGCCCCATACCCCGCACGACATCTTCCAGCGCAGCAGCGCGCCCGTGACGATCGACGAGACGCTGTGCATCGCCGACAAGGGCTGCACCGTCTGCGTCGACGTGTGCCCGCTCGACCTGCTCGCGATCGACGTCACCAAGGGCAAGGCGTACATGCAGTTCGACGAATGCTGGTACTGCATGCCGTGCGAACGCGACTGCCCGACCGGCGCGGTCAAGGTCGACATCCCTTACCTGCTGCGCTGACACGGCGCGCCACCCGCATCGACGACAGTACGATCGAGCCGGCGTGCGTCGACATCGAGCGCTGCTGTCTCGCGCTGTTGCGCGACGCCGCCTGAGCGCGCGTACTGGCCCACTCACCGCACCGACTTTTCGCCATGACCGCTTCTTCCCCCGCTTTCCCGCTGCCCGGCATGCCGTCCGCCGATCATGCGGCGCTCGTCGCGCGCCTCGCCGCGGCCGATGCCTCGGTGCGCCGCGTCGCACTGCTCGAACTCGCCGATCTCGAGGCGCCCGAACTCGTGCCGTCGTTCGTCGCGGCGCTGCGCGACGACCCGTCGGCCGACGTGCGCAGCGAAGCCGCACGCGTGCTCGACGCGTGGGAGCAGCCCGATGTCGTCGACGCGCTGTGCCATGCGCTGCTCGATCCGGACGACGGCGTGCGCGCAACGGCCGCGCACAGCCTGTCCGAACTGAAGGACGCGGCATCGGGCGCCGTGCTGCGCCGCTGGGCCGACCGGCCCGAGCCGTTCGTGCGCACCGCCGTGCTGCGCGGCCTGCGCGAATTGCGCGACCCCGACGCGTTCGCGCCCGCACTGCGCGCGCTCGACGCGAGCGCCGCCGCCGTACGCACGGAGGCGGTCGTCGTGCTCGGCTGGCTCAAGGACGGCCGCGCGCTGCCGCCGCTCGCCCGCGTCGCGACCGCGGACGCCGATGCCGACGTGCGGCGCGCCGCGGTCGGCGCGATCGGGTTTGCAGCGGCCGGCGATACCGCCGTCGTCACCGCGTTGCTCGCGGCGCTGCGCGACGTCGAATGGCAGGTGCGCGAGGAAGCGGCCGCCACGCTCGGCAAGCTGCGCGTCGCCGTTGCGCGCGACCCGCTCGTCGCCGCGCTCGACGACGATTACTGGCAAGTGCGCGTGCGCGCCGTCCGCGCGCTCGGCCAATTGCGCGATGCGGCCGCGGCACCGGCCGTCGTCGCGCTGCTCGCGCATGCGATCAGCAATCTGCGCAAGGAAGCCGCCCTCGCGCTCGGCGAATTGCGCGACCGGGCGACGCTGCCCGCGCTGCACGACGCGCTCGACGATCGCGACCCCGAAGTCCGCAAGGCCGTGCGGATCGCGATCGGACAGATCGACGAGGCGTCGCGATGATTACGCCGATCGAAATCGCACTCGATCGCCCGGCACGCGCACTGACGCTGTCCTGGCCTGACGGCTCGGCGCAACGCATCGACTTTGCGCGGTTGCGTAGCGATTGCCCGTGTGCGGAATGCCGCAAGATCCGGCTCGACGGCGGCCGCATCGACGCGCGGCCGGACCTGACGCTGGACGGCGTGGAACCGCTCGGCTACGGCGTACGCTTCCTGTTCGGCGACGGTCATGCACGCGGCATTTATCCGTGGCCGTACCTGGCGGAGATCGCGTAGCGGCGACGATGCGGCTGTCGCGGTCGAGCGGGCTGGATGGCAGGCATGCGAAAACGCTGCGATACTGACGCCCACGATCGCCGCCACCTACCGTGGGAGCAGCACCATGCAAACCCCAGTCGGATTCATCGGCCTCGGCGTGATGGGCACGCCGATGGCGCTCAATCTCGCTCAGGCCGGCACGCCGCTCGTCGTGTGGAGCCGTTCGCACGGCAACGACGATGCGCTGCGCGACGCCGGCGCGCGCGTGGCCGAGGACATCGACGACGTATTCGTGTCCTGCCGCACCGTGATCCTGATGCTCGCGAACGACGCGGCGATCGATGCCGTCCTCGCGCGCGGCACGCCCGGTTTTGCCGCGCGGGCCGGCGGGCACACGATCGTCAACATGGGTACGAATGCGCCCGAATACTCGCGTGCGCTCGCCGACGCCATCGCCGCCGCGTCGGGCCGCTACGTCGAGGCGCCGGTATCGGGCTCGCGCAAGCCGGCCGAAGCCGGCCAGCTCGTCGTGATGCTGGCCGGCGCACCCGACGACGTCGATGCCGTCCGCGCGCTCGTGAAGCCGCTGTGCCGCGACAGTTTCGTGTGCGGCGACGTGCCGTCGGCGCTGACGATGAAGCTCGCCGTCAACCTGTTCTTGATCACGATGGTCACCGGTCTCGCCGAAGCCACGCATTTCGCGCAGCGTCACGGTATCGACCTCGCGCGCTTCGCCGACGTGCTGAACGCAGGCCCGATGGCGAGCGACGTGTCGCGCGTGAAGCTCGGCAAGCTCGTCGCGGAAGATTTCTCGGTGCAGGCGGCGATCACCGACGTGCTGAAGAATGCGCGCCTCGTCGCCGAATCCGCGCGGGGCATCGGCATCGCGTCGCCGCTGCTCGACATCTGCCACGCGCTTTACGGCGAAACCGAGCAGGCCGGGCATGGCGCGGCCGACATGGTCGCCGTGATCCGCGCGATCGAACGGCGTACCGGGAACGCCCGATGAGCCGCGTGTACGCTCACGCGCTCGTTCGAACCAACGGATACGTATGACCCTGTCCGCAACCGGCCACGCAGCTTCCTTGCGCCCCGTTCCCGCCGTGATCGGCATCGTGCTGCGCGAACGCGACGTGCTGCTCGTGCGCCGCGCGAATCCGCCCGATGCGGGCTGCTGGGGCTTCCCCGGCGGCAAGATCGAGCCGGGCGAGCCGCTCGCGGATGCGGTCGTGCGCGAGATCGCGGAAGAGACGACGGTCGACGTGGAAGCGCTCGACGCCTTTACCGCGCTGGACGCGTTCGATTACGATGCGCACGGCGCCGTGCGCCAGCATTTCATCCTGGTCGCGGTGCTGTGCAGATGGTTGCGCGGCACGCCGGCCGCCGGCGACGATGCGCTCGACGCACGCTGGTTCGACATCGACGAACTCGAGCGCGACGATTTGCCGATGAGCGCGGGCGTGCGCGACGTCGCGCGACGGGCGATCGAGCGGGCGGCGGTGTTGGGCAACGCGCGTCCGCCATCCGCCTGACGCTTCGCTGCCGCTTGCGTATCGGCGCGATGCGTTCGCTCCGTCACGGCGCCGACAACCTGTCGAGCGCCGCCGAATCACAACCTATCAAACCATGATCAGAATTCGACCATCCACCCAGGCCGACGGCACGCGCGTGCTGGATATCTGGCGCAACGCCGTCGACGCCACCCATCACTTCCTGAGCGACGACGATCGTCGTTCCATCGAATCCGAAGTCGTCGCGTTTTTACCGCGCGCACCGCTCGAGCTGGCCGTCGACGAAACCGATCGCCCGATCGGTTTCATGCTGCTCGACGGCAGTCACATGGAGGCGCTGTTCGTCGATCCTGAACACCATGGCACGGGCGTCGGGCGGCGGCTGGTCGAAGAAGCACTCGAGCGCCATCCCGACCTGTCGACCGACGTCAACGAACAGAACGAAGCGGCGGCGGGGTTTTATGAGCGGCTCGGATTCGAGCGCTGCGGGAGGTCGGAGGTGGATGGACAGGGGCGGCCTTATCCGCTGATTCATCTTCGTTATCGCGGGAGTGGTCGGGACTGAGCCGGAGTCCGGGCAGGAACGGGACACGGCACCGGCCCGGGCCGGACGCGCTGAAACGACACCGCCCTTGCGGTATCGCGATTATCACGAGGAGTTGCCGGTCGCCAGCGGCCAGCGCCCCAACACGTCGTAGTGCGACTTGCCGAGCCAGCTATCGATCAGGACGAAGTCGAACACGGTCCAGGTAATCGGCTCGATCCGATACTCATCGGGCCTCCGTGCGCCATACAGCAGCGTCACGTGCGGGGTGAAACCCGAAGGAAAAACGCGCACGCCTGCCCGTTTCAGCGCCTCTCGCAACTGCCGCCGAAAATCGATCAAGCCGTCCAGACCGGCCCGCCCCATCAACACCAGCGGCTGATGACCGGGACGCCCGTTGAAGCTGACGATCTTGTCGAACGTCACGGAGAAAGACGGCACGTCCATGCGGTCCGCCACCGCACGTGCCCGTGCAAGGGTAGCGCCCGGCACGTAAGCGAAGTCGCCGAGCGAGCCCAACGTGATGTGCAGACGCTCTGTGCCCACCAGACTGTCCTTCTCCAGCCGCATGCTTTCGGTAAGGCCGGCAATGCGCGCCGCCGTGACCAGGTCCGGCAGCACGGCGAAAAAGAAGCGGTGCACGGGCGCCGGCGGCGGCGCATCGAATCCGGGTAGCGTCAGTTGAGTCACGACAGCACGTCCGACAGGCCTGGAACGGGATTTTCATTATCGTCAATCGAACGCCGGCCCGCTCGCCGATCGATGAATCCGCCGTTCGCGAGCACGGAGATGCTACCCTCTCGGCCAGACTCGACACCCTCTGATGAAGCATCCGAACTCAACCATGCAAACCGTCGCGGTACTGGACTTCGAAACAACCGGGCTGTCGCCGAATCTGGGCGACCGTGCGACCGAAATTGCCGTCATCCTGCTGCGCGACGGGCAAATCGTCGACCGTTTCCAGAGTTTGATGAATGCAGGCAGACGCATCCCGTCGGATGTCGTTGCGCTCACCGGCATCACCAACGACATGATCGCGGCGGCGCCACCAGCGTCCGAGGTCATGAAGGAAGCGGCGGCGTTCGTCGGCAAGCATGCGGTCGTCGCCCACAACGCCGGTTTCGACAATCGCTTCTGGCAGTCGGAACTGGGGATGCTCGGCATGTCGGCCGACCATGCGTTTGCGTGCACGATGCTGGTGGCGAGACGGATCTACCCGGACGCCAGGAGTCACCGCCTGTCGAGCCTGGCCGAGATGCTGCGGTTGCCGCAGACGGGCCGTGCGCACCGCGCGATGGTCGATGCCGAGATGGCTGGGCATCTGTGGTGCCGGTTGCAGCAGGATATCTCGCGGACTTACGGGCTAGACCGGATCGATCACGCGCTGATGTCGCGGGTTCAGGCGACGACCAAGGCGAAGGTGCCGATGTATCTGCGGTCGCTTGGGCGGGCGTGTGCGTGACGCATCCCGTCCCGGAACGGAAAACACGACACGCGCTGACTGATTGCACCCGTTAACGCAAAACGGCCTGGCAATGAATTGCCAGGCCGTTTCTTGCCCGCGTGAGCCGGGGCAGCATGCCATCCAAACCGGCAACCCGCTTGCGAACTATCGCGACATCAAGCGATGCGCAACGGCACAAGCGGAATCGAACGCCGGTTCAGTCGGATTGCTCACTCCCACTCGATCGTCGCCGGCGGCTTCCCCGAGATGTCGTACACGACCCGGTTGATCCCGCGCACTTCGTTGATGATCCGGTTCGACGCGCGGCCGAGCAGTGCATACGGCAGGTGCGCCCAGTGTGCGGTCATGAAGTCGGTCGTCTGCACCGCGCGCAGCGACGTCACGTAGTCGTACGTCCGCCCATCGCCCATCACGCCGACCGACTTCACCGGCAGGAACACCGCGAACGCCTGGCTCGTCAGGTCGTACCACGTCTTGCCGACGTCGGCCTCGCCGCACAGGCCGGCAGCCGCGTCCTGCGCGGTGGCCGTCGTGCCGCGCAACTCCTCGATGAAGATCGCGTCCGCACGGCGCAGCAGGTCCGCGTACTCGCGCTTCACTTCGCCGAGAATCCGCACGCCGAGGCCCGGGCCCGGGAACGGGTGGCGGTACACCATCTCCGGCGGCAAGCCGAGCGCGACGCCCAGCTCGCGTACTTCGTCCTTGAACAAGTCGCGCAGCGGCTCGAGCAGCTTCAGGCCGAGCGTCTCCGGCAGGCCGCCGACGTTGTGGTGGCTCTTGATCGTCGTCGCCTTCTTCGTCTTCGTGCCGCCCGATTCGACCACGTCCGGGTAGATCGTGCCCTGCGCGAGCCACTTCGCCTTCGACAGCTTCTTCGCCTCGGCCTGGAACACCTCGACGAACTCGCGGCCGATGATCTTGCGCTTCGCTTCCGGATCGGTCACGCCGGCCAGGTGGCCGAGGAACTGGTCGGACGCATCGACGTGCACGACCTTCGCATGCAGGCGGCCCTCGAACATGTCGAGCACCATCTTGCCTTCGTTCAGGCGCAGCAGGCCGTGATCGACGAACACGCACGTCAGCTGATCGCCGATCGCACGATGGATCAGCGCGGCCGCGACGCTCGAATCGACGCCGCCCGACAGGCCGAGAATCACTTCCTCGTCGCCGACCTGCTCGCGGATCTTCGCGACGGCTTCCTCGATGTGGTTCTTCATGATCCAGTCGGGCTTCGCGCCGGCGATCTGCAGCACGAAGCGTTCGAGGATCTGGCGGCCCTTCACGGTGTGCGTGACTTCCGGATGGAACTGCACCGCGTAGTAGCCGCGCGCCTCGTCGGCCATGCCGGCGATCGGGCAGCTCGGCGTCGACGCCATCAGCGCGAAGCCCGGCGGCAGCTCGGCCACCTTGTCGCCGTGGCTCATCCAGACCTTCAGCATCCCGTGGCCTTCGGCCGTCGTGAAATCCTCGATACCGTCGAGCAGGCGCGTATGGCCGTGCGCACGCATTTCCGCGTAGCCGAATTCACGATGGTCGCTCCACTCGACCTTGCCGCCGAGCTGCACGGCCATCGTCTGCATCCCGTAGCAGATGCCGAGCACCGGCACGCCGAGCTCCCACACGGCCTGCGGCGCGCGCAGCTGATGGTCTTCGTACGTGCTCGCGTGGCTGCCCGACAGGATCACCGCCTTCGGCGCGAACTCGCGGACGAAGTCGTCGGACACATCGTTCGGATGGATTTCGCAGTAGACGTGCGCTTCACGCACGCGCCGTGCAATCAGTTGGGTGACTTGCGAACCGAAGTCGAGAATCAGGATTTTGTCGTGCATGGCTGCGGACGGGATGAAGAGAATAAGAAAAGCAGCGCATCGAGCGCTGCGTCAAAAGCATGGTCGGCGGCGTCGGGCGGCAGGCGGCACGCGCGACGCATCGCCGGTCAATCCTGCGACGGCGGGCGCGCGTCGAACGCGACGCTGCCTGATGCGCGGTCGGACGCGGCCGACGAGGTCGCCGCGGCCGGCGCCGAAGGCGCCACCGGACGGCCGACGACCGGCTCGACCCGCGGCTGCGCTGCGGAGGCCGGCGCCGGTTCGACCGGACGCTGCGCGCTCCGGCCTTCGAGCGCCTGCACTTTCTCGCGCCGGCGCACGGCCGATGCGAGCCGCACGCCGCCGAGGCCGAGCACGATCAGCGCGACTCCGGCCACGGCCGACAGCACCCGGCCGGCGGCCGCGAGCGCGGGCCCGCTGCCGGTGCCGATCGACCACACGACCGTCAGCACGCCGGTCAGCCAGTACACGTGGCCGACCGACCGCGCGACGGGCGCCGTGAGGTCGCCGTTGAACGCCGCATGAAACGCGAGCCACGCGAGCCCGAGCAGCGCGATACCGAACGCCTGGCCGAGCATCGCCGGCTGGACGTTCGCCAGTTGCAGCGCGTTGAACAGCGCCTGCCAGGGCGTCAGCACGAACAGCACGCCGAACGCCAGCAGCAGCACGGCATCGACGATCAGCACGGCTCGCAGCAGCGGTTTCATCGGCGATCAGTCCACGTGATAGTTGGGCGCTTCCTTCGTGATCTGCACGTCGTGCACGTGCGACTCGCGCATGCCCGCCGCGGTGATCTGGACGAATTCGGCCTTCTCGTGCAGCTCGTCGATCGTGCGGCAGCCGCAGTAGCCCATGCTGGCGCGCACGCCGCCGACCAGCTGGAACAGGATCGCGTTGACCGAACCCTTGTACGCGACGCGGCCTTCGATGCCTTCCGGCACGAGCTTGTCGATGTTCGCCGAGTTGTCCTGGAAGTAGCGGTCCGCCGCGCCGTCCTTCATCGCGCCGACCGAACCCATGCCGCGATACGACTTGTACTGGCGGCCCTGGTACAGGAACACGTCGCCCGGCGCCTCTTCGGTGCCCGCGAACATGCTGCCCATCATCACCGCGTTCGCGCCGGCCGCGAGGGCCTTCGACACGTCGCCCGAGAAACGCACGCCGCCGTCGGCGATGCACGGCACGCCGGTGCCCTTCAGCGCTTCGGCGACGTTCGCGATCGCGCTGATCTGCGGCACGCCGACACCCGCGACGATCCGCGTCGTGCAGATCGAGCCCGGGCCGATACCGACCTTGACCGCGTCCGCGCCGTACTCGACCAGCGCCTTCGCGGCGGCGGCCGTCGCGATGTTGCCGCCGATCACCTCGACGTGCGGGAAGTTCTGCTTGACCCAGCGAACGCGCTCGAGCACGCCCTTGCTGTGACCGTGCGCGGTATCGACGACGATCACGTCGACGCCGGCCTGCACCAGCAGCTCGACGCGCTCTTCGTTGTCCGGGCCGACGCCGACCGCCGCGCCTGCGCGCAGCTTGCCGTGTTCGTCCTTGCACGCGTCAGGGTGCTCGGTCTGCTTCGTGATGTCCTTGACGGTCATCAGGCCGCGCAGCTCGAACGCGTCGTTGACGACCAGCACGCGCTCGAGGCGGTGGCTGTGCATCAGCGCCTTCGCTTCGGCGAGCGGCGTGCCTTCCTTGACCGTGACGAGGCGCTCGCGCGGCGTCATGATCGACTTGACCGGCTCGTCGAGGCGCGTTTCGAAACGCAGGTCGCGGTTCGTGACGATGCCGACGAGCTGCGGGCCTTCGACGACCGGGAAGCCCGAGATGCCATGCTGGCGCGACAGCGCGATCACGTCGCGCACCTTCATTTGCGGCGGGACCGTGATCGGGTCGCGGACGACGCCCGACTCGAAACGCTTGACCTTCGCGACTTCGCGGGCCTGTTCGGCCGGCGTGAGGTTCTTGTGGACGATACCGACGCCACCCTGCTGCGCCATCGCGATCGCGAGGCGACCTTCGGTGACCGTGTCCATCGCGGCGGACACGAGCGGCATGTTCAGGGAGATGTTGCGGGTCAGCTTGGTCTTGAGGCTGGTGTCGCGCGGGAGAACGTCGGAGAAGGCGGGAACGAGGAGCACGTCATCGAAAGTGAGTGCTTTTTGGATCAGACGCATGGCAAATCCTATGGGCGCAAAAGCGAATTATACGCGAAGCGCTGCGAATTTTCACAACACGAACAACGGCTTAGCCGGTTTCGGCCGTTCGGGGGCCGAATCGTTCGGATCGCCGTTCGGTTCGTTTTCGATCGCTTTTCGTTTCATCGCCGCATCGAGCCATTCGCGCAACCGCGGCCGGGCGGCACGCGGCCGTGTCGCGGCGGAGCCACGGCCGCGGCGGCGGCCGCGCACGGCCAGGCGCCCCGCCGCAGCGGCTGGCGTGCCGCGCGTCACGCCAGCCCGGCCGCGCGGACGATCATCGCCGCGCCGCCCGCCACCGCCGCGCAACCGACGATCCGCGCGACGCGTTCGCCGGCCGGCGCCACGCGTTCGGCGGCGATCGCCACCGTCACCGCGGCCATCACGCGCAGATCCATCATGCCGGCCGCCAGCGCGACCGCCATCAGGTTCCCGCAACACGCGCCGCATCGGGTGGCAGCGCGCACGCCGTACCGCCATGCCGTGACCGGCGCCGCCCGCGGCCAGGGCGCGTGCGCCGCCGCGTGCCGGCAGCACGCCAGCCGGCGCGCCTTCCAGCCGGAGAATTGCAACGCGCCCGCGGCCGCCACGACGGCGCCGGCCGCGAAGGGCATCGCACGGGCGAGCGCCGGGAGCCGGGCGCCGGCCGTCGTCAGTGCGGCGCCGGCCGGAAACACGAGCGCCCCGAGCGCCATCCAGACCGAGAAATATCCCGCCCCCACGACGACGACGAGCCAGGCCGACCGCGCCGTCCGCGGACCGATGCGCTGCCAGTCATGCCAGAGCTGCGGCGCGAGCACGGGCAGCATCATCGTCACCGTCATCGCGCCCCACATTCCGACGAACGCCGCGAATGCGCGCCCGGCGCCCCGGCCGCACGGCCGCAGCCAGACGGCCGAGGCCACCCAGCCGCCGGACATCGGTTCGCCGCCCATCGCGGCCATCGACGCGTGCTGCGCCAGCGTCGCCATCGCGGCGAGCACGAACACGGCCACGGCCGCCGCGCCGAAGGCCCGCGGATCGGCTGCCGCGTCGCCGGTTGTCGGCCGCGTCATCGCGCGCTCCCGCTCGCAGCCGGCCGCTCAGCCGCGCGCGTACTCGTCGTGACGGCGCCACCACGGGCCGGCCTCGTTGCGGCCGCGCGGCGCGCGATCGAGCCACTGGTACATTCCCCACAATCCGTCGAGGCCGCGCGCGTAGGTCGAATACGTGTGATAGACGGCGCCGTCCTCGCGCACGAACGCACTCATCCCCGGCCGGTCGAGCGAATACGTGGCCGCGTCGGTGCCGCACGTGGCCGCGAACTGCACGACGGGCGCCGGCGGCGGATCCATGTCCATCGCGTGAGCGGCCCGCGCATAGTTGTATTCGATGTCGCCCGCGCGCTGCTGCGTTTCGGTGAACGACACGTTGAAGTCGAAGTTGAAATCGCTGCCGACCGACGACGCCCACGGAAACGTCCATCCCATCCGCTGTCGGTAGGCGAGCAGTTTCGCGAGCGGCGCGCGCGACACGGCCGCGAGCGTCACGTCGTGATGCGCCAGATGCACGGCGAAGCCGTCGAAGCCGTCGGCGAGCGCCGAGCACGACGGGCAGCCGGCCTTGTAGTCGGGGCCGAACATGAAGTGATAGACGAGCAATTGCGAACGGCCGCCGAACAGGTCGTCGAGCGTCGCCTGCCCTGCTTCGGTATCGAACCGGTAGGTCTTGTCGACGCGCACCCACGGCAGCGCCTGGCGCCGCCGCGCGAGTTCGTCGCTTTGCCGCGTCAGCGCCTTTTCCGCATCGAGCAGCGCGCGGCGTTCGGCCAGCCATTCGTCGCGGGTTCCGGTGAGATGGGTCGTCATTGCGGGTTCCTCCTTCCGATGGGTATCCGGGCACGGCGTACGGGGCCGTGTGCGTGGTGCTAGATTAGTGCCGGGCATCGGACCGGAGGGAGTGACAAGTGTGTCGGGATTCGAATGGATTCGCTGATCACCGCGGCCGCGCACGCGCTCGCCGCCGGTGACGCGCTCGGTGCGCTGAACCGCGTCGCGCTGCGCGACGATGCGCCGGCGCTCGCGCTGCGCGGCATCGCGCTCGCGCAGCTCGGCGATTTCGACCGTGCACGGGCGCTCGTGCGCGGCGCCGCCCGTGCGTTCGGCGCGAAGGAAGCGGTCGCACGGGCGCGCTGCGTCGTCGCGGAAGCCGAGATCGCGCTCGCGTCGCGCGACCTGCACTGGCCCGCGCGTGCGCTCGATGCGGCCTGCGCGACGCTCGATGCGCACGGCGACCGCGCGAACGCCGCGCATGCCCGCTACCTCGGCGTGCGCCGGTTGCTGCTGATCGGCCGTCTCGACGAGGCCGAGCGGCTGCTCGCGCATCTCGATCCCACGCCGCTGCCGCCCGCGTCGCGCGCCGCCCATGAACTGATCGCGGCCGGTATCGCGATGCGCCGCATTCGCACGCACGCGGCCCGTGCGGCGCTTGCCCGGGCGCGAACGGCCGCCCACGCCGCCGGCATCGCCGCGCTGGCGGCCGAGGTCGACACCGCCGCGCGCGTGCTCGACGCACCGGCCGCGCGGCTCATCGCGCGCGGCACGTCGCGGCTCGTGCCGCTCGACGAAGTCGAGACGCTGTTCGAGTCGAATGCGCTCGTCGTCGACGCGTGCCGCCACACGGTGCGCGATGCGCGCACGACCGTGTCCCTCGCGCGGCGTCCGGTGCTGTTCGTGCTCGCCCGTGCGCTCGGCGAGGCATGGCCGGCCGACGTGTCGAGAAATGCGCTCGTCGCCGCCGCGTTCCGCGCGAAACAGGCCGACGAATCGCATCGCGCGCGGCTGCGTGTCGAGATGGGCCGGCTGCGCGCGGTGCTGCGCCCGCTCGCGAACGTCGTCGCGACGCCGCGCGGCTTCGCGCTCGAGCCGCTCGGCGTGCGCGAGACCGTCGTCCTCGCGCGCCCGGTCGACGATCGCCATGCGGCCGTGCTCGCGCTCCTCGCCGACGGCGAAGCGTGGTCGAGCTCCGCGTTGGCGCTCGCACTTGGCGCCAGCCAGCGCACCGTGCAGCGCGCGCTCGATGCGCTCGCGGAAACCGGCAAGGTACAGGCGCTCGGGCGCGGACGCGCGCGCCGCTGGCTGACGCCGCCGCTGCCCGGATTCGCGACGACCTTGTTACTCCCGGTCGCGTTGCCGGGCGATTAGGATGGCCTCATCGAACGACGAGGTGACGAACATGAAACGCTCCGCTGCAGACATCCTTCGCGAGTACGGCCCGTTTCCGGGCGTCGACGGCGTACACGGCGTCACGTTCGACGGGCAGCACGTGTGGTATGCGTCCGGCGACAAGCTGAATGCGCTCGACCCCGAGCGCGGCACGACCGTCCGTTCGCTCGACGTCGCCGCGCACGCGGGCACCGCGTTCGACGGCCGCCATCTGTTCCAGATCGTCGAGGACCGCATCGCGAAGATCGACCCCGAATCGGGCCGCGTGCTCGCGACGATTCCGGCGCCCGGCGGCGGCGCCGATTCGGGGCTCGCGTGGGCGGAAGGCACGCTGTGGGTCGGCCAGTACCGCGAACGCAAGATTCATCAGGTGGATCCGCAATCGGGCGCCGTGCTGCGCACGATCGAATCGAACCGCTTCGTCACCGGCGTGACGTGGGTCGACGGCGAGCTGTGGCACGGCACGTGGGAAGCCGACCAGAGCGACTTGCGGCGCATCGATCCGCGCACGGGCCAGGTGGTCGAGCAGATCGACATGCCGGCCGGCGTCGGCGTCTCGGGGCTCGAATCCGACGGTCACGACCGCTTCTACTGCGGCGGCGGCAACAGCGGCAAGCTGCGCGCCGTGCGCCGCCCGGCGCGCACGCGTGCCGCCACCGACGGCACGCAGGCGCCACCCGATCCGGCAGAAGATTGATGCGCCGCCCGTCGAAGCCGTTCGACGCGCCGCGCCCCGAGTGCAGGAATGAACAAGACGCCGCCGCGACGGCCTCGCTAAGATGCGCGCACCTCGGTCATTTGTTCGGAGCGGTCGATGCAGCGCGGCGTGGTGTACGGTGTCCTGGCAGGCGCCCTGTGGGGCATGGTGTTTCTCGTTCCGCGGCTGCTGACCGATTTCTCGCCGTTGCTGCTGAGCGCCGGCCGCTACGCGATGTACGGCCTCGTGTCGCTCGCGGCCGCGTTGCCCGCCGCCCGCTCGCTGCTCGCGCGGCTGACCCGCGAGGATCTCGCCGCCCTGGTGAAGCTCGCCATCGTCGGCAACGTCGCGTATTACATGCTGCTGTCCGGCGCCGTGCACCTGATCGGCATCGCGCCGAGTTCGCTGATCGTCGGCGTGCTGCCCGTGACCGTCACGCTCGCGGGCCTCGGCGACCATGGCGCCGTGCCGCTGCGGCGGCTCGCCGCCCCGCTCGCGCTGGTGATCGCCGGCATCGTCTGCATCAACGTCGACCTGTTCACGTCCGAAGCCGCGCACGCCACGACGCTGGCCCAGAAACTCGCGGGCATCGCGTGCGCGGCGGGCGCGCTCGCGAGCTGGACCTGGTACGCGGTGGCGAATGCACGCTACCTGCAACGTCATCACCGCTTCGGCGGCAACGAATGGTCGGTGCTGTGGGGTGTCGTGACGGGCCTGCTCGGCGGGCTCTGCTGGCTGGCGATCCTCGCGCTGCCGGCCGGCATGGTGCAGCCGGCCGTCCCGGCGTCGCGCTGGCAGTTGTTCTGGCTGCTGAACCTCGTGCTCGCGATCGGCGCGTCGTGGCTCGGCAACGGGCTGTGGAATGCCGCGTCGAAGCGGCTGCCGCTCACGCTGTCGGGTCAGCTGATCGTGTTCGAAACCGTGTTCGCGATGCTGTACGCGTTCGTGTACGACCGGCGGATGCCGCACGCGCTCGAGATCGCCGCACTCGTGCTACTGCTCGCCGGCGTATACGGCTCGGTGCGACGGCACGGCGACACGCCGGGCAGCGCGCCGGCAAACGCAAACGCCGCGGCCCACTGAGCGCCGCGGCGTTTGATCAGACCAATCGGGGCGAACGACGCGTCAGCGCGCGTCCTTGTGCATCCACTTGCGGCCCTCGATCGAGCCGTCGCGGCGAGATTTGTCGACGCGCCGCTGGCGCGCGAGCTTCGGATCGACGATCAGCGGACGGTAGATCTCGACGCGGTCGTGATCGACGAGCGGCGCGTCGAGCGGCGCGAGCTTGCCGTAGACGCCCGTCTTCGCGTGTGCGAGATCGATCTCCGGATGCAGCGCGAGCACGCCGCTCGCGTCGATTGCCGAGCGCACGGTCGCGCCTTCGGGCAACGACAGCGGAATCAGCGTCTGGCGGTCCGGCAGTGCGTAGCAGACTTCGATCGACAGCATCGCGTCACCCCTTTCCGTAGCGCTGGTCCGCGCGCTTCACGAACGAATCGACGAACGTGTTCGCGATGTGGCTGAACACCGGCCCGATGATCTTCTCGAGCAGGATGCTCGAAAATTCGTAATGCAGCGCGAATTCGATCTTGCACGCATCGGCGCGCAGCGCCGTGAAGCGCCACGAGCCCGTGAACTTCTTGAACGGGCCGTCCGTGAACTCCATGTCGATCCGCGTCGGGCGCTGCTGCGTGTTGCGCGTCGCGAAATGCTGCTTGATGCCCTTGAAGTTGATGTCGATGCGCGCTTCCATCCCGCTCTCGTCCTGACGGCGAATCTCGACACCGCCGCACCAGGGCAGGAAATTGGGGTAGTCGGCCACGTCGGTGACGAGGTCGAACATCTGTTCCGCCGAATGACGGATCAATACGGTTTTCTGGACATCTGCCATAAATCGCGCGGCATCGCTCAAAGTGGGAACGCCAAGCCGGGCGATTCTCGCCCCGCTTTGCTAAAATCGTGATTTTAAACGACTTGGCCCGATCCTTTCATGAGCATCATCGACAACAGGAAAGCGCACTTCGATTACCACATCGAGGAACGCTACGAGGCGGGGCTCGTGCTCGAAGGCTGGGAAGTCAAGGCGCTGCGCGCCGGGCGCGGCCAAATCAAGGAAGGCTACGTCGTGGTGAAGAACGCCGAGATCTTCCTGATCGGCACCCATATCAGCCCGCTGCCCGAAGCCTCGACGCACATCAAGCCCGACCCGGTTCGCACGCGCAAGCTGCTGCTGCACCGCGAGGAAATCAAGAAGCTGATCGGCAAGGTCGAGCAGCGCGGCTACACGCTCGTGCCGCTGAACTTCCACTACAAGGGCGGTCGCGTGAAGTGCGACATCGCGCTCGCGAAGGGCAAGAAGCTGCACGACAAGCGCGAAACCGAAAAGAAACGCGACTGGGAACGCGAGAAGGCGCGCATCATGCGCGCCGGCGCCTGACCCGCACGACCTGCATCGCAAACGACACGGCCCGCTCGAAGCGGGCCGTGTTGCATTGTGTCGTGCAATGCGTGTGAGCGCCGGCCGGACCGCCGCTCACTACGCCGGATGAATCGCTGCGTCGCGCTCCGGCCATGCATACGCGGCTACGCTGAAGCTGCGCGACGATTCGCCGCATGCCCGCGCACCTCTTCAGCACATGCGCGGCGCAATCCCGTCGCACAGCCTCTCCTACGCTGCATCGCGGGCACGCTAACTACGCGCGTCACGTTCAGCCCTTCGCGCCCGCGGCCGCCCCCGCGCTCTTGACGATCGTCAGCGCCGACGAGATCGCGGTGCCGAGATCCGCCAGGTTCGACGGCACGATCAGCGTGTTGCCCTGCTTCGCGAGATTCGAGAACGCGCCGACATACTGCTCGGCGACCTTCAGGTTCACCGCGTCCATCCCGCCTTGCGACTGAATCGCGGTCGCGATTTTCTGGATCGCCTGCGCGTTCGCCTCGGCCACCGCCAGAATCGCGGCGGCTTCGCCCTGCGCCTGGTTGATCGCGGCCTGCCGCTCGCCTTCGGACTTCTGGATCGCGGCTTCGCGCGCCCCCGACGCGAGGTTGATCTGTTCCTGCTTGCGGCCTTCGGATGCAGCAATCAGCGCACGCTTTTCACGCTCCGCGGTGATCTGCGCCTGCATGGCGTGCAGGATCTCCTTCGGCGGCGTCAGGTCCTTGATCTCGTAGCGCAGCACTTTCACGCCCCAGTTCGCCGCGGCGTCGTCGAGCGCCGACACGATGCTGTGGTTGATGAAATCGCGCTCCTCGAAGGTCTTGTCGAGCTCGAGCTTGCCGATCACCGAGCGCAGCATCGTCTGCGACAACTGCGTGATCGCGAGCACGAAGTTGCTCGACCCGTACGACGCCTTCATCGGATCCATCACCTGGAAATACAGCACGCCGTCGACCTGCAACTGCGTGTTGTCGCGCGTGATGCAGACCTGGCTCGGCACGTCGAGCGGAATTTCCTTCAGCACGTGCCGGTACGCGATGCGATCGACGAACGGCAGCACGATATTGAGACCGGGCGACAGCGTCGCGTGATAGCGCCCGAAGCGCTCGAGCACCCATGCATGCTGCTGCGGCACGATCTTCACCGTCTTCGACACGATCACGATCGCGATGACGAGCAGGACAACCCAGATGATCAGCGAATCCATGAATATTTCCTCCTTGTTGTATCAGCGGACGATCAGCCCGCGGGTTTCGCCACGACCACGAGGCGGTTGCCGCGCACGGCGCTCACCTGGTACACGTGCGCATCGTCGCGCTCGCCGTGCGCGAGCTCGACGTCCCAGTCGGCGCCGCGATACCGTACGCGCGCGCGGCCGTCACGCCACGCGTCGACCGTAACGGTCGAGCCGATATCGAGATTGACGTCGGGATTCGTCGACGTGTCGCGCTTCTGCTTGCGGCCGAGCCCCGAACGGCGCAGCACGATCATCGCGACGATCGCGACCACGGCCGCCGCGCCGAACTGCACGTGCGGCGCGAAACCGGCCAGTTGCAACAGCCCGCCCGCGAGAAAGCCGAGCGCGATCATCAACAGATAGAACGTGCCGGTCAGCAATTCGGCGACGACCAGCACGCCGACTCCGACCCACCAGAACAGATGCCCCGACATCATTGTGGTCTCCCGAAAAACGTCCCCGATGCTCACTATATTCGCTGCGCGCGCGGCTGTGCGCAGCGGCCGGTGCGCTTGAGATGGCCCACGCGTACCGACGAAAAAAAACACCCCGGTGCTTACCGGGGTGTTTATAGCACGAACCTTGCATTTTGCCTTCAACGAAAGCGCGGCGGACCGCACTTTCGCCGAAGTTGCATGACCGACCGTTACTTCCGGTTGGCGAGCGCCTGCCACGTATCGATGATCGTGTCGGGGTTCAGCGAGATCGACACGATGCCTTCGTCGGTCAGCCATTGCGCGAAGTCCGGGTGATCGGACGGGCCCTGGCCGCAGATACCGACGTACTTGCCCATCTTGCGGCAAGTATCGATCGCACGCTTGAGCAGGAACTTGACGGCCGGGTCGCGCTCGTCGAAGTCGACTGCCAGCAGTTCCATGCCCGAATCGCGGTCGAGGCCGAGCGTGAGCTGCGTGAGGTCGTTCGAGCCGATCGAGAAGCCGTCGAAGTGTTCCAGGAACTCTTCGGCGAGGATCGCGTTGGTCGGGACTTCGCACATCATCACGAGGCGCAGGCCGTTTTCGCCGCGCTTCAGCCCGAACTTCTCGAGCAGGCCGACGACGCGCTCCGCCTGCTTCACGGTCCGCACGAACGGCACCATGATCTCGACGTTGGTCAGGCCCATCTCGTCGCGCACGCGCTTCAGTGCACGGCATTCCATCTCGAACGCCTGCGCGAAATCGTCGGCGATGTAGCGCGACGCGCCGCGGAAGCCCAGCATCGGGTTTTCCTCGTCCGGCTCGTAACGCGAACCGCCGATCAGCTTCTTGTACTCGTTCGACTTGAAGTCGGACAGACGCACGATCACGGGCTTCGGATAGAACGCCGCCGCGATCGTCGCAACGCCTTCCGTCAGCTTGTCGACGTAGAACTGACGCGGCGACGCATGGCCGCGCGCCACGCTCTCGACCGCCTTCTTCAGGTCCTGGTCGATGTTCGGGTACTCGAGAATCGCCTTCGGGTGAACGCCGATGTTGTTGTTGATGATGAACTCGAGACGCGCGAGGCCCACGCCGGCGTTCGGCAGTTGCGAGAAGTCGAACGCGAGCTGCGGGTTGCCGACGTTCATCATGATCTTGACCGGGATTTCCGGCAGTTCGCCGCGCTGCACTTCCGTGACTTCCGTCTCGAGCAGCCCGTCGTAGATCTTGCCTTCGTCGCCTTCCGCGCACGATACGGTGACGAGCGCGCCGTCCTTCAGGATGTCGGTCGCATCGCCGCAGCCGACGACGGCCGGCACGCCGAGTTCGCGCGCGATGATCGCCGCGTGGCAGGTGCGGCCGCCGCGGTTCGTGACGATCGCCGCTGCACGTTTCATCACCGGTTCCCAGTTCGGGTCGGTCATGTCGGCCACCAGCACGTCGCCCGGCTGCACGCGTTCCATTTCCGACGGATCCTGGATCACGCGCACGGGGCCCGCGCCGATCTTCTGGCCGATCGCACGCCCCGTCGCCAGCACCTGCGACTGGCCCTTCAGCTTGAAGCGCTGCTCGGCCTTGCCGGTTGCCTGGCTCTTCACCGTTTCCGGACGCGCCTGCAGGATGAAGATCTTGCCGTCGCGGCCGTCCTTGCCCCACTCGATGTCCATCGGACGCTGGTAGTGCTTCTCGATGATCACCGCGTACTTCGCGAGCTCGATCACGTCGTCGTCGGTGATCGAGTAGCGGTTGCGCTGCTCGTGCGGCACGTCGACCGTCTTCACGCGGCCCGGCTCGCCCGGCTGCGTGAATTCCATCTTGATCAGCTTCGAGCCGATCGAACGGCGGATGATCGGGTACTTGTCCTGCGCGAGCGTCGTCTTGAACACGTAGAACTCGTCCGGGTTCACCGCGCCCTGCACGACGGTTTCGCCCAGACCGTAGCTCGACGTGATGAACACGGCGTCCTTGAAGCCCGATTCGGTGTCGATCGTGAACATCACGCCGGCGGCGCCGACGTCCGAGCGGACCATGCGCTGCACACCGGCCGACAGCGCGACTTCGGCGTGCGTGAAGCCCTTGTGCACGCGGTACGAGATCGCGCGGTCGTTGTACAGCGACGCGAACACGTGCTTCATGCGGTCGAGCACGTCGTCGATGCCGACGACGTTCAGATACGACTCCTGCTGGCCGGCGAACGATGCATCGGGCAGGTCTTCCGCGGTCGCGGACGAGCGCACGGCGAACGACAGTTCGCTCGGCGAGCCGTTCTTCAGCACTTCGAACTGCGCGCGAATTTCCTGCTCGAGGCGCGGCTGCAGCGGCGCGTCGACGATCCACTTGCGGATTTCGGCGCCGGCTTCGGCGAGCGCCTTCACGTCGTCGATATCGAGCGACTCGAGACGCTTGGCGATCCGGTCGGTCAGGTCGTTGTGCTTGAGGAAATCGCGGAATGCGAGCGCGGTCGTGGCGAAACCGGTGGGGACGCGAACGCCTGCTTCGGAAAGCTGGCTGATCATCTCGCCGAGCGACGCATTCTTGCCGCCCACGATCTCCACATCGGTCATCCGCAACTGCTCGAACGGAATTACATACGCCTGGTCCTTTGCGACGTTTGCTGCGTTAGTCATACAAGCCCCTAAGTGTGAAAAAAATGCTCGATCGCGCAAGTGGGCTCGAACGCGGGCGCTTGCAAAAAGGCGCGGCGCGTCTTGCGCAACCTGTTAGATAAACACTCGCAGCGGCGGAAATCTTCCGACCCGATTTGCAAAAATCCCGGCAGAAGGGCGATATTTTCAGACAAATCGCCAGACTTGCCGGGAATTCGGGAATCGCGCGGCCCAGCCACCGAGCGCCGTTCGCGCCCTGCCCCCGCAATTGCTTATCCAACAGGTTGCCGCTATTCTACCGTGCCGGCTGCCGGATGTGGCGCGACCTTGTCACTGGGTCTGGAGGCTCGCCTCCAGCCGCCCGCGCAACTGCCCTTCACGCTCGACGTCCAGATTCATGCTGCCTACCGTATTCATCGTCTCCGACGGCACCGGGATCACTGCCGAAACCTTCGCGCATTCGATCCTTTCCCAGTTCGACCAGAAATTCCGCCTCGTGCGCGTGCCGTTCGTCGACTCGCTCGACAAGGCCTATGCGACCGTCGAGAAGATCAACGAGGCCGCCGTGCACGACGGCCGTCGCGCGATCGTGTTCACGACGCTCGTCGACAGCGAGTCGAACGACATCGTCAAGCGCTCGAACGCGCTCGTGCTCGACATGTTCCAGCGCTTCGTCGAACCGCTCGAGCAGGAACTGGAACTCAAGTCGAGTCACGCGATGGGCCGTGGCCACCAGAATGCGGACACCGAGGAATACAAGACGCGGATCGAGGCGATCAACTTCTCGCTCGCGCACGACGACGGCCAGTCGAACCGCAACCTGTCGGAGGCCGACGTGATCCTCGTCGGCGTGTCGCGCAGCGGCAAGACGCCGACGAGCCTGTACCTCGCGATGCAGTACGGCGTGAAGGCCGCCAACTATCCGCTGATTCCGGAGGATTTCGAACGCGGCAAGCTGCCGTCGGCGCTGTCGCCGTACAGCGACAAGCTGTTCGGGCTGTCGATCGACCCGCAGCGCCTGTCGGAGATCCGCAACGAGCGCCGGCCGGGCAGCAAGTACGCGGCGCCCGAGAACTGCCGCTACGAGATCAACGAGGCCGAGGCGATGATGCGCCGCGAAGGGATCAAGTGGCTGTCGTCGACGCACAAGTCGATCGAGGAAATCGCGACGACGATCCTGCAGGAAATCCGCCTCGACCGGCAGTCGTACTGACGGCCCACCCCGCCGGCGCGGCCGCGAGGCCGCCGCCAACAGCAAAAAGGCCGCGTCGAACGCGGCCTCGTTTCGTTTGACGGCAAATACGCGCGTGCGGCGTCACGCGGGCCGCTGCTGCCGCACCTGCTCGAACAGGCACACCGCCGCCGCCGCCGCAACGTTCAGCGACTCCATCCCGCCCGGCTGCGGAATCGTCACGCGATGCGTGGCCGCGTCGCGCCAGAATGCCGACACGCCGGCACCTTCGTTGCCGAACACCCATGCAACGGGCCCCGACAGATCGCAGTCGTAGACCGCCTGCGCGCCATGCGAGTCGGTCAACGCGACCGGTACGTCGAGGCGTTCGGCCAGCGCCGCCGCGTCGATATCCTCATGGATCGACAGCAGGAAATGCGCGCCCATGCCCGAACGCAGCACCTTTGACGACCACGCATGGGCCGTCCCCGGCGCGCAGAACACGTGACGCACGCCGGCCGCCGCCGCGCTGCGCAGGATCGAACCGACGTTGCCCGCATCCTGCACGCCGTCGAGCACGACCGCCGTATCCGTCACGCGTTCGGGCAGCGGTTGCGCCGGCCGGTCGACCAGCAGCAGGAAGCCGACGCCGTTGACGACGTTCGACAGTTGCCCGAACAGCGCGTCCGGCAGCGTGACAATCCGCTGCGCGTCGATACGCGCGACGATCGCTTGCGCGTCGGCGTGGCCGAGCGCGCCTTCGGTCGTGACGCACAGCTCGGGCGTCGCCCCCGTGTCGAGGTATGCGCTCGCCAGATGGAAACCTTCGAGCAGCGCCTGGCCGCTGCGGCGCTGATGGGCCGTCGAACCCGCGAGCGCCTTCAGGCGCTTGTACAGCGGGTTGTCGCGGGAAGTAATGCTTTTCATCGAATCAGATCGAGCGCCGCACGCACGGGCGCGAACGAGCGCCGATGCGCTTCGCACGGGCCGTGCTCGCGCAATGCGGCAAGATGTTTCGCGGTGCCGTAGCCCGCATGGACGTCGAAGCCGTACACCGGAAAGCGTTCGTGCAGATCGACCAGCATCCGGTCGCGCGTGACCTTCGCGAGGATCGATGCGGCCGAGATGCTCGGCACGAGCGCGTCGCCGCTGACGATCGCCTCGGCGCGCACGTTCAGCGTCGGGCAACGGTTGCCGTCGATCTGCGCGAGCGTCGGCAGCACCGACAGCCCTTCGACGGCCCGCTTCATCGCGAGCATCGTCGCGTGCAGGATGTTCAGCGTATCGATTTCGTCGACGCTCGCCGACGCGACGCAGTATGCGTGCGAACGCTCGACGATCAGGTCGTACAGCATGTCGCGCTTCTTCGCGGACAGCACTTTCGAATCGTCGAGCCCGTCGATTGGCCGCGCCGGATCGAGAATCACCGCGGCAGCCACCACCGGCCCCGCGAGCGGGCCGCGGCCGGCTTCGTCGACGCCGCAGACGATCTCGTCCGGGCGGCTGAAATCGAAACCGCCCTGCACGTCGCTCGACGCGCGGCGGCGCGGTGCACGGACGGCGGTCATGCGCGCCCCTTGCGTTGCTCGATCACGCGCACGACGGCCTCGGCCGCCTTCGCGGCCGTGTTCTGCCGCAGCGAAAGATGCATTTCGGTAAACACTTCGGTCAGCGTGCGGCGGTTCGCATCGTCGCGCAGCTGCGTGAGCGTCGCGTCGGCGAGCGCCTCGGGCGTCGCGAAATGCTGCAGCAGCTCGGGCACGACGAAACGCCCCGCCAGGATGTTCGGCAAGCCGACATACGGCAGGTAGCCCTGCCGGCGCATGATCTGCCCGGTCAGCCAGGGCACCTTGTACGAGATCACCATCGGCTTCTTCAGCAGCGCGGCTTCCAGCGTGACGGTGCCGCTTTTCACGAGGATCGCGTCAGCGGCCGTCATCGCGACCTGCGAGCGGCCGTCGGTGATCGTCAGCGCGAGCTGCGGGTGCGCGTCGACGAGCGGCTGCAGCAGCTCGCGCAGCGCGGGCGTCGCCGCCGGCATCACGAACCGCACGCCGGGCTCGCGCTGCTGCATCAACGCCATCGCCGCGAAGAACGTCGGGCCGATCAGCGCGATCTCCGAGCGCCGGCTGCCCGGCAGCACCGCGATCACCGGGCCGTCGGCCGGCAGGCCCAGCGCGATGCGCGCGCCGTGCGTGTCGGGTTCGAGCGGAATGTCGTCGGCGAGCGGATGGCCGACGTAGGTCGATGCGACGCCGGCCTTGTCGAGAATCGCCGGTTCGAACGGGAACAGGCACAGCATGTGGTCGACGGACTTCGCGATCTTCTTGATCCGGCCGCCGCGCCACGCCCAGATCGACGGGCACACGAAGTGGATCGACGGGATGCCCGCGTCGCGCGCGGCCTGCTCGACGTTGAAGTTGAAATCGGGCGCGTCGACGCCGATGAACGCATCCGGCCGTTCGGCGAGCAACTGGCGCTTCAGTTCGCCGCGAATCCGCAGGATCTCGGGAATCTGACCCAGCGCCTCGACGTAGCCGCGCACGGTCAGCTTGTCCATCTGCCAGTGCGAGTCGAAGCCGTGCGCGATCATGCGCTGCCCGCCGATCCCGTAATACTGGGCCGATTCGGGCAGCCGCTCGCGCAGGCCGCCGAGCAGCGACGCCGCGAGCAGGTCGCCCGACGGCTCGCCGGCCACCATCGCGAGCCGCAGCTGATTGGTCGGGAGCGGCATCGCTTAGCGGATGATGCCGCGTTGCGACGCGTCGATGAACTCGACGAGCGCCTTCACCGGCGCATCACCGTCGCCACCCGCTTGCGCGAGTTCGCGCAGTTGCACTTTCGCTTCCTCCAGCGACAGGCTGTTCTTGTACAGCACGCGGTACGCGCTGCGCAGCGCCGAGATCGCGTCGGCCGAGAAACCGCGCCGGCGCAGCCCTTCGACGTTGATCCCGTGCGGCTCGGCCTTGTTGCCCGCCGCGATCACGAACGGCGGAATGTCCTGCACGAGCGCCGACGCGCCGCCCAGCATCGAATGCGCGCCGATGCGCACGAACTGATGCACGCCCGACATGCCGCCGACGATCGCGAAGTCGCCGATCTCGACGTGGCCGGCCATCTGCGCGTTGCTCGACAGGATCACGTTGTTGCCGACGCGGCAGTCGTGGCCGATGTGCACATAGGCCATGATCCAGTTGTCGTCGCCGAGCGTCGTCACGCCGACGTCCTGCACGGTGCCCGTGTGGATCGTCGTGAATTCGCGGATCGTGTTGCGGTTGCCGATCACGAGCCGGGTCGGCTCGTCCTTGTACTTCATGTCCTGCGGACGGCCGCCGACCGACGCGTAATGGCCGATGCGGTTGTCCTCGCCGAGCGTCGTATGGCCTTCGATCACGCTGTGCGAGCCGATCGTCGTGCGCGCGCCGATCGTGACGTGCGGGCCGACGATCGCGTACGGGCCGATCTCGACCGATTCGTCGATCTGCGCGCCCGGCTCGACGATCGCGGTAGGATGAATCCTGGTCATGCGCCGTTGCCTCTCGATATGATGTGTCGCGTTGCTCGCGTTACGTTATCCATGCGTGCCGCGTCGCTCAGGGCGCCGCGTCGGCCGTCTTGACCGTGCACATCAGTTCGGCTTCCGCCGCCACCTTGCCGTCCACTTCCGCCACCGCCTTGAATTTCCAGATGCCGCGGATGTAGCGCTCGAACGTCACGTTCAGGATCAGCTGGTCGCCCGGTTCGACCACGCGCTTGAAGCGGGCACCGTCGATCCCGACGAAGTAATACAGCGTGTTCTCCGGATCCTTCGGCTGCTCTTCCGCGAACGTCAGCAGCGCCGCGGCCTGGGCGAGCGCCTCGAGGATCAGCACGCCCGGCATCACCGGCCGCTTCGGGAAGTGCCCCTGGAAGAACGGCTCGTTGATCGACACGTTCTTCAGCGCTTTGATCCCTTTGTGCGGTTCGAGTTCGAGCACGCGGTCGACGAGCAGAATCGGGTAGCGATGCGGCAGCAGCGTGAGGATCTTGTGGATGTCGAGATTGATTTTTTCAGTGCTCATGATGGTTCGTCTCACGCAGAGGCTGCGCGGTGGTGATGCAAAGGCTGAAGCGGGCCGCCGTGCGGCCCAGTCTGACGAACCGGGCCGGTTGCGCTGGCCGTGCCCGGTTCGTGGTCTCGCATGATGGGCTCAGGCGTGGGCGCCGCCCTGGGCGGCGAGCGCGGCTTCGAGCGCCTTGATGCGCTCGCGCAGCTTGTCGAGGTTGCGCACGAGCGCGGCGCTCTTGTTCCATTCGCCGTGGTCGACGGCCGGGAATGCGCTGGTATAGATGCCGGCCTTCGGCAGCGATTTCGATACGCCCGACTTCGCGGTGATGATGACATAGTCGCCGAGCGTCACGTGGCCGGCGATCCCCGCCGCGCCGCCGATCATGCAGTGGCGGCCGATCGTCGTGCTGCCCGCGATGCCGGCGCTGCCGGCGATCACCGTGTACGCGCCGATCCGGCAGTTGTGGCCGATCTGCACCTGGTTGTCGATCTTCACGCATTCCTCGATGACGGTATCCGCCATCGCGCCGCGGTCGATCGTCGTGTTCGCGCCGATTTCGACGTCCGGGCCGATCGTCACGCCGCCGACCTGCGGGATCTTGACCCAGCTGCCGGTGCGCGCGTCGCCGTCGCCGACGAAATCCGGCGCGAAGCCGAAGCCGTCCGAGCCGATCACGGCGCCCGCGTGGATGATCGCGCGCGGCCCGATCCTGCAGCCGTGGTACACCGATGCGTTCGGATAGATATGCGAGCCGGCGCCGATCGTCGTGCCGCGACCGACGAACACGTTCGCGTCGAGTTGCACGCCGTCTTCGATCACCGCGCCGGCTTCGACCGTCACGTGCGGGCCGATCACCGCGGTCGCGGCGACCTGCGCGGCCGGATCGATCGTCGCGCTCGGATGCACGCCGGCCGCACGCGGCGGCGTGGCGAGATCGATGAACATCTGCGCGACGCGCGCGAAGTACGCGTACGGATTCGGCGTCACGATGAAGTTGCGACCGGTGGCGGCCGCGCCCAGCTTTTCGAGATCCTTCGGCGCGATCAGCACCGCGCCGGCGCGGGTCGTCTCGACCTGCGACAGGTACTTCGGGTTCGCGAGAAACGCGAGTTGCTGAGGGCCTGCCTGGTCGAGCGGCGCGAGGCCGCCGACCGTGCACTGTGCGTCGCCGGCGATCTCGCCGCCGAACCGCTTTACGAGTTCCTCGAGCGTCAATGCCATTCGTCGTCTGCTCCGTTCAGTTCGCCGAGCCGGACGCGAGCGCCTTGAGCACCTTGTCGGTGATGTCGATGCGCGGGCTGACGTACACGGCTTCCTGCACGATCAGGTCGTAATTCTGCTGCTCGGCGATCTGCTTGATGACCTTGTTCGCCTTTTCCAGCACGGCAGCCAGCTCTTCGTTGCGACGCTGGTTCAGGTCTTCGCGGAACTCGCGCTGCTTGCGCTGGAAGTCGGTGTCGAGCTGCGCGAGATCGCGCTGCTTCTGCGCGCGATCGGCCGCCGACAACGACGTGCCGTTCTTGTCGAGCGAATCGGACATCGACTTCAGACGTGCCGCGAGATCCTGCAGATCCTTGTCACGCTTCGCGAACTCGGCTTCGAGCTTCGTCTGCGCCGCCTTGGCGGGCGCCGACTCGCGCAGGATCCGATCCGAATTGACCGCCGCGATGCGGGCGACGTCCTGTGCGTGCACCGTCGCCGCGCCCAGGGCCAGCGCAACGGTCAGCGCGCACATCACTCGTTTCGAAAACTTACCGGTTAGCAAAATTACCCTCTCGTTGCTGTTGTCATGCGTTCGGTCAGAACGCCGTCCCGATCTGGAACTGGAATTTCTGGTACTGGTCGCCTTCATGCTTCTGCAGCGGGAAGCCGAGGCTCAGCTTCAGCGGGCCGATCGGCGAGATCCACGCGAGACCCACGCCGTAGCCGTAGCGCAGGCCGTTGGCGCCCGTACTCGTGCCGCCCGGCGCATTGCCCCACACGTTACCGCCGTCGAGGAACGTGAACACGCGCAGCGTGCGGTCGTAACCCGTGCCCGGCAGCGGGAACGTCAGCTCGATGTTGCCGACCAGCATCTTCGAACCGCCGATCGGGTCGTTCGTCTTCGTATCGCGCGGGCCCAGCGAGCTCGGCTCGTAGCCGCGCACGGAGCCGATACCGCCCGCGTAGTAGTTCTTGAAGATCGGGTACGGGTTGCCGATACCGTTACCGTACCCGCCCTGCAGGTTCAGGCCCAGGATGAAGCCGCGCGAGAACGAATAGTAGTATTGCGCCTGCAGGTCGGCCTTGTAGTACTGGATCTTGCCGACCGGCACGCCGTACTCCATGTTCGCCTGCGTGAAGTAGCCGCGGCTCGGAATCAGCGCGCTGTCGCGCGCATCGCGCGACCACGCCACCGTCAGCGGCACCGTGTTCGACACGCGGCCGAACTCGTTCACGTAATCCTGGTAGCTCTGCGGCGTGTTCGAATCGACGTCGAGGCGGTTCTGCTCGAAGCCCGCGCCGAAGTAGACGGTATCGACTTCCGAGAACGGAATGCCGAACTTCAGGTTGCCGCCCGCGCTGATGATCCGGAAGCTCGAGCTCGTCGAATAGTAGAGCGGCTGGTACGTGCGGTAGAAGACGTCCGTGATCCGCTTGATGCCGTCGACCGTGAAGTACGGGTCGACCTGCGTGACGGTCAGCGTACGGTAGCTCTTCGCGGTGTTGACGTTCACCGACAGGCTCGTGCCCGAACCGAACACGTTGTCCTGCGACACGCCGGCCGACAGCACGACCTTGTCCGTCGACGAGAAGCCGGCGCCCAGCGTGATCGCGCCGGTCGGCTTTTCGTCGACCTTCACGTTCACGTCGACCTGGTCGTTCGTGCCTTCCACCGGCACCGTCGTCACGTCGACGTTGGTGAAGTAGCCGAGACGGTTCACGCGGTCCTTCGACAGCGCGAGGCGGTTCGAGTCGAACCACGAGCTTTCGAGCTGGCGCATTTCGCGGCGCACCACTTCGTCGCGCGTGCGCGTGTTGCCGACCACGTTGATGCGGCGCACGTACACACGGCGGCTCGGGTCGACGACGAGGTTCAGGTTCACCTTGTGGTTCGCCTGGTCGATGTCCGGCTGCGCATTGACGGTCGCGAATGCGTAGCCGTATTCGCCGAGCTTGTCGACGATCGACTTGGTGGTCTGCTGCAGCTTTTCGGCGGAGAAGCGGTCGCCCGGCTTGATCTTGATCAGCTTGTTGAGTTCGGCCTCGCGATCGAGCAGGTTGCCCGACAGCTTGATGCCCGACACCGTGTACGGCTCGCCTTCGTGCAGCGTGACCGTCAGGTACATGTCCTTCTTGTCCGGCGAGATCGACACCTGGGTCGACTCGATGTTGAACTCGAGGTAGCCGCGGTTCAGGTAGTACGAGCGCACGGCCTCGAGGTCGCCCGTGAGCTTCTCCTTCGAGTACAGGTCGTTCTTCGTGTACCAGGAGAACCAGTTCGGCGTCGACAGCTGCATCTCGTCGCGCAGCGTGCTGGTGCTGAACGCCTTGTTGCCGATGAAGTTGATCTGCCGGATCTTGGCGCTCGGGCCTTCGGCGACCGCGAACAGGATCGACACGCGGTTCGCGTCGACCGGCGTGATCGTCGTCTTGACCTCGGCCGCATAGAAGCCGCGCGTCAGGTACTGGCGCTTGAGCTCCTGCTCCGCCTTGTCGACGAGCGCCTTGTCGTAGTAGCGGCCGTCGGCGAGGCCGACCGCGCGCAGCGCCTTCGTCAGGTTGTCCTTGTCGAATTCCTTCGTGCCGGTGAAGTCGATCGACGCGATGGCCGGCCGCTCCTGCACCTGCACGATCACGACGTTGCCTTGCGTGGCGATGCGAACGTCGTTGAAAAAGCCCGTCGCGTACAACGCGCGGATTGCTTCGGATGCCTTGTCGTCCGTGAAGGTATCGCCCTGCTTGATCGGCAGATAGGCGAACACCGAACCCGCTTCGACGCGCTGCAGCCCCTCGATCTTGATGTCTTGCACCACGAACGGTGCCGCTGCATGCGCCGCGAGGCCGTGCGCGGCGAGCGCGGCCGCTGCAACTGTCTTAGGTACAAAGCGATGAGGTTTGAACAACATGCATCCCCAATATTTAGCTGCATCAAATCGGGCGGCTGACCCGCGGCCGCCGCCTGACGCTTCAGAAATGGATTAACCGAGCCAAATCGTTGAACAGCGCGATCGCCGACAATGCGACGATGCAGATCAACCCGGCTCTTTGCAGAATCAGCTGCCAACGCTCCGAGACGGCTTTCCCGGTCGCGGCTTCAACCGCATAATATAACAGATGCCCCCCGTCCAAAACGGGAATCGGCAACAAGTTCAGGACGCCAAGGCTAATGCTGACAAGGGCGAGGAACGACAGGAACGCCGACGGGCCGAGCCGCGCGCTCTTGCCTGCGTAGTCGGCGATCGTCACCGGGCCGGACAGGTTCTTCAGCGACGCGTTACCCGTGATCATCCGCCCGAACATCTTCAGCGAATACACGGAGATGTCCCACGTGCGGTGCGCGCCGAGCCGCAGGCTCTCGATCGGCCCGTAGCGCACGTCCACCGACGGCGCGTGCATCGACAGCGCCGCGCCGATCCGGCCGACCTGCTGCCCGGATTCGTCGTCGCGCTGCATCTGCGGCACGATCGACACCGTCTGCGCGGCGCCGTTGCGCTCGATCTGCAGGTCGAGCGGCTGGCCCGCGTGGTGCTTCACCGTATCGATGAAGCGCGCCGCGCCGCCGAGCGGCTTGCCGTCGAGCGCGACCAGCTTGTCGCCGACCTTCAGGCCGGCCTGCTCCGCCGCGCTACCCGGCTGCACCGACGCGACCGACAACGCGCCGCCGCCGGCCTCGAAGCCCAGATGAGCCATGAAGTCGTCGTCGAGCTGGCTGTCGGGCACGTTGCGCAGGTCGACGCGGAAATCGAACGTCGCATTGCCGTCGCGCGCGCCGAGCACGACCTCGCGATGGTCGAACGCGGCCGACAGCAGCTTCCAGCGCAGGTCCGACCACGATCGCACCGGTTCGGACTCGCCGCCCTGCGCGTCGCGGATCGACACGACCGTCTCGCTGCCGTCGAAGCCCGCGCGGGCCGCCGCCGTGCCGGCGGCGGGCGGCGCGACGATCGCGGCCGGCTCGGTCACGCCGGTGGCGAATACGGCGGAGAACAGCGCGATTGCCAGCAGGAAGTTCGCAATCGGCCCGGCCGCGACGATCGCGATGCGCTTGTAGACCGACTGGCGATTGAATGCCTGGCCGAGCTCGTCGGGCGGAATGCCGCCCGGGCCCGGATCGCGCTCGTCGAGCATCTTCACGTAGCCGCCGAGCGGCAGCGCGGACAGCGTCCACTCGGTGCCCGTCCTGCGGCCGACCCAGCGCGCGACGGGCTGGCCGAAGCCGATCGAGAAACGCAGCACCTTCACGCCGCACCAGCGCGCGACGCGATAATGTCCGTACTCATGCACGACGACCAGCACCCCGATCGCCACCGCAAACGCGACCAGTTCGACCAGCACGTTCATGAGCACCTCATTCAGACCGTACGCTCCACGCGTGGCGCAGGCGCTTTTGCAATGATCGCGGCCGCGAGGCGGCGGGCCTCGGCATCCGCCGCGAGGACGTCGTCGAGCCCGTCGGGCGCGCGGTTCGGCAGCGCGTTGAGCACCGCGTCGACCGTCGCCGCGATCGCCATGAAGCCGATCCGGCGCTCGAGAAATGCTTCGACCGCCACTTCGTTCGCCGCGTTCAATGCGGCGCTCGCGATACCGCCTTCCTCGAGTGCCTTCAGCGCGAGCGCGAGGCACGGGAAGCGCGCGTAATCGGGCTTCTCGAACGACAACTGGGCGATCTGCGCGAGGTCGAGCTGGTCGACGCCCGCGTCAACGCGCTCGGGGAAGGCGAGCGCGTGTGCGATCGGCGTGCGCATGTCGGGGTTGCCGAGCTGCGCGAGCACCGAGCCGTCGCGGTACGACACGAGCGAATGGATCACGCTCTGCGGATGGATCAGCACGTCGATCCGGTCGCCCGGCAGCCCGAAGATCCAGTGCGCCTCGATCACCTCGAGGCCCTTGTTCATCATCGTCGCGGAATCGACCGAGATCTTGCGGCCCATCACCCAGTTCGGGTGCTTGCACGCCTCGTCCGGCGTCACGTCGACGAGCGTGGCCGGCTCGCGCGTGCGGAACGGGCCGCCCGACGCGGTCAGGATGATCTTCGAGATCCCGCCGTGTTCGGCCGCATCGCGCGGCATGCACTGGAAGATCGCGTTGTGTTCGCTGTCGACCGGCAGCAGGATCGCGCCATGGTCGCGCACGGCATCCATGAAGATCGCGCCCGACATCACGAGCGCTTCCTTGTTCGCGAGCAGGATCCGCTTGCCGGCGCGTGCGGCCGCCAGGCTCGGCGCGAGGCCGGCCGCGCCGACGATCGCCGCGACCACCGTGTCGCAACCGTCGCTCTTCGACACGTCGACGAGCGCCTGCGGCCCGTGCAGCACGATCGTCTTGCTGCCCGCCGCGCGCAGTTTCGCGTCGACGTGCGCGGCCGTCGCGGCATCGCCGACCACCGCCACTTCAGGCGCGAAGCGCAGACACTGCTCGACGAGCTTGTCGCCGTTGCGGTGCGCGGTCAGCGCATAGACCGAGAAGCGCTCGGGATGGCGCGCGACCACATCGAGCGTGCTGTCTCCGATCGAGCCCGTGGAACCGAGCAATGTCAGACGTTTTTGCATAACAGAAATAATGGTTTAACCAAGCAGCAGCATCGCGAGCGGCAGCACCGGCAGCAGCGCGTCGACACGATCGAGCACGCCGCCGTGGCCCGGCAGCAGTCCGCTCGAATCCTTCACACCCGCCTGCCGCTTCAGCAGCGACTCGAACAGGTCGCCGATCACGCTGTACGCGACCAGCAGCGTCAGCGCGGCCCACGCGCCGGACATGCCGTACCGCGCGGCGAATGCAGAAAACAGGGTCGGTTCGAATGCGTGCACGGCCATCGCGACACCGGCGACGACCACGACTGCGAACCAGCCGCCGATCGCGCCTTCCCAGCTCTTGCCGGGGCTGATCGTGACGGCCAGTTTACGCTTTCCGAAGGCCTTGCCTGCGAAGTATGCGCCGATATCGGCCAGCCAGACGACCAGAAGCAGCGACAGCACGAACGGCACGCCCTGCGCGCGAGCTGCGACGAGCGCGTGCCAGCAGGCGGCGAATACGACGAGGCCGGCGGCCAGCAGGAACGGCCGCCAGACGCCGCCCGCGAGTTCGGGCTTGCGTCGCAGCGCGAACGGACCGACCAGCAGCCAGAACACGCCGGCCGCCATGAAAAGGGGACGGGACGAAGCCGCATCGACGCCGAGCGGCACGGTGGCTGCGAGCGCGAGCGCCGCGACGACCGCGTAGACGACGGGGCCGGCGCCGCCGAGCTTCAGCAGGCGCGCCCACTCCCACGCGGCGAACACGAGCACGACGCCGATCAGCGCGCCGAACCCGTCGAGCGGCGCGAACAGCGTCACCGGCAGCAGCACCGCCAGCATCGCGATCGCCGTGATCACACGGATTTTCAGCATGAAAGGGAGTCGGCGTTCTGCGATTGCGGTTCGAGCTGCGCACTCGTGCGCCCGAAACGGCGCTCGCGCTCGGTATACGACGCCATCGCGTCGGCCAGTGCCGCGCCGTCGAAATCCGGCCAGTACTTGTCGGTGAAATAGAATTCGGCGTACGCGAGCTGCCACAGCAGGAAGTTGCTGACGCGCTGCTCGCCGCCGGTGCGGATGAAGAGATCGGGCTCCGGCGCGTAAGCCATTGCCAGGTGCGGCGCGAATGCGTCCTCGGTCACTTCGACCTCGCGGCCTTCGCGCACGGCCTGCTCGACGAGCTTCTTCGTCGCCTGCAGGATGTCCCACCGGCCGCCGTAATTGGCCGCGATGGTGAGCGTCAGACGGGTATTGCGCGCCGTCTTGGTTTCGGCGCGGCGGATCAGTTCGCGGATGCGCGGCTCGAAACGCTCGAGATCGCCGACGACACGCAGGCGGATCCCGTTCGCATGCAGCTTGCCCACTTCGCGCTCGAGCGCGGTGATGAACAGCCGCATCAGGAACGACACTTCGTCGTTCGGCCGGCGCCAGTTTTCCGAACTGAACGCGAACAGCGTCAGGTATTCGACGCCGGCGCGCGCGCAGCCTTCGACCACCGCCCGCACGGCATCGACGCCGCGGGTATGCCCCGCGACGCGCGGCAAGCGGCGTTCGGTCGCCCAACGGCCGTTGCCGTCCATGATGATCGCGATGTGACGCGGCACGACACCGACGTCAGGCACGCGAACGGTAGAGCTGGTATAGGTCATGGCCGTTGAGACAGTAATGCGGGAAGAAGGCGGCGCGCGAGGACGGTCGTCAGACCGTCATGATCTCGGCTTCCTTGGTCTGCACGAGCTTGTCGACTTCGGCGACGTGCTTGTCGGTCAGCTTCTGCACGTCGTCGCTCGCACGGCGCTCGTCGTCTTCCGAGATTTCCTTGTCCTTGACGAGCTTCTTCAGCGCTTCGTTCGCGTCGCGGCGCAGGTTGCGGATCGCGACCTTGGCCGTTTCGCCTTCGCTCTTCACGACCTTGGTCAGCTCGCGGCGGCGCTCTTCCGTCAGCGCGGGCATCGGCACGCGGATCAGATCGCCGGCCGTCGCCGGATTCAGGCCCAGATCGGCCTCGCGGATGGCCTTCTCGACCTTCGCGACCATGTTCTTTTCCCACGGCTGCACGCCGATCGTGCGTGCGTCGACGAGCGTCAGGTTCGCGACCTGCGAGATCGGCACCATCGAGCCGTAGTAGTCGACCTGCACGTGATCGAGCAGGCCGGTGTGTGCACGGCCCGTACGGATCTTGGCCAGATCGTTCTTGAACGCTTCGATCGAGCGCTGCATCTTTTGCTCGACGCCCTTCTTGACATCAGCGACACTCATTTCAACCTCCGAACCTTCAAACCTTCAAAAGAACGCGAGCCCCGCCCGGCGCGTGTCGCGCGCCGCGGCCGGCAACCCGCGCCGATCGCCCGCGTCCGCGGGAGTTTACACGTGGACGAGCGTACCTTCGTCCTCGCCCAGCACGATGCGCTTGAGTGCGCCCGGCTTGTTGATCGAAAACACGCGAATCGGCAGCTTCTGGTCGCGGCACAGCGCAAACGCCGTCGCGTCCATCACCTGCAGGTTGCGGCTGATCGCCTCGTCGAAGCTGATCGTCGTATAGCGCGTGGCCGACGGATCCTTCTTCGGATCGGCAGAATATACGCCATCGACCTTGGTCGCCTTCAGCACGACTTCGGCGCCCACTTCCGAGCCGCGCAGCGCGGCGGCGGTATCGGTCGTGAAGAACGGGTTGCCGGTGCCGGCCGCGAAGATCACGACGCGGCCTTCCTCGAGCTGACGGATCGCGCGGGGCCGGATGTACGGCTCGACGACCTGGTCCATGCGCAGCGCGGACTGCACGCGCGCCTCGATGCCGGCGTGGCGCATCGCGTCCTGCAGCGCCAGCGCGTTCATCATCGTCGCGAGCATCCCCATGTAGTCGGCCGTCGCGCGGTCCATGCCGGCCGCGCCGCCCGCGACGCCGCGGAAAATATTACCGCCACCGATCACGACCGCGAGCTGCGTACCGAGACGCACGACTTCCGCGATATCGGCCACCATCCGTTCGATCGTCGCGCGATTGATGCCGAAGGCATCGTCGCCCATCAGCGCTTCGCCGGAGAGTTTGAGGAGGACGCGTTTATAGGCATTGGACATAGGGGCTTCCGAGCGACGAGAGGATGACAACCACGAACTGTAGGGGCGAAATACTGATTCGGGCAAGCGCCGACGACCGGACCGGGGTTCCCGGCCGGCCGGCGGCGCCGCCGGCCGCGGCGGAGCGGACGCCCGCCGCGGATACTGCCTGACTGCTTACTGCTGCTTTGCTGCTGCGACTTGCGCGGCCACTTCGGCGGCGAAGTCGTCCTGGCGCTTCTCGATGCCTTCGCCGACGACGAACAGCGCGAACTTCTGCACTGCGGCATTCGCTGCCTTCAGCATCTGCTCGATCGTCTGCTTGTCGTTCTTCACGAACGTCTGGTTCAGCAGCGACACTTCCTTCAGGTACTTCTGGACGCTGCCGTCGACCATCTTCGCGACGATTTCGGCCGGCTTGCCCGATTCGGCAGCCTTCTGCTCGGCCACGCGGCGCTCCGTCTCGATCAGTTCCGCCGGCACGTCGGCCGACGACAGCGCGACCGGCTTCATCGCGGCGATGTGCATCGCGACGTCCTTGCCGACCTGCTCTTCCGCGCCCGTGTACTCGACGATCACGCCGATACGCGCGCCGTGCAGGTACGTGGCGATCTTGTTCGCGGTTTCGAAACGGACGAAACGGCGGATCGAGATGTTCTCGCCGATCTTGCCGACCAGCGCCAGACGCACTTCGTCGACCGTCTTGCCGTCGAGCGGCAGCGCCGACAGTGCTGCCACGTCGGCCGGGTTCTTCGTCGCGACGAGTTCCGCGACCGTCTTCGAGAATGCGAGGAAGTCGTCGTTCTTCGCGACGAAGTCGGTTTCGCAGTTCAGTTCGACCAGCGCGCCCGCGTTGCCGCCGACGAACGATGCGACGACGCCTTCGGCCGTCACGCGCGATGCGGCCTTGCTCGCCTTGTTGCCGAGCTTGACGCGCAGCAGCTCTTCAGCCTTGGCCAGATCGCCGTCGGCTTCCGTCAGCGCCTTCTTGCACTCCATCATCGGTGCGTCGGTCTTTGCGCGCAGTTCTGCCACCATGCTTGCGGTAATTGCCGCCATCATTCGCTCCTTGAGTCTGTATTCACAACGCCGCCCGCTTGGACGCGAACGGCCGGGATTCGTTTCCGGACCCGCGCCGATTCGGCGCGATCAGGTCCGGCGCACAAGCTTAAAAAAAGGGGGCCTGTTGAGAGCCCCCTTTTTGCGCCGGCTCGGGGCCAGTTACGCGTTTTCCTCGACGTACTCGTCGTCGCCGCGCGCTGCCTGGACCACTTCGTTGACCGCGTTCGCACGGCCTTCGAGGATCGCATCGGCCACGCCTTGAGCGTACAGCGCGACTGCCTTGCTCGAGTCGTCGTTACCCGGGATCACGTAGTCCACACCTTCCGGCGAGTGGTTCGTGTCGACCACGGCGATGACCGGCACGCCCAGCTTGTTCGCTTCCGTGACGGCGATCTTGTGGTAGCCGACGTCGATGACGAAGATCGCGTCCGGAATGCCGCCCATGTCCTTCACGCCGCCGATCGACTTCTGCAGCTTGGCGATTTCACGCTCGAACAGCAGCGCTTCCTTCTTGCTCATCTTCTCGGTTTCGCCCGCTTCGACGGCCGCTTCCATGTCCTTCAGGCGCTTGATCGACACCTTCAGCGTCTTGAAGTTGGTCATCATGCCGCCGAGCCAGCGTGCGTTGACGTACGGCATGCCCGCACGTTGCGCTTCCTGGGCGATCGTGTCACGCGACTGGCGCTTCGTGCCGACGAACAGGATCGTGCCGCGGTTCGCTGCCAGCTGGCGCACGTACTTCTGTGCGTCCGTGAACATCGGCAGCGTCTTTTCGAGGTTGATGATGTGAATCTTGTTGCGGTGACCGAAAATGAACGGAGCCATCTTCGGGTTCCAGAAGCGCGTCTGGTGACCGAAGTGGACACCCGCTTCCAGCATTTGGCGCATCGTGACTGCCATGTAAATTCTCCACGAGGGTTGGGTCTTAAGCCGGCCGCCGTACCGCCGCGCGAACCCGCCCGAAGGGCGCGAACTCCGCGCGGCCGGCACCCTGGTTGCGCCGGCTTGCGATTCGGCACGTGCAAAACGCCCGTGCCGCAAGCCTTTCACCGCGATGCCGCCCCAAAATGGGGAAAGTTCGGCATTTGGATATCGACTTAGCCAAAGAGTATAGCACGCGGATTTGTCGGCTCTCAAGTCGCGCGGCACTTTCGCTTGCCGCTCGGCAGCGGGCCGGACAATCCGCGAAAACCCGCATCCGGGCGGCCCGCAGGGGCTGCGAGGCCCGCCATAAGGTGCGATAATCCGTCAATTCACCGCATTCCAGGCATACCTCGATGGCTATTACGCTCAAAAACGAACACGATATCGCGGAGATGCGCGTTGCCTGCCGTCTCGCGAGCGAAGTGCTCGACTTCATCACGCCGCACGTCGTCGCGGGCGTCACGACCGCCGAACTCGACCGGCTCTGCCACGAGTTCATGATCAACGAGCAAGGCACGATCCCCGCGCCGCTGAACTACCAGCCGCCCGGCTATCCGCCGTACCCGAAGGCCACCTGCATTTCGGTCAACGACGTGATCTGCCACGGCATTCCCGGCGAGAAGGTGATCAAGAACGGCGACGCGCTGAACATCGACATCACCGTGATCAAGAACGGCTATTTCGGCGACACCAGCCGGATGTTCATCGTCGGCGAGGGTTCGATCCTCGCGAAGCGCCTCGTGCAGACCACCTACGAATGCATGTGGCTGGGCATCGACCAGGTCAAGCCCGGCGCGCACCTCGGCGACATCGGCTACGCGATCCAGAAGCACGCGGAAGCGCAGGGCTACAGCGTCGTGCGCGAATACTGCGGCCACGGCATCGGTACGGTGTTCCACGAGGATCCGCAAGTCGTCCACTACGGCCGTCCGGGCACCGGCATCGAGCTGAAGGCCGGGATGATCTTCACGATCGAGCCGATGATCAACGCCGGCAAGCGCGACATCCGCACGATGCCCGACCAGTGGACGGTCAAGACGCGCGACCGCAGCCTGTCCGCGCAATGGGAGCACACGGTGCTCGTCACCGACACCGGCTACGAAGTGCTGACCGTGTCGGCCGGCACGCCGGCGCGCCCCGTGTTCGCGCAACCGGCCGCCGCCGTCTGAGCGCCGTCGCGCCCGCCCCACCTCCGCACCCGAACGGCCGCCCATGAGCGCTCACGCTGCCCCCTCGCCCGAAGCGCTGTCGCGGCGCGCCGAATTCAAGGCCGCCAAGACGGAGCTGCTCGAGCGCTTTCGCCGCGCGGCGAACGTCGCGTCGCTGATGCACGCGCTGTCGAAACTCACCGACGATGCATTGAAGCGCGTGTGGGACGAATGCGGGCTGCCCGCGTCGCTCGCGCTCGTCGCCGTCGGCGGCTACGGGCGCGGCGAGCTCGCGCCCTATTCCGATGTCGACATCCTCGTGCTGCTGCCTGATGCGCACGACCCGGCGCTCGACGCGCGCATCGAGCGCTTCATCGGGATGGCGTGGGATCTCGGCCTCGAGATCGGCAGCAGCGTGCGTACGGTCGCGCAGTGCATCGAAGAGGCGTCGCAGGACGTCACGGTGCAGACCTCGCTGCTGGAAGCGCGCCGCATCGTCGGCAGCACCGCGCTGTTCGAGCGCTTCACCGTGCGCTATCACGAAGCGCTCGACGCACGCGCGTTCTTCACCGCGAAGGTGCTCGAGATGCGTCAGCGCCACGCGAAGTTCCAGGACACGCCGTACAGCCTCGAACCGAACGTGAAGGAAAGCCCCGGCGGGCTGCGCGACCTGCAGACCATCCTGTGGATCGCGCGCGCGGCCGGCTTCGGCAGCAGTTGGCGCGAACTCGACACGCGCGGCCTCATCACCGACCGCGAAGCGCGCGAGCTGCGCCGCAACGAAGGCTTCCTGAAGACGTTGCGCGCGCGGCTGCACGTGATCGCCGGGCGCCGTCAGGACATGCTCGTGTTCGACCTGCAGACGCAAGCCGCCGAAAGCTTCGGCTACCAGCCGACGCAGGCCAAGCGCGCGAGCGAGCAGCTGATGCGCCGCTACTACTGGTCCGCGAAAGCAGTCACGCAGCTCGCGACGATCCTGATCCAGAACATCGAGGCGCAGCTCTTCCCGGCGACGAGCGGCATCACGCGCGTGCTGTCGGCCGATCGCTTCGTCGAGAAACAGGGGATGCTCGAGATCGTCGACGACGGCGTGTTCGAACGCCATCCCGACGCGATCCTCGAAGCGTTCCTGCTGTACGAAACGACGCGCGGCGTGAAGGGCCTGTCCGCCCGCACGTTGCGTGCGCTGTACAACTCGCGCGAAATCATGAACAACACGTGGCGCCGCGATCCGCGGAACCGCGCCACGTTCATGCGGATCCTGCAGCAACCCGAAGGGATCACGCACGCGTTCCGGCTGATGAACCAGACGAGCGTGCTCGGCCGCTACCTGCTGAATTTCCGCCGCATCGTCGGGCAGATGCAGCACGACCTGTACCACGTGTACACGGTCGACCAGCACATCCTGATGGTGCTGCGCAACATCCGCCGCTTCGCGGTGGCCGAGCATGCGCACGAATATCCGTTCTGCAGCCAGCTGATCGGCAACTTCGAGCGCCCGTGGGTGCTGTATGTCGCGGCGCTGTTCCACGACATCGCGAAAGGCCGCGGCGGCGATCACTCGACGCTCGGCATGGCCGACGCGCGGCGCTTCTGCCGCGAGCACGGCATCGACGGAGACGATGCCGCGCTGATCGTGTGGCTCGTCCAGCATCACCTGACGATGAGCCAGGTCGCGCAAAAACAGGACACGAGCGACCCCGACGTCATCAAGCGCTTCGCCGAGGTCGTCGGCAACGAACGGTATCTCACCGCGCTGTACCTGCTGACCGTCGCCGATATCCGCGGCACGAGCCCGAAGGTGTGGAACACGTGGAAGGGCAAGCTGCTCGAGGATCTCTACCGCATCACGCTCGCGGTGCTCGGCGGCGCGAACCCCGACGCGCATTCGGAGCTGAAGTCGCGGCAGGAGCAGGCGCTCGCGCTGCTGCGCCTGGAAACCGTGCCCGAGGATGCGCACCGCGCCTTGTGGGATCAGCTCGACGTCGGCTTCTTCCTGCGTCACGACGCGGCCGACATCGCATGGCAGACGCGCGTGCTGTACCGGCACGTGAACGCCGAAACCGCGATCGTCCGCGCGCGGCCGTCGCCGATCGGCGACGCGCTGCAGGTGCTCGTGTACGTGAAGGACCGCCCCGACCTGTTCGCGGGCATTTGTGCGTATTTCGACCGTAACGGGCTGTCGGTGCTCGATGCGCGCGTCAGCACGACGCGGCACGGCTATGCGCTCGACAACTTCATCGTCACGCAGACCGAACGCGACGTGCGCTATCGCGACATCGCGAATCTCGTCGAACAGCAGCTCGCGACGCGGCTCGCCGAAACCGCACCGCTGCCGGAGCCGTCGAAGGGTCGCCTGTCGAGGCTGTCCCGGACGTTTCCGATCACGCCGCGCGTCGACCTGCGGGCCGACGAGCGCGGTCAGTACTACATCCTGTCCGTGTCGGCCAACGACCGGCCGGGCCTTCTCTATTCGATCGCGCGCGTACTCGCCGAACATCGGATCGGCGTCCATGCGGCGCGGATCAATACGCTCGGCGAGCGCGTCGAAGACATCTTCCTGCTCGCGGGTGCCGGCCTGTCCGACAATCGCCTGCAGATCCAGCTCGAAACCGAATTGCTGCGCGCGATCGCAGTCTGAATGAATCCCAGCGTTTATGCGCACCAAATTAACCGTCAAGAATCCGAAGCCGGCGTCGCCGACTCGCGCCCCTGTCCGCTCCGGCAGCCTCGTCGCCCGCAAGGCGGTGCGCCCCGCTGCGCCGCCCGCCGCAGACAAGTCGGCCCGCCCGAAGAAGGCGCCTGCGGCAGCCGCCGGCGAACGCTCGTTCAAGCCGCGTGGCGCCGCAGGCGCCGAACGCGCGGGTGCGGATCGCGCACCGGCCCAGCGTGCGCCGCGTGACGGCGGTGCCGAACGCGGCCCGCGCGCCCCGTATCGCGACAACGCAGCCGGCGAAGGCGCGAAGCGTGGTTTCGGCGACCGTCGCACGTCGTCGGATCGCCCGCCGCGTCGCAGCGACGACGATGCACGGCCGCGTCGTGCGGGTGCCGACGAAGGCAAGCGCCCGTCCTACCGCGACAACGCAGCCGGCGAAGGCGCGAAGCGCAGCTTCGGCGATCGCCGCACGTCGTCGGATCGCCCGCCGCGCCGCAGCGACGACGATGCACGTCCGCGTCGTGCGGGTGCCGACGAAGGCAAACGCCCGGCCTACCGCGACAACGCAGCCGGCGAAGGTGCGAAGCGCAGTTTCGGCGATCGCCGCACGTCGTCCGATCGCCCGCCGCGACGCAGCGACGACGCTGCACGGCCGCGTCGTGCGGGTGCCGACGAAGGCAAACGCCCGTCCTACCGCGACAACGCGGCCGGCGAAGGCGCGAAGCGCAGCTTCGGCGACCGTCGCACGTCGTCGGATCGCCCGCCGCGCCGCAGCGACGACGCTGCACGGCCGCGTCGTGCGGGTGCCGACGAAGGCAAACGCCCGTCCTACCGCGACAACGCGGCCGGCGAAGGCGCGAAGCGCAGCTTCGGCGACCGTCGCACGTCGTCGGATCGTCCGCCGCGCCGCAGCGACGACGATGCGCGTCCCCGCCGCGCAGCAGGCGCTGACGACAACAAGCGTCCGTCCTATCGCGACAAGGCGGCCGGCGAAGGCGCGAAGCGTGGCTTCGGCGACCGCCCGGCCCGCCCCGCGCGCGACGGCGAGCGCCGTTCGTTCGGCGCGGTGAAGACCGCGCAACCCGTCAAGCGCGCGGCGGCCGACGTCGACTACGGCGACGAAACGGGCCTGATGCGCCTGTCGAAGCGGATGTCCGAACTCGGCATGTGCTCGCGCCGCGAAGCCGACGAATGGATCGAAAAGGGCTGGGTGCTCGTCGACGGCGAACGCATCGACACGCTCGGCACCAAGGTGCGCGCCGACCAGAAGATCGAAATCGACGAGCGCGCGAGCGCGGCACAGGCCGCGCAGGTGACGATCCTGCTGCACAAGCCGGTCGGCTACGTGTCGGGCCAGGCGGAAGACGGCTACGAGCCGGCGGCCGTGCTGATCACGCGCGCGAACCGCTGGAGCGGCGACCATTCGCCGGTGCGCTTCTCGCCGCAGCACCTGCATGCGCTCGCACCGGCCGGCCGTCTCGACATCGACTCCACCGGCCTGCTCGTGCTGACGCAGAACGGCGTGATCGCGAAGCAACTGATCGGCGAGCAGTCGGACATCGACAAGGAATACCTGGTGCGCGTGCGCTTCGGCGAACGACTGATCGACATCGACCAGCACTTCCCCGCGGAATCGCTCGCGAAGCTGCGCCACGGTCTCGAGCTCGACGGCGTCGCGCTGAAGCCCGCGCTGGTGAGCTGGCAGAACGGCGAGCAGTTGCGGTTCGTGCTGCGCGAAGGCAAGAAGCGCCAGATTCGCCGCATGTGCGAACTGGTCGGCCTCGACGTGATCGGCCTGAAGCGCGTGCGGATGGGCCGCGTGATGCTCGGCGCGCTTCCGCAAGGCCAATGGCGCTACCTGTCCGCCGACGAGACGTTCTGACCTCGGGCACGTAACGTACGCCCGCCAAGAAAAAACCCGCTCGCGCGGGTTTTTTCTTTTCCGCGGCAGCGCCGCCGATCAGTCGTCGTCGGCCGGATCGAGCCCCGGGAACAACACCTCGGTGAAGCCGAAGCGCGTGAAGTCGGTAATCCGCATCGGATACAGCTTGCCGATCAGGTGATCGTATTCGTGCTGGACCACACGCGCGTGGAACCCCTCGGCGACACGATCGATCTTCTCGCCGAACTGGTCGAAGCCGCTGTAGCGCACCTTCGCGTAGCGGCTGACGACGCCGCGCATGCCCGGCACCGACAGACAGCCTTCCCAGCCCTCTTCCATGTCCGGCGGCATGTACTCGATCTTCGGGTTGATCAGCACGGTCTCGGGCACCGGCGGCGCATCCGGGTAGCGGTTGTTGTTGCCGAAGCCGAAGATGATGATCTGCAGCCCGATGCCGATCTGCGGCGCGGCCAGCCCGGCGCCGTTCGCATGGTGCATCGTCTCGAACATGTCCGCGACGATCTCGTGCAGTTCGGCCGTATCGAACCGCTCGACCGGCTGCGCGATTTCGAGCAGGCGCGGATCGCCCATCTTCAGGATCTCGCGAATCATGGCGTATTGCCCTCCAGGAGTTGGTGCAGACCGTCTTCGTCCAGCACGGGGATGCCGAGTTCCTCGGCCTTCGCGAGCTTGCTGCCGGCTTCGGCGCCCGCGACCACGTAGTCCGTCTTCTTCGATACCGAACCGGCCACCTTGGCGCCCGCCGCTTCGAGCATCTCCTTCGCCGCATCGCGCGTGAGATTCGGCAGCGTGCCCGTCAACACGACGGTCTTGCCGGCGAGCACGCCCTGCGGCGCCTTCGGCGCGGGCGGCCCTTCCGGCCACGTGACCTTGCCGGGCGCGCGCAGTTGCTCGATCACCGTGCGGTTGTGCTCTTCCGCGAAGAACTGGTGAATCGACTCGGCGACGATCGGCCCGACGTCGTTGACTTCGAGCAGTTCCTCGATCGACGCGTCCATGATCGGCGTCAGCGAGCCGAAATGCTTCGCGAGATCCTTCGCGGTCGATTCGCCGACATGGCGAATGCCGAGCCCGTAGATGAAGCGCGCGAGCGTCGTATGCTTCGCCTTCTCGAGCGAGTCGAGCAGGTTCTGCGCGGACTTCTCGGCGAACCGGTCGAGTTCGGCCAGCGTCGCGAAGCCGAGATTGAACAGGTCGGCCGGCGTACGCACCAGATTCAGCTCGACGAGCTGGTCGATGATCTTCTCGCCGAGGCCGTCGATATCGAGCGCGCGGCGCTGCGCGAAATGCCACAGCGCCTGCTTGCGCTGCGCCGGGCAGAACAGCCCGCCCGTGCAGCGCGCGATTGCCTCGTCCGGCAGGCGCTCGATCTTCGAGCCGCACACCGGGCATTCGGTCGGCATCACGAACTCGGCCGCATCCGCCGGGCGCCGGTCGAGCAGCGCGCCGACAACTTCCGGAATCACGTCGCCCGCGCGGCGCACGATCACGGTGTCGCCGATCCGGATGTCCTTGCGGCGCACTTCGTCCTCGTTGTGCAGCGTCGCGTTGGTCACGGTCGCGCCGCCGACGAACACCGGCTCGAGACGCGCGACCGGCGTGATCGCGCCGGTACGGCCGACCTGCACGTCGATCGCGACGAGCTTCGTCAGCGCTTCCTGCGCGGGAAACTTGTGCGCGAGCGCGAAGCGCGGCGCACGCGACACGAAGCCGAGGCGCTCCTGCTCGTCGCGCCGGTTGACCTTGTAGACGACGCCGTCGATGTCGTACGGCAGCGCATCGCGCTTCTCGCCGACCTTGCGGAAGAAGCCGAGCAGGCCTTCGGCGCCGTGCACGACCGCGCGCTCGCGGTTCACCGGCAGGCCGAACGCCTCGTACCAGTCGAGCAGCGCGCTGTGCGTGTCGGGCATCGGCATGCCGTCGAGCACGCCGATCCCGTACGCGAAGAACGACAGCGGACGCTGCGCGGTGATCTTCGGGTCGAGCTGGCGCAGGCTGCCCGCCGCCGCGTTGCGCGGGTTCGCGAATTCGCGTTGCTCGGCCGCGCGTTGACGTTCGTTCAGGCGTGCGAAATCGCGCTTGAACATCAGCACCTCGCCGCGCACGTCGAGCACGGCCGGCACGTGCTTGCCCTTCAGCTTCAGCGGAATCGAGCGGATCGTGCGCACGTTCTCGGTGACGTCCTCGCCCGTCGTCCCGTCGCCGCGCGTCGATGCCTGCACGAACACGCCGCGCTCGTAGCGCAGCGAAATCGCGAGGCCGTCGAACTTCAGTTCGCACGCGTATTCGACGGGGTCCGTCACCGAGCCGGCGAGATCGGTCGTCTTGGCCAGCGCGTCGGCGACGCGCTTGTCGAACGCGACGATGTCCTCGTCGGCGAAACCGTTGTTCAGCGACAGCATCGGCGCATCGTGCACGACCGGCCTGAAGCCGCCGGCCGCTTCGCCGCCGACGCGCTGCGTCGGCGAATCGGGCGTCACGAGTTCGGGATGGTCGGTCTCGAGCTGCTGCAGCTCGCGGAACAGCCGGTCGTATTCGGCGTCGGGCAGATCCGGCTGGTCGAGCACGTAATAGGCGTAGTTCGCCCGCTCGAGTTGGTCGCGCAGCCACGCGGCGCGCGCATCGGGCTGACTGGCTGGCGGTTCGGCTTGGGTTCGGGCCATGCTGGCGGCAGATTCGTTCTGAAAAATCGGATACCCGATTATCTCAGTTTGACGCCGCGGCGGGGCACGCAATGCGGGCCGGATGACGTGCTGCGGCGCACACGAAACGGTGTGCGCCGCAGCGGCGAACGACGGCGCCGCAGCTCGCCGTCCGCGCCGTCGCGTTACTGGCTGAAGAGGCGCCGCGTGACCGGCGAACCGGCCGGGATGCCGGCTTCCTCGAGCTTCGCGTACAGCTTCATCAGTTGCTGCTCGATCGCGAGCAGCGTCGACTCGGGCAGCGGCCGGCGCGAATCGTCGACGACGCGTGCGCCGATCCGCTCGGACAGCGATTTCGCGTAATCGCACATCAGCCGGAACGGCAGGATGTCCTCTTCGGCCACCGGCACGTCGAGCACCAGCGTGATCATGTTGCCGCCCTTGTACGTCAGGTCGTCGCGCAGGAAGTTCGTATCGCCGAACTGCAGCATGAACACCGGGTTCTGCTTCGCGTCGAGCTTCACGAAGCGCGTGCCGTCGCGCGACAGCAGCAGCCCGTCCTGGGAAGCGACCGCCTGCACGTAGTTCGCGGACCACGGCGCGCCGTCCGACATCACGTTGATCGACAGCTGTGCGTCGCACTGCGCGGCAAACGCGTCGAGCTCGCGCGCCATCGCGACCGTTTCCATCATGTCCGGGAATTCCGGCGCGCCGTCGATCGCGTCGGCGAACTGCTGGACGCCCGTCACGAATTCGGAAAATTCGAGCTCGTTCAGCGCGCCGCTGCGGTTCGCGAGCTGCGCGGCCGCACGCAGCTCTTCATAGCGCACGCCGTTCTGCAACAGCTCCCACTGGCCGCCTTCCGGCTTGCCTTCGATATGCACGGGCTTGCTGCCCGCGCGGCGCAACCGCTGCGCGGCCGGCAGGATCTTGTCGCCCGGCAGCGGACCGGTGAGGCGGATCGGCACGATGCAGTCGATCCGGCGGTCGACGATCGCGGGCGGCGCCGACGAGACCGTCGTCGCGGCCGGCATCACCGGTTCGGTCGGCTCGGCCGATTCGGCCGCCGCTTCGCGTGCGGCGGCGGGCACGGCTTCTTCACCGGCAGCCGGTTCGGTCGATTCGGACGACGTGTCGACGCCCGTCGCCTCGGCCTGCAGGTCGGCCGGCATATCGGCCGGCGCCGCACCGCCGGCGGCCCCGCCGAACGTCGGCTCGACGCGCGCGGCGTCGGCCGCGGTCGCCGTCGCGATCGGTGCCGCGGGTTCGCGGCGCACCGGCTGACGCACCGGTTCGATGAACGGCAACTCTTCGTCGCGCTCGGGGCGGTTCATCGCCTCGGTCGCTTCCTCCGGCATCGGGCGCGGCATCCTGCGCCGCACTTTCGCGCCCTGCCATGCGTTGTAGACCACGACGCCGCCCACCACGACGGCGCCCGCGCCGATCAAACCGAGTGTCAACTCGTCCATGCACGCTCCATCAGCAATTCTTTTTCGTCGGGACCGCGAACGGGCGCCCATGCGCCGCGCGAACGCGGTCCGGTTTCGTCAAACGTCAATTCTGGGCAAAACCCGCGGCGGTTTCCATGTCCACCGCAACGATCCGCGACACGCCCTGCTCCTGCATCGTCACGCCGATCAGTTGCTGCGCCATTTCCATCGCGATCTTGTTGTGCGAAATGAACAGGAACTGCGTCTTGTCGGACATCGCGCGCACGAGATTCGCGAAACGCTCGGTGTTCGCGTCGTCCAGCGGCGCGTCGACCTCGTCGAGCAGACAGAACGGCGCCGGGTTCAGCTGGAACATCGCGAACACCAGCGCGGTCGCGGTCAGCGCCTTCTCGCCGCCCGACAGCAGGTGAATCGTCGCGTTCTTCTTGCCGGGCGGCTGCGCCATCACCTGCACGCCGGCATCGAGAATCTCGTCGCCCGTCATGATCAGCTTCGCCTGGCCGCCGCCGAACAGGCGCGGGAACAGGTCGCTGAAATGACGGTTGACCTCGTCGAAGGTGCCCTGCAGCAGCGTGCGGGTTTCCTGGTCGATCTTGTGGATCGCGTCCTCGAGCGTCGTGATCGCGTCGATCAGGTCGGCCGATTGCGCATCGAGGAACACCTTGCGCTCGCTCGCGGCCTTCAGCTCGTCGAGCGCGGCCATGTTGACCGGGCCGAGCGCATTGATCGCGTTGTTCAGGCGCGTGACTTCGCCCTGCAGGTACGACGGCTTCAGGTCCGGCGTCAGCTTCGCGGCCAGCGCGGCCTCGTCGACCTCCGCGGCCGCGAGCTGCTCGGCGAACTGCTCGACGGACAGGCGCGCGGCCTGCTCCTTCAGCTGCAGCTCGGTGATGCGGTCGCGCAGCGGCTGCAGCGAACGCTCGGCGACGAGCCGCTGCTCGTCCGACGCGCGCAGCTTCGCGGTCAGGTCGTCGAGCTCGATCCGCGCGGCCTGCAGCGCCTCTTCCTTCACCGCACGAATCTCGAGCGCGTCCTGCAGGCCGGTGTGCGCGGTCTGCTCGTTGATCGTCTCGAGTTCGGCGCGCGCGTCTTCCAGCGACGCGGCGACGCGCTCGCTCTGCTCGTGCGCCACCTGGATCGTCCGCTTGAGTTCGTCGATCCGCGTCACCGCGTTGCGTGCGGCGAAGCGCGCGTCGTTCGCGCCGCGCTCCAGGTCGCGCGCTTCCTGACGCGCCTGCGTCAGCGATTCGTCGAGCGACTCGAATGCGAGCTGATTGTCCTCGAAACGCGCCTGCAGTTCCGCGAGCTCGCCGTCGAAGCGCTCGAAATTCGCTTCCGACTCGGCACGCAGCGCACGCTGCTCTTCGATCTGCGCGCCGATTTCCTCGAGTTCCTCGCGAATCTGCGTGCTGCGCTGCGTATAGCGCTCGTGCGCCTGCGCGAGCTTCAGCACGTCCATCTGCAGCGCATGCACGCGCTGCGTCGCACGCTCGGCTTGCGCGCGCACGTCGCCGAGCGCCTGCGTGGCCTGCGTGTGCGCGGCTTCCGCACGCACGGCAGCCGTGCGCGCCTCGTCGGCGAGCAGCGCCTGTGCACGCACCTGGCGCGCCAGGTTTTCGATTTCCTGCTGGCGGGCCAGCATCCCGGCCTGCTCCGAATCGGCGGCGTACAACTGCACGCCGACGCGCGTGACGATATGGCCGGCCTTGACGACGAACGCGCCGCCTGCCGGCAGCTGCGCGCGCGTCGCGAGCGCCTGCGCGACGTCGTCGGCGACATAGACGTTGCCGAGCCAGTCGTTCAGCACCGCGCGGATGCCCGCGTCGTCGATGCGCACGAGCGACAGCACCGGCCGCAGCCCGGCCACTGCGGCGGGCGGCTCGCCGGCCGCGGGCGGCGCGTAGAACGCGAGCTTCGCCGGCGGCGCATCGGTCGCGAACGCCTTCACCCAGTCGAGATTCGATATTTCGAGCGCGGCGAGACGCTCGCGCAGCACGGCCTCGAGCGCCGCTTCCCAGCCGGCCTCGACGTGCAGCTTCTTCCACAGACGCGGCAGCGCGCCGAGCTCGTGCTTGTCGAGCCACGGCTGGATCTTGCCTTCGGTCTGCACGTTCTCCTGCAGCTGCTTGAGCGCGGCGAGCCGCGCCTCGAGCTGGTGGATCTGCGCGCTCTCGGCCTGCACGCGCTCCTGCGCGGCACGGCGCTCGCCGTCGAGGCGCGGCAGCGCCTCCTGCGCATCGCTCAGACGTGCCTGCGCTTGCGCGAGGATCTCTTCCTGCTCGGCAAGCTGCATGCGCAACTCCTCGAGCTGCGCTTCATCGGGCGCATCCAGCCCGCCCGCCTCGGCCTTCAGGCGCTCGTGGCGCTGCTGAAGCTGCTGGAGCTGCTGGTCGGCGTTGCGCTGGTGCGCGGCTTCGAGCTTCAGCGACTGCTCGGTCTGCGCGATCCGCGCGCGCTCGTCGTTGAGCTGCGCCTGCGCGTCGCGCCACTTCGCTTCGAGCGCCGGCAGCGCATCGTGCTTCGCGGCCGCGTTGTCTTCGGCGAGCGCGGCCTTCTCGTCGGCCATCGCGCGCGCCTCTTCGGCTTCCTCGAGTTCGTCCTGCGACTTCTCGGCCTGCGCGCGCCACTGCTCGCGCTGCGCATTCAGCGCGGCGATCTGCGCCTGCACGCGATTGCGCGATTCGACGATGAACTTGATCTCGGCTTCGAGGCGGCTCACCTCGGCGTTCGCTTCGTAGAGCGCGCCCTGCGCGCCCTGCATCGCGTCGCTCGCCGAGTAGTGCGCGACGCGCAGCGTCTCGAGCTGCGCCTCGACTTCGCGCAGCTTCGCCGTCTGTGCTTCGAGGTCGATCTGCGCCTGTTCGATCGCGCGCTGCTGCTTCTGCTGCTCGCCGGCGGCCTCGTTCTTGCGCAGCAGCCACAGCAGGCGCTGCTTCTCCTCGCCGTCGGCGACGAGTTCCTTGTACTTGGTCGCGACCACCGCCTGCGCCTCGAGCTTCTCGAGGTTCGCGCCGAGTTCGCGCACGATGTCCTCGACGCGCGTCAGGTTCTCGCGCGTGTCGTGCAGGCGGTTCTCGGTTTCGCGGCGGCGTTCCTTGTACTTCGACACGCCGGCGGCTTCCTCGAGGAACACGCGCAGCTCTTCCGGCTTCGCCTCGATGATCCGCGCGATCATGCCCTGCCCGATGATCGCGTACGCACGCGGCCCGAGGCCGGTGCCGAGGAAGATGTCCTGGATGTCGCGGCGGCGCGCCGGCAGGTTGTTGATGTAGTAGCTCGACGTGCCGTCGCGCGTCAGCACGCGCTTGACGGCGATCTCGCCGTACTGGCCCCACTGCCCGGCCGCGCGGCCGTCGGAGTTGTCGAAGATCAGTTCGACGCTGGCCCGGCTGCCGGGCTTGCGAGCGGTCGAACCGTTGAAGATCACGTCCTGCATCGATTCGCCGCGCAGCTCGGACGCGCGCGACTCGCCGAGCACCCAGCGCACGGCATCGATGATGTTGGACTTGCCGCATCCGTTCGGGCCGACCACGCCGACGAGCTGGCCCGGGACCTGGAAATGCGTGGGATCGACGAAGGATTTGAAGCCAGCGAGTTTGATCGAGCTCAGACGCACGGCGGTATCGGATGTGAAGAAGGTGTGAAACGGACGGGGCCGCCCGGCGCGGGGCCGGAGAGCCCCTGCGCGCCACGCGCCCCGGAATTCAAAAACGGGGCCGCGCGCATCCAGCGTTGGGCCCCGCAAACGGCTTCCATCATACCATCGCGCGTGCGCCGTCCCGACCGTCGCCGGGTTTGTCCGGTGCCGGCGCGGCGCGATGGACCCGGCTCGACAGCAGCGTCGCCAGCACGATGCACGCGCCGCCCGCCCACTCGCGCGCGCTCGGCAGCTCGTTCGCGAACACCCATGCCGACAGCGCGGTGATCACGATCTCGAACAGCATGATGATCGACGCGCGGTTCGCCGGCACGCGCGCGAGGCCGTACTGGACGAGCAGGTTGTTCGACGCCATCGTCACGCCGATCGCCGCGACGATCAGCGCGGCCACGCCCAGCTGAGCGCTCGCCGGCGCGGCCGGCAACCCTTCGAACAGCGACGCGATCGCGCCGAACACGGCCGCGCCGCCGAACAGCGTCGCGGTGCGCATTTCGGCGCGCATGTCGGGCAGCTCGCGGCCCGCCTTGATCACCAGCACGTTGCTCATCGCGAAGCTCAGCCCGGCCGCGAGACCCGCCCATTCGGCCGGGTTGGCCGGCAGCGGCAAGCCGAGCGCCGGCGACCACAGCATCAGCATCGCGCCGCCGATCGACAGCGCAGCCAGCCCTGCGCCCGCCCAGGTCAGCCGTTCGCGCAGCAGGAAGTGCGCGTAGATCGCGGTCCAGGCCGGCGTCAGGTAGAACAGCAGCATCACCCGCAACACTTCGCCGTGGATCGTGCCCCATACGAACCCGAGGTTCGTCACGCCGGCCGTCACCGCGATGCCCGGCAGCACCCAGTGCCAGCGCAGCGTCGCGATCGTGCGGTGCCGCGCGACGATCACGAACAGGAACGCGACGAGGCTCGTCAGCGCGCTCGCGAGCGTGCCCGTCACGCCGAGCGACGCGAGGATCCGCAGCGGATACCAGATCAGGCCCCATACCGACGCGCCGATCAGGATGGCCAGCGTCGGCAGGCTGCCGCGTACCGCGTTGTTCATTTGATTCGATACCCTTTATTCGACCGGCCCGGCCGCCGCGCCGGCAGGCCGTGACCGCATTTGGTCACGTTATAATCGTCCGCTGCGACCCGCGCGCCCGCCGCGCCCGTTCGCAGCCGCGCGGCGCGCCCGCCGCTTCTTTCGCTCCAACCGGCCGCGATGGCCGCTTCGCCCGTGAACCCTCGACTCGACTCGCTCCAGCCCTATCCCTTCGAAAAGCTGCGCGCCCTGTTCAAGGACGTGACGCCTTCCGGCGACCTCAAACCCATCAGCTTCGGCATCGGCGAGCCCAAACACGCGACGCCGGCGCTGATCCGCGAAGCCGTGGTGGCCGCGCTCGACGGCCTCGCGTCGTACCCGGCCACGGCCGGCTCGGACGCGCTGCGCACGTCGATCGCGCGCTGGCTCGAGCGCCGCTACGGGCTGCCGGCGATCGATCCGGCCACGCAGGTGCTGCCGGTGTCGGGCTCGCGCGAGGCGCTGTTCTCGCTCGCGCAGACCGTGATCGACGCAAGCCCGCGCGCGGACGGCAAGAAAGCGATCGTACTCTGTCCGAATCCGTTCTATCAAATTTACGAAGGCGCGGCGCTGCTGGCCGGTGCCGAACCCTATTTCGCGAACAGCGACCCGGCGCGCAACTTCGCGTGCGACTACGCGACCGTGCCCGACGAAGTGTGGGCGCGTACGCAGTTGCTGTACGTGTGCTCGCCCGGCAACCCGACGGGCGCCGTGCTGACGCTCGACGACTGGCGCGAGCTGTTCGCGCTGTCGGACCGCCACGGCTTCGTGATCGCGTCCGACGAGTGCTATTCGGAAATCTATTTCGACGAAGCGGCGCCGCCGCTCGGCGGCCTGGAGGCCGCGCACCGCCTCGGCCGCGGCTTCGAGCGGCTCGTGATGCTGTCGAGCCTGTCGAAGCGCTCGAACGTGCCGGGCATGCGCTCGGGCTTCGTCGCCGGCGACGCCGCGCTGCTCAAGCAATTCCTGCTGTACCGCACGTACCACGGCGCCGCGCTGTCGCCGGTCTGGCAGCACGCGAGCATCGCCGCGTGGAACGACGAGGCGCACGTGCGCGAGAACCGCGCGCTGTACCTGCAGAAGTTCGACACGGTCACGCCGATGCTCGCCGACGTGATCAACGTGAAGCTGCCCGACGCCGCGTTCTACCTGTGGGCCAACGTCGCGCGCACCGGCCTGTCGGACACCGAGTTCGCCCGCCGCCTGTACGCCGACTATAATGTGACGGTTCTGCCCGGCTCGTACCTGGCGCGCGATGCGCACGGCACCAACCCGGGCCGCGATTTCATCCGGATCGCGCTCGTCGCGGGCACCCCCGAATGCGTCGAGGGCGCGCAACGCATCGTCGATTTCTGCCGCTCCCTCGCGCGGTAATCGTCCATCCCGATCAATTCCATCCATCTCCTGCGAAAACGAACATGTCGCAACAACTTCAGCAAATCATCGATACCGCCTGGGAAAACCGCGCCGAGCTGTCGCCGAAGGCCGCGCCCGCCGACGTCCGCGAAGCCGTCGCTCACGCGATCGAGCAGCTCGACAAGGGCGCACTGCGCGTCGCCGAGAAAATCGACGGCAACTGGACCGTGCACCAGTGGCTGAAGAAGGCCGTGCTGCTGTCGTTCCGCCTGGAGGACAACGCGCCGATGCCGGCCGGCGGCTATTCGCAGTTCTACGACAAGGTGCCGTCGAAGTTCGCGAACTACACGGCCGAAGACTTCGCCGCGGGCGGCTTCCGCGTCGTCCCGCCGGCCATCGCGCGCCGCGGCTCGTTCATCGCGAAGAACGTCGTGCTGATGCCGTCGTACACCAACATCGGCGCCTACGTCGACGAAGGCACGATGGTCGACACGTGGGCGACGGTCGGTTCGTGCGCGCAGATCGGCAAGAACGTGCACCTGTCGGGCGGCGTCGGCATCGGCGGCGTGCTCGAGCCGCTGCAGGCGAACCCGGTCATCATCGAAGACAACTGCTTCATCGGCGCGCGCTCGGAAGTCGTCGAAGGCGTGATCGTCGAGGAAAACTCGGTGATCTCGATGGGCGTGTACCTCGGCCAGAGCACGAAGATCTACGACCGCGAGACGGGCGAAGTGAGCTACGGCCGCATCCCGGCCGGCTCGGTCGTCGTCGCCGGCAACCTGCCGTCGAAGGACGGCTCGCACAGCCTGTACTGCGCGGTGATCGTGAAGAAGGTCGACGCGAAGACGCGTGCGAAGGTCGGCCTGAACGAGCTGCTGCGAGGCGACTGATGGCGAAGCCGCACACCGTGGTCGTCTACGGCATTCCGAACTGCGACACCGTGAAGAAGGCCCGTGTGTGGCTCGACGATCACGGCGTCGAATTCGAGTTCCACGATTTCAAGAAGCTCGGGGTCAGCGCGCCGCTGATCGAAGACTGGCTGAAGGACGTGTCGCTCGACGCGCTCGTGAACAAGCGCGGCACCACGTGGCGCGGCCTGGACGACGCGATGAAGGCCGCCGCCGAAACGAAGACCGGCGCGGTCGCGCTGATGATCCACAAGCCGTCGGTCATCAAGCGCCCCGTGCTCGTCGTCAACGGTCGCGTGAAATCGCTCGGCTTCGCGGCCGATCAATACGCGGCGCTGTTTGCCGCATAGGGCCACCCGAGCGGCGCTCGCGGGCGCCGCCCGACGCCCTGTCGCTGCCGGCCACCGCGCCGGCATTTTTTATCGAAAGTGGTCCGAACCATGTCCGCCACCCTAGCCCTTACCGAACAACTGATCGCCCGCGCGTCCGTGACGCCCGACGACCAGCATTGCCAGCAGATCATGACCGAGCGCCTCGCCGCGCTCGGCTTCGAATGCGAGACCATCGCGTCGCACGGCGTGACCAACCTGTGGGCCGTCAAGCGCGGCGCCGACGGCCGCGACGGCAAGCTGCTCGCGTTCGCGGGCCACACCGACGTCGTGCCGACCGGCCCGCTCGAACAGTGGACCTCGCCGCCGTTCATCCCCGCCCATCGCGACGGCAAGCTGTACGGCCGCGGCGCGGCCGACATGAAGACGTCGCTCGCGGCATTCGTCGTCGCATCCGAGGAATTCGTCGCGGCCCATCCCGGCCACCGCGGCGCGATCGCGTTCCTGATCACGAGCGACGAGGAAGGCCCGGCCACCGACGGCACCGTGAAGGTCGTCGAACTGCTGCAGGAGCGCGGCGAGCGGCTCGACTACTGCATCGTCGGCGAGCCGACGTCGAGCGCCGAGCTCGGCGACGTCGTCAAGAACGGCCGCCGCGGATCGATGTCCGGCGAACTCGTCGTCAAGGGCGTGCAAGGCCACATCGCGTATCCGCACCTCGCGAAGAACCCGATCCACCTGCTCGCACCGGCGCTCGCCGAGCTCGCGGCCGAACAGTGGGACGCAGGCAACGAATACTTCCCGCCGACCACCTGGCAGGTGTCGAACCTGCACGCCGGCACCGGCGCGACCAACGTGATCCCCGGCCACGCCGACCTGCTGTTCAACTTCCGCTTCTCGACCGCGAGCACGGTCGAGGGCCTGCAGGCCCGCGTGCACGCGATCCTCGACAAGCACGGCCTCGAATACACGCTGAAGTGGTCGGTGAGCGGCCTGCCGTTCCTCACGCCGCGCGGCGAACTCTCGGGCGCGCTGGAAAACGCGATCCGCGCCGAGACCGGCATCACGACCGAGCTGTCGACGACGGGCGGCACGTCGGACGGCCGCTTCATCGCGCGCATCTGCCCGCAGGTGATCGAGTTCGGCCCGCCGAACGGCAGCATCCACAAGATCGACGAGCATATCGAGGTGCGCTTCGTCGACCCGCTGAAGAACGTGTACCGACGCGTGCTCGAACAACTGATCGCCTGACGGAGCCTCGCATGACGACACCTTTCGCCACCATCCGCGACCTGCTGCGCTACGCGGTCACGCGCTTCTCGAAAGCGAAGCTCGCGTTCGGCCACGGCTCCGACAATGCGTACGACGAAGCGGCCTACCTCGTGCTGCATACGCTCGACCTGCCGCTCGACACGCTCGAGCCGTTCCTCGACGCGCGCCTGCTGCCCGACGAAATCGCGGCCGTGCTCGCGGTGATCGAACGACGCGCGACCGACCGCGTGCCGGCCGCCTACCTCACGCACGAAGCGTGGATGCACGGCCACCGCTTCTACGTCGACGAACGCGTGATCGTGCCGCGCTCGTTCATCGGCGAGCTGCTCGACGACGGGCTGCAGCCGTATGTCGCCGATCCCGAGCAGGTCGGCGCGGTGCTCGAACTGTGCACCGGCTCCGGCTGCCTCGCGATCCTCGCGGCGAGCGCGTTCCCGAACGCCGAGATCGACGCGGTCGACCTGTCGGACAAGGCGCTCGAAGTCGCGGAGATCAACGTGCGCGACTACGGTCTCGAAGACCGCATCGGGCTGCACCGCGGCGACCTCTATGCCCCGCTGCCCGCGTTCCGCACCGATCCCGACTCGCGCTACGACGTGATCCTGACGAATCCGCCGTACGTGAACGCAGCGTCGATGGCCGCGCTGCCGCCCGAATACCGGCACGAGCCGGAGATGGCGCTCGCCGGCGGCGACGACGGGATGGACATCGTGCGGCGCATCGTCGCCGAAGCGCACCGCTGGCTGCATGACGACGGCGTGCTCGTCGTCGAGATCGGCAACGAGCGCGAGCACGTCGAAGCGGCGTTCGGCGGCCTCGAGCTCACGTGGCTGCCCACCAGCGCGGGCGACGACGCCGTGTTCCTGATCCAGGCATCGGACCTGCCGCGCAAGGCCTGAACGTCCGGCCTGCCCGCCGTGCGACGCCCCGTTGCGCCGCACGGTTGGGTAAGATGCGCGGAGGCGGCCACCCGGCCGCACGACCTCCGGCATCCCTTCGGGAGTCCTTTACGCGCCCATGACCCTCGACTGGCTACATCTCGGCACCCTGATCCTGACCATCCACGTGCTCGGGATCGTCGCGGCGTGCCACGCAATCATGAACACGCGCACGTCGCAAGGCGCGATCGCGTGGGCCGTCTCGCTCACGGCCATGCCGTATCTGACGCTCGTTCCGTACCTGTTCCTCGGCCGCAGCAAATTCTCCGGCTACGTCGACGCCCGACGCCACGAGCTGGACATGTTGCGCACGCACACACCGCGCGCGCCGTGGCGCACCACCGACGCGACCGACGGGCCGGCCGCCGACGCGCTGGGCCAGGCCGCCGTGCTCGCGCTCACGCGGCTCGGCGGCATGCCGTTCCTCGGCGGCAATTCGGTGCGCACGCTCGTGAACGGCGACGCGACGTTCTCGGCCATCCTGTCGGCGATCGACGCCGCGCGCGACTACGTGCTCGTCCAGTTCTTCATCGTGCGCGACGATGCGCTCGGCCGGATGCTGCGCGACTCGCTGCTCGCGCGCGCGGCCGCCGGCGTACGCTGCTGCCTGCTGTACGACAGCATCGGCAGCTTCGACCTGCCGCACGGCTACGTCGACGCATTGCGCCGGGGCGGCGTCGAAGTCCATCCGTTCGCGACCAACCGGAAATTCGTCAACCGCTTCCAGCTGAACTTCCGCAACCATCGCAAGATCGTCGTCGTCGACGGCAATCGCGCGTTCGTCGGCGGTCACAACGTCGGCGTCGAATATCTCGGCGCGAAGCCGCGCCTGTCGCCATGGCGCGACACCCACATCGAGATACGCGGCCCCGTGGTGGCGAGCATCCAGTACGTGTTCGCCGAAGACTGGCACTGGGCGACGCAGAAGCTGCCGCCCATCGCGCTGCCGCCGCCCGCGCAGCCCGGCGACGCCATGCATTGCCTCGCGGTGCCGATGGGGCCGGCCGACAAGCAGGAAACCGGCTCGCTGTTCTTCGTCGAATCGATCAATGCCGCGCGCGAGCGGGTCTGGATCACCACGCCGTACCTGGTTCCCGACGAAGCCGTGCTGTGCGCGCTGAAGCTCGCCGTGATGCGCGGCGTCGACGTACGCATCCTGATCCCGAGCCGGCGCGACCACTACGTCGTGTTCGAAGCGTCGAAGCTTTACGCGCGCGACCTCGTCGATGCGGGCGTGAAGGTGTTCCGCTACCGCCCCGGCTTCCTGCACCAGAAGGTCGTGCTGATCGACCGCGTCGCGGCGGCGATCGGCAGCGCGAATCTCGACAACCGCTCGTTCCGCCTCAATTTCGAGGTCATGGTGCTGACCGTCGACCCGGCGTTCGCCGACGAGGTCGAGACGATGCTCGATGCCGACTTCGCGCTGGCGTACGAGGTCGATGCGGACGAATACCGGCAGTCGCCCGCCTGGCGGCGCATCGCGATGCACGTCGCGCGGCTGTTCGCGCCGATCCTGTAACGGCCCTGACGAGCGCCGCGCACGCTGCACCGGCGCGGCGCACGCCGCGCTGCGCCGTCACAGCAGCTTGTCGATGTCCGCGGCGATCTCGTCGGGCTTGGTGGACGGCGCGTAACGCTTGACGATGCGCCCTTCGCGGTCGATCAGGAATTTCGTGAAATTCCACTTGATCGCCTTGAGGCCGAGAATGCCGGGCGCCTCGTCGGTCAGGTAGCGATACAGCGGATGCGCATGGTCGCCCTTCACGTCGATCTTCGCGAACATCGGGAACGTGACGCCGTAGTTGCGCTCGCAGAACGCACCGATCTGCGCGGCGTCGCCCGGCTCCTGCTTGCCGAACTGGTTGCACGGGAAGCCGAGCACGAAGAAGCCGCGCGCCGCGTACTGGTCGTACAGCTTCTGCAGACCCGCGTACTGCGGCGTGAAACCGCACTCGCTCGCGGTATTGACGATCAGCAGCACCTTGCCGCGATACGCATCGAGCGAGACCGGCGCACCGGCGAGCGTCTCCGCGCTGAACGAATACAGGGTGGACATTGGGCACTCCTTATATGAAACCGGATCGACGTGGAGTCTAGGCGAAATTGCGCCGTTGCGGCATCGGCCGAGCGGCCGATGCCCGGCGCGATCGGCGCGCGGTCTAGAATAGCGGTTTTGGCCAGTCATTTCCGCCGTGATCCGTTTCAATCAGTTCAGCCTTGCGCGCGGCACCAAGCCGCTGTTCGAGTCGACCTCGTTCGTGCTCAATCCCGGCGAGAAAGCCGGCCTGATCGGCGCGAACGGCGCCGGCAAGTCGACGCTGTTTTCCGTCCTGCGCGGCGAGCTGCATTCCGACGGAGGCGATTTCTCGATGCCGCCGTCGTGGCGGATCGCCCACGTGTCGCAGGAAACGCCCGCGGTCGACCGCTCCGCGCTCGACTACACGCTCGACGGCGATACCGCGCTGCGCGAGATCGAGGCCCGCATCGCCGCCGCGTCGGCCGCACATGACGGCGCCGCCGAAGCCGACGCGCACGCGGCGTTCGCCGATGCCGACGGCTACACCGCGCCGGCCCGCGCCGAAGCGCTGCTGCTCGGCCTCGGCTTCACGCTCGCGCAAACGCGCGAATCCGTCGCGAGCTTCTCCGGCGGCTGGCGCATGCGGCTGAACCTCGCGCAGGCGCTGATGTGCCGCTCCGACCTGCTGCTGCTCGACGAACCGACGAACCACCTCGATCTCGATGCGATCGTGTGGCTCGAAGACTGGTTGCACCGCTACCCCGGCACACTCGTCGTGATCTCGCACGACCGCGAATTCCTCGATTCGATCTGCAACGTCACGCTGCATCTGGAAAACCGCCAGGTGAAGCGCTACGGCGGCAACTACTCGCAGTTCGAAGTGCTGCGCGCGCAGCAACTGGCGCTGCAGCAAAGCGCATACGAAAAGCAGCAGAAGACGATCGAGCACCTGCAGAGCTTCGTCGACCGCTTCAAGGCCAAGGCGACCAAGGCCAAGCAGGCGCAAAGCCGGATGAAGGCGCTCGAGAAGATGGAGTTGATCGCACCCGCGCACATCGCGTCGCCGTTCACGTTCGAATTCCGCACGCCCGATGCCGCACCGAACCCGATGATGGTGATGGAGGACGTCTGTTGCGGCTACCGCGCCGACGACGGCGCGGACATCCCGATCGTCGAACGCGTCGCGCTGTCGATCCAGAACGGCCAGCGCATCGGCCTGCTGGGCGCGAACGGCCAGGGCAAGTCGACGCTGATCAAGACACTGGCCGGCACGCTCGCGCCGCTGTCGGGGCACGTGCGCGACGGCAAGGGGCTGACGATCGGCTATTTCGCGCAGCACCAGCTCGAGACGCTTCGCGAAGACGATTCGCCGCTCGCGCACCTGGCGCGGCTCGCGCCCGACACGCGCGAGCAGGAATTGCGCGACTTCCTCGGCGGCTTCAATTTCTCGGGCGACATGGCGACCAGTCCGGTCGGGCCGTTCTCGGGCGGCGAAAAAGCGCGCCTCGCGCTGGCCCTGATCATCTGGCAGAAGCCGAACCTGCTGCTGCTCGACGAACCGACGAACCACCTCGACCTCGAAACGCGCCACGCGCTGACGATGGCGCTCGCGCAGTTCGAAGGCACGCTGATCCTCGTGTCGCACGACCGTCACCTGCTGCGCGCGACGACCGACCAGTTCATGCTGGTCGCGAAGCACCGGCTGCAGCCGTTCGACGGCGACCTCGACGACTACCGCGACTGGCTGCTGCAGCATGCGGCCGAGCAGCGCGCGGCCGCGAAGGCCGACAGCGCGGCCGCCGCGGGCGCCGATCCGGGCATCAATCGCAAGGATCAGAAGCGCCAGGCGGCCGAGGAACGCCAGCGGCTGTCGCAGTTGAAGAAGCCGCTGCAGACCCGCATCACGAAGCTCGAAAAGGAAATGGAAACGCTGCACGCCGAGAAGGCGCGCCTCGACGCGTTCGTCGCCGATCCGGCGAGCTACGAGGCCGCGCGCAAGACGGAGCTGACCGACGCGATCCGCAAGCTCGGCGAGGTCAACACGCGGCTCGAGACGGTCGAGGCCGACTGGCTCGCCGCGCAGGAAGAACTCGAGCAGATCGGCTGAACGCGGCCGCCGGGCCGTCAGCCGACGATCGCGTCATCGGCGGCGCGGTGCGTCGGAGCGTCCATGCCCGACGAAACGGCCCGGCCGCGAAAACGACGAGGCCGGGCACCTGGCCCGGCCTCGTCGGTCACTGCTGTGTCGACATGGCCGCATCGGCCCGCCGCGTGATCCGTTCAGCGGCGCGGCAGCGTGTCGCGCGGCATCTGTTCGTCGTCGCCCATCAGGTATCGGCGCCCTTGGGTCGGCCGGCGAATCGCCGCGACGACTTCCGCTTCCGTCACATCTTCGGACACGACCTTGCGCGCCAGGCGCCCTTCTTCGTCGATCCATTCGACGATTCGGCATCCGCCGCCCCACGGCTGGCGAATCGGCTCCGACACGCGGCAGCCGCGCAGGTTGTAAAGGCGTCCGCCAGGCGCTTCCCCATACGATTTCAACATAGGTTCCCTTCGCATTGCGCGGTTCGACATTCCGGCAAAGGATAGGGAAAAGCGATGTCCGGCGGGTTACAGCAGCCTACATATTCTTTACGGTGAATTACGCGACAGATCGTCCGGCGACGCCCAGCCCGCGCGCGCCGGATCGCTCATCCGAGATCGCTCATTCGAGATCGCGCACGCGGTCGATCGCCTGCTCGAGCCGCTCGACGGCCATCACGTTCAGCCCTTCGATCGCCTGTTTCGGCGCATTCGCCTTCGGAATCAGCGCGGACGTGAAACCGAGCTTCGCCGCCTCGCGCAGCCGTTCCTGCCCGCGCGGCGACGGCCGGATCTCGCCGGCCAGCCCCACTTCGCCGAACACGATCAGCCCTTTGGGCAGCGCCTTGTTGCGCATCGACGAGTGAATCGCGAGCAGCACCGCGAGGTCGGCGGCCGGTTCGGTGATCTTCACGCCGCCGACCGCATTCAGGAACACGTCCTGGTCGAAGCACGCGATGCCCGCGTGCCGGTGCAGCACCGCGAGCAGCATCGCGAGCCGGTTCTGCTCGAGGCCGACCGCGAGCCGGCGCGGGTTCGGCACGTGCGCCGTATCGACGAGCGCCTGGATTTCGACGAGCAGCGGACGCGTGCCTTCCTGCGTGACGAGCACGCACGAACCGGGCACGACCTGCTCGTGCTGCGACAGGAACAGCGCGGACGGGTTGGCTACGCCGCGCAGCCCGCGCTCGGTCATCGCGAACACGCCGAGCTCGTTGACTGCGCCGAAGCGGTTCTTGAACGCACGCACGAGCCGGAACGACGAATGCGTGTCGCCCTCGAAATACAGCACCGTGTCGACGATGTGCTCGAGCACGCGCGGGCCGGCCAGGTTGCCTTCTTTCGTCACGTGGCCGACCATGATGATCGCGGTGCCCGACTGTTTCGCGATGCGCGTGAGCTGCGCCGCGCATTCGCGCACCTGCGCGACCGAGCCCGGCGCCGACGTGAGCGCGTCCGAATAGACGGTCTGGATCGAGTCGATGACGGCCACGTCCGGCCGCTCCGCATCGATCGCGGCCTGGATCTTCTCGAGCTGGATCTCGGCGAGCAGCTTCAGTTCGGCCGCCGGCGCGCCGCCGTCCAGCAGCGCGAGCCGTTGCGCGCGCAACGCGATCTGCGCGGCCGATTCCTCGCCGCTGATATAGAGCGCGCGCCGCTCGCTCGCGATATCCGCGAGCGACTGCAGCAGCAGCGTCGACTTGCCGATGCCCGGATCGCCGCCGATCAGCACGACGCCGCCGGGGACCAGCCCGCCGCCCAGCACGCGGTCGAATTCGCCGATGCCGGTCGAGAAGCGCGGCACGTCGGCGGCCTCGATGTCGACGAGACGCTGCACCGGCGCCCGCTTCGCGAGCGACTGGAAACGGTGCGCAGCCGGCGACTCGGCGACCGATTCGACGAGGGTGTTCCAGGCCTGGCACGACGGGCACTGGCCCTGCCACTTGGGGGTCTGTCCGCCACACTCGCTGCAGACGTAAACGGTTTTCTGTTTGGCCACGCGACGCCCTTATTCCGCTCGCACCGGCACGCGCGCGGCGATCGCGCACATCAGCTCGTAGCCGATCGTGCCGCAATGGCGCGCGACGTCGTCGATCGGCAGCGCGTTGCCCCACAGCTCGACGCGCGCGCCGACGCCGGCCTGCGGGCACGGCGTCAGGTCGACGGTGATCATGTCCATCGAGACGCGACCGACGATCCGCGTGCGGATGCCGTCGACGATCACGGGCGTGCCTTCCGGCGCGACGCGCGGATAACCGTCCGCGTAGCCGCACGCGACGACGCCGATTCGCATCGGCGCCTGCGCGGAGAACGTCGAACCATAGCCGATCGCCTGGCCCTTCGCGATCGTCTGCACCGCGATCAGCTCGGACGCGAGCGTCATCGCGGGCTTCAACCCCGTGTCGGCGATATCGGACGACAACCCGGACGGCGACGCCCCGTACAGCACGATCCCCGGCCGCACCCAGTCGAAGTGCGTGTCCGGATGCCACAGCACGGCCGCCGAATTCGCAAGGCTGCGCGCGCCGGCGATGTTTGCCGCGCCGCGCTCGAACGTCGCGAGCTGCTCGGCGACGCCGCGCTCGTTGTCCGCGTCCGAAAAATGGGTCATCAACGTGATCTGGCCGATGCCCGGGCACGCGCGCGCGCGCTCCCAAGCGGCACGATACTTCTCCGGCGCGTAGCCGAGCCGGTTCATTCCGCTGTTCATCTTGAGCTGCACGTTGACGGGCTTCGACAGCCGCGCCGTCTCCAGCATCCGCATCTGCTCGTCGTTGTGGACGGTCGTCGTCAGGCTGTAGCGGTCGATCACGTCGATGTCGGTCGAGCGGAAGAAGCCTTCGAGCAGCAGGATCGGGCCGGCCCAGCCGAGCTCGCGCAGCTTCACGGCCTCGTCGAGGTCGAGCAGGCCGAAGCCGTCGGTGCCGCGCAGGCCCGGAAATGCGCGAGCGAGACCGTGGCCGTACGCATTGGCCTTGACGACCGCCCAGACTTTGGACGGGCCGGCAAAGCGGCGGACGACGGAGAGATTGTTCGCGAGAGCGGCGGTGTGGATGGTGGCGGAGATCGGGCGCGGCATGGGAAATTTACGTAAAGACGCTTGCGAATCATCAGCTTACCGCGCCTTTTGAGCACCGAAGCCGGCAATTTGCGGAACGATCGGGGAATCTTGCTAGTCCGAATTCGCGTATTTTCATGTTATAAAGCCGTGCGCACAACCCATTTCGAACGGAATAAGCCGATCGCATACCAGGCGGCCTACGCGGCCCTGCCGCAGCGACGAAAGCATCGCATCAGATGAAAAAAGGTTTTTACACCATCATGGCCGCGCAGTTTTTCTCGTCGCTGGCCGACAATGCGCTTCTCATCGCCGCCATCGCCCTGCTGAAAGACCTCCACGCCCCCAACTGGATGACACCGCTGCTGAAGCTGTTCTTCGTGTTGTCGTACGTGGTGTTGGCGGCGTATGTCGGTGCGTTCGCGGATTCGCGCCCGAAGGGCCGCGTGATGTTCATCACCAACTCGATCAAGGTAGTCGGCTGCATGATCATGCTGTTCGGCGCCCACCCGCTGATCGCATACGGGATCGTCGGCTTCGGCGCGGCGGCCTACTCGCCCGCCAAGTACGGGATTCTCACCGAACTGCTGCCGGCCGACCGGCTGGTCGCCGCGAACGGCTGGATCGAAGGCACGACCGTCAGCTCGATCATCCTCGGCACCGTGCTCGGCGGCGCGCTGATCAGCCCGCACATCGCATCGCACGTGATCGCGCACACGCCCGACTGGATCGGCACGCCCGCCGAAGCCGCGATGGCGATCATCATGGCGATCTACGTGATCGCCGCGCTGTTCAACCTGCGCATTCCCGACACGGGCGCCCGCTATCCGAAGCAGGAACGCGGCCCGGTCAAGTTGCTCACCGATTTCGCCGACTGCTTCATGGTGCTCTGGCGCGACAAGCTCGGCCAGATTTCGCTCGCGGTCACCACGCTGTTCTGGGGGGCCGGCGCGACGCTGCAGTTCATCGTGCTGAAATGGGCCGAGGTGTCGCTCAACATGTCGCTGTCCGAAGGCGCGATCCTGCAGGCCGTGGTCGCGGTCGGCGTCGCGGGCGGCGCGATCGCCGCCGCCGCCCGGATTCCGCTGAAGAAGTCGCTGACCGTGCTGCCCGTCGGCATCGTCATGGGCATCGCGGTGATGCTGATGGCGTTCTACACGCGCGACCTGTTCCCGTCGCACTGGGCCGTGCACTTCGGCCACCTGCGCCTGCCGTTCTACCTGATCGTCGCCTACGTCTTCCTGATCGGCGTCGGCGCGCTGTCCGGCTACTTCGTCGTGCCGATGAACGCGCTGCTGCAGCATCGCGGCCACGTGCTGCTGTCGGCCGGCCATTCGATCGCGGTGCAGAACTTCAACGAGAACCTGTCGGTGCTCGTGATGCTGTGCCTGTATGCGGTGCTCGTGTGGCTCGACGTGCCGGTCGGCGTCGTGATCGTGCTGTTCGGCACGTTCGTCTGCCTGACGATGTGGCTCGTGATGCGCCGCCACCAGGCGAACCAGCGTCAGTTCGACTCGGTCGCGCTGATCGGCGAATCGCGGCACTGACGCTACACTCTCCGTTTTCGTCCGCCGGCGCCGGTCCTCGAACCGGCACGTTGCCCTCATGACGCACCCGATACCCAACATCCTGACGATCGCCGGCTCCGATTCGGGCGGCGGCGCAGGCATCCAGGCCGACCTGAAGACGTTTTCCGCGCTCGGCGCGTATGGCGCGAGCGCGATCACCGCGCTGACCGCGCAGAACACGCGCGGCGTGACGGGCGTGCACGCGCCGGACGCCGCCTTCGTGACCGCGCAACTCGACGCGGTGTTCGACGACATCCGCATCGATGCGGTCAAGATCGGGATGCTCGCCAACGCGGCGATCGTGCACGCGGTGGCCGACGCGCTGCGCCGTTACGCGCCGCGTTTCGTCGTGCTCGACACGGTGATGATCTCGAAGAGCGCCCACGCGCTGCTCGCGCCCGATGCCGTCGACGCGCTGCGCGACACGCTGCTGCCGCTCGCGACGGTCGTCACGCCGAACCTGCCCGAAGCGGCCGCACTATTGAACGATGCGCCCGCGTCCACCGAAGACGACATGGTCCGGCAAGGCCAGGCGTTGCTGCAAACGGGCGCGCGCGCCGTGTTGATGAAGGGCGGCCACCTGCCCGACGCGTCCGCGAGCCCCGACTGGCTCGTCGAAGCGACACGCACCGTGCGGCTCGAAGGCGCGCGCTTGCCGGTCGGCAACACGCACGGCACCGGCTGCACGCTGTCGTCGGCGATCGCCGCGCTGCTGCCGCAGCAGCCCGATCTGGAAAGCGCGGTACGCGACGCCAAGACCTACCTGACCGGCGCGATCGCCGCGAGCGGCCACCTCGACGTCGGCCACGGCGTCGGCCCGGTCCATCACTTTCATCGCTGGTGGTAAGCGCGGGCTGACGCGGCGTCAGCGATCCTGCGCCGCGAACGCCTGCGCGCGCCCCGGCCAGTCGTCGGGCACGACGAAACCGCGCGCCGTCTCGCGCCACGTGCCGTCGGCACCCTTTTCATGGATACAGATCAGGTCGGGCGCCTGGCGCGCCGCCAGCACGGGCGGCAGTTCTAGTGCGCTCGCCAGCGGCTCGGGCTGGACACCCGCGCCGGCGGCGGCACGCCGCGGCGCCAGCCATGCCAGCCTCGGCAACACGCTCCATGCCGCGCCGTCACGCTGCGCGGCCGCCCACGCCGGCCACTGCGCGTGCGTCAACCAGAAACCGCGCGGGTGATCCGGCGCGATTTCGGCGGACACCGGCGAGACCGGTGCGCCGTACGGATGGAACAGCCAACCCTTGACGAACATCTGCGCGTCGGACGGCGCGCCGTAGCCGAGCCGGGCAAAGCCGTCGTGTTCGCCGAGCCGCAACTGGTGATCGAGCAGCCGGCTGCGCTTGCGGTCGAACCGATCGACGAGATTGGGGCCGACGAAGTCGGCGAGCGACGCGCCGTCGCGCACCGGCGCGCACAGATAGCACTTCACCGCGAGCTCCCAGTGCAGGCGCCGGCCATCCGGCGCGTCGACGAGAAAGTCGACTTCGCCGAGCGTGCGGCCGTTGCTGCGCAGCGGCAGATTGGCCGCGACGAGCCGCAGCGACGGCCCGTGCGTCAGAAAATACTCGAGCAGGCATTCGGCGTAGCGTCCGAGCCGGGTGGGCCGAAACCCGTCGAGCGCGCGATGCAGCGGCTCGGGCCGCGCATCGAGCGCGGCGAGCCACCCTTCGACGGCCGCTTGCCCGGCCGCATCCGGCCATGGGTGGGCGAGCGGTGCGCCCGGCACCGCGGTGAGCAGGCTCGGGCTGGCCAGCAGCCAGCCCAGGTCGCGCACCGCGACGTCATGCAGCGTATCGACGAACGCGCACGCCGCGCCGGTCGTCATTGCCCGGTCGGGCCGTTCGCGTCGGCGCCTTCCGCACGCCGGAACGTGTCGCGCGCGAGGCACAGGTCGGCCCACGCCTTGGACTTGTCCTGCAGGCTGCGCAACAGGTAGGCCGGGTGGTAAGTGACGATCACCGGCACGCCCTCGTACGCATGCACGCGGCCGCGCAGCGACGCGATGCTCGCGTCCGTCTTCAGCAGCGTCTGCGCGGCAAAACGGCCGAGCGCGACGATCAGCTTCGGTCTCACGAGCGCGACCTGGCGCTGCAGATAAGGCTCGCAGCTCGCGACCTCGTCCGGCTCCGGGTTGCGGTTGCCGGGCGGCCGGCACTTGATCACGTTCGCGATGTACACGTTGTCGCCGCGCTTGAGCGACAGCGACTGCAGCATGTTGTCGAGCAGCTTGCCGGCCTGGCCGACGAACGGCTCGCCCTGCTTGTCCTCGTTCTCGCCCGGCGCTTCGCCGATCAGCATCCAGTCCGCTTCGCGGTCGCCTACGCCGAACACGGTGTTGGTCCGCTTCTCGCACAGACGGCACAGCGTGCAGTCCGCCACGCGCGCGGCCAGGGCATCCCAGTCGAGCGCGGCGACCGGTGTGCCGGCGGGACGCGATTCGGCGGGCGGCACGCCATCGCCCGGCGGCGCCGCGTCGAACCATGCGAAATCGTCGTCCCCGGCGGGCGACGTATCAGCCTTCGGCGGCACCGTATCGGACAATGCGGCCGAATCGGACGGCACAGCCTGCGCGGGCGGGCGATCGCCATCGACGACACCGTGCGCCGGCGCCCGCGACTCGCGAGCCGGCAAGCCACCGGCAGCGCCACGCGCGACGGCCGCTGGCGCGTCGTCCTGCTCCGGCGCACGCGCCGGCCGATCGGCCGCGACGACGGAACCGACGTCGGCCGTCGCGGTTGCCGCGACGGCAGGCGCGTCGGCTGCCGCGCCCTCGCCCGCGCGTTGCCCGCGCCGTACCCAGATCTGCGCGAGGCCCAGTTCCTCGAGCGCCGCTTCAGCCCACGCCATGCGCATCCCCCTCGTCCTTGTTCAGCGTCAGACGCATCACGATCGCGTCCTCCCGGCTGCGATGCTTCGCCGGATAGTAGTTCTTGCGCCGGCCGATCGTCACGAAGCCGAAGCGCTCGTACAGACGAATCGCGCGCGGATTGGACGGCCGCACCTCGAGCAGCACGCCGTCGAGCCGCTCCGCGCGCGAAATGCGCACCGCCTCGCGCAGCAGCGCGAGGCCCGCGCCCGCATGTTGCGCGGCCGGCGCGACGCACAGGTTCAGCAAATGCATCTCGTCGATCACGGGCATCAGCACGCAATAGCCGACGAGCGACCCGGTCACGTGCCGCAGGCACACGCCCAGATAGCCGTTGCGCAACGAATCCTCGAAATTGCCGCGGCTCCACGGGAATTCGTACGCGACGCGCTCGATCGCGACGACCTCGTCGAGATCGGCGTCCGTCATCGGCGCCAGATAGCGGTCGCTCAACAGGACACCCGTCATCCGTTCGCTCCGCCCGTCTGCGCGGCCCGTGCCGCGATGCGCTCGGCCGTGGTCTGCGCGACCTTGTCGCGCACGTATTCGGGCGCGGCCTGGTCGGCCGGCACCGCACGCCCCGCGCGGAACGCGCGCAGCGCGGCATGCGCGACCGCCAGCGCATGCGGCAGCGCGTCGCCGTCGATCGCGGCGGCCCGTGCGGCGGCCGGCAATTGCGCGCCGAACGCCGCGGCCGCATTGCCGGCGAGGACGAACGGCGCGTCGGGTACGCCGACGGCACCCGGTGCGTCGAGCGACGCCGGATGCACTGTGCGCCAGTCGCCGGCGCCGTCGTCCCACGCGAAATCCGCCCAGTAGGCTTCGTCCATCCGTGCGTCGAGCGCGGCGAGCACGCGGACCGTGCCGGGCGCGCGCAGCCGCGCGTGCTCGGCGCACGCGAGCAGCGTGCCGATCGGCACGACCGGCAGCCCGCTCCCGAATGCGAGGCCCTGGGTAATGCCGGTCGCGGTCCGCAGGCCCGTGAACGAGCCGGGGCCCGCGCCGAACGCGATCGCGTCGCAATCGGCGAGCGTCAGCCCGGATTCGGCGAAGAGTTCCTGGATCGCCGGCAGCACGCGCGTGCTCGATACGGCGCCCGTCGGCTCGTGACGGACCCAGGTTTGCGGGGTGGAAACGGCGTCATCGGCCGGGGCCGAGCGCAGCAGCGCGACCGAGCAGTATTCGGTCGACGTATCGATGGCGAGGAGCACTGTTTGCGTCATGGCCGACATTGTAATGCGCCGCCCCGCTCCCACGGGCGATCGGGTCCGATCTGTGCGCACGCGCGGCGCCGGCCGCGGTTTGGAAGGATCGCTCGACCCCGCGCGACGGCCCGCTTGTTAAGATCGGCCGATCTGAAACCCTTACGGAGACACCCGATGAGCGAACTCACCGCCCGATTCGACCAGGCCCAGATCGACGTCAAGCAACTGACGGAACGGCCGGGCAACCTGACCCTGCTGCGCCTGTACGCGCTCTTCAAGCAGGCGACCGACGGCGATGCGCACGGCGACAAGCCCGGCTTCACCGACATCGTCGGCAAATACAAATACGATGCGTGGGACGCACTGAAGGGCACGTCGCAGGATGCGGCGAAGCAGCAGTACATCGAACTCGTCGAATCGCTGAAAAACGGCACGGCGTCCTGACCGGATCGCCCGCGCCGCAATCGGCAATCAAATCAGTGGCGCAGCGCAGCAAATTTCTCTATAATGCGGCCTGCGTCACCTCCCGCGCTCGGCTCGCAAGCCGTTCCGGCCCGACGCCTCGTAGCGTTAAGCTCCAATCCGGTTTAGAACCTGTCCCCTCCTGCTTCGACCCTTGCGGTCGTCAACTAGGCTGGCGGTCCCGCTCCTGAAGCGCGCCGCACCCAAAACAGCTTCTAATGCCTCATCCGCCGACGGTTCGGCGGATTGCACCCGTTTCCCGATTTGCTCGCTGAATCCGACGACTTGGGTATGCGCGATTGGCGCCGACGTTTCACCCACTGTGTTTCAAGGATTGTTATGACTTCGAGCATCAACTCCAGCCCGCTCAACGCGATCGCCGACCAGGCGCTCGGTCTCGACGCCGCCGCACCGGCCGCAGTCGAACCGGCGTCGGGCGAGCCGAGCTTCGCGTCGCTCGGGTTGTCGCCGGAGATCGTCTCCGCGCTGCAGGCCGCCGGCTACGTGAAGCCGACGCCGGTGCAGCAGCGCGCGATTCCGGCCGGCATCGCCGGCCGCGACCTGCTGGTGTCGAGCCCGACCGGTTCGGGCAAGACGGCCGCATTCATGCTGCCCGCGATCGAACGTTTCGCACAGCTCCAGAAGACGCAGGCGCAGCAGCCGCGCGCGCCGCGCGAACCGAACCAGGGCGACCGCCGCGTGCGCCGCCCGCAACCCGTCGCGCGCCCGGGCCTGCTCGTGCTGACGCCGACCCGCGAACTCGCGATGCAGGTCACGACGGCCGCGTCGACGTACGGCAAGCATCTGAAGCGCCTGCGCACGGTCAGCATCCTCGGCGGCGTCGCCTACGGCCAGCAGCTGATGCTGCTCGCGAAGAACCCGGAAATCCTGGTCGCCACGCCGGGCCGCCTGCTCGATCACCTCGAGCGCGGCCGCATCGACCTGTCGGAACTGAAGATGCTCGTGCTCGACGAAGCCGACCGCATGCTCGACATGGGCTTCATCGAGGACATCGAAACGATCGTCGCCGCCACGCCGGAATCGCGCCAGACGATGCTGTTCTCGGCCACGCTCGACGGCAAGATCGGTTCGCTGACGAGCCGCCTGTTGAAGGACCCGGAGCGCATCGAGATCCAGCAGCGCCTGGAATCGCGCGCGAACATCGCGCAGACCGTCCATTACGTCGACGACCGCGACCACAAGGATCGCCTGCTCGATCACCTGCTGCGCGACGACGCGCTCGACCAGGCGATCATCTTCACGGCGACCAAGATCGACGCCGACCAGCTCGCCGGCCGTCTGGCCGACGCAGGCTTCGAATCGGCCGCGCTGCACGGCGACCTGCCGCAAGGCGCGCGTAACCGCACGATCCGTGCGCTGCGCGAGCGCCGCGTGCGCGTGCTGGTGGCCACCGACGTCGCGGCCCGCGGCATCGACATCCCGGGCATCACGCACGTGTTCAACTACGACCTGCCGAAGTTCGCGGAAGACTACGTGCACCGTATCGGCCGTACCGGTCGCGCGGGCCGTTCGGGTATCGCGGTGAGCCTCGTGCATCATGCCGAGCAAGGCGCGCTCAAGCGCATCGAGCGCTTCGTGCGCTCGCCGCTGCCGGTCAACGTGATCGAAGGTTTCGAGCCGCGCAAGGCTCCCCCGCGCAACGGCGGCAACGGCGGCCGCGGCCGTCCGGGCGGCGGCAACGGCGGTCGTCGTTTCGGCGGCAAGCCGGGCGGCGGTTATGGCGGCAACGGCAACGGCCGCAGCTACGGCGGCGGCAATGGCGGCGGCTGGAGCGGCAAGCCGGGCGGCAGCCGCGACGGCGGCCCGCGTCGCGACGGTCAGCGCAGCGGCGGCCCGCGCCGCAGCAATTCGGCCTCGTAAGACAAGCACACACGGGCGGCCGGCGGCCGCCCTGCGGATCGGCCACCCGGCCGTCCAGCCAACCGGCGCGTCCACGCCGGTTTTTTTTCGTCTCGCCGTCAATTTCACGATGCGGAAAATTTTTTTGCGTCGTAAAAAATCATGCTGCAAGGCACAAGGCGCACGATTGCGGGATAGGAAAACGCATTTCTTATCTCGAAATCAACTTGGCAAGCTATTGATTAAAAACAACTAAAAAATTCCTCGCTTCCCGAGACAGCCCCTGTTTCGCTCCCTCCGATTTGCCTAGACTCTTATACAAGACTTCGCGAAACGGCATGCACCGCTTCCCCGCTTCGCGAACGGCATCACCACCGTCAGATTCGGCCCGTTACGCCTATACCGCATCAAGGAGCTCATCATGTCGCGTCAGCAACAAGCACAGGAACTGCAGCAGCAATGGGAAACCGATCCGCGCTGGAAGGGTATCAAGCGCAGCTACTTGGCTGAAGACGTCGTCCGCCTGCGCGGCTCGATCCCGATCGAGCACACGCTGGCCAAGCGCGGCGCGGAAAAACTGTGGAGCCTCATCAACAACGAGCCATTCGTCAACGCACTCGGCGCGCTGACCGGCAACCAGGCGATGCAGCAGGTGAAGGCCGGCCTGAAGGCCATCTACCTGTCCGGCTGGCAAGTGGCCGGCGACGCGAACGTCGCGGGCGAAATGTACCCGGACCAGTCGCTGTACCCGGCAAACTCGGTGCCGCTCGTCGTGAAGCGCATCAACAACACGCTGACGCGCGCCGACCAGATCCAATGGTCGGAAGGCAAGAACCCGGGCGACGAAGGCTACGTCGATTTCTTCGCGCCGATCGTCGCCGATGCGGAAGCCGGTTTCGGCGGCGTGCTCAATGCGTTCGAACTGATGAAGGCGATGATCGAGGCCGGCGCATCGGGCGTCCACTTCGAGGATCAGCTCGCGTCGGTGAAGAAGTGCGGCCACATGGGCGGCAAGGTGCTCGTGCCGACGCGCGAAGCCGTCGCGAAGCTGTCGGCCGCGCGTCTCGCGGCCGACGTGATGGGTACGCCGACCGTGCTGGTGGCCCGCACCGACGCGGAAGCGGCCGACCTGATCACGTCCGACGTCGACGACAACGACAAGCCGTTCCTGACGGGCGAGCGCACGGTGGAAGGCTTCTTCCGCACGAAGCCGGGCCTCGAACAGGCAGTCTCGCGCGGCCTCGCGTACGCACCGTACGCGGACCTGATCTGGTGCGAAACGGGCAAGCCCGATCTCGAATACGCGAAGAAGTTCGCGGAAGCGATCCACAAGCAGTTCCCGGGCAAGCTGCTGTCGTACAACTGCTCGCCGTCGTTCAACTGGAAGAAGAACCTCGACGACGCGACGATCGCGAAGTTCCAGAAGGAGCTCGGCGCGATGGGTTACAAGTTCCAGTTCATCACGCTGGCCGGCTTCCATGCGCTGAACTACTCGATGTTCAACCTCGCGCACGGCTATGCGCGCACGCAGATGAGCGCGTTCGTCGAACTGCAGCAGGCGGAGTTCGCGGCAGCCGACAAGGGCTTCACGGCCGTCAAGCACCAGCGCGAGGTCGGCACCGGCTACTTCGACGCGGTGACGCAGACGGTCGAACGCGAAGCGTCGACGACCGCGCTGCATGGGTCGACCGAGGACGAACAGTTCTTCGACGGCAAGAAGGTCGCGTAACACGCGCGGGCGTGACGCCGATGCCGCCGCGTCTCGCGACGCCGCGGCATCGGCCACCGGACAACAATCAGGGAGGAGACGGCAGGCGCGCGAGTCCCATTGCGCGACCGGCCGCGCGGCCTGCGGGCCGCCAGCAACGATGCGCGCCGGCTTCGTCCGGCGCGCCCTTTTTTCGGCGGTGCAGCCGGCCCGGCCACGGCCGGCGCCGCCCTACCGATAGACGATCACCGGAATTTTCGTATGGGTCAGCACGCGCTGCGTCTCGCTGCCGATCAGCAGGCTGCCGAGCCCGCGGCGTCCGTGGGACGCCATGAAGATCACGTCGCACCCGCCGCGCTCGGCCGCCTCGATGATGCCGAGATACGGCGACGGATGCACGCTCGTCCACGTGTCGCACGCGACCCCGGCCGCCTTCGCGGCCGCTTCCACCTCCTCGAGATGCGCACGCGCCTCGCGCTCGCTGCGCGCGCGGAAATCGGCGGGCGGCTCGATGATCACTTCGGAAAACGGCGAGTACGGGTATTGCGGCAGGCACGCGTAAGCCGTCACGCGCGCGCCGACCGCACGAGCCAGGTCGATCGCACCGTCGATCGCCTTCTTCGACAGTTCGGAACCGTCGGTTGGAACGAGGATGTGCCGGAACATCGCGCCCTCCTTCGTCAATCGCATGCGCGCCGCGGCGCCAGCCGAGCCGGCCGCGACACGGCGCGCATGCCTCTAACGATTGTAGTGTGCGAAATCGCGCTCACTGCATCGCCAGCGGGTTCGCCCTCATATCGGAAACGCGCGGGCGGGCGTCGCCTACTCGCCCCAATAGCCGGGCCGCTCGTACGTGTGCTTCAGGTAATCGAGAAACAGGCGCACCCGCAGCGGCAGATGCCGGCGCTGCGGAAACACCGCATGGATGCCGATCGGCGGCGCGGCGAACGCGTCGAGCACGCTGACGAGCCGGCCGGCCGCGACGTCCTCGCCGACTTCCCACCACGAGCGCCACGCGAGCCCGTGGCCTGCGAGGCACCACTCGTGCAGCACCGCGCCGTCCGAGCATTCCATCGTGCCGTTCACGCGAATCGACACGACCTTGTCGCCCTCCTGGAACGACCAGCCGCGCTGCTGGTTCGCATTCGCCGCGAGCGCGAGGCAGTTGTGGCGAGCGAGTTCCGCGAGCGTGGCGGGCGTGCCGCGCCGCGCGAGATACGCGGGGGACGCGACGCACACGCGGCGGTTCTCGCCGAGTTTCAGCGACACCAGCGACGAATCGGGCAGCTCGCCGAGCCGCACCGCGCAATCGAAGCCCTCGTTGACGAGGTCGACCATCCGGTCGGACAGGTCGAGCGTAACCGACACGTCCGGGTGTCCGACGCTGAATTCGGGCACGAGTGGCGCGACATGGCGCCGGCCGAAGCCGGCCGGCGCGGAAATCCGCAGGTGGCCGCTCGCCTTGACGCCGCCGGCGGACACGCTCGCCTCCGCGTTCTGCATGTCGTTGATGATGCGCTGGCAGTCCTCCAGGAACGCCGAACCCTCGAACGTCAGCGTGAGCTTGCGCGTCGTGCGCACCAGGAGCTTCACGCCGAGCCGCTCCTCGAGCGCGTCGAGGCGGCGGCCGATGATCGCCGGCGCGACGCCTTCCGCGTGCGCGGCCGCCGACAGGCTGCCTTTCGCCGCGACCGCGGCGAACGTTTCGATCTGTTTGAACCGGTCCATGACTCTCGCGAGGGCGGCGTCGCCGCCCCTCAAATAGCTTGAGCCGCCAAGATTAGGTATATGAAAGTAAAAGATCAAGTGATGATTAGCGTCTTTTTTAGCACCTTCGATCACGAATAGAATCGATCCGACCTCTGAAACTGGAGCGCAAGGCTATGTCGGCCACAACGACACTCTCCTCTCCCGACGCCATCCTCTTCGACGCATTCGGCACGTTGTTCGACGTGCGCGCCGTGCTGGCCGCGGCAGAGCAGATGTTTCCCGGTCACGGGGAGCGGCTGTCGCAGCTGTGGCGACGCAAGCAGATCGAATACTCGCAGTTGCGCACGCTCGCCGACCCGGCCGGCGCCCGCTATCGCCCGTTCCGGGACATCACGCTCGATGCGCTGCGGTTCGCCGCGCGCCGGCTCGGGCTCGCGCTGAACGGCGCGGCCGAGAAGCGGCTGATGGACGAATACGCGTGCCTGTCCACCTATCCCGACACGGTGCCCGCGCTGCGCAAGCTGCGCGCGCTCGAGCCGCGCCCGCCGCTCGCGATCCTGTCGAACGGCACCCCGCAAATGCTCGACATCGCGATCAAGAGCGCCGGCATGTCCGGGCTGTTCGATCGCGTGCTGTCGGCCGACACCGTGCGCGCGTACAAGCCGAGCCCGGCCGCCTACGCGCTCGGCACCGCCGCGTTCGGACCGAACCCGCGCGACATCGTGTTCGTGTCGTCGAACGCATGGGACGTCGCCGGCGCCACCTGGTTCGGCTACACGACGTTCTGGCTCAACCGCACGGGCGCGCCCGCCGAGGAACTCGGCGCGCCGCCCGACGGCACGGGCACCGGCATGGCCGACCTGCTCGCCTTCCTCGCCACCCCGGCTCCGTCCGGCAGACCCGCAAACCGCACGCGCCCCGGCCCGGGTGCATGACGTTCGCCGCTGCCGCCTTCCCCCTTCACCGAAACCGCAACTGACCGACCAAGGAGATGAGACTCATGAGCACCCCGATCACGCTGCCGCAAGGCATGACGATCACCGGCGAAATCAAGCCGGGTTACGAAGCCATCCTGACGCCCGACGCGCTGGCACTCGTCGCGGCGCTGCACCGTACGTTCGAATCGCGCCGCCAGGCGCTGCTGCAGGCGCGCGTCGAGCGCACGAAACGCCTCGACGCAGGCGAGCGCCCCGACTTCCTGGCCGAGACGAAGGCGATTCGCGAAGGCGACTGGACGGTCGCGCCGCTGCCGGCCGACCTGCAATGCCGGCGGGTCGAGATCACGGGCCCCGTCGAGCGCAAGATGATCATCAACGCGCTGAACTCGGGCGCCGATTCGTACATGACGGACTTCGAGGATTCGAACGCGCCGAGCTGGACGAACCAGATCGACGGCCAGATCAACCTGAAGGACGCGGTGCGCCGCACGATCTCGCTCGAACAGAACGGCAAGTCGTACAAGCTGAACGACAAGGTCGCGACGCTGATCGTGCGTCCGCGCGGCTGGCACCTCGACGAGAAGCACGTGACGGTCGACGGCCAGCGCGTGTCCGGCGGCATCTTCGATTTCGCGCTGTTCCTGTTCCACAACGCGAAGGAACTGATCGCGCGCGGCTCGGGCCCGTACTTCTACCTGCCGAAGATGGAAAGCCATCTCGAGGCCCGGCTGTGGAACGACATCTTCGTCGCCGCGCAGGAAGCGATCGGCGTGCCGCGCGGCACGATCCGCGCGACGGTGCTGATCGAGACGATCCTCGCCGCGTTCGAGATGGACGAGATCCTGTACGAACTGCGCGAACACAGCTCGGGCCTGAACGCCGGCCGCTGGGACTACATCTTCTCGGCGATCAAGAAGTTCAAGAACGATCGCGACTTCTGCCTGGCCGACCGTTCGAAGATCACGATGACGGTGCCGTTCATGCGTGCGTACGCGCTGCTGCTGCTGAAGACCTGCCACAAGCGCAACGCGCCGGCGATCGGCGGGATGAGCGCGCTGATCCCGATCAAGAACGATCCGGAAGCGAACGACAAGGCGATGGGCGGCGTGCGCTCGGACAAGCAGCGCGACGCGACCGACGGCTACGACGGCGGCTGGGTCGCGCACCCGGGCCTCGTGCCGATCGCGATGGAAGAGTTCGTCAAGGTGCTCGGCGACAAGCCGAATCAGATCGCGAAGCAACGCGACGACGTGCAGGTCGAAGGCCGGAACCTGCTCGACTTCCAGCCGGAAGCGCCGATCACCGAAGCCGGCCTGCGCAACAACATCAACGTCGGGATCCACTACCTCGGCGCGTGGCTCGACGGCAACGGCTGCGTGCCGATCCACAACCTGATGGAAGACGCGGCCACGGCCGAGATTTCCCGCTCGCAGGTCTGGCAATGGATCCGCTCGCCGAAGGGCGTGCTCGACGACGGCCGCAAGGTCACGGCCGAGCTCGTGCGTGAATTCGCGAAAATCGAACTCGACAACGTGAAGCGCTCGGTCGGCGGCAACACGCAGCCGTACGAGCGCGCGGCGGCGATCTTCGAGCAGATGTCGACGTCGGAAGGCTTCACCGAATTCCTGACGCTGCCGCTGTACGAGGAAATCTGACGACGCTGCCGTTGCGTCGCCGGCCGGCCACGCCGTGCCGGCGGTCGCATGCGACGGCGGCACGAAAAAAGCGCCCCGCGTGAACTGCACCCCAAAAGTTGGATGCGAATCCAACCTGTGGGGTGTTTTTCATGGCGAAGTACGACGAGAAATTTAAGCGAGAAGTGGTGAGGCGTTACGCACCTGGCCGATACGGCTACAAGAGCATCGCTCGGGAGTTTGGCTTGCATCCCGGGACGGTACAGCGCTGGGTATCAAGCTATGAGCAGCATGGGGCTGCCGGGCTGCGCAAGAAATACAGCCGATACAGTGCGGCATTCAAGCTCAGGGTGCTGCGCAGGATGTGGCGCGATCAGTTGTCTTATCGTCAGGTCGCGGCACTGTTTAACCTTCGAGGCAGGGATGCCGTAAGCGGATGGGAACGCCAGTATCATGAAGGTGGTCTGGGCGCATTGGCGCCCAAGCCCAAAGGACGCCCGAGAAAAATGCCGACGCCGATACCGCCCGCCAAGCCGACAGATGTTGAGACCAAGGACACGCTTACGCGTGAAGCACTACTCGCGGAACTCAAATATCTGCGCGCGGAGGTGGCGTACCTAAAAAAATGGAATGCCTTGGTTCAGGCCAAAGAGGCCGCTGCGCAGAAAAAGCGCAGTTAGTGCTTGAACTGAGGCAAGACCACGATTTATCGGACCTGCTGAGGGCTGCCGGACTAGCTCGCAGCACGTTCTACTATCAAGCCAAAGTGCAGATGGCCGGCGATAAGTACGCCAACCTGAAAGTGCGCATCCGGCAAATCTACGAACGCCACAAGGGCCGCTATGGCTACCGGCGTGTGACGGCCGAACTGCGCCGGGCGGGACAAGCGATCAATCACAAGACCGTGCAGCGCTTGATGCAAGTACTTGGGTTGAAATCCCTAGTGCGGCCCAAGAAGTATCGCTCCTACCGCGGGGAACGGGCTCAGGTGCCGAATCGGCTGGAAAGGCAATTCCGCGCCGAACGGCCGAATCAGAAGTGGGTTACCGACGTGACGGAGTTCAATGTACAGGGCGACAAACTTTATCTCTCCCCGGTTATGGATCTCTATAACGGGGAGATCATCGCTTATGAGACGCAGAGACGCCCGCATTTCAGACTCGTGGGGAACATGCTCAAGAAGGCCCTGGTCAAGCTGACTCCACTGGATGCACCGCTTCTCCATTCCGATCAGGGCTGGCAGTACCAGATGCCGGCGTATCGACGGCAGCTCGCAGCTCGCGGCTTAACCCAAAGCATGTCTCGCAAAGGCAACTGCCTGGACAACGCCGCGATGGAAAGCTTCTTTGGGACGCTGAAGGCGGAGTTCTTCTATCTGAACAAGTTCGCCAGCATCGAGCAGCTTCGAGACGGCTTGCGCCAATACATCCACTACTACAATCACCAACGCATCAAGACCAAACTAAAAGGGCTGAGTCCCGTGCAGTACAGGACCCAGCCCTCATCGGCTTAACCGCCCGTTCCGACCATCCAACTTATTGGGGTCAGTTCACGCGGGGCGCTTTCTTTTTTACGGCTGTCCCGCCGCCCCCCCGCAGGCAAGCTCAGGCGGCTTCCTGCTCGCGCCGGTACTGAACCCAGTCGCCGGACGCGATGCGCGGGCGCCCGGCCGCCGCATGCGCGGCAACCGGATAATACAGGCACGCGTACTGCCGGCCGCCGAGCTCGACGGTCACCTCTTCCGGTTTGAACAATGAGTCGACGCCCGGATAGACGCGCTCGATCTCGTCGAGCACCGGGACGAGTTGCTCGTCGACCTCGTAGACGTCGCCCCAGACCAGCGACTTGCCGGCCGGCCCGGCGAGCATGCCCGGGTAGGTGCCGAAATCGTACAGCTCGCCCGGCAGCGCGGCCGCGCCCAGCAGCGTCGGCGCGGCGATTCCGTGGCGGGCGGCCGCCTGGCCGATGTCGTTGGCCTGTCCGGCTCTCAAGGTGCCATAGACGAATACGTGGCGCATCGTGGTTCTCCTCTTCGATTCGTGTGTTGCCGTGTTCGCATGCGATCGGTGTGCGATTGGCGTGCCATTGCGCACGCATCGATAGACCGCGATACCGCCCCGATGGTTCGAACCGCCGGGGGCGCGCGACCGCGGGCGGTCGCCCCGGATTCGCCGGTGCCCACACAAAGTTCATTTGAACCCGGCATGATGACCCGAAAAACCGCCGCATGCGCTTATGCGGCGCCTTCTAAAATAACGGCATCGCCGCCGCGCTGCCCGAACCGTTCATGAATCCGCCCGCCCAAGCCGACGTATCGAACCCGTACGACGTCATCGACATCCCGCCGGAATTCGCGCCGACGGCCGTCCATCCGATGCGGGTACGCGCACGGCAGGTCGATGCCGGCCGCCGCATTCCGCTGCACACGCATGCATGGGCGCAGCTCGCGTACGCGTCGCGCGGCGTGCTGCGCGTCGCGACGACCGGCACGACCTGGATGGTGCCGCCGTCCCGTGCGATCTGGGTGCCGCCGCACGTGTCGCACGAGGTCGTGATCGTCGAAGAGGCCTATTTGCGCACGCTGTATATCGACGAGTCGATCGTGCCGGGCGGGCTCGACGCATGCCGAGTCGTCGAGGTGACGGGGCTGCTGCGCGAACTGATCGTCGCACTCGATGCACGCGACCTGAGCGCCGCGCGCGAGCGCCTGCTGTGCGGGCTCGTGCTCGACGAGCTGAGTCATGCCGAACCGTTGCCGCTCGCGGTGCCGATGCCCGACGAGAAACGGCTGCGGCTGCTGTGCGAATCGGTGCTCGCACACCCCGCGCACGCGGAGTCGCTCGAGCATTGGGCGAGCGAGGTCGGCGCGAGCACGCGCACGATATCGCGGCTCTTCAAGCAGGAACTGGGCGTGAGTTTTTCGCAGTGGCGCCAGCAGGCGCTGCTCGCGCGGGCGATCCCGCTGCTGAACCAGGGGCGCCCGCTGTCGCATATCGCGCGTGAGCTCGGCTACCAGAGCCAGAGCGCGTTCTCGGCCATGTTCCGTCGTGCGTTCGGCGAAAGCCCGCGCGCGTTCATGCTGCGCGGCTACGAGCATCGAGGCCCGGACGGCGCCGCCGCGGACAGCGAAACGCCAGACGACGACGGCGCGATCGACACGGCCCGCTGATCGCCCGCTCCGGCGCGTCGGACCGTCAGACCGGCCGCACCATGTGGCGGATCGAGCCGAGTTGCGCGAGCCGCGGCCCGGTGACCCGGTAGCCCATGCGCAGGTACAAATGCGCGGCGGGATTGTCGACGAACACGCGCAACTGCAGTTCGTGCAGCCCGCGCGCACGCGCCCAGCGATGCGACATCTCGAGCAGGTAGGTACCGGCGCCCTGCCCCCGATGGCCGGCTGCGATCTGCACGTCGCGGATATGCAGCGAATCGCCCTCCTCGGTCACGCGCAGCACGCCGATGCGCTCGCCGTCGGCCTCGAGGATGAAGTTCTCGGATTCGCGCCAGCTTGCATAGAACAGATCGCTGCGCCACACGAGCCCATGGCGCTTGTAGTAGCCGCCCATGTTGCCGTGCGTCAACGCTTCGGCATACGGAAAATCGCCGGGCTCCGCGGGCCGGAGCTGATACAGGAGTCGCAGGTCGGTCGGATCGAGCATCGCGCAGGAGTCGGAAACACATCCCCGCCACGATAGCGCAGTCGCATGCGGATGCAATCGCGAATTTCTCGTAGGGCCGCGACATCCGATGCAGCACGCGGCATGGCGGCACGCGCGCTCGGAGGTGCAAGCGAAAAAGCCCGCACGAGGCGGGCTTTTTCATTTTCTGGCGGAGCGGACGGGACTCGCCTACCTGCCGCAGGCCGCGGCTGCGCTTGCAAGCGCAGCCCTTCGAGTCCCGCCGGAAGCCGCGCAGGCGGCTTCCTCCGCCCCGCAGTCACGTGCCCGCTTGCGGGCACGACGAGCGATACCAATGAAAAAGCCCGCACAAGGCGGGCTTTTTCATTTTCTGGCGGAGCGGACGGGACTCGAACCCGCGACCCCCGGCGTGACAGGCCGGTATTCTAACCGACTGAACTACCGCTCCAGTCTTGCTGCTTGCCTGGCAGGCGTCGGTTACTTCCTGCCGGCGCGTCGTTTGTTCGAACGACGCCGAAATCTGGCGTCCCCTAGGGGATTCGAACCCCTGTACTCACCGTGAAAGGGTGATGTCCTAGGCCTCTAGACGAAGGGGACAACGTACTGCTTACATCCTTAACGAGAAAGCCCGTTCAAAAACGCTTTTGAACGGGCTTCGTTCTGGCGGAGCGGACGGGGCTCGAACCCGCGACCCCCGGCGTGACAGGCCGGTATTCTAACCAACTGAACTACCGCTCCAGCTTTTCTGCACCACCGCCCGCAGGATCTCGTCACGTTCCTGCACGCGTTGCGGCACTTCTACGAAACGCCGCTGAATCTGGCGTCCCCTAGGGGATTCGAACCCCTGTACTCACCGTGAAAGGGTGATGTCCTAGGCCTCTAGACGAAGGGGACAACGTACTGCTTACATCTTTAATACAAAAGCCCGCTCAAAAACGTCTTGAACGGGCTTCGTTCTGGCGGAGCGGACGGGACTCGAACCCGCGACCCCCGGCGTGACAGGCCGGTATTCTAACCGACTGAACTACCGCTCCAGCTTTCTTACCCAACCCGCAGGACGTCGGTTACGTTCCTGCAAGCCTGCGACACTTCTACGAAACGCCGCTGAATTTGGCGTCCCCTAGGGGATTCGAACCCCTGTACTCACCGTGAAAGGGTGATGTCCTAGGCCTCTAGACGAAGGGGACAAAATCTTTTCAGATTCGTCTGACTTTCGCTATTTACTTTCATTCAACAGCGAAGGCCGAAATTCTAACTGCTTTTAATCATTTTGTGAAGCATTTATTACTACCGCTGCTTCGCAAATCAATCCAGCTTGTTCTGTTGGTGGAGGTAAGCGGGATCGAACCGCTGACCTCTTGCATGCCATGCAAGCGCTCTCCCAGCTGAGCTATACCCCCTTGCAGAACAGAAATGAGATTATATGGACCGATTTCGAACTTGTAAATACCCTTTTTACGATTCGCGCGAAATTTTTTGCGAAGCGGTCCGTTCGCTCATCCGCGGACCACTTCGCGCGCGCAAGAACGTCAGGCCAGCGCGGCCTCGATGCGCGACACCACGACGTCGCGGCCGAACAGCACGAGCACCGCATCGATCGACGGCGTGTGCGTCGTGCCCGCCACCAGCAGACGTACCGGCATCGCGAGCTGCGGCATCTTCAGCTTGTGCGCGGCGAGCGTCGCCTTCAACGCGGCGGACACCGCCTCCTTCGTCCAGTCGGCCGCCTTCAGCGCGACGACGAGATCGGCCAGCGCCGGCCGCACCGTATCGGTCACGTGCTGCGCGAGCGCATCGGCGTCGGGCGCCGGCACGCGGTAGAACATCGTCGCGCCTTCCGCGATTTCCTTGACCGTCGTCGCACGATCCTTCATCAGGCCGATCACCGCGTCGAGCGCGGGGCCCGTCGCGATCGCCGCGTCGTCGATGCCGAGCGCGTCGAGGAACGGCTTCGCGAGTTCGGCGAGGCGCGCGTTGTCGGCTTCCTTGATGTAATGCGCGTTCAGCCAGCTCAGCTTGCTGTGGTCGTACTGCGCGGGCGACTTGCCGAGATGCTCGAGATCGAACCATTCGACGAACTGCTCGCGCGAGAAGATCTCGGCGTCGCCGTGCGACCAGCCGAGCCGCGCGAGATAGTTGACGACGGCCTCGGGCAGGAAGCCCGCGTCGCGGTACGCCATCACGCTCATCGCGCCATGCCGCTTGCTCATCTTCTCGCCCTGCTCGTTCAGCACGGTCGGCAGGTGCGCATAGACGGGCGGCTCGCCGCCGAGTGCATTCAGGATGTTGATCTGGCGCGGCGTGTTGTTCACGTGGTCGTCGCCGCGGATCACGTGCGTGATGCCCATGTCCATGTCGTCCACCACCACGCAGAAGTTGTAGATCGGCGTGCCGTCCGGGCGCGCGATCACGAGGTCGTCGAGCTCCTCGTTCGAGATCTCGACACGCCCCTTCACCGCGTCGTCCCACACGACCGTGCCCGTCAGCGGATTGCGAAAGCGCAGCACCGGCTTCACGCCGGCCGGCGGCTCCGGCAGCACCTTGCCGGGCTCCGGACGCCACGTGCCGTCGTAGCGCGGCTTCAGGCCGGCTTCGCGCTGGCGTTCGCGCAGCGCGTCGAGCTCCTCGGCCGACATGTAGCACGGGTACGCGAGGCCCTTCTCGAGCATCTGCGCGAGCACTTCGCGATAGCGGTCCATGCGCTGCATCTGGTAGATCGGGCCTTCGTCGAAATCCAGCCCGAGCCATTGCATCCCTTCGAGGATCGCATCGACCGCTTCCTGCGACGAGCGCTCGACGTCGGTATCCTCGATGCGCAGCACGAACGTGCCTTTCATCTTGCGGGCGAACGCCCACGGATAGAGTGCGGAGCGGATGTTGCCGAGGTGGATGAAGCCGGTGGGACTCGGCGCAAAGCGGGTACGGACAGGACGGGTCATAAACGGTAACTCGAACGCCAGGGGCGCATGAATGATTCGACGCGGGACGACGGCAGCCCCGACAGCAACGGAGCCGGCGACGCCCGGAACGGGAAAGAAGCCGGAATTATACTCGCGCCGGACATCGCGCCAAGCGCACCGCTTGCTTTATGATGTGCGCGCCGCGGCCGCCAGCCGGCCCGGCGCCGGCCGCCCGGAACCCGCTGCGCGGCCGCTCGCAACCTATCGCCGCCGCGGGCGTGTAACCCGCCGCCAAGCCGCCGGAGAACCATTCGATGTCGTCCCCTCGCCTGTCGCGCCGCCACTTCACGATCGCGTGCGCGTCCGCCAGCCTCGCCGCCTGCACGTCCTTCGGCGACAAGTCTCGTCCCGGCACGGCCCTGCCGCAGGAGAAGCCCGTCAAGATCGGCATCGCGCTCGGCGGCGGCGCCGCGCGCGGCTTCTCGCACATCGGCGTGCTGAAGGCGCTCGAGGCGCGCGGCATTCCGGTCGAAATCGTCGCCGGGACGAGCGCGGGCTCGGTGGTCGGCGCGCTCTACGCGTCCGGCATGAGCGCGCTGCAGATCAACAAGATCGCGCTCGACATGGACCAGGCGTCGATCAGCGACTGGGCGCTGCCGTTTCGCTCGCGCGGCCTGCTGCAAGGCGTCGCGCTGCAGAACTTCCTGAACAAGACGCTCAACAACCGGCCGATCGAGAAGATGGCGAAGCCGCTCGGCATCGTCGCGACGGACCTGCAAAGCGGCCAGCCGATCCTGTTCCAGCAAGGCAATACCGGGCTCGCGGTACGCGCGTCGTGCAGCGTGCCGTCGGTGTTCGAGCCGGTGAAGATCGGCAATCGCGAATACGTGGACGGCGGCCTGGTGAGCCCGGTACCGGCGTCGTTCGCGCGCAAGATGGGGGCGAGCTTCGTGATCGCGGTCGACATCTCGGCCCGGCCGGACGGCGCGGCGACCAACAACCCGATCGAGATGCTGCTGCAGACCTTCACGATCATGGGCCAGACGATCAAGACCTACGAGCTCGACAAGTATGCGGACGTCGTGATTCGCCCGAACCTCGCGGCGATGGGCGGCAGCGACTTCAACCAGCGCAACGCGGCGATCCTCGCGGGCGAGGAAGCGGTCGCGCGCATCATGCCGGAACTGCAGCGCAAGCTCGCGGCGGCGCGTGGCGTGGCTGCCACCGCGTAAGCCGCAATAGCGGGGGCGCGTCGCCGGCCGCTTCCCCGCTGGCCGGCGGAACGACTTGCGCGTCGTTGGCGCCGCCGCCCCTAAACCAAAAAACCCTGCCGCCTTTCGGTGACAGGGTTTTTTATCGTCCGGCCCGACTGCCCGGCAAACGTCAGTTGTTGCCGTTCGCCGAATCGTCGCCGATCGTCGCGCGCACGCGCTGACGCAGATCTTCGGGCTTCATCGGGAATTCCGATTCGATCCGGCGCGCGCCGGTGAAACGCTTTTCCCAGTAGCCGCTATCGAGATCGTCGACGCGAACGGTGCTGCCCGTCGACGGCGAATGCACGAACTTGTTGTCGCCGATGTAGATGCCGACGTGCGAGAACGTGCGGCGCATCGTGTTGAAGAACACGAGATCGCCCGGCTTCAGGTTGCTCATGCTCACCTTCTCGCCGACGCGGCTCATTTCTTCCGCGCGACGCGGCAGCGACATGCCGAGCGTGTCCTGGAACACGTAGCGCACGAAGCCGCTGCAGTCGAGGCCCGAATCCGGCGAGTTGCCGCCCCAGCGATATCGCACGCCGATCATGTTCAGCGCGCCGACCACCACGTCGCCCGCCTTGCCCGCCATGCCGGCAAGGAACGACTTCGCGCCGCCGCTCGACGGCTGTGCGCTGGTCTGCTGGAGGGAGGCACCCGACCCGATCTGAGTCGAATTGGTGACATTCTGGTTAAAACTGCTGACTTCGTCGGCGAACGCGCCGGGAGCTGCTGCGAACAGGGCGCCGATGAATAGCCCGGCGATGGTGCGCGCGCATGCCTGGGTCAGGGATCGATGCTGCATTGGTCGATGGAATGTGCTTAAAAATCAGCTGATTGGCGGAAAATTTCGGTCGATACTAGCCAGCGCGTAATCGTTTGTCAAAACAAATTAATAAATACAATCGAGATGGTCAGACCATTGGACGCCTATCACGCTTTCCAGACCGCTTTCAACAGCTTTTGTGTGTAAGGATGTGACGGTCTGGTGAAGATGTCGGACACCTCCCCCGACTCGACGACGGCGCCGTCCTGCATCACCGCGACGCGGTGCGCCATCGCGCCGATCACCTCCAGGTCGTGGCTGATGAACACGTAGCCGAGGTTGTATTTCTGTTGCAAATTCGCGAGCAGCTTCAGCACCTGCTGCTGGATCGACACGTCGAGCGCCGACGTCGGCTCGTCGAGGATCAGGATGCGCGGCTCCAGCACGAGCGCGCGCGCGATCGCGATCCGCTGGCGCTGGCCGCCCGAGAATTCGTGCGGATAACGGTGCAGCACCGTACGGTCGAGGCCGACTTCGCGCAGCACCGCGAGCGACTTCGCGCGGCGGGCGTCGGGCGTCATGTCCGGGCGATGCAGCGCGAGCCCTTCGCCGACGATCCGCTCGATCGTGTGACGCGGCGAAAGCGAACTGAACGGATCCTGAAAGACCACCTGCATGTTCGAGCGCAACGCGGTCCGTTCGCGGCCGCGATAGGCCGACAGCGCGCGCCCCTGGAATTCGATCTCGCCGCCGGCCGTCTTCTGCAGCCCCAGCAGCGCCATCGCGAGCGTCGATTTCCCCGATCCCGATTCGCCGACGATGCCGAGCGTTTCGCCCTGCCGCACCGACACCGACACGTCCGCGACGGCCGTCACCGGCACCGTGCCGAACCAGCCCGCGAAACCCGGCCGCTTGCGCGCGAACCGTACGCTCACGTGGCGCGCGTCGAGCACGACGGGCGCGATCGGCATCACCGGCGTGACCGCGCGTTGCGGCCGGCTGTTCAGCAACCGCTGCGTATACGGATGCTCGGGCGCCGCGAAGATCCGCTCGACGGGCCCGCTCTCGACGAGCCGACCGCGCTCCATCACCGCGACGCGCTGCGCGAAGTGCCGCACGAGATTCAGGTCGTGCGTGATCAGCAGGATCGACATCCCGCGTTTTTCCGCTTCGTCGCGCTGCAACTCCAGCAGCAGGTCGACGATCTGCGCGCGGATCGTCACGTCGAGCGCGGTAGTCGGCTCGTCGGCCAGCAGCAGGCGCGGCCGGCACGCGAGCGCCATCGCGATCATCGCGCGCTGCCGCTGGCCGCCCGACAACTGATGCGGGTAGCTGTCGACGCGCTTCTCGGGCTCCGCGATGCCGGTGCGCGCGAGCAACGCGATCGCGCGCTTGCGCGCTTCCACCGCCGATACGCCGTCGTGCAGCACGATCGTCTCGCCGATCTGCACGCCGATCGTATACAGCGGGTTGAGCGCCGTCATCGGCTCCTGGAAGATCATCGCGATGTCCGAGCCGCGCAGCCCGCGCATCTCGCGCTCGCTCTTGCTTGCCAGATCCTGCCCCGCGAAGCGGATCGCGCCGCCGACTTCGGCGTCGCGCAGCAACCGCAGGATCGACAACGCGGTCACGCTCTTGCCGGAGCCCGACTCGCCGACGAGCGCGACCCGCTCGCCGCGCCCGATCGCGAGCGTCACGTCGTCGACGGCCACCGTGTCGCCGAAGCGCACGTGCAGATGCTCGAGCGACAGCAGCGGTTCGTCCACCTTCGATACGGCTGCGTCGCTCATCGCTGGCCTCCCGCGGCGCGCATCGAGTCGGCGATCCGCGTGTCGAGCGCGTTGCGCAGTGCATCGCCCATGAAGGTCAGCAGCAGCAGCGTCGCGACCAGCACGCCGAACGTCGACAGCGAGATCCACCACGCGTCGAGGTTGCCCTTGCCCTGCGCGAGCAGCTCGCCGAGGCTCGGCGTCGGCGGCGGCACGCCGAGCCCGAGGAAGTCCAGGCTCGTCAGCGCGAGGATCGAGCCGCTCATCCGGAACGGCAGGAACGTGATCACGGGCGTGAGACTGTTCGGCAGCACGTGGCGCCAGATGATCTGCCCGTTCGTGAGCCCCATCGCTCGCGCCGCGCGCACATAGTCCTGCGTGCGGTTGCGCAGGAATTCCGCGCGCACGTAGTCGGCGAGGCCGATCCAGCCGAACAGCGACAGCAGCACGATCAGCAACAGGAAGCTCGGCTCGAAGATCGACGCGAAGATGATCAGCAGGTACAGCTCGGGCAGCGAGCTCCAGATCTCGATCAGCCGCTGCCCGACGATGTCGATGCGTCCGCCGAAGAAGCCCTGTACGGCGCCCGCGGCGATGCCGAGCAGCGTGCCGATCACGGTCAGGATCAGCCCGAATTCGACCGACACGCGGAACCCGTACACGAGCCGCGCGAGCAGGTCGCGGCCCTGCGCATCGGTGCCGAGCCAGTTCTCGCGCGACGGCGGCGCCGGGTTCGGCACGGTCGAGAAGTAGTTCAGCGTGTCGTAGGAGTAGCGGTTCGGCGGGTACACGACGAAGTTGCCGGGCGCCTCGAGCCGCTTGCGCACATACGGATCGAGATAGTCGGCCGGCGTCGGGAAATCGCCGCCGAAGGTCGTCTCCGGGTACGCATGGAACATCGGGAAATAGGTCTGGCCGTCGTAGCGCACGACGAGCGGCTTGTCGTTCGACCACAGCGGCGCCGCGAGGCTCGCGGCAAAGGCCACGACGAAGATCACGAAGCTCCAGTAGCCGAGGCGCTGCTGCCTGAAGCGCTGCCACACGCGGCGGGCGGGCGACGGCGACACGCGCGCCCGCGCGGCGTCGATACGGGAAGAGGCGACGGCCCGGTTCATCGCGCACCTCGCCCGCCGGCGCCGGGCATGCGAATGGCTCGTTTCATGTCAGCGCTCCAGGTTGTCGAATTGAATGCGCGGATCGACCCACACATAGCAAAGATCGGAGACCAGCTTGGTCGCGAGCCCGATCAGCGTGAACAAGTACAGCGTGCCGAGCACGACCGGGTAGTCGCGCCGCACGACCGACTCGTACGACAGCAGCCCGAGGCCGTCGAGCGAGAACAGCGTTTCGATCAGCAGGCTGCCCGTGAAGAACGCACCGATGAACGCGGCCGGGAAGCCGACGATCAGCGGCAGCATCGCATTGCGGAACACGTGCTTCCACAGCACGCTGCGCTCGGAGAGCCCCTTCGCGCGCGCGGTCAGCACGTATTGCCGGCGGATCTGGTCGAGAAACGCGTTCTTCGTGAGCATCGTGACGACCGCGAAGCTGCCGACGACCGACGCGGTGATCGGCAGCGCGATGTGCCACAGGTAGTCGAGCACCTTGCCGACGAGCGACAACTGCGCGAAGTTGTCCGACGTGAGGCCGCGCAGCGGAAAGAGCTGCCAGAACGAGCCGCCGCCGAACAGCACGAGCAGCAGCACGCCGAGCACGAAGCCCGGGATCGCATAGCCGACGAGCACGACGAGGCTCGTCGCGACGTCGAACGGCGAACCGTTGCGCACCGCCTTCGCGATGCCGAGCGGCACCGAGATCAGGTACGTGAGGAAGAACGTCCACAGCCCGATGCTGATCGACACGGGCAGTTTCTGCACGACCAGCGACCACACGCTCTGGTGGCGAAAATAGCTGTCGCCGAGATCGAAGCGTGCGAAGCGCTTCAGCATCAGCCAGTAGCGTTCGAGCGGCGGCTTGTCGAAACCGTACAGCGCCTTGAGCTGCGCGAGCTGCTGCGCGTCGACGCCGGTGTGTGCGCGCATCCCGAACGGCGTCGCGCCCTGCTCCGTCGCGCCCTTGCGCAACTCCTGCACGGCCTGCTCGACCGGGCCGCCCGGCACGAACTGGATCACCGCGAACGTGAGCGTCAGCACGCCGACGAGCGTCGGGATCATCAGCAGCAGGCGTTTGAGGATGTAGCTCCACATAGGGCGTCGACTCGTGATCGGATGGCGGGTTGGACGGAGGGCCGGCGCGGGTCAGTGATCGGGCTTCGCCCACCAGGTCGACACGACCCAGCCCTCGGCCGAATAGTACAGCGGCAGCGTCTGCGGATAGGCCAGCGTGCGCTTGTACGCGATGCGGTGCGTCGTGCTGTACCACTGCGGGACCGCGTAGTAGCCGTGCATCAGCACCCGGTCGAGCGCGTGCGTCGCGTCGAGCAGTTCCTCGCGCGTCTGCGCGGTGCCGAGCGCATGCAGCAACGCGTCGACGGCCGGCGATTTCAGCCCGATGAAGTTGTCGGAGCCCGGCTCGTCGGCGAACTTGCTCGCGTAACGCGAGTATTGCTCGGCGCCCGGCACCTGCACGCCCGGCAGGCGGATCGTCGTCATGTCGTAGTCGAACGCATCGAGGCGCTTTTGCAGCAGCGCGTAATCGGCCGTGCGAAAGCGCACGTCGATGCCGAGCTTCGCGAGGTTGCGCCGGTAGGCGGTCACGACGCCTTCCATCGCGCCGCCCGCATCGTCCAGGATCTCGAACGCGAACGGCTCGCCCTTCGCATTGCGCAGCGCGCCGTCGCGGTAGGTCCAGCCGGCTTGCTCGAGCAGTGCGCGCGCCTTCAGCAGGTTCGCGCGCAGCGAGCCTGGCGGATTCGTGTCCGGCTGCGCGACCATCGGGCCGAACACGGCCGGATCGAGCTGCGCGCGCAGCGGCTCCAGCAGCTTCAGCTCGCCCTCGCCCGGCGTACCGGTCGCCTGCAGGTCGGTATCGGCGAAATAGCTGTCGAGGCGCGTGTATGCGCTGTAGAACAACTGGCGGTTCAGCCATTCGAAGTCGAACGCGAGATCGAGCGCCTGGCGCACGCGCACGTCGCGGAACAGCGGCCGGCGCAGGTTCATGAAGAAGCCCTGCATGCCCGCGCCGTTATGTTGACGGAATTCGCGCTTGACGAGCTCGCCGCTGTCGAAGCGCTTGCCGACGTCGCGCCGCGTCCAGTTGCGCGCGACGTACTCGACGAGCACGTCGTATTCGCCGGCCTTGAACGCCTCGAGCCGCGCGACGCCGTCGCCGTACAGCTTGTAGACGATCCGCTCGAAGTTGTTGGTGCCGATCCGTACCGGCAGATCGGCGCCCCAGTACGCGGGATTGCGCCGGTAGGTGATCGTGCGGCCGTTGTCGTAGCGCTCGATCAGGTACGGGCCGCTGCCGATCGGCTGCTCGAACGCGAGCTGGTCGAACGGGACGCGCGAGCCGTCCGCGCGCAATCCCCACTTGCGCGAGAACACGGGCACGCCGCCGGCGATCAGCGGCAACTCGCGATTCGCGCTGCGGAACTCGAACCGGACCGTCGCCGGATCGACGACCACGGCTTTCGCGATCTCCGCGAAATACGCGCCGAACTGCGGTGCGGCCTGCTTGCTCTTCAGCGTGTCGAACGAAAACTTGACGTCGTCGGCCGTGACGCGATCGCCGTTCGAGAAGCGCGCGCGCGGATTCAGGTGGAACGTGACCGAGCGGCGGTCCGGCGCGACGTCGATGTCGTCGGCCAGCAGCCCGTATGCGGACGCCGGTTCGTCGGAGCTGCCGGTCGCGAGGCTCTCGAACAGCATGTCGATGCCGGGTGCGGAGTTGCCGCGCATCGTGAACGGATTGAACTTGTCGAACGACGTCATCCGGTTCGGGTTCGCGAGCACGAGCGTGCCGCCCTTCGGCGCGTCGGGGTTCACGTAGTCGAAATGCCTGAAGCCCGGCGGATACTTCGGCTCGCCGTACTGCGCAATCGCGTAGGCCGCGTGCGCGGCCGGCGCGGCGAGCGCCGCGTGCAGCGCCAGCACCGCGGCCATGCGGCCGGCGGCCCGCAGCGCGCCGACGCAGGCGCGCGCGGCGGCGGTCCGGGGCGAACCCTTCGTCATAGAGGCCCTGTCGTCGAATGAGGGTAGTAACGTGGAGCGATTCTACCCATTCAATCCGTCGAGCCAAAAGAAAACCGCCACACGGGCGGTTTCCTCGCGAGCCGCTGTCGCGCACGCGGCACGCATGCGCGACCGGTCGTCGATCAGCGCCAGCCGTTGTGGCGGCCGTGATCCCAGTGGCCGCGATCGCCGCCCCAGCCGCGCCCATGGTGGCGATACCACTCGTCGCGGCCCCAGTAGCGGCGGCCGTCCCAGTAGCGGTCGCCGTGCCAGCCGATCACGATCGCCGGCGCCGGCGCATACACGGGCGCCGGTGCATAGACAGGCGCCGGCTGATAGACGACCGGCGGAGGCGGCGGCGCATACACGGGCGCGGGCGCGACGTAGACCGGTGCCGGCACGCCGACGTTGATCCCGACATTGACTCCCGCCATTGCTGCGCCCGACACGAGCAAGGCCGTCATACCGGTCAGGAGCGAGGCAACACGCAAAGTCTTCATGGATTCCTCTTCTGGTTGTGTCATGTGTGATTCGACTATAGCGGCAAGCGCCGTCCCCGCATATTTCAAGTTTGTAAGAACTGATGCGCGGCATCGCAACGGAAAGCCCGCGCTAACGTCTTGTAACAATCGACGCCGATTTGCCCCGCCGAGCCCACGCATACCGAGTCGCGGCTGTTTGGCAGCTTCGGCGGTCGTCAAGACCTTCTTCGAGCCGGGCGGCGATATCCTCGGCCGTCATCCGCCCGTGTCGAACCGGAAGCCGAATCGCGCAACCGTTTCGATCCGCGCGGAAAACGCATGCGCGGCCAGCTTGCGCCGCAACCGCACGATCAGCGCATTGACCGTTTCGGGTTCGACGTCGACATCGCCCCACGCGTAACGCAGCACGGCGTCGCGCCCGACCGGCCGCCCTGCTTCGCGCAGCAGGCATTCGACCACGCGAAATTCCCGTGCGCTGAGCGCGAGCTGCCGGCCACGCTCGTCGAGTGCGCGCGTCGCCGTGTCGAGCCGGATCGAGTCACGCATCGCGACGATGCCCGCGCGGCGCCACAGCGCGCGCAACCGCTCGTGCAATTCGACGAACGAACACGGATGGGCGAGGCATACGTCGCAGCCGGCCTCGAGCATCCGCGCACGCTGGGCGGACGTCGTGCCGGCGACGATCGCGGCAATCGTCGCGCTGCCGGCCGACGCGGCGAGCGGCGGCAATCCGTCGAGAATCGCCGGCATGGCGGCACCGTCGGTCGCAACGATCACGATCGCGTCGAACCGCTCCTGCGTCGCCGCGAAACAGCCGTCGCGCCAGTCGCCGATGCGCTCGACGCCGTGCATGCTCTCGCGAAACGCCTTGTCGAGCCGCAACGCGTCCGGCGTCGGCGGCGCAATCAGCAGGATGCGCATCGATCGCCCCCGCCTGCGTCACGCGAGCGAACGCGGCCAGCATTCGACCGTGATCGCCGCACCGGCCGGCTGGGCATCGCCGATCCGCAACGCGAAACCGTGCACGCGCATCACCGCCGACACGATGCTCAACCCGAGCCCCGAGCCGTTCACATGGCGCGTGCGCTCGCCGCGATAGAAGCGTTCGAGCACCGCTTTGCGCTCGCCGGGCGCAATGCCGGGCCCGGTGTCGTCGAACCGGACGAGCGGACCATGCGGCGTCGTCCGGAGCACGACGCGCACGCGGCCGCCCGGCGGTGTGAACTTGATCGCGTTGTCCGCGAGATTGCTGAACGCCTCGAACAGCAACGCACGATCGCCATGGATGCCGTCGACCGCGGCCGCATCGAGCTCGAACGACACGTCGACGGCCTCGGCCAGCGGCTCGTAAAGTTCGCACACGTCGCGCAGCAACGCCGCGACGTCGACCGCGGCAAAACCGCCGCGCCGGCTCAGCGTCCCGATCTCGGAGATGCGCAGCATCGCGCGAAAACGTTCGAGCAGGCGGTCGGTTTCGTCGCGCGCCGACGCCAGCAGCGCCGCCGACGCGGGATCGTGTGCGCAGAACGGCTGGTCGGCAAGCCGCGCCAGCATCGTATGCACGCGTGCGAGCGGCGTGCGCAGGTCGTGCGCGATCCCGTCGCAGGTATGCCGCACCTCGCCCATCAGTCGCTCGACTTCGTCGAGCATGTGATTCACGAGATGCGCGAGCAGATCGAGTTCGTCGTAGCGGCCGACCGGCAGCCGCTTGCCGAGATCGCCTTCGGCGATCTGTCGCGTGACGCTCCGGATCGCGGCGACGCGGCGCATCTGCCGCATCCCGAGCATGCTGCCGCCCGCGATGCCCGCGATCAGGATCATCACGCCGCCGACCACGAGCCCGCGGATCGCGACGTCGCGGATCTGGATGAAATGCGACAGGTCGCGTGCAACCACCAACGTCATCCCGTTGTCGCGGCGCACGGCCATCGCGCGCGCGACCGGCGCCGCCTGGCCGTCGAGCAGCGCGAGCGTGCGGTCCAGCGTACGGCCGTGGCGATCCGTGCGCAGCGTGGGCGGCGTCGCGATGTCGCCGGCCAAGCGGCGCCCGTTCGCATCGAACAGCCCGTAGAAATTCGTATGCATGTGCTCGTGCTCGAGCCGCCGATGGATCGCAAGCGGCAGCGCGGCATCGGGAATCGAATCGAAATAGATCAGTTGCCACGCGAGCACCTCGTCGGTATCGCGTGTCATCGTGTGCGTCGCGGCCACGCTGATCACGCCCGCGAGCAGCAGCAGCGACACCGAAAAGATCGCCGCGTACGCGCACAGCCAGCGAAACGTCGTCGTATGCCAGCGGCGCGTGAAGTTCGCCGCGCGGGCTGCGTCCATTCGCGCCTCCGTCAAGCGAGCATGTAGCCCGACCCGCGCACCGTCTGGATCATCGGGTCCGCGCCGGGCGGGTCGATCTTCTTGCGCAACCGGCCCATGTGGACGTCGATCAGATTGGTGCCGGGATCGAAGTGATAGCCCCACACGGCCTCGAACAGCATCGTGCGCGTGATCGTCTGGCCCGCGTTGCGCATCATGAATTCGAGCACGCGGAACTCGGTCGGCAGCAGCGGAATCTCGTCGGCGCCGCGGCGCGCGCAGCGCGAAATGAGGTCGAGCTCGAGCGCGCCGACCTTCAGCAGCGTCTGCTGCGGCACGCCCGATGCCTGCCGGCGGCGCAGCAGCACTTCGATGCGCGCGCTCAGTTCGCCGGAATCGAACGGCTTCGTCAGGTAATCGTCGCCGCCCGCGCGCAACCCGCGGATGCGTTCGTCGACGTCGCCCAGCGCGCTCAGCATCAGTACCGGCGTATCGATGCCGACCGTGCGCATCGCGGTCAGGATCGCGAGTCCGTCCGCGCCCGGCAGCATCCGGTCGAGCGTGATCGCGTCGTACGATGCGCTCATCGCGCGCATCATGCCTTCGCGGCCGTTGTCGATCCAGTCGACCTCGAACCCGCGTGCGGTCAGTTCGCCGACGATTTCGTTCGCAGTCACCGCATCGTCCTCGACCGTCAGTACTCGCATGGTTGCCCTCGCAATCAACTTCAACACGGGCGCGCACGATGCGCCCGCCACTATCGTAAGCGCTACGATCGCCGTGCGGCGCCAGATGAAAATAGCTTCATCCTGCATCGCACCGCGCGCGCATGAAACATGTTTCATCCGTGCGTCGGCCACCCTGCGACCGGGTGCGCCTACGCTGACCTCATGCGGCATCGGGCCGCGAAACCAGGAGCCATCGGATGAAACTGTCGACCACCGTCGCCTGCATGCTGCTCGCATGCGCCAGCACCGCCGCGTTCGCGGGGCCGCACCTCACGCCGCAGGAATGCACCGCGTACCCGTTCGTGCACACGGGTCGCGGCGTCACGCGTGCGGACCTCGTGCGCGAGCTGACCGAGCTCGAACAGGTCGGCTACGACCCGGCCCATGCGAGCCCGTACTACCCCGACGATCTCGACGGCGCGAAGCATCGGCTCGCGGCCGAGTACCGCGCCGACTGCACGCATGCGCTGACGGCCGACGCGGGCGCGCGACACTGACTGCACTGCCCGGCGCAACGCAACAGCCGGAAAAACAAAAAGGCGGCACGTGCGTGCCGCCTTTACTTCGTGAATCCGCACGGATATCGACCCGCTGCGCCACGCTGCCGCTCAACGCGACATCATGTTCATGCTGACGTTGTGCATCACCCAAAGCGTGCCGACGATCAGGATCGCCGCGGTCAACACCGTATAGCTGAACGCCATCACGTTCCAGCGCTGGCCCGACGAGCCGTTCATGTGCAGGAAGTACACGAGGTGCACGACGATCTGCACGAACGCGAGCACGGCGAGCCCGACGAGCGACGCATGCGGCGACAGCACGCCGCCCATCACGAGGCCGAACGACGCGGCCGTGAGCAGCACCGACAGGATGAAACCGGCGACGTAGCCGCCGACGCTGCCGTGCCCTTCTTCGAGTTGAGACGAATGCGAATGGGCCATTTAGATCACGCTCGCGAGATAGACAAAGGAAAACACGCAGATCCACACGATGTCGAGGAAGTGCCAGAACAGGCTCAGGCACGTCAGGCGTCGCAGGTCGCGATCGGTCAGGTCGCCGCCGCGCAATACGATCTGCGCGGCCAGCACGATCATCCACAAGAGACCGGCCGTCACGTGCAGCCCATGCGTGCCGACCAGCGTGAAGAATGCCGACAGGAACGCGCTGCGCTGCGGGCCGGCGCCCTCCGCGATCAGGTGCGAGAACTCGCGCAGTTCCATCGCGAGAAACGCCGCGCCGAGCACGAACGTCACCGCGAGCCACGCGAGCAGCGCGCCGCGCCGCTGCTTGTACGCCGCCAGCATCGCGAAACCGTACGTGATGCTCGACAACAGGAGTGCCGCGGTTTCGACCGCGACGCCCGGAATGTCGAACAGCTCTTTCGCGGTCTGCCCGCCCGCGTACTGGTGGCCGAGCACCGCGAACGTCGCGAACAGCGCCGCGAAAATCACGCAGTCGGTCATCAGGTACAGCCAGAAACCGAACACCGAATGCGACGGCGGATGGTCGTCGTGCTCGAGCAGGGTTGCGCTCAAGGTTTTCTGCAACATCAGTTGGCCTCCAGTTCCACGTCGTCGACGCGCGCAGCCGTGCGCTGCGTCGGCTGCTTGTCTTCGGTCTTGCGCACCGTCGACGCAGGGATGTAATAGCCGTCGTTATCGCGCGAGCTGTAGATCACGAGCGTCGCGACGATCCCGACGAGCCCGCCGATCGCCATCCACCAGATGTGCCATACCAGCGCGAAGCCGAGCACCAGGCTGAAGATCGCGATCACGAGGCCCGCACAGGTATTCGACGGCATGTGGATGTCGCGAATCGCCGCCGGGTTCGGCCGGCCTTCGCCGCGCGCCTTCATGTCCGCATACGCGTCGAGCGTGCGCACCTGCGGGATCACCGCGAAGTTGTAGTCGGCCGGCGGCGACGAGGTCGCCCACTCCAGCGTACGGCCGCCCCACGGGTCGCCCGTCGTGTCGCGGTACTCGGGCAGATGGCGGTTGCGGATGCTGACCACCAGTTGCAGCAGCTGGCACGCGATGCCGATCGCGATCAGCACGGCGCCGAATGCGGCAACCAGCAGCCACGGATGCCACGCCGGATTGTCGTAGTGGTTCAGGCGGCGCGTCATGCCCATGAAGCCGAGTACGTAGAGCGGTACGAACGCGACGTAGAAGCCGACCTGCCAGAACCAGAAAGCGGCCTTGCCGAGCTTCTCGTTCAACTTGAAGCCGAACGCCTTCGGGAACCAGTAGTTGAAGCCCGCGAGATAGCCGAACAACACGCCGCCGATGATCACGTTGTGAAAGTGCGCGATCAGGAACAGGCTGTTGTGCAGCACGAAGTCCGCGCCGGGAATCGCCATCATCACGCCGGTCATGCCGCCGAGCGTGAACGTGACCATGAAGCCGATCGTCCACAGCACCGGCGTCGTGAATTCGATCCGGCCGCGGTACATCGTGAACAGCCAGTTGAACACCTTCACGCCGGTCGGAATCGCGATGATCATCGTCATGATCCCGAAGAACGCATTCACGTTCGCGCCCGAACCCATCGTGAAGAAGTGATGCAGCCACACGAGGAACGACAGCACCATGATCGCGCAGGTCGCGTACACCATCGTCTTGTAGCCGAACAGCGGCTTCTTCGCGAACGTCGCGATGACTTCCGAGAAGATTCCGAACGCCGGCAGGATCAGGATGTAGACCTCCGGATGACCCCACGCCCAGATCAGGTTCAGGTACAGCATCGCGTTGCCGCCGGCGTCGTTCGTGAAGAAGTGCATGCCGAGGTAGCGGTCGAGGCCGAGCAGCGCGAGCGTCGCGGTCAGGATCGGGAACGACGCCATGATCAGCACGTTCGTGCAGAGGGCCGTCCACGTGAATACCGGCATCTTCATCAGCGTCATGCCGGGTGCGCGCATCTTGATGATCGTCACGAAGAAATTCACGCCGGTCAGCAGCGTGCCCACGCCGGAGATCTGCAGCGCCCACAGGTAATAGTCGACCCCTACCCCCGGACTGAACTGCAGCTCCGACAGCGGCGGGTATGCGAGCCAGCCCGTCTGCGCGAATTCGCCGATCACGAGCGACACGTTGATCAGAATCGCACTGACCGCCGTCATCCAGAACGACAGCGAGTTGATGAACGGGAACGCGACGTCGCGCGCACCGATCTGCAGCGGCACGACCAGGTTCATCAGGCCGACCATGAACACCATCGCCATGAAGAAGATCATGATCACGCCATGCGCCGTGAAGATCTGGTCATAGTGGTGCGGCGGCAGGTAGCCGGGCGCGTTGTACGCGAGCGCGAGTTGCATGCGCATCATGATCGCGTCGGCGAAGCCGCGCAGCAGCATGATCAGCGCGACGATGATGTACATCACGCCGAGTCTCTTGTGGTCGACCGTGGTCAGCCATTCCGTCCACAGCCATTTCCACCGGCCGGTGATCGTCAGCGCGGCGAGAATGCCCAGCACGACCAGCCCCATGAAGGCGCCGGCCCCCATGATGATGGGCTGATCGAACGGGATCGCCGAAAGTGTGAGTTTGCCGAACATGCGTTACCCCTTCGTGCCGCAGGCGGCGTCCTTCAGGTCGAGGACGTGGCCATCGTTGTATTTCGCGATGATGTTGTGGAAGAGCCGCGGGTCGACCGACGAGAAGTAGCGCACCGGCGCCTTCTCGCTCGGCTGCGCGACGCCGCCGTACATCGTCGCGTCGAGCCGGTCCGGCGACGCCTTCACCTTCTGCACCCACGCGTCGAACTGCTCGCGCGGCTCGGCGAGCGTGCGGAACTTCATATCGGAGAACCCGCGGCCGCTGAAGTTGGCGGACGTGCCCGCGTAGTTGCCGGGCTCGTCGGCGATCAGGTGCAGGCGCGTCTGCATGCCGGCCATCGCGTAGACCTGGCCGCCGAGTTGCGGGATGAAGAACGAATTCATCACCGAATCCGACGTGATGCGGAAGTTCACCGGCGTGCCGACCGGAATCGCGAGCTGGTTCACCGACGCGATGCCGAGTTCCGGATAGATGAACAGCCACTTCCAGTCGAGCGCGACCACCTCGACGTCGATCGGCTTCACCGCCGATTCGAGCGGCTTGTACGGATCGAGCTCGTGCGTGGTCTTCCACGTGAGCACGCCGAGAAACAGGATGATCAGCGTCGGCACCGTCCAGATCACGACCTCGATCGCGGTCGAGTGCGACCAGTTCGGCGCGTAGGTGGCGCTGCGATTAGACGCGCGATAACGCCACGCGAACCACAGCGTGAGCAGGATCACCGGCACGACGACGATCAGCATCGCCCACGTCGAGGTGGCGATCAGCGCCTTTTCGGCGGCGCCGACGCTTCCTTTCGGATTTAGTACATCTAAATTACAGCCTGACAGGCTCAACGCCGCGCCGCTCGACATCAGCGCCGTCCAGCCTCTTGAAACGCTTCTTTTCATCACACCGCCCGAGGGTCATTGAATCCGTTTGCGTATGCCCGATGCGCATTCGATTCACGAAATTGGCCGAATCATACGTCGCGCGGGTGCGATGAAAAACCGGTGCATGCGGCAAATCATCATTGCAAAATCTGCCGTGAGTCACATTGTCGCGGGGCAATTTCACGCAGCCGGGAGCGAGCCCGGCACGCGCCGTGCCGGGCCTCGATCGATGCGTGCGCAACGATGCGCGCCGCGCGATGCGGCCCGCTCGATCGGCGCAGCTCGGTGCGCCGCGATCAGTCGTGCGTCGATGCCATGTACGACGGCAGCGCTTGCACGGGGCCGTCCCCTGCCGGCACTTTCGAACGGCTCGCTTCCTGGATCAGCTTGCCGACGGTCGGATCGATCGCATCGGTGAAGGGCTTCGGATCGATGCCGACCGCCAGCACGATCAGCGCGAGCGACGCGAACATCCCGATCTCGCGACGGTTCAGATCGGCGAGCTTCGCGATCCGCTGGCTCGAGACCTTGCCGAACACCACGCGCTTGAGCATCCATAGCGTGTACGACGCGCTGAGGATCAGCGTGAGCGCCGCGATCGCGCCGATCCAGAAGTTGAAGCGAATCGCGCCCATGATCACCATGAACTCGCCGACGAACCCCGACGTGCCCGGCAGGCCGACGTTGGCCATCGCGAACAGCAGCGTGAAGGTCGCGAAACGCGGCATCACGCCCGCCACGCCGCCGTACGCGGCGATCTCGCGCTGCCGGGTGCGATCCACGAGCACGTTCACGCACAACAGCATCGCGCCCGCCACGAAACCGTACGAGACAAGCTGCACGATCGCGCCTTCGACGCCGATCCGGTTGAACAGGAACAGCCCGAGCGTGACGATCCCCATGTGCGCGACCGTCGAATACGCGAGCAGCTTGCCGAGATCGGTCTGCGCGAGCGCGATCAGGCTCGCGTAGACGATCGCGAACAACGACAGCGCGATCACGGCCGGCGCGAAGAAGTGGCTCGCATCGGGCGTGATCGGCAGCGCGAAGCGCAGGAATCCGTAACCGCCGAGCTTGAGCATCGCGAGCATCAGCGCGGCACCGGTCGGACCGTCCGTGTACACGTCGCTCAGCCACGTGTGGACCGGCCACATCGGCACCTTGACCGCGAACGCGGCGAAGAAACCGAGGAACACCAGCAACTGCGGCGCGAAGCCAAGTTGCAACGTGCGCCACACGGCCATGTCGAACGTATGCGACTGCGCGTACAGGTACAGCATTGCCATCAACAGCAACAGCGAGCCGGCGAACGAGATGAAGAAGAACTTCACGGCCGCATACACGCGGCGCTCGCGCCCCCACGTGCCGATCAGCAGATACAGCGGGATCAGCGTCGCTTCGAAGAAGATGAAGAACAGCAGCCCGTCCTGCGCGACGAACGCGCCGACCATCAACCCCGACAGGATCAGGAACGACGCGTAGTACTGCGCGACGCGCACCGTGACCGATTCCCACGACGCCACCACCACCACGAGCGTCGTGAACGCGGTCAACACGACGAGCCACAGCGACGCGCCGTCGATGCCGACCCGCCATCCGGCATTGAACGCCGCCAGCCAGTCGCGTCTTTCGACGAACTGCATCGTCGCCGAATGCGCGTCGAAGCCGGCAATCAGCGGGACGACGGCCGCGAGCCCGGCAATCGCGCCGACCAGCGCGATCAGTCGTATCCGGCGTGAATGCCGGTCGGAACCGGCGCGCAGCAACCCCGCGCCGAACAGTATCGGAACCCAGATGGCCAGGCTCAGGAAGGGGAAATCGTGCATGTCAACAAAGCCTTGAGGAGGTCGCGCGTTGCATCGGGGACAGGCGCGACGAAAGGAACGAAATCGAATCGACAGGTAGATTTCGTGAATCGCCAATGTTGGCTAAATGTAAAGCGGCATCACCGGAAAACTTGATGTCGCTCAAACGCGATCGGGTTAACCAGCATAAGGCGATTGATTATTTTCTGCAGCGCAGCAGAGTGTTATTTTTGGGAGTCGACATAGTTCACTGATTTTTATGAGTAATTTTTCGTAGTACGTGATCGGCTACGCCACGCCTATCGACGCGCTGCCGCATTTTTGACGTCAACCGATCATTTCAAAGGGTTGGAACGAGATGGCTGACGTTCCGCGATGCAGCGGTCGCTTCGCCTTCTCCGTCTTACACGAATACTTTCATTACTATTTCGATTAATTTCGCGTAGCGCAAGCCGGGCAAAGCGTTGCCCTCGCCTGTCGGTTTCACGTGGCCCGCCGCTAACGCCGATATCTCGAGCAATTCCCTACGCGCAGGGTCATCGCACGTTAGTGATCGCGTGGTGCGGGAGTCGTCGACCATTGCACATTGCATGCCGATAGACCCGGGTTAGCCGGACAAAGTCGCTCGCGGACGATTCCCGCTTCATATCCCTACGCCGCACCTGCTCCGTTCGCCCCAAAGATTTTCTTTCGGCGTGGACAAGATGTTCTCGATTGTCGACGGGCCGGACGGTAGGCATAGTTCCTCGCTCGCCGTGCAGATCGCAGCAAAGCCGGCTCGACCGGTGGCTTCGGTACGTTCGCTGCATTCCTTCGTTCCCCGACAGCGGTCGGGATCGTCGTTGCCGGCGAGCACACCTCGATCGATGGAGCGACCTCCGCATACCGGATTCTCCCGTCACGCGCCGACGGCGCATGCTAGTCAGAGACTGTCCCATGAAAATCTATCACTGCCTTCCTCTCATCTTGCTGACCCTGGCGAGCGCTCGACTCGCCGAAGCCGTCGATCGGGCACCCGCGGCCAAGGACACCGTCGTCTTGCAACGCGTTCCCGTCCCGGGATCGGATCACGAGATGGGCATGGGCATTGCCGAATTTCCTCCGAACGCGTCGAAGCCGCGGCACAAGGCGACTGGGCCCGAGGTTGCATACGTGCTGTCCGGCGAGGTCACGGTGGAGGCCGACGGTCAAGCCACGCGAGTCGTTCACGCCGGCGAGAGCTACCGGATGCCGGCCGGTGCCGTTCACGTGACGACTGCCGGGCCGGCAGGGGCGAAGGTTCTTGCCACGTGGGCCTGGATACCCGGCAAGCCGTTCAACATCCGCGTGCCGGACTAGCAGGCGCCGATCGACGACGGCAAACATGTTGCGTCGAGGCGGGTTCGCGAAATTGGGCAAGCCCCAGGCTGAAAAAGAAAAAGCCCCGCAAGTCCGAGAACTTGCGGGGCTTTGTCACCGCTTTTGGCGGAGACGGAGGGATTCGAACCCTCGATCCAGGTTTTGGCCCAGATGCTCCCTTAGCAGGGGAGTGCCTTCGACCTCTCGGCCACGTCTCCCAAACTTTCGCTCGCACCAGGGAGGCAGTGCGACGAGAACGAGATAATAAAGGGTTTCGAACCGTACGTCAATTTCCGTGATGCATTTTCTTCAATGCATCACGAAAAATTCACGATGCCTGGTCGAGTTCGAATACCTTGTGCAGCGCGCGGACGGCCAGCTCCATGTATTTCTCGTCGATCAGCACCGAAATCTTGATTTCGGACGTCGAGATCATCTGGATGTTGATGCCCTCTTCCGACAGCGTGCGGAACATCTTGCTCGCGACGCCCACGTGCGAACGCATGCCGACGCCGACGACCGACACCTTCGACACCTTCGGGTCGCCCTGCACGCGCTCGGCGCTCACATGGCCCTGCACCTGGTTGGTGAGGATGTCCATTGCCTTCTGGTAGTCGCCGCGGCCGACCGTGAACGTGAAGTCGGTCTTGCCTTCGACGCTCTGGTTCTGAATGATCATGTCGACGTCGACGTTCGCATCGGCCACCGGGCCGAGGATCTGATATGCGATACCCGGCTTGTCGGGCACGCCCATCACCGCAATGCGTGCTTCGTCGCGCTGGAACGCGATGCCGGAAATGACTGCCTTTTCCATGGTCTCGTCTTCTTCAAAAGTAATCAGGGTGCCCGAGCGCATTTCTTCGTCGAGCGCAATCAGCGGATCGGTCAGGCTCGACAGCACACGCGTCTTCACCTGGTATTTGCCGGCGAATTCGACCGAGCGGATCTGCAGGACCTTCGAGCCGAGGCTCGCCATTTCCAGCATCTCCTCGAACGTGACGCGATCGAGGCGGCGCGCCTCTTCGACGACACGCGGATCGGTCGTGTAGACGCCGTCGACGTCGGTATAGATCAGGCACTCCTCGGCACCCAGCGCGGCCGCCACCGCCACCGCGGACGTGTCCGAGCCGCCACGGCCGAGCGTCGTGATGTGACCGTCCGGGTCGACGCCCTGGAAGCCCGTGATGATCACGACCTTGCCCGCGTTCAGATCGTCCTTCACGCGCTCGTCGTCGATCGAGTGAATGCGTGCTTTCGTGAATGCGCTGTCGGTCTTGATCGGCACTTGCCAGCCGGCATAGCTCACGGCCTCGACGCCGATTTCCTGCAGCGCGATCGACAGCAGGCCGACGCTGACCTGCTCGCCGGTCGACGCGATCATGTCGAGCTCACGCGGGCTCGGCTGGCTCGAAATCTCTTTCGCAAGACCGAGCAGACGGTTGGTTTCGCCGGACATCGCCGACGGCACGACCACCATCTGGTGCCCGGCCTGATGCCATTTTGCGACGCGTTTCGCGACGTTCTTGATGCGCTCGACCGAGCCCATCGAAGTGCCGCCGTATTTGTGTACGATGAGTGCCATTGTCGTTCTGAACTGGAGGAGAAACCGCACGGGCGCGCTGGGCAGGCCGCGGAGCCGTTCGGTCACGCGGCTTGTGGCTGTGGACGGACGACGAGGGGGACGGCTGGGACGCAACACGCAAGCGTGACGGATTTTGCCCGGAAGGCCGATCAGGCCGCGCAAACCGGGTACGTCACGCGGAAAACCTGCACAAAACGCTCAAAAATCGAGCCGAGCAAACGACCGAGCGTACCCGATAGAAGCCCGCTTGACAAGCCGCGCACCGTGTCGACGGCCGTTCCGGCGCTGTTTACCAAATGGTGAAAAGGGTCCGCCGTCGCGCCGCCGGCAGCCCGCCGCCGCTAGGCGATCAGCAGGTCCGGGCGCCATTCGATCCGGCGCCATGCGGGGGATGCGGGGGCGCCGGGCGCCGCGTCCTCGGGCACGTCGATGTCGCGATTGACGCCCAGCCGCGGCACGTAGATCAGTCGGTCGCCCGCGAACAGCAGCGGCACGTCGCGCTGCCACGCCGGCACGCCGCGCTCCTGGAACAGATTCTTCAGCGTCCGGCCCGGCCCGCCCGGCGACGTACGCATCCGTTCGCCGCCGGCCCGGGTGCGCACCGCCAGTCGCGCGCCGCGCAGCAGTGCCTCCGGCACCGCGTCTGCGCTGCCCGCGTCGGCCGGCGCGAACACGAACGTGCCGCGCCATCCCGGCAGGCGCCACACTTCCTGTCCGTCCCAGGCGAGCGCCGCCTCCGGTTGCGGCGTGCCCGTACCGTCGTCGGCCGGTTCGCTGCTGTCGCCCGCTTCCCAGTAGACGACATCGCGATAGAGCCGCAGGCACTGCCCCGCATGATCGACGCGCAGCGCATGCGCGTCGCGCGCCGCGCGCAGTTGCCGCATCATGTTGGCCAGCCGGGCAGCCGACGCGCCCGGCAAACCGAGCCGACGCATCCAGAAGCGCAGCAGGTTCGCGCCTCGCGTGTCGTCGAACGCGACCAGCGCATCGCGCGACAGCGCCCGACCGTCGTCGCGCGCGGCGACGGCGAAATCCAGCTCGGCCAGATCGTCGAGCAGCCGCTGAGCGGCCGCCGCATGCTGGGCCGCGCGACCAAGCGCGTCGCGAAAGCCCGGGAAATGCACGGCCAGCGCCGGCAGCACGTCGATGCGCAGCGCATTGCGCGCATAGCGCGTATCGCCGTTCGATTCGTCGTCGATCCACGCGAGCGCGTGCTGCTCCGCATAGCGCTCGAGTTGTGCGCGCAACAGTCGCAGCAATGGACGCACACGCTCGATGCGCGTGCCGTCGGGGCGATAACGCGGCGCCATCGCGGCAAGCCCCGCGATTCCCGCCCCGCGCAACAGTTGCAGCAGCACCGTTTCCGCCTGGTCGTCCGCATGTTGCGCGAGCCACAACGCCGCCACGCCGTGGCGCTCGCCCATCTCGTCGAGCGCCGCGTAGCGACGCTCGCGCGCGGTCGCCTCGAGACCGAGCCCGCTGTCGCGCGGCACGTCGACGCGCATCGATTCGAATGCGACACCGAGCTGCGCCGCTTGCGCTTCGGCATGCGCGACCCATGCATCGGCGTTCGCGCTCAGGCCGTGATGCACGTGCAGCGCGACACAGCGCGATGCGCCCGCGACGCGCACGGCCGCATCGAGCAGCACCGTCGAATCCAGGCCGCCGCTGTAGGCGATCGCGATGCGCGCATCCGGCGGCAGGCCGGAAAGCGCAACGCCGACCGCGTCGAATACGACACGGTCGGCGGAAAATTCGTTGGGCGGGATCACGAGCGGGACGCGCGCGCAGCGGCGCGCGAATCGAATACGCAGCCGGTCATGCGCCGGGCGTGGTTTCCTTGAACTTGCCGTAGGCCATCAGGCGCTCGAAGCGGCGCTCGCGCAGCGCATCGATGCTCATGCCCTGGAACTGGCGCAGCGAATCGGCCAGCGCACGGCGCAGCAGCGCGGCCATGCCCTTCGGATCGCGATGCGCGCCGCCGAGCGGCTCGTTGACGATCTTGTCGATCAGGCCGAGCGCCTTCAGGCGGTGCGCGGTCAGGCCCAGCGCTTCCGCCGCTTCCGGCGCCTTCGCGGCGCTCTTCCACAGGATGGACGCGCAGCCTTCCGGCGAGATCACCGAGTAGGTCGAGAACTGCAGCATCATCACGGTATCGGCCACCGCGATCGCGAGCGCGCCGCCCGAGCCGCCCTCGCCGATCACCGTCGTGATGATCGGCGTCTTCAGCTCGGCCATCACGTACAAGTTGCGGCCGATCGCCTCCGACTGGCCGCGCTCTTCCGCGCCGATGCCCGGGTACGCGCCCGGCGTGTCGACGAACGTGAAGATCGGCAGCCCGAACTTCTCGGCCAGACGCATCAGGCGTTCGGCCTTGCGATAGCCTTCCGGGCGCGGCATCCCGAAGTTGCGCGCGGCGCGCTCCTTCGTGTCGCGGCCCTTCTGGTGACCGATCACCATGCACGGATGACCGCCGAAGCGTGCGAGACCGCCGACGATCGACAGGTCGTCCGCGAACGCGCGGTCGCCATGCAGCTCGTGAAAATCGGTAAACAGCTCCGCGACGTAATCGAGCGTGTACGGACGCTGCGGATGCCGCGCGATCTGCGAAACCTGCCACGGCGACAGGTTCGCGTAGAGGTCTTTCGTCAGTTGCTGGCTTTTCTTCGACAGCCGCTCGATTTCTTCCGAAATATCGACAGCCGAGTCGTCCTGCACGAATCGCAGCTCTTCGATCTTGGCCTCGAGTTCGGCGATCGGCTGTTCGAAATCCAGAAACGTGGTCTTCATGTGTTCGAATCCTTGGGTCTTGCGGCAGCGCGTATTCTACCCGCGCGGGCGACGCTCAAAACCGGCTCTCAACTATTGATGTTTAAAACCCGATAGCCGGCGCTCAGGCGTCGGCGTCGGGCGCATCGAGGCTGCGCCACATGTACCAGGTCGCGACGGTGCGCCACGGTTCCCAGTTGGCCGCGACCTCGCGCGCCTCGCTGCGCGTGACGGGTTCCCCGCTGAAGTAATTGACGCTGATCGCACGGATCAGGCCCGGGTCGTCGAGCGGCAGCACGTCCGGCCGCGACAGGTTGAAGATCAGGAACATCTCGGCGGTCCAGCGGCTGATGCCGCGGATCTGCGTGAGTTCCGCGATCACGTCCTCATCGTCCATCGACGTCCATTTGTCGACGTGCAGCGCCCCCGACACGAAATGCTGCGCGAGATCGAGGATGTATTCCGTCTTGCGCTTCGACAGCCCGCATGCGATCAGCTTGTCTGCGCCGAGCCGGATCACCGGTTGCGGCGCGAGTTTCGGACAGGCGTCCTCGATGCGCGCCCACAGCGACTGGGCGGACGGCACCGAAATCTGCTGGCCGACGACCGAGCGCGCGAGCGTGACGAACGGGTCGCCGCGCTTCACGAGATGCGCGGGGCCGAACTTCGGAATCAGCTTCTTCAGGATCCGGTCGCGCTTGACGAGGTCCGCGCACGCCTTGTCCCAATAGGCAGGACGCACGACGACCTCCTCGCCGTCCGCTTCGGACACACGTGTCTTGCGGGCCGTGTCGGCGGCCGGCGGCGCGGCCGCGGGCTGCGCATGACCGTTCAGCGCGCCGTTCGGCACGGCGCGCGTCGCGTCCGCCTTCGTCGCCGGTACGCGCTTGGCTGCCGGACGCGCGGCGACCGGGGTCGCGCGCCTCACCGGCGCTTTTCTGGCCGTTGCCATCTTGCCTCCTACCTGACGGATCGGTCAGTGGAACGCACCGCGCTCATACGCGACGCCATTCGGTCGATCCGCCCGGTTTGTCTTCAAGTGCGATGCCGGCGTCGAGCAATTCCGCCCGGATCCGGTCCGCTTCGGCATAGTCCTTCGCTTGCTTCGCCGCGACGCGCGCGGCGATCTTCGCTTCGATCTCGTCGGCAGCGAGCCCGCCCGCCTGCGCGGCGCCCGACGCCTGCTGCAGGAACGCGCGCGGTTCGCGGCCCAGCAGGCCGAGCAGGCCCGCCAGCTGTTTCAGTTGCCGCGCGAGCGACGCATCGCGCGTGCGGTTGACTTCGCCCGCCAGCTCGAACAGCGTCGCCACCGCGACCGGCGTGTTGAAATCGTCGTTCATCGCGGCCGCGAAACGCTGCGCGTGCGGCTCGTTCCAGTCGAGCGCGAGCGTATCGGCGTCGACGTCCTTCAGCGCGGTGTACAGACGCGTGAGCGACGCGCGCGCATCGTCGAGGTGCACGTCGCTGTAATTGAGCGGCGAACGGTAGTGCGTACGCACGATGAAGAAGCGCACGACTTCCGCGTCGTAACGCTCGAGCACTTCGCGGATCGTGAAGAAGTTGCCGAGCGATTTCGACATCTTCTCGTTGTCGACCTGCACGAAGCCGTTGTGCATCCAGTAGTTGACGAACGTCTCGCCGGTCGCGCCCTCGCTCTGCGCGATCTCGTTCTCGTGGTGCGGGAATTGCAGATCCTGCCCGCCGCCGTGGATGTCGAAGTGATTGCCGAGCAGCGTGCAGCCCATCGCCGAGCACTCGATGTGCCAGCCCGGGCGCCCCATCCCGTACTTCGACGCCCACGACGCGCCTTCCGGATCTTCCGGCTTCGCGCGCTTCCACAGCACGAAGTCGAGCGGATCTTCCTTCGCGTCGTTCGCGGCGACGCGCTCGCCCGCGCGCAGATCGTCGAGCGACTTGCCCGACAGCTTCCCGTAGTTCGTGAACTTGCGCACCGAGTAATTGACGTCGCCGTCGGTCGCCTGGTACGCGTAGCCGTTCGTCTCGAGCGTCTCGATCATGCCGAGCATCTGCGGGATGAACTGCGTCGCGCGCGGCTCGATGTCGGGCCGCTGGATGCCGAGCGCGGCTTCGTCCTCGTGCATCGCGCCGATGAAGCGGTCGGTCAGCGACTTGATCGTCTCGCCGTTCTCGACCGCGCGGCGGATGATCTTGTCGTCGATGTCGGTGATGTTGCGCACATACGTGACCCGATAGCCGATCGCACGCAACCAGCGCTGGACGAGGTCGAACACGACCAGCATGCGCGCGTGGCCCACGTGACAATAGTCGTAGACGGTGATCCCGCATACGTACATCCGCACTTCGCCGGACTGGCGCGGCACGAAAACTTGCTTGTCACGCGCGAGCGTGTTGTAGATGCGCAGTGATTCCATAGAGATGAACCGTGAGCCGAAGGAAACCGCCCTGGCGAAGCTCGCCCAGCATGTGAAACGGACGGACCATCTGCCGCGGCGCCAGGCCGCGCGTCCTCGATATCACATGGGGCGGTCAGGCTGCAAGCACAGCGGTGACGGCCACGAGAGGCTGAGAAAGACTGTCTGACGCTCGCCGGAACGCGCAGACGTTTTGTTAGAATGGCTCGGAGTATAACATTCCGATTTACGCCTATGAAACCTCATCGCGGCCGCGCGCCGAGCGCTGCGACCCTCGTTGCGACCACCGTCATGGGCGTCGCGCTGACGCTTTTCGCGGCTCCCGCGGCGCATGCGCAAAAGGCCCCGGCGGTCGCCGACGGCACCCCCGAAATCGACGCGTCGATCGCCGGCAAGCAGTGGAAGCAGGCGCTCGCGCAGCTCGACGCACGCATCGCGTCGAACCCGCACGACGTGCAGGCGCAGTTCAAGCGCGGCACCGTGCTGGCCCGCCTGAACCGCGACGACGACGCGATCCAGCAGTTCGTCGCGATCACGCAGGCGTACCCCGAACTGCCCGAGCCGTACAACAATCTCGCGGCGCTCTACGCGAAGCACGGCCGCTACGACGAAGCGCGCACCGCGCTCGTCACCGCGACGCAATCGAACCCGAGCTACTCGCTCGCGTACGAGAACCTCGGCGATCTGTACCTGCGGCTCGCGGCCGAATCGTACAAGCGCGCGCAATCGCTCGGCCGCACGAGCGGCGCGACCGCGCAACGCCTCGCCGATCTCCAGAAGATCGTGTCGCCGTCGAAAGCCGCGCCGAACGCCCGCGCGACGACGCCGACCACGCGCGACTACACCGATCGCGCCGCCGCGAACGTGAGCACCACCACGCTGCCGATGTCGCCGACGTTCCAGTTCAGCGGTCCGTCGGGCGCACTGGCGGCGCCGTACGTCGCGCCGTCGAAATAAGCGGCGCGGCCTTCCTTCCCCTCCCAACCTGAGGATCGCAATGAAACGTCTGTTGCTGGCGCTTGGCGGCGCCGCCCTTCTCGCGACCGCACCCGCGTTCGCGCAAACGGCCACCGCGCACCCCGTCGTGCAGCTGAAGACCTCGCAGGGCGACATCCGCGTCGAGCTCTATCCGGAGAAGGCGCCGAAATCCGTCGCCAACTTCCTCGATTACGTGAAGTCCGGCCAGTACAACGGCACGATCTTCCATCGCGTGATCAAGGGCTTCATGATCCAGGGCGGCGGCTACAAGACCAACTTCGAGGAGAAGCCGACCCGTGCGCCGATCCCGCTGGAGAGCCGCAATGGTCTGAAGAACCTGACGGGCACGATTGCGATGGCGCGCACCAGCGACCCGAATTCGGCCACCGCGCAGTTCTTCATCAATACGGTCGACAACGGCGGCCTCGACTACCCGAACCCGGACGGCAACGGCTATGCGGTGTTCGGCAAGGTCGTGTCGGGTCTCGACGTCGTGAAGAAGATCGAAGGCGTGGCGACGACCTCGCGCGGCCCGATGCAGGACGTGCCGGCCCAGCCGGTCGTGATCGAATCGGCGAGCATCGTCTCGAAGTAAGCACCTGCCGGCACGTCCGGCGCCTCACGCGGCCGCGTCGCACGACCGGCCGCGTGCCATTTAAACCGCCTCACCGAAGGAATTCATCATGGTTGAACTGCATACGAACCACGGCGTGATCAAGCTCGAACTCGACGCCGCGAAGGCACCGAAGACGGTCGAGAACTTCCTGAACTACGTGAAGAAGGGCCATTACGACGGCACCGTGTTCCATCGCGTGATCAACGGCTTCATGATCCAGGGCGGCGGCTTCGAGCCGGGCCTGAAGCAGAAGCCGACCGATGCGCCGATCGACAACGAAGCGAACAACGGCCTGAAGAACGACAACTACACGATCGCGATGGCGCGCACGAACGATCCGCATTCGGCGACCGCCCAGTTCTTCATCAACGTGAACGACAACGACTTCCTGAACCACTCGTCGCCGACGCCGCAGGGCTGGGGCTACGCGGTGTTCGGCAAGGTCGTCGAAGGCCAGGACGTGGTCGACAAGATCAAGGGCGTCAAGACGGGCAACGCCGGCTTCCATCAGGACGTGCCGACCGACGACGTCGTGATCGAAAAGGCCGTGGTGGTCTGACGCGCAGTCGTTACGGAGGCACTTCGATGTTGCAGGAGAGTCCGCCGCGAAGCGTCTCCGCGGGCGTGCCGGGCGAGCGCGAATACGCGCAAGCCGCACGCCCGTTCCTGTTTCTCTCCGATCTGCATTTGAGCGAAGCGATTCCGAAGACGGTCGCCGCGTTCGAGCATTTCGTGAGATACACCGCCGACAGCGCCGATTCGGTGTTCATCCTCGGCGACCTGTTCGAATACTGGATCGGCGACGACATCCTCGACGACGATCCGTTCGCCGCGCGCATGGCCGCGCTGATGCACACGTTCTCGGAACGCGGCATCGCGCTCTACGTGATGCACGGCAACCGCGATTTCCTGCTCGGCCGGCGCTTCATGAAGGCGGCCGGCGCGATGCTGCTGCCCGACCCTTCGCTGATCGTCGCGTTCGGCCAGCGCATCGTGCTCGCGCACGGCGACGCGCAATGCACGGCCGACCGCGGCTACCAGATGTTCCGTCGCTTCGCGCGCAACCGCGTCGCGCAATGGCTGTTTCTCGCGTGGCCGTTCCGCTGGCGCCGCGCGCTCGCGCAACGCATGCGCTCGACCAGCGAAGCGGGCCGCATGCGCCCCGCTTCGGCCCTCTACGACGTCACGCGGGAAGGCGTGGCCGCGCTGTTCCGGAAAAGCCGCGCGAGCGTGATCATTCACGGCCACACGCACCGCCCCGCGCGCCACGCGGAACCGGGCGGAATCCGCTGGGTGCTGCCCGACTGGGACCTCGATCACGGCACGCCGCGCGGCGGCTACCTGCGCGTCGATGCGGAAGGCATCCACGCGATGCCGCTCGACTGACGCCGCCGCGGCCGCGCCGACAGCCGCCGTCGGCGCCCTTCCCGTTCGTTACATCTGGCGTTCGACCGTCCTGCCTTCCAGCACCGCGGACAGCCTGCGCAGGTCGAGGCCCGCCGCGTCGGCGCCCTGCAGCGTTTCCAGATGCGTGCCGAGCCGCTCGAGCGCCGCGACGATCTCGTCGACGCGGCGGCTTTCCTTCGCCGCGTGATCGATCAGCCCGTGAATCGCCAGCGACATCGGATCGTCGGCGTTCGGCGTGATCCCGTATGCGCAAAATGCCGCGCGTTCGGGTTGCGGCTTCGGCTGTGCCGGCATCACGATGCGCGCCGGATTGCCGACCGCCGTACCGCCCGCCGGCACCGGCTTGACGACCACCGCGTTCGAGCCGATCTTCGCGCCCGCGCCGACCGTGAACCCGCCGAGCACCTTCGCGCCCGCACCGACGATCACGCCGGCCTCGAGCGTCGGATGGCGTTTCGCGCCGCGCGTGAGCGACGTGCCGCCCAGCGTCACGCCCTGATAGATCGTGCAATCGTCGCCGACGATCGCCGTCTCGCCGATCACGACACCCATGCCGTGATCGATGAACACGCGCCGGCCGATCGTCGCGCCGGGGTGGATCTCGATCCCGGTCAGGAATCGACCGGCCTGCGACGCGAATCGCGCGAGCCAGTAGCGTTTCGCGCGCCAGCATGCATGCGCGAAACGGTGCAGCACGAGCGCATGCAGCCCCGGATAACAGGTCAGCACTTCCCACGCACTGCGAGCGGCGGGATCCCGCTCGCGAATCGTTGCAATGTCTTCGCGCAGTCTCGTGAACATGATGTGATCAGGGAAAAGGCCGGCGCGCATCGCCGGCAATGCCGGCCGTTATCGCGCCGGGTCATTTGCTTATGACGTCCGGCGATTGTAGGGCCAGTCGCGCTGGGCCGCACGCGGCCGCGCGTTCACCCCGCGGCCGGCACGGGTATTCGGCCGGGACGCTTGCTGCGACGGGGTTTCCGCGGAGGGTCGATCGGGAGAAACAGTGGGTTCGGCGTTGCCGGTCGGCCGCTGCATGGCCTGTCCGGCCACACGCCGCCTTCATCGGCGAACTCCCCCGCGCCTGACAATCGGAGCGCGGGCCCCTTACGCGTCGCCGCCCGGCTTGCCCGATTTCAGCAGGATGTGCTTCGCGACGCCGCGCAGGATGTTGACCTCCTCGCGCTCGAGGCCCGTGCGCGCGAACAGGCGCCGCAGCCGCGGCATCAGCTTCTTCGGATTGCGCGGATCGAGGAAGTCGAGCGCGATCAGTGCGTTCTCGAGGTGCACGTACATCCGCTCGATTTCGTCGCTCTGCGCGAGCGTGCCGGCTTCGGCCTGCGGCTGCGCCGACGGCTCGCTCGCCTGCTCGAGAAACGCGACGCGCAACTCGTACGCGAGCACCTGCACGGCCTGCGCGAGATTCAGCGAACTGTAGGCCGGGTTGGCCGGAATGTGCGCGAGCGCGCTGCACTGCTCGACATGCTCGTTCGCAAGGCCGGTGCGCTCGTTGCCGAACACGAGCGCGATGTCGCCCGCGCCGACCTGCGCGCTCGCCTGCGCGGCGGCCGCGCGCGGCGCAAGGCGCGGCGGTCCGTATTCGCGCGTGCGCGCAGTCAGCGCGATCGACCAGTGAACGCCGGACAGCGCTTCACCGAGCGTCGGCACGACGTGCGCGGACGCGAGCACGTCGTCCGCGCCGCTGGCCATCGCGATCGCCTCGGGGTCGCGCTGCACGTGCGGCACGCGCGGCGCGACCAGCACGAGGCGCGAGAAGCCCATCGTCTTCAGCGCGCGGGCGGCCGCCCCGACGTTGCCGGGATGGCTCGGCTCGACAAGCACGAAACGGGTGGACGTGAAGCCGCCGGTCGGCGGCGAGGACGAGGCCGCGCCCGATTCGGACGGCGCGGCGGGGTTCTGCGAGGTTTCCACTACGATACGACTCGGTTCATCAGAATGGCCGTATGGTATCGCCATCGCTCCCGCAAACCCACTCGTCCGGACGGCCAGTGGGGGTTTCCCCGCATGCCGGTCGCCTGAAAGCGCCGAAAATCGGGTAAAATCATGCCTTTACGCGTTGCGCTCGGCGCTGCGCGGGTCGTACCCCGCTCTTTGTCAATTCGCGTCTCACCTCGCCCCGGCACGCTTGCGCCGTTCCGGGCGGTTGTCCCACTTCGTGGCGGCCCGTGCCGCCGGCTACAGGATCCAGGCTCATGCATCCCATGCTCAATATTGCTGTCAAGGCTGCGCGCCGCGCCGGACAGATCATCAATCGCGCGTCCCTCGATCTCGACCTGATCGAGATCCGCAAGAAGCAACAGAACGACTTCGTCACCGAAGTGGACAAGGCCGCCGAAGACGCGATCATCGAGACGCTGAAGACCGCCTACCCCGACCACGCGATCCTCGCGGAGGAATCGGGCGAATCGGAGAACGAATCCGAATTCAAGTGGATCATCGATCCGCTCGACGGCACGACCAACTTCATCCACGGCTTCCCGTACTACTGCGTATCGATCGCGCTCGAGCACAAGGGCGTCGTCACGCAGGCCGTCGTCTACGATCCGAACAAGAACGACCTGTTCACGGCCACCCGCGGCCGCGGCGCGTACCTGAACGACCGCCGCATCCGCGTCGGCCGCCGCGACCGCCTGTCGCACGCGCTGGTCGGCACGGGCTTCCCGTTCCGCGAGAAGGACGGCCTCGACGCCTACGCGCGCCTCTTCACCGAGATGACGCAGGCCTGCACGGGCCTGCGCCGCCCGGGCGCGGCGGCGCTCGACCTCGCGAACGTCGCGGCCGGCCGCCTCGACGCGTTCTTCGAGCAAGGCATCAACGTGTGGGACATGGCGGCGGGCAGCCTGCTGATCACCGAGGCCGGCGGCCTCGTCGGCAACTACACGGGCGACGCCGATTTCCTGCATCGCCACGAGATCGTCGCCGCGAACCCGAAGATCTACGCGCAGATGATCCCGATCCTGAACCGCTACAGCCGCGTGCATCCGGCAGCGGAATGAGCCCGGGCCGCGCCCGCGTGGCGCGGCTTTCGCGCAAACCGCTCGCGCGGCATCGTCACGATGGCGCGCCGATCGCCCCAAGTGCGGGACAATCTTCCGTGCACACGGGTCGCTTCGTGCGCCTATCCTGAAGTTGCTCGCGTTGCCCGTGCGGGTCGGCGTACCGCCGCTCGCACCGCTCGTCCGGCAACGACAGCGCATGGTTTGCGTCCGGCATGCCCGCACGGCGAACGACGCCGCCGGCGTGCCGGCCCCGCCTGTATCAACACCGCCACGGCGCCGTGGCAATCGCATCCGAGTCCCCATGTTACGGCTAAGCGAAATCAAACTCCCTCTCGACCACCCCGACAGCGCGCTCGAGGCCGCGATTCGCGCGCGCCTCGCGGAGCTCGGCGTGGCGGCAGACGGACTGCTCCGTTACACCGTGTTCCGCCGCGCGCACGACGCACGCAAGCGCGCCGACATCAAGCTCACGTACATCGTCGACGTCGAAGTCGCCGACGAGGCGGCCGCGCTCGAGCGCATCGCCGGCAAGCCGCATTGCGGCGTGACGCCCGACATGACGTATCACTTCGTCACGAAGGCGCCCGAGCACGCCGATTTCCTGCGCCCGGTCGTCATCGGCATGGGGCCGTGCGGGCTGTTCGCGGGGCTGATCCTCGCGCAGATGGGCTTCCGTCCCATCATTCTCGAACGCGGCAAGGCCGTGCGCGAGCGCACCAAGGACACCTTCGGCCTGTGGCGCAAGAGCGTGCTCAACCCCGAATCCAACGTGCAGTTCGGCGAAGGCGGCGCGGGGACGTTCTCCGACGGCAAGCTGTACAGCCAGATCAAGGATCCGAACCACTATGGCCGCAAGGTGCTGGACGAATTCGTCAAGGCCGGCGCACCCGAGGACATCCTGTATCTGAGCCGGCCGCACATCGGCACGTTCCGACTCGTCAGCATGGTGGAAAAAATGCGCGCGTCGATCCACGAGCTCGGCGGCGAAGTGCGTTTCGAAACCCGCGTCGACGACATCGACATCGACCAGGGCAAGGTGCGCGCGCTCAAGCTGTCGAACGGGGAAACGCTGCGGTGCGACCGCGTGGTGCTGGCCGTGGGCCACAGCGCGCGCGACACGTTCCAGATGCTGCACGACCGCGGCGTCTACATCGAAGCCAAGCCGTTCTCGCTCGGTTTTCGCATCGAACATCCGCAGGGGCTGATCGATCGCAGCCGCTTCGGCAAGTTCGCGGGCCACAAGCAGCTCGGCGCGGCCGACTACAAGGTGGTCCACCACGCAAGCAACGGGCGCGCCGTCTACAGCTTCTGCATGTGCCCAGGCGGCACGGTGGTCGCCGCGACCTCGGAGCCCGGCCGCGTGGTCACCAACGGGATGAGCCAGTATTCCCGCGCCGAGCGCAATGCGAATGCGGGCATCGTCGTCGGCATCACGCCGGACGACTATCCGGGCGGCCCGCTCGCCGGCATCGCGTTCCAGCGCAAATGGGAAGAACGCGCATTCGAACTCGGCGGCGGCGATTACCGCGCGCCGGGCCAATTGGTCGGCGATTTCATCGCGGGCCGGCCGTCGACGTCGCTGGGCACCGTGGAGCCGTCGTACAAGCCCGGCGTGAATCCGACCGATCTCAGCACCGCGCTGCCGGACTACGCGATCGAAGCGATCCGCGAAGCGCTGCCCGAGATCGACAAGAAGATCGCCGGCTTCGCGATGCACGATGCCGTGCTCACCGGCGTGGAAACGCGCACGTCGTCGCCGATCCGGATTCGGCGCAAGGACGACTACCAGAGCTTGAACGTCGAAGGCCTGTATCCGGCCGGCGAAGGCGCCGGCTATGCGGGCGGCATCTATTCGGCAGCGATCGACGGGATCGAGGTCGCGCAGGCAGTGGCGCTCAGCCTGACGTCGGCGCACGCGTCCTGATCTGCGATACGGGGCCGGCGCGCGAAGGTCCGTGACCCGAGCGCGCCGGCTTTCACGTGTCCGCCGCGCCCAAGCGCGATCGGCGCCCGGCCGTCGCGCGCTTTCGGTGTTCCCGTCAAAACACGCCCGGAATCAACCGGTACCGCACCTTCGTCTTGTACGTACGATAATCGGCGTCTTCCGACAACACCCGCTCCTCCATGACGATTCGCGCGATCTGCAGCAGCATCCAGATGCCGATCGTGAGCAGGTTTCGGGTACTGAAATTCGCAAGCAGGAAGCCGATTTCGGACAACAGGTAACCGGCATAGATCGGATGACGCATGAACCGGTACGCCCCGGTCGAAACGACCCCGCGATTCGCCGGCAGCAGACCGAACGAGCGCCCCAGCGACAGCTTCGCGAACAGTTGCCACGCAATCCCGGAAATTTGCCAGACGCCGCCTGCCCATTCCGGAATCAGTTGCGTACTGGCGTTCAGCTGATAGGCAAGGCAGTAGAACGAACCGCCCAACGCCACGATCACCGCGACGGGATGCCAGTCGCGCCGCTTCGGCAGTTTCGCGAAAGCCGACATTCCGACGGTCAGTCCCGCGGAAACCAGCAGCAGGATCAGCGTGATCCGGCTCGGGTTCAATCGCCACTGCATATAAATCAGATAAGCGAATGCGCCCAGCACGGTCACCGAAGACACGCGAGCGCCAAGCTCGATCGGATCGATCCGCTCCGACTTGCCCGCGACCGCGGTCATGGGCGACACCGGCGTACTTTGCGCGCACGCTCCCCCGACATCCTGTACGGCCTGCTTCATGTTCGTGCCCCGTTAATCTATTGTATTTTTATACATCGACGTTTCAGCGTAGCACGCCGATCTCGTCGACACGGGCCCAAGTTTCAGTTTTGCGACGCGAATCGGTGTAAGTCCCGAGCGTATCGGCCAGCAGAAAGACGGATGGGCCGGATGACGCAGTTTGCCAAACGTTTCGCAGGTCATGGCGTTTCCGGACGGATCCGATTCTCCCCGTTCGCCCCAAGGCGTTGGCTTGCATCCCCGACGAAATGAGGGCCGGTCAAGGCGACGTACCGGTGGCCATGACGGAAACCGGACATCGGCACCGCGGGGCGAGGCGCGGCGTGGCCAGGCCGCGTAAGTCGCGCGCGCATGCAATGCCTGACGATATCGGAACCTGGATCAGGTTTCCGAACGCTCCACGACCACCTCGCTGATCTGCAGCACGGGGCGTATATCCGTGTAATTGGCAATGTCGGCCATGATCTCCTGCGCATGCGGATCGCGGGCCGCCTGGAAAGCTTCGAAGGAAGTACAGACGAAGTCGCACTTGGCCACGTACACGGGATCCATGCCTGGAGCGCCACCGGCGATTCCCTTGTCCACCGTGTAGTACAGGCATGCGGCGCCGAGGCGCTGTTTCACCATCGGCATATGCCGCTCGCGATAGTAAGCATGATCGAATCGCGCGCCTGCGGCGTACGGGTACATGACACTGACTTTGATCATCGGGTTCTCCTGTTGCTCCAAGGTAATCGACGCGGCGGCGCCCGCGAGACGAAATCGAGTCGCCGATACGGGGCGTTGGGGAAAGTCTTTCGGAATCGGCGCACGCATTGGTCTGATTGTAGGCACCGGTGAACCCATCTTGCCAGTTTGGTGGCGCGGGGTATCCAGCGATGCGGGAGCGGTCCGGCGACGTCGGACGCTTTGCTTTGTGGGCTGGCAGTCGAGTGGGCACGTCTCTCACATGGCAGCCGATCGCCATCGCCGACAACCGACCGAATGGCGAACTGCGAGCGGTCCCGTTTGGACCGCTGGTAAACTCGTGCGGTCGAAAGCAACTTTCCCGGTCATATGAGCGCTCGGCTCTGACCTATCCGCCCCCACTATCATGCTTACCGCCTTCGAACTCGCTGGTTTTATTGCGGCGCATGCCGTCTGGTGTGTCTCCGACGCAGATGGCCTTACCCCCATCGCGGCATTTCAGACCGACGACGGTCAACGGAAAATCGAGCGGCTGGTGTTCGACGATGCAGCCGAGGCAGTCGCGCAAGGTCGAAAGCGTCTCGACTGCGATCCGTCCAACGCAAGCGACGGCGTACTGGCGTACGACGGCCGGCTCGCGACTCCCGATGGCAAAAAGCTCGATGCGATCGTTCTGGAAGCGCGGTCCTACGCTTTCCCGTCGGCAAGGGCGGCCATTGCGGTCGCATACACGCCGAAGAGCACCGGCGACTTCCGCGTACACAAACCCAAACTCGTCTTGTGGGACAAGTGTGACGACTTCGATATGCGCGCCGCCATCGAGTCGTTCTTCAAAGGCGTTGCCTCGCACGAGCGGGGCGCGAAGGTCTGGAACGACGCGCTGGACGAGAGCAAGTAGGCATCGCCCGCTGCCGCTCGCCATCGCTTGCACCTGGCCAAACGGCGAACTTCGCGCGTGGACGTCGAAGCCACTGGTAAACTCGGGCAACCCAAGCAACAACTTCATGCCTGACCTATGACCACGCTGTCGCCCGAGGCCTTTGCCGGCCATACCCCGATGATGCAGCAGTACCTGCGCATCAAGGCCGATCATCCGGACACGCTCGTCTTCTACCGGATGGGCGACTTCTACGAGCTGTTCTTCGAGGATGCGGAAAAAGCGGCGCGCCTGCTCGACCTGACCCTCACGCAGCGCGGCGCGTCGGCCGGCACGCCGATCAAGATGGCCGGCGTCCCGCATCACGCGGTCGAGCAGTATCTCGCGAAGCTCGTGAAGATGGGCGAATCGGTCGCGATCTGCGAGCAGATCGGCGATCCGGCCACGTCGAAGGGCCCGGTCGAGCGCAAGGTCGTACGCGTCGTCACACCCGGCACGCTGACCGATGCCGCGCTGCTGTCCGACAAGAACGACGTCTACCTGCTCGCGATGTGCACCGGCCACAACAAGCGCGGCGTCGCGGTCAATATCGGCCTCGCGTGGCTGAACCTCGCGAGCGGCGCATTGCGGCTCGCCGAAATCGAGCCCGAGCAGCTTGCCGCCGCGCTCGAACGCATCCGGCCGGCCGAAATCCTGACGCCGGACGGTGCAACCGACGCCATTCCCGCCGGCGCGGGCGCAAGCAAGCGCGTGCCGGCCTGGCACTTCGACATCGCGTCGGGCACGCAGCGCCTGTGCGACCAGCTCGACGTCGCGAGCCTCGACGGTTTCGGCGCGCATTCGCTGACGAGCGCGTGCGGCGCGGCCGGCGCGCTGCTGCTCTACGCAGCGGCCACGCAAGGCCAGCAACTGCGGCACGTGCGCAGCCTGAAGGTCGAGAACGAAACCGAATACATCGGTCTCGATCCGGCCACGCGCCGCAACCTCGAACTCACCGAGACGCTGCGCGGCACCGAGTCGCCCACGCTGTATTCGCTGCTCGACACCTGCTGCACGACGATGGGCAGCCGCCTGCTGCGCCACTGGCTGCATCACCCGCCGCGCGCGTCGGTTGCCGCGCAGTCGCGCCAACAGGCGATCGGCGCGCTGCTCGATGCACCGGCCAACGCGAGCCTCGATGCGCTGCGCAGCGCGCTGCGCCAGATCGCCGACGTCGAACGGATCACCGGGCGTCTCGCGCTGCTGTCGGCGCGTCCGCGCGACCTGTCGAGCCTGCGCGATACGTTCGCCGCGCTGCCGGCGCTGCGCGAGCGCATCGGCGCGATCGTCGCGAGCGCGGATGCGCTTGCGCGCATCGACGCAGCGCTCGTACCGCCCGCCGAATGCCTCGACCTGCTGACGAGCGCGATCGCCACCGAGCCGGCCGCGATGGTGCGCGACGGCGGCGTGATCGCGCGCGGCTACGATGCCGAGCTCGACGAGCTGCGCGACATTTCGGAGAACTGCGGGCAGTTCCTGATCGATCTCGAAGCGCGCGAGCGCGCGCGCACCGGCATCGCGAACCTGCGCGTCGAATACAACAAGGTGCACGGCTTCTACATCGAGGTCACGCGCGGCCAGACCGACAAGGTGCCCGACGATTACCGCCGCCGCCAGACGCTGAAGAACGCCGAGCGCTACATCACGCCGGAACTGAAAACCTTCGAGGACAAGGCGCTGTCCGCACAGGAGCGCGCGTTGGCGCGCGAGCGTGCGCTGTACGACTCGGTGTTGCAGGCGCTGCTGCCGTTCATCCCCGAGTGCCAGCGCGTCGCATCGGCCCTCGCCGAACTCGACCTGCTGGCCGCCTTCGCCGAACGCGCGCGTGCGCTCGACTGGGTCGCCCCGACCTTCACCGACGAGATCGGCATTGAAATCGAGCAGGGTCGCCATCCGGTCGTCGAAGCGCAGGTCGAGCAGTTCATCGCGAACGACTGCCGGTTCGGCGCCGATCGCAAGCTGCTGCTGATCACCGGGCCGAACATGGGCGGTAAGTCCACGTTCATGCGGCAGACCGCGCTGATCGCGCTGATGGCGTACGTCGGCAGCTACGTGCCGGCGAAATCGGCGTGCTTCGGCCCGATCGACCGAATCTTCACGCGCATCGGCGCGGCCGACGATCTCGCGGGCGGCCGCTCGACGTTCATGGTCGAGATGACCGAAGCCGCGGCGATCCTCAACGACGCGACGCCGCAAAGCCTCGTGCTGATGGACGAGATCGGCCGCGGCACGTCGACCTTCGACGGCCTCGCGCTCGCCTGGGCCATCGCGCGCCACCTGCTGGCGCACAACGCGTGCTACACGCTGTTCGCGACGCACTACTTCGAGCTGACGCAACTGCCGGCCGAATTCCCGCAGGCGGCCAACGTCCATCTGTCGGCCGTCGAACACGGCCACGGGATCGTATTCCTGCATGCGGTCAACGAAGGCCCGGCGAACCAGAGCTACGGCCTTCAGGTCGCGCAGCTCGCGGGCGTCCCGGCGCCCGTGATCCGCGCCGCGCGCAAGCACCTCGCGTATCTCGAACAGCAGTCGGCATCCCAGCACACGCCGCAACTCGATCTCTTCAGCGCGCCGCCGGCAGCCATCGACGATCTCGAATGCGCGGACGCGCCCGCGCTGCCCGCCGCGCCGCATCCGGCGCTCGACAAGCTGCGCGACATCGATCCCGACGATCTCAAGCCGCGCGAGGCGCTCGACCTGCTGTACGAATTGCGCACGCTGGTCCGGTCGTACGATGCCGACGGGCACGCGTAAGCGCATTCCGCGGGGCCTGCCGGCCCGCGCTGCCGCCGCGCTCGCCGCGACACTGCTTGCGCTGGCGCAGGCCGGCGCGCTGGCCGCGCCGCCCAAGCGCAGCGCCGCACCCCACTCGTTCGCGGTGGTATCGGGCGTCATCAACGGGCCGGCGGACGAACCGGCCGCGCAGCGGCTGCTCGATGCGATCGCACGCGAGCGCAATCTCGCGTTCGTGGTCTACGCGGGCGATCTCAAAGGCCCGAAGGAAGCATGCCGCGACACGCTGTATTCGCAGCGCGGCGCGATCCTGGATTCGGCGCGCGTGCCGCTCGTGTTCATTCCCGGCCACGACGACTGGATCGCGTGCAACACCGCGGCCGGCGGCGGCTACGATCCGGTCGAGCGGCTCGATTTCGTGCGACAGACGCTGCTCGCCGAGTCGGCGCTGCCCGACCCCGGTGCGCTGCAGATAACGAGGGAAAGCGAAGTCGCACGGTTCCGGCCATATCGCGAGAACGCACGCTGGATGCGCGACGACATCGTCTACGTCGCACTCAATGCGCCCGCGCCGAACAATCATTATTTGACGGCGGGCGGCCGCAACGGCGAATTCGAGGACCGCATCATCGCGAACGGCTTCTGGATCGACCACGCCGCCGAATATGCGAAGCGGCGCGAAGCCCGCGCGATGGTCGTGATTTTCGAGGGCGATCCGCAGTTCGAACGCTACGAACGCTCGGAGCGCTTCGCGTGGCTGCGTTTCAACCGGCCGCGCGTGCGCGACGGCTTCCGTGAATTGAAACGAACGCTGGTGAAGGCGGCGGCGACGTTCCGCGGCCCGATACTGGTGATGCACGCGAGCGGCGAACCGCTGGCGAACGGCTTTCTGATCGACCGTCCGCTGCATGCCGACGACGGTGAGCTGGTAGGAAACGTGACGCGCGTCGCGATCGGACCGCGCCATCCGGCGAATCAGTGGGTCAAGGTGACCGTATCGCCGGCGCGGCAGACGATCTTCAACGTGAGCCTGCAGGAGGTGCCGAAGAATCTGCCGGTGCCGCCCACGCTGCCGCTCGTGCCGCGCGACGACGTGCCGCTGCCGCAGATGCCGGAAATCCCCGCACTGCCGGCGCTGCCCGACGCGTCGTCGGTCGCGCCGCCGTTGCAGGGCGACGGCGCCGCACCGGGCGGCGCACCGGGCGGCGCGTCGTGGCCGGCACCGCCCGCCGCATCAGGGCCGGCGCCGGGCCTGCCGGCAAGCTCAGTGCAGCGTACGCCCTGACGGCGCTTCGCCGTCCTCGTCGTCGTCCTCGTCGACGATCTCGAGCCCTTCCGCGCCATGCGCGTGCTCGTGCTCGATTTCGTCTTCGGTGGCTTCGCGAACGTCCTTCACGGTCAGCGCGAAACGCAGCGCCATGCCCGCCAGCGGGTGATTGCCGTCGAGCACGACCTTGTCTTCGGCGATATCGGTGACCGTATAGATCAGCGAGTCGACTTCCTCGTCGGCGTCTTCCGGCGTGCCTTCGAACTGCATGCCCACTTCGAGCGGCTCGGGAAAACGATCGCGCGGCTCGATCTTCACGAGCTCGGGATCGTAGTCGCCGAAGGCGTCCTCCGGCTCGAGCTGGATCTGCGCCTGGTAGCCCGCCTCGTGCCCGTCGAGCTGTTCCTCGATCTTGGGGAACGTGCCATCATAGCCGCCGTGCAGATAGACCATCGGCTCGTCGCTTTCCTCGATCAGATTGCCCTGTGCGTCCGACAGCTTGTAAGTGACCGATACGACGGTGTTTTTTGCGATTTTCATCCAATTCTCCCAAGTACAAGTCCCATTATACGATGCGCAACCGGTCTCAAGCCGAACCGCGGGATGCCGCTGCCGCCCCGCTCGGCGCGCCGCCCTCCGATCTTCCCACGCCGCTGCTCGGCGGCCTCACGCCGGCGCAATTCATGCGCGGCTACTGGCAGAAAAAGCCGCTGCTGATCCGCCAGGCAATTCCCGGCGTCGCGTCGCCGGTCACGCGCGACGCATTGTTCGAGCTCGCCGCCGACTATGACGCGGAATCGCGATTGATCACCCATTTTCGTAACAAGTGGCAACTGGCGCACGGTCCGTTCGAGCCCGACTCGCTGCCTGCGGTCACGCGCAAATCCTGGACCTTGCTCGTGCAGGGGCTCGATCTGCACGTCGACGCGGCCCGCGCGCTGCTCGACCGCTTCCGCTTCATCCCTGACGCGCGGCTGGACGATCTGATGATCTCGTATGCGACGGACGGCGGCGGCGTCGGCCCGCACTTCGATTCATATGACGTATTCCTGCTGCAGGTCGAAGGCCGGCGCCGCTGGCGGGTCGGCGCGCAGAAGGATCTGTCGCTGCAGCCGGACGTGCCGCTGAAGATTCTCGAAAACTTCGAGCCGAGCGACGAATGGGTGCTGGAGCCCGGCGACATGCTGTACCTGCCGCCGCACATCGCGCACGACGGCGTCGCCGAAGGCGAGTGCATGACTTGCTCGATCGGCTTCCGGGCCCCGTCCGCCGGCGAGCTGGGCGCCCAGTTCCTGTACTACCTCGCGGAGCGCGGCGGCCTGCGCGACGCGCGCGGCGACGACCTCTACCGCGATCCGAAGCAGCCGGCCGTCGACGCGCCCGCGCAATTGCCGCCGGCCATGATCGACCGTGTCGCCGAGATCGTCGACGCGATCCGCTGGCGCAAGCGCGACGTCGCCGAATTCCTCGGCTGCTACCTGAGCGAGCCCAAACCGAGCGTCGTTTTCGACCCGCCCGAGCGTCCGCTATCCGAGGCCGCGTTCGTCACGCAAGCGTCACGCCGTGGCGTGCGTCTCGACAGAAGGGCTGCATTGATGTATAACGCGCGCTCGTACTTCATTAATGGCGAGGAAGGGCCGCTCGAGCAAGCCGATGAATGGCTGCCCGAATTGGCCAATCGACGCCAGATGGAGGCGAAACGGTTTGTAACACTATCCCGGGTTCCGTCGATGACAGCTTTGTTGCACGAGTGGTATCGTGCGGGCTGGATACGGGTCGGAAGCCGGAATTAGTGTGAGTCGCCCCGTATGCCCGTACAGATCAAATTCTGTATGGGAAAGACAACGTATTGACCCCGCATTTGTCGACGGTCGATAGGAAAGTGCATATAATTTCCGCCCAAGCCGTAGGGAAGATTCACGCTCTAGAAGTGCGTCTCCACCAGCGGCCCAGGTCGGTGTTGGAGCACATTACCGGTATTGTTTCGCGCTGTTGCTTACCTTTAACCATAAAAGGACGTGATCATGAAGAAATCCCTCCTCGTAGCTTCCCTGTTGGCTGCTGTTGCACTGGCTGCTTGCAACAAGAGCGCTGATCAAGCTGCTTCGTCGGCTGCAAGCGACGCGGCTGCTGCTGCTTCGTCGGCTGCTTCGGCAGTTGCTGGTGCTGCGAGCGACGCTTCGGCTGCTGCTTCGTCGGCAACGGCTGCTGCGAGCGACGCTGCTGCTGCAGTGGCGTCGGCTGCTTCGGCAGCGACGGCTGCTCCGGCTTCGGGCGCAAGCCAGTAAGCCTTCAGCATCAGCTGAAAAAAACCGGCCCGAGGGCCGGTTTTTTTACGTCTGCCGCTTTCGAATCGCGCGCCCGGCAGCCGCTTGAAGCTGCCGCATCAACCCCTGCCCGCTCACACGAGCATCAGCCAGTCGAAGCCCGCGTCCTGCGAGGCCACGATCACGTCCTCCCCGTCCGTCCCGAGTACACCGCCAAACGCCTGGCGAGCCAGTTCCGGCAGGTTGTTCTGCTGGCTTAGATGGGCCGCGACCAGATGCTGGAGACGGCTGCGTTCGAGCGACGCGAGGATGTCCGCCGCCGCGTCGTTGCTCAGGTGGCCGTGATTGCCGCCGATCCGCGCCTTCAGCGACTGCGGATAGCGGCTGGCGGCCAGCATCGCGGTATCGTGGTTGGATTCGAGCACCAGCGCGTCACAGCCGCTCAGGACGGCCGTGATGTGCGGCGTGGCCATCCCGACGTCCGTCAGCACGCCGAGCCGGCGGCTTCCGTCCGTGAAGACGAACTGGAGCGGTTCCCGCGCATCGTGGGGGACCGTATAGGGCATCACGGCCAGATCGCGTATCGCGGCCGTCTCGTCGCCCCACAGCACGTGGAGATCGACATCGGCCTCGTCCGCGCCGACCGCGCGCGCGGTGCCCCAGCTCATGTAGAGCGGCAGCGACGCACGGCGTGCGAGCGTCAGCGCACTGCCGACGTGGTCGCTGTGTTCATGGGTAATGAGGATCGCATCGAGATCGGCGATGCAGAGATTCAGTCGGCCGAGCCGGCGCTCGACCTCCTTGGCGGAAAAGCCGCAGTCGAGCAGCACGCGGGTGGTCGTCGTGCCGCTCGTGGCCTCGACGACCAGCGCGTTGCCTTCGCTGCCGCTTCCGAGGCTGGCGAATCGCACGCGCTCAGTTCAGTTGCGCGTGCAGCAGCGAGATGAGCCGCTGCGCGTCCGACGAGTTGTCGATCTGGCCGTCCGCGCCGACCACGGCGACCTGCGTACCGCCATTGCCCTGCGCGCGCACGTTGATCAGATATTCCTTGCCGGGCTTGGCCGCCGACGGGCCGCCGTAGAACAGCTTGCCGAACAGACCGTCACGCTTGAGCTCTTCCATCGAGTTCGCGTAGCGCACGGTGTAGACCCCCTTCTCGCGGTCGCGATTGTCGACCGTGAAGTTGGTCCGGTCGAGCGCCAGGCCCACGCGCAACCACGCGCGGTCGAACGACTCGGCCAGTTGCAGCGTCGCTGCACCGCCGCTCGTGTCGGCGACCTGCGCCGGCGCCGTCGCGGGGCGCGCATCGGTCAGCAACTGCTTCGCCTGCGCGTCGGTCAGGCCGAACTTCTGCATCAGCTTCGACAGGAACACGGCTTCGAGCACCGGGTTGCGCGGACGCTCTTCCCAGCGCGACGACGTGCCGCCCTGCGGGCCGACCATCATTTCTTCCATCGCGCTGTGCGTGATCGAGATGTCGGTGTTGCCGTCCGACGTCCGGTTCACGAGCGTGCGGAAGCGGTCGCGCGTCCCCGACGAATAGGCGAAATCGATGACCTTGCCGATCGTGCGACGGAACCAGTCGTCCGGAATGTTCGCGCGGTTCTCGGCCCAGTCGGTGGCCATGATGCCCGTCGACGGCGCATCGGTCTTCAGCGAGAAGCCGTTCTCCTGCCAGAACTCCTTCAGGATCGGCCACAGCTGCTCGGGCGTCCGGCCGTCGACGACGAGCCAGCGGCGATCGCCGTCGCGCTCGATGTGCATGCCGAGCGGATCCTGCGCGCTCGGGATGCCGTCGGTCGCATTGCCGGCCTGCGTCGTGGCCCGCGGCGGCAGCGTGCCGAGCCCGGCATTGGTCGGCGGCGCGACGAACTGCTGCGTCGTCGGCACCGGCTTCAGGTCGCTCGGCACCGCGAGCGGCGGCGCCGAACCAGTGTTCTTGTAGTTGACCCGGTCAGGGGCCAGGTAGTCGTTCAGCGTATCGCAGCCGGCGAGCGCGCCCAGCGCCAGCGCCATCACCGACAACTGGACGGCACGAGAGGAAAAGGCGAAACGTTTCATGAAATCCTTCGTCTTGCTAGAACGCTCGTCAGGAGCGGCGCCGGACGGAGCCGGCCGGTGCGGGTTGATCAGGGGTCGAGCCGGCGGCCGCAGGACGCGGCCGCCTCGGCATCAGGCGAGAACGCCGGCCTCGACGAGGGCCGAACGCACGGCATCGTGGCAGCGCTCGTCAAGCGCCGTGAGCGGCAGCCGAATGCCGCCCTGCATCTTGCCCATCGCCTGCAGCGCCCACTTCACCGGGATCGGGTTCGCTTCGATGAACAGGTTCTTGTGCAGCGACAGCAGCTTCATGTGCAGCGTACGGGCCGTCTGCACGTCGCCGGCCAGCGCCGCGCGGCACAGCTCGCTCATCGCACGCGGCGCGACGTTCGCGGTCACCGAGATGTTGCCGTGGCCGCCGAGCAGCATCAGCGCGATCGCGGTCGGATCGTCGCCGCTGTAGATCGCGAAATGCTTCGGCGCGGCCTTGATCAGGTGGGCGGCGCGATCGATGTTGCCGGTCGCTTCCTTCACGCCGATGATGCCCGGCACCTGCGCGAGGCGCAGCGTCGTCTCGTGCGCCATGTCCGCGACCGTCCGGCCCGGCACGTTGTACAGGATCACCGGCAGGTCGACCGCTTCGGCGATCGTCCGGAAGTGGCGGTACATGCCTTCCTGCGTCGGCTTGTTGTAGTACGGCACGACCTGCAGCGTCGCGTCCGCGCCGACCGCCTTCGCGTGCTTCGTCAGCTCGATCGCCTCCGCGGTCGAGTTGCCGCCCGCGCCCGCGATGATCGGGATGCGCTTGCCCGCATGCTCGACCGCCGTGCGGATCATCAGGATGTGCTCTTCGACGTTGAGCGTTGCCGACTCGCCGCTCGTACCGACGACGACGAGTGCATCGGTGCCTTCCGCGATGTGCCAGTCGATCAGTTTGCGAAACGCCGGCAGGTCGAGACTGCCGTCTTCGAGCATCGGGGTGACGATCGCGGGGATGCTGCCGCGGATTTGAATGCCGTCTTGGGTGCCGTTAGCCATGAAACGCGATTGATTGTGTACCGGTAAACATTGAGATTGTAGCGGATTAGCCGGGCAGTTCGTAACGTGGAATTCCCGCCCCCGCCTTTGGGGTCGCGCCCTCGCGCACTGCGCAAAGACGCTGGACGAACGCCTCGCGCGGCGCGGCGACGAAACCGTCCTCGTACGCGACCGCCCGCAGATGGCCGTGCACGGCGTCCAGCAACTCGCCCGGGGCGAGCAGGAACGCGGGGTTGGACGGCTTTCCGACCGTTTCGTTTCCTTGCGCGAAGGTTTCGTAGATCAGCACGCCGCCCGGCGCCACGGCAGCGAGCAGATGGGGCCAGAGCGGGCGATGCAGATAGTTCGTGACGATCACGGCCGCGAACCGCTCGTCGGCCGGCAGCGGCCATGGCGCGCCTTCGAGATCGGCGGCGCGGGCGGCGACGCCGGGAATCGCGCGCAACGCGGCCAGCGCAGCCGGATCGCGGTCGAGCGCGACGACCGGATGCCCGCGCGACGCGAACCAGCGCGCATGGCGGCCGCCGCCCGCCGCGACGTCGAGCACCGCCCCGCCGGCCCGCACGAGCCGCGCCCATTGCTCGACCCAGCGCGACGGCTCGGTCTGGCCGACGTGGCCGCCCGCGGCGGCGATGACGGACTCGCTCATGCGCCGGATCAGTTGTACGACAGGCCCATCGCGTCGCGCACGTCGCGCATCGTTTCCGTCGCGTACTTGCGCGCCTTGTCGCAACCGTCCGCGACGATCGCACGCAACAGCGACGGATCGTCCATGTACTTCTGCGCACGCTCGAGCATCGGCTGCTGTTCGCGCAGGATGCCTTCGACGACCGGCTGCTTGCAGTCGAGGCAACCGATGCCTGCCGAGCGGCAGCCCTTCTGCACCCATTCGTGCGTCGCTTCGTCCGTATAGACCTGGTGAAGCTGCCACACCGGGCACTTGTCGGGATCGCCCGGATCGGTGCGGCGCACGCGTGCGGGATCGGTCGGCATCGTACGGACCTTCTTCGTGATCGTCTCGGCGTCTTCACGCAGGCCGATCGTGTTGCCGTACGACTTGGACATCTTCTGCCCGTCGAGGCCCGGCATCCGCGACGCTTCGGTCAGCAGCGCCTGCGGCTCGACCAGGATGATCTTGCGTGCGCCTTCGAGATAGCCGAACAGGCGCTCGCGGTCGCTCATCGACAGGCTTTGCGATTCCTGCAGCATCGCGCGCGCCTGTTCGAGCGCCTCGTCGTCGCCTTCCTGCTGATACGCGTTACGCAACTCGTGATAGAGCTTCGCGCGCTTGCCGCCGAGCTTCTTCGCGGCTTCGAGCGCCTTCTCCTCGAAACCGGGCTCGCGGCCGTACAGGTAGTTGAAGCGGCGCGCGATCTCGCGCGTCATCTCGACGTGCGGCACCTGGTCCTCGCCGACCGGCACGAGCGAGCCGCGATACAGCAGGATGTCGGCGGCCATCAGCACCGGATAGCCGAGGAAGCCGTAGGTGGACAGATCCTTGTCCTTCAGCTTCTCCATCTGCTCCTTGTAGGTCGGCACGCGTTCGAGCCAGCCGAGCGGCGTGCTCATGCCGAGCAGCAGCGCGAGTTCCGCGTGCTCGGGCACCTTGCTCTGGATGAACAGCGTCGCCTGCGCCGGGTCGATGCCCGACGCGAGCCAGTCGATCAGCACGTCCCACACGTTCTTCTCGATGACCTCGGGCGTCTCGTAGTGCGTCGTCAGCGCATGCCAGTCGACGACGCAGAAGAAGCACGGGTACTCGGACTGCAGCTTCACCCAGTTTTTCAGCACGCCGTGGTAATGACCGAGGTGCAGCGACCCGGTGGGTCGCATGCCGGAGAAAATACGTTCTGGGAACATGATTGTCGTTAGAAAAGCGAGGCGAAGGGAGACAGGACGGCGCTCAGGACGGCGTAACCGACGTTGACGAGCGGACGCAGCCAGAAATTCGTCAGCACGCCCGTCGTGACGAGCACGAGGACGATGATGAAACCGTACGGCTCGATGCGCGACAGCGCGATCGATTGCCTGGTCGGCAGCAGCGCCGCCAGGATGCGGCCGCCGTCGAGCGGCGGCAGCGGGAACAGGTTCAGCACGCCGAGCACGAGGTTCGCGCTGACGCCGGCGAACGCCATCCGCGTGAAGAACGGCTCGTCGATGCCGACGGCCGGCAGCACGAGGGTCAGCAGGCCCCAGACCAGCGCCTGCACGAAGTTGCAGGCCGGCCCCGCGAGCGCGACCCACAGGCTGCCCCAGCGCGGATTGCGCAGGTTGCCGAACGACACCGGCACCGGCTTCGCATAGCCGAACAGGAACGCGCCGCCGGTCAGGAAGTACATCGCGAGCGGAATCGCGATCGTGCCGAGCGGGTCGATGTGGCGCATCGGATTGAACGACACGCGCCCCATCGCGTAGGCGGTGTTGTCGCCGAGCAGGCGCGCGGCGTAACCATGCGCGGCCTCGTGCAGCGTGATCGCGAAGATCACGGGCAGCGCGTAGACGGCGATGGTCTGTATCAGGGAAGCATCCATATCGCGTTATTGTAACAAGCGCACTCGCGCAAAAATGGCACGGCGCGTCATGCGGCCGAGAGCCCGAACGGTTCGAGCGCGCCGCGCCCCGCGCGGACGAGTTCGGGCGCATCGCCGGTCAGGTCGATCACCGTCGACGGTTCGCGCGGACACGCACCGCCGTCGATCACGAGGTCGACCTGTTTCTCGAGCCGCGTGCGGATTTCCTCGGGATCGTTCAGCGGTTCGTCGTCCGGCGACAGGATCAGCGTCGTGCCGAGCAGCGGCTGGCCAAGCGACTCCAGCAGCGCGAGCGTGATCGCGTGATCGGGCACGCGCAACCCGATCGTCTTGCGCGACGGGTGCGACAGCCGGCGCGGCACCTCCTTCGTCGCCTGCAGAATGAACACGTACGGGCCCGGCGTCACCGACTTGATCTGCCGGTACTGGCGGTTGTCGACCATCGCGAAGTTGGCGAGCTCCGACAGGTCGCGCACGAGCAGCGACAGATGCTGCTTCTCGTCGAGGCCACGAATCCGGCGCACGCGCTCGACCGCATCCTTGTCGTCGAGATGGCACGCGAGCGCATAGCTCGAATCGGTCGGCATCGCGATCACGCCGCCCTTGCTGACGATCTCCACCGCCTGCTTGATCAGGCGCGGCTGCGGATTATCCGGATGAATCCTGAAGAACTGGGACATGGGGACACGTAAAGAGGGAGAAGTCGGATGCGCATCGGCGGCAACGCGGGCGGCCGAAGCCGCCCGACGTCAGAGCCAGCGCTCCCAGACCGGCGTCAGGTCGGGCGGCAACGGCGGCAGGCCGCCGAGCTCGATGCGGCCCTCGCCCGGCGCGTGGAAGTCCGAGCCGCGCGACACCTCGAAACCGAAGCGGCGCGCGACGTCCGCGTATTCGCGGTACTGGTCGGGCGTGTGACTGCCCGTGACGACCTCGATCGCGCGACCGCCGAGATCGATGAACTCGCCGAAAAACGCGTCGAATTCGACCGGCGTATAGCGATAGCGGCCCGGATGCGCGACCACCGCTTCGCCGCCCGCCGCACGGATCCAGCCGACCGCGTCGGACAAGGACGCCCAGCGATGCGGGACGAAGCCGGGCTTGCCGTCGCCGAGCAGGCGGTCGAACACGTCGGTCGTCGATTCGGCGTGGCCGTTCTCGACGAGAAAGCGCGCGAAGTGCGTGCGCGAGATCAGATCGGGATTCGATACGTATTTCAGCGCGCCTTCGTACGCGCCGGGTATGCCGAGCGTCGCGAGCTGCTCCGCGATCGCCAGCGCGCGCGCCGCGCGGCCGTGCCGGGTGCGGTACAGGCCGTCGACCAGCGCCGGATGGGCGGGATCAATATGCAGACCGACGATGTGCACGGTGCGCGAAGCCCACGTGACCGAAATCTCCACGCCGCTCAGATAGCGCATGCCGAGCGCTTCCGCCTCGCTGCGTGCCGCCGCCTGGCCGCCGATCTCGTCGTGGTCGGTCAGCGCCCACAGGGTCACGCCGCCCGCATGCGCGCGGCGCGCGACGTCGGCAGGCGACAGCAACCCGTCGGAAACATTGGAATGGCAGTGGAGATCGGCGTTCATCGTCGGCATGGCAGGTAAGGCCTCATTCTACTGCAACGCGGCAATTGCGCCGCCCGCCTGCCGTGCCGGCGCCGCCACGCGCCTACGCGCAGAACGCCTCGATCAGCGACGCGATCTGCTCGGGCTGGTCGTGATGCACCATGTGGCCGGCATCCTCGACGAGCTTCTCGCGCCAGTCGGGGAACGCGTCGAAGCGCGCCTTGAATTCGGGCAGCGGGATGTCGCCGGCGAGGTGCGCGAGCGTCGGCGAATTGACGGCCTCGACGTGCAGCACCTTCGCGCGCACCTGCTTCCAGATGGCCATCACTTCGTCGAGCCGGTACAACAGCGGGCCCGGCATCTTGTGCGCCGGGTCGGCCAGCAGGTGGTAAAGGCCGTCGTCGCCGCGTTTCGACCAGTGCGCGGCGAGAAACGCGGCGCGGCGCGGGTCGAGCCGCGGATTGGTCTTGATCAGGCGCGCCGCCACGTCGTCGAGGGACGCGTACGGCCGCAGCGCGGGCGGCTCGCGCAGCTCGTCGAGCCAGCCGCGCAGCCGGCGCGGCGCCTGTTCGGCGTGGGCCGGCGCAAGCCCGAACCCCTCGAGGTCGACCACGCGCCGCACCCGTTCCGGCCGCGCGCCGGCATACAGACACACGACGTTCGCGCCCATGCTGTGTCCGACCAGATTGACCTCGCCGGTCGGCGCATAGCGGTCGACGAGCGCATCGAGATCGCCCAGGTACTCGTGGAACCAGTAATGGCCGCCGCCCTGCCGCGCGACCGGCCAGTCGGACAGCCCGAAGCCGCGCGCGTCGGGCGCGATCACCTGCCAGTCGCCCGCGAGCGCGTCGACGACGAACTGGAACGACGCCGCGACGTCCATCCAGCCGTGCAGCATGAACAGCGTCGGCGCATCGGGCCGGCCCCAGCGCCGCACATGCAGCTGGACGCCGCGCACCGTGACGAAATCGGAAACAGAACTCGAGGCACTCATCGCAGCCGCCAAAAAAGAATGGTCGTTCGATTATAGCGGCGACAGTCCGGTTCCGGCGGCCGGCAATCGAAGTACTGCTCTAGCGGCAAGGTCGTCCCGGGGCTCGCCGGCAGCATGCCGTCGATCGGCCGTGCGAGCCGGCCGGCAGCCACCAAGGACGCACCCGAACGCGTGGTCCGGCTAAGGCGCGGGACGTCCGTCCGCCGCGTCCTGCTCGGCCAGTTCGTCGAGTTCGGCTTGCTCGAAGCCCGCGTCGCGTCGCGCATCGAAATTGAACGGGCCGCGCAGCCGCGGCGCGTGGTATTGCTCGGCGAGCTGCCGATAAGTCGGTACGGGATCGCGGCCGGCTGCGTCGCACAAATGGCGGAACCAGCGGTTGCCGATCGCGACGTGGCCGATTTCGTCGCGCAGGATCACGTCCAGGATCGCGGCCGACGCATCGTCGCCCGCCTGCACGAGCCGCGCGCGGATCGGCGGCGACGCATCGAGCCCGCGGGCCTCAAGCGTGCGCGGCACGAGCGCCATGCGCGCCAGCACATCGTCCTTGGTCCGCTCGCACATCTCCCACAGCCCGTTGTGCGCGGGAAAATCGCCGTATGCGTGTCCGAATGCCGCGAGCCGGTCGGACAGCAGCGTGAAATGGTAGGCCTCCTCGGCCGCGACCTTCAGCCAGTCCGCATAGAACGCGTCCGGCAGGCCCGCGAAGCGCCAGACCGCATCGAGCGCCAGGTTGATCGCGTTGAACTCGATATGGGCGAGCGCGTGCAGCAGCACGGCGCGCCCTTCCGGTGACCGCATGCTGCGCCGCTCGAGCTGGCGCGGCTCGACGAGCGGCGGCCGCGCCGGGCGGCCGGGCAGACCGGCCGGTTCGCGCAGTCGAAGCGACGGGGCGATCGCGGCCTGCCCGGCCCGCAGCGCATCGTGCAGCGCGCGCACCTGCGCGGCCTTGGCCGCCGGCTCGGCGACACACAGCGCATCGAGCGCCGCGCTGCGCACGCAGGCCGGCACCTGGCCGAAAGAAGAAGACACGATGCTCATAAACAGGGACACCTTGCGTACGCGTCGCGGGAGCACAGGCACGCGACGGTTTACAATATGCGTTTGTTCCGCGGCGCCACGCGCCGGGCAAACCGGACGCGCCATTCTACCGGCGCCCATCATCGAAGAGACAAGGAGACTCCGTGACGATCTACAAGCTGGGCGAGACGGCCCCGACGATCCACGAAAGCGTATTCGTCGCCGATACGGCGGCCATCATCGGCAAGGTCGTGCTCGAGGAAAACGCGAGCGTGTGGTTCGGCGCGACGATTCGCGGCGACAACGAGCCGATTACGGTCGGCGCCGGCAGCAACGTCCAGGAAGGCGCGGTCCTGCATACCGACCCGGGCTTTCCGCTGACGATTGCCGAGAACGTGACGATCGGGCACCAGGCCATGCTGCACGGCTGCACGATCGGCGAAGGTTCGCTGATCGGGATTCAGGCGGTGGTCTTGAATGGAGCGGTCATCGGCCGCAACTGTCTGGTCGGTGCCGGCGCGGTCGTGACGGAAGGCAAGACGTTCCCGGACAACTCGCTGATTCTCGGCGCACCGGCGAAAGTCGTGCGCGAGCTGTCGGCCGAAGACGTCGCGCGGCTGCGCGCGAACGCGAAGACGTATGTCGAGCGACGCGCGCATTTCAAGGAGCAACTCGTGCGGATCGGGTGATTCGCACGGATTTCAAGGAAGAAGAGTGAGCGACCAGTTACAGAAATTCATGTTCAATGCGGCGCCCGTGCGCGGCGAGATCGTTTCGCTGCGCAACACGTGGCAGGAAGTACTCGCCCGCCGCGACTACCCTGCCCCCGTGCGCACGGTGCTCGGCGAGATGATGGCCGCGTGCGCGCTGCTGTCCGCGAACCTGAAATTTCACGGCACCCTGATCATGCAGATCTTCGGCGACGGGCCGGTCCAGATGCTGGTCGTCCAGTGCGGGTCCGATCTGTCGATGCGGGCCACCGCGAAGTTCTCGGGCGACGCCGCGCAGACGATCGGCGACGACACGCGTTTCGCGGCGCTCGTCAACGCGAGCGGCCACGGCCGCTGCGTGATCACGCTCGATCCGGCCGACAAACTGCCCGGCCAGCAGCCGTACCAGGGCATCGTGCCGCTGAACGGCGTCGACGGCCCGCTCGAATCGGTGTCGCAAGTACTCGAGCACTACATGCATCACTCGGAGCAGCTCGACACGCGGCTGTGGCTCGCCGCCGATCGCGACCGCGCGGTCGGCATGCTGCTGCAGAAGCTGCCGGGCGACGGCGGCATCGTGCCGCGCAACGCCGAAACCGATATCGACACGTGGGAGCGCGTGTGCACGCTCGGCGGCACGCTGTCCGCGAAGGAACTGCTCGAGGTCGAACCGGAAGTGGTGTTCCGCCGGCTGTTCTGGCAGGAAAACGTGCAGCACTTCGAACCGGCCGGCACGCGCTTCCAGTGTTCGTGCTCGCGCGAGAAGGTCGGCGCGATGCTGCGCATGCTCGGTCGCGAAGAAGTCGACAGCGTAATCGTCGAGCGCGGCCACGTCGAGATCCACTGCGAGTTCTGCAACCAGCGCTACGAGTTCGATCCGGTCGACGTCGCGCAGTTGTTCGCGGCGCCCGGCGTCGAAACCGGCATCGCACCCGCGACCGACCAGCGTCACTGAGCCGCGCGCCCGTGCCCGCCACCGGCGCGGCACGGGCGCATAATGACGCACGAGCGCCGCATGCGCGGCTCCGGCGCCGGAGGCCCGGCCTTCGGTGCCAGCCGCTTTCCACGGTCGGCGCGCCGCAGGAGAAACACATGAATCGCCCCCGCCCCTTTGGCACCCTCCGCAGCATCGTCGTGGCGAGTACGACCGCCGGCACGCTCGCGCTTGCCGGCTGCGCGATGCCGCCGCCGAGTTCCACGATCCTGAGCCGCCTGCCCGAACCGAGCGCGTCGGGTGGCCAGCCGCCGGTGCTGTCGAGCGCCGAACGCAAGCGTTATGACGAGATCGACCAGCAGGTCCTGCGCGAGCAGAACAGCGCGATGGCGGCCGAAGCGGCCGCACGCGCGTGGGCCTATTACTCGCCGCCGCCCGTGACGGTCTACGGCGGATACTACGGCGGTTGGGGCAATCGCTGGGGCACGGGCATCGGCTACGGCTATCCGGGCTGGTGGTGGTGAGCTCGCATCGCCGGCCGATTGACGACTGGCAGGAAATAAAAAAGCGCGGCATTTCCCGCGCTTTTTCAATGCATTCGACGTATCGCGCTCAGTGATGCGCCGCCTTGCCCTTGTCGCCGCCATGATGGCGCGACGGCTTCGCGATCGACTGCGGATTCGGCACGACCCGCACAGGCGCCGCGGAGACGGCGCCGCGCGTCGACGTATTCGACGGCGTGTTGTTCGGCGGCCCCGCAGGCGCATTCGGCGACACGAACTGCACGAATACTTCGCCATCCTTCACCATGCCCATCTCGTAGCGCGCACGCTCCTCGATCGCCGCGGTGCCGCTCTGCAGATCCTGCACTTCGCCGGCGGTGCGCTCGTTGCGCAGCTTCTCGTCCGCGTTCTTCTGGAGCTGGTCGTCGAGCTGCTGACGCAATTCGTGCACCCGCAGCCAGCCGCCGTGTCCCCACCATAGGGGGTACTGAATGAGCGCCAGCAAGGCAATCAGGACGACAGTGACAAGCCGCATGTAAGAGACGCAGATATAAGAAGCGCCGCTCCGCGCACAGGCACAGAGCGGCGTCGAGATGACGAACCCGATAGTAGCGCGTTAGCGCAGGTTATAGAAAGCCGATTTGCCCGGGTAGCTCGCGATGTCGCCGAGATCTTCCTCGATGCGCAGCAACTGGTTGTACTTCGAGATGCGGTCGCTGCGCGACAGCGAACCCGTCTTGATCTGACCGGCGTTCAGGCCGACCGCGATGTCCGCGATCGTCGAATCTTCCGTTTCGCCCGAGCGGTGCGAGATCACGGCCGTGTAGCCCGCGCGCTTCGCCATTTCGATCGCCGCGAACGTTTCGGTCAGCGTACCGATCTGGTTGATCTTGATGAGGATCGAGTTCGCGATGCCCTTCTCGATGCCTTCCTTCAGGATGCGCGTGTTCGTGACGAACAGGTCGTCGCCGACGAGTTGCACCTTCTTGCCGAGGCGGTCGGTCAGCAGCTTCCAGCCGTCCCAGTCGCTTTCGTGCATGCCGTCCTCGATCGACACGATCGGGAACTTGTCGGCAAGCGTCGCGAGGTAGTCGGTGAATTCGGCCGACGACAGTTGCAGGCCTTCGCCCGCGAGCTGGTACTTGCCGTCGTGGTAGAACTCGGATGCCGCGCAGTCGAGCGCGAGCAGCACGTCTTCGCCCGCACGGTAGCCGGCCTTCTCGATCGCCTGCAGGATCGTCGACAGGCACTCGTCGTTGCTGCCGAAGTTCGGTGCGAAACCGCCTTCGTCGCCGACGGCCGTGCTCATGCCGCGGTCGCTCAGGATCTTCTTCAGCGCGTGGAACACTTCCGCGCCGCAACGCAGCGCTTCACGGAACGTCGGCTGGCTGACCGGGACGATCATGAATTCCTGGATGTCCAGGCTGTTGTTCGCGTGCGCGCCGCCGTTGACGATGTTCATCATCGGCACCGGCAGTTGCATCGCGCCCGACCCGCCGAAGTAGCGGTACAGCGGCAGGCCGGCTTCTTCGGCGGCGGCCTTCGCGACGGCCATCGACACGGCCAGCATCGCGTTCGCGCCCAGGCGCGACTTGTTGTCGGTGCCGTCCAGCTCGAGCAGCGTCTTGTCGAGGAACGCCTGTTCCGACGCGTCGAGGCCCATGATGGCTTCGGAGATTTCGGTGTTGATGTGCTCGACCGCCTTCAGCACGCCCTTGCCGTTGTAGCGGCCGGCTTCGCCGTCGCGCAGTTCGATCGCTTCACGCGAGCCGGTGGACGCGCCCGACGGCACCGCCGCGCGGCCCATCGTGCCCGATTCGAGCAGCACGTCGCATTCGACGGTGGGGTTGCCGCGCGAATCCAGAATCTCGCGGCCGATGATATCTACGATTGCACTCATGGGTTTCCTCTGAGAATGACGATGGATTCTTCAAACTGCGACGGCGGGCGCGCCGGAACCGCTTTCGCTACAGACGCGCAAAGCCGTCGCAAGGTTCATTCGATCTTTAATTGAAATCGTTTTCCAGGAACGGGTTGCGCTTCACCGCCTGGTCGAGCGTGACGAGCGTCTCCAGCAACGCGCCCATCCGGTTCAGCGGCACCGCGTTCGGGCCGTCGGACTTCGCCTCGGCCGGATTCGGATGCGTTTCCATGAAGAGGCCCGCGACGCCCGTCGCGACCGCCGCACGTGCGAGCACCGGCACGAATTCGCGCTGGCCGCCCGAGCTCGTGCCCTGCCCGCCCGGCAACTGCACCGAGTGGGTCGCATCGAACACGACCGGCGCGTTCGTCTCGCGCATGATCGCGAGCGAACGCATGTCCGACACGAGATTGTTGTAGCCGAACGAGACGCCGCGCTCGCACGCCATGAAGCGGTCTTCCGACAGACCGGCTTCACGTGCGGCGTCGCGCGCCTTGTCGATCACGTTCTTCATGTCGTGCGGCGCGAGGAACTGGCCCTTCTTGACGTTGACGGGCTTGCCCGAACGCGCGCACGCATGGATGAAATCGGTCTGACGGCACAGGAACGCCGGCGTCTGCAGCACGTCGACGACCGACGCGACCTGCTCGATCTCGTCGATCGAATGCACGTCCGTCAGCACCGGCAGGCCGAGCTGGCGTTTCACCTCGGACAGGATCCGCAGGCCCTCGTCCATTCCGAGGCCGCGAAACGATTTGCCCGAGCTGCGGTTTGCCTTGTCGTAGGACGACTTGTAGATGAACGGAACGTTCAGCTTCTCGCAGATCTCCTTCAGGCGGCCGGCCGTGTCGATCGTCATTTGCTCCGATTCGACGACGCAGGTACCCGCGATCAGGAAGAAAGGCTTGTCGAGACCGACCTCGAAATCGCACAGCTTCATGCTTGCACTCCGCGCGCTTGCTTGTTGGCGAGCGCGGCTTCGACGAACGACTTGAACAGCGGATGGCCATCACGCGGCGTGGACGTGAATTCCGGGTGGAACTGGACGCCGACGAACCACGGGTGCATCGAGCGCGGCAGCTCCATCATTTCCGGCAGATCCTCGCTCGGGGTACGGGCGCTGATGATAAGGCCGCCGGCTTCGAGCTGGGGCACGAAGCGGTTATTGACTTCATAACGGTGGCGATGGCGCTCGTTCACGTCCTTGCCGTAGATTTCTTCCGCCATCGTGCCCGGCTTGATCGGGCAGCGCTGCGAACCCAGGCGCATCGTGCCGCCGAGGTCGGATTCCTCGGTGCGCGTCTCGACCTTGCCTTCGCGGTCGTACCATTCGGTGATCAGCGCGACCACGCGCTCCGGCGTGTCCGGATCGAATTCCGTGCTGTTCGCCTGCTTCAGGCCGACGACGTCGCGCGCGAATTCGATCACCGCGAGCTGCATGCCGAGGCAGATGCCGAGGTACGGCACCTTCGACTCGCGCGCATAGCGGACCGCCGCGATCTTGCCTTCCGTGCCGCGACGGCCGAAGCCGCCCGGCACCAGCACGGCGTCGAGGTGCTTCAGGCTGTCGACGCCGTTCGTCTCGAGCTCTTCCGAATCGATGTACTCGATGTTGACCTTGGTCGACGTGTGGATCGACGCATGGCGCAGCGCCTCGATCAGCGACTTGTACGACTCGGTCAGGTCGACGTACTTGCCGACCATGCCGATCGTCACTTCGTGCTGCGGGTTCTCGAGCTTTTCGACGAGCGTCGACCACATGCTCAGGTCGGCGTCCTTCGGCGACAGCTTCAGCTCTTCGCAGATGATCCGGTCGAGGCCCTGGTCGTGCAGCATCTGCGGAATCTTGTAGATGCTGTCGGCGTCCCACACCGAGATCACCGCGTCTTCGGGCACGTTCGAGAACATCGAGATCTTCTTCGATTCGTCGTCGGGGATGCGGCGATCCGCACGGCACAGCAGCACGTGCGGCAGGATGCCGATCTCGCGCAGCTTCTGCACGCTGTGCTGGGTCGGCTTCGTCTTCAGCTCGCCGGCCGTCGCGACGTACGGCACGAGCGTCAGGTGCACGAAGCACGCGCTGTTGCGGCCGAGGCGCAGGCTCATCTGGCGCGCGGCCTCGAGGAACGGCAGCGACTCGATGTCGCCGACCGTGCCGCCGATCTCGACGATCGCGACGTCCGGCTCGCCGCAGGTGGCCGATGCCGCCCCGCGCTCGATGAACGCCTGGATTTCGTTCGTGATGTGCGGAATCACCTGCACGGTCTTGCCGAGATAGTCGCCGCGGCGCTCCTTGCGGATCACCGATTCGTAGATCTGGCCGGTCGTGAAGTTGTTGGCCTTGCGCATCTTCGTGCTGATGAAGCGCTCATAGTGGCCGAGGTCGAGGTCGGTCTCCGCTCCGTCTTCCGTCACGAACACTTCGCCGTGCTGGAACGGGCTCATCGTGCCGGGGTCGACGTTGATGTAGGGATCGAGTTTGAGGAGGGTGACTTTCAGACCGCGCGATTCGAGGATCGCGGCGAGAGAGGCGGCGGCAATACCCTTGCCGAGGGAAGAAACTACGCCGCCGGTGACGAAAACATATTTGGTCATCGCTGGATGCTCGCGGGAAAAACGGATTATACCGTAAAGCCCGCCCTTCTCTCAGCAATTGACGCGATGATCGCGCCCTTTCGTGCCGACCCGCGCCAACCGTGCGCGACGGCGCGAACCGGCCGGCCCGCCGGCGCCGCGCGCATGCGCCGGCGGGCGTTCCGTCCGCCGGACCAAGCGTCAGGCGCGCCTCGCGATCGGCGCGCCGGCCTGCGAAGCGCAACCCTCTTCCGCCTTCAGCGAATTCAGCATCCGCTGCAATGCGCGGGCGGTCTCGATCGGCCGCTCCATCGGGAACAGGTGGCTCCCTTCGATCCATTCGATGCGCCCGCGCGTCGCGCGGCGCGTCGCGTCGAGCCCGACCTGCCGGACCTCGCGCGAGCGCGTGCCGGCGAGAAAGCCGAGCGGCACCGGCGCGCCGTGCGCGAGCCGCGGGCCGAGCGTGTGCGGCAGCGTCCTGTAGATCAGGTACTCGACCTGACGGTCGAACGCCAGCGCGCGTTCGCCGTCGGCGCCGGCCTGCGGGATCCCGTGGTCGATATAGTCGGCGAGCATCCGTTCGTCCCAGCGCGCGAACGCGGGCTTCTCCCGAAAGTGCCGCCAGACTTCGTCGCGGCTCGTCCAGCGCGTGCGCCGGTTGCGCGTGGCCGCGGCCGGCGACAGCCGCTCGTCGAGCCCCGCCCACTGGCTCGCGCGCAGCGCGCCGGCACGCCAGCCCGCGATGATCGGCGAATCGATCATCACGACGCCGCGCACCCACTGCGGCTTCTTCAGCGCGGCCATCAACGACAGGTAGCCGCCGAGCGAATGGCCGACGAGCCAGACCGGGCGCTCGTAGCGGCTGCCGATGTCGTCGAGCAGTTGCTCGACGAGATGCGGCCAGTCGCGCGTCACGGGGTAGCGGCGGTCGTGACCGATCCGTTCGATGTAGCGCAACTCGTAGTCGTCGGCCAGTTCGGCGAAGATCGTCCGGTATGTCGACGCCGGGAAGCCGTTCGCATGCGAGAAGTGGAGGATGTCCTTCAAATGCCGATGTCTCCTTTGTCGACGGGAGCGGGTGCTTCGGCACGCGCTCCCGTCCCATGCTTCGCGATCGACGGAAGCGGGCGCTTCGGCGCTTGCGCCGATCCCGTGCTTCGTATTCTGTCGGAACCGTGCTTCGGCACGCTACGCCGGCCCCGCGCCTTCCGTCCGGACAAGCCGGCCTTCTCCGCGCTTACCGGTCCATCCAGTACCGGCGCCGTTCGTCGCGATAGCGCGCGAAGGCAAACCCGGCGCCCGCCGGCGCGACGTCGAACCGCACGGCGCCGTCGCGATCGGTGCGCGGCAGCGGAATCCCGCGCGCCTCGTAGCGGGCGAGCACGGTCCGGTGCGGATGCCCGAAACGATTGCGATAGCCTACAGGAAATACCGCGACGCGCGGCCCGACCGAATCGAGGAAAGGCTCGACCGACGACGTGCGGCTGCCGTGGTGCGGCACGACCAGGATCTGCGCGGCCAGCGCGTCGCGCGCATCGGCCACCAGCCGGCGCTCGGCGGCGGCCTCGATGTCGCCCGTCAGCAGTGCCGACGTGCCGCCCGCATCGATGCGCAGCACACACGATTGGCCGTTCGACGAACCCGTGCCCACCCCGCCCGGCGGCCACAGCATCGTGAAGACGACGCCGTCCCAGGTCCACCGCTGCCCGGCCGCGCACGGCAGCCGATCGGCCACGCCCGCCGCCTGCGCATCGCGCCACAGCCGGTGCCGCGGCGCAATGCCGGCCAGCAACTGGCGCACGTCGGCAGCCGCATAAACGGCCGCTGCGCCGCCCGCATGATCGGCATCCGCATGACTGAGCACGAGCGAATCGATCGTCGCGATGCCCCGCGCCCGCAACGCCGGCGCGACGATCCGCGTACCGGCGTGGGACGACTCCGCACCCGGCCCCGCATCGAACAGCAAGGCCCGCCGCGCCGTTTCGACCAGTACCGCCGCGCCCTGCCCGACGTCGAGCACGGTCAGCCGGAAGCCGCCCGCCGGCGGCGCATCCGGCGCCGGCGCGACGAGCGGCAGCCACGTCAGCGGCGCCGCCCAGCGCAGCGGCCAGCCGCGCGGCATCAGCGCCCACGCGACACCCACGCATGCCAGCACCAGCACCGGCCAGTCGGGCATGCGCAGCCAGAACACGCCGGCCGGCCAATCGGCCAGGTGCCCGAGCAGCGTCATCATCGGCGCGAGCGCCGCATGCGCAAGCCGAAAGGCAGCCGCGTCGAGCGGCGGCGGCAACGCGATGCCGGCCAGCACGACCGGCGTCACGACCGAGCTGACCCACGGAATCGCGAACGCATTGCCGAACGGCCCCGACAGGGAAATCTGCGCGAACCATGCGGCGGTGAGCGGCGCGAGCCCGATCGTCACCGCGTACTGCACGCGCGTCGCCTCGGCGACGCGGCGCCGGCAGCGCGTCGCCCACGCACGCAACCGGCTCCGCGAGCCGGTCGCGCCGCTCTCCGCGCCCGCTTCGTCGAGCTCGTCGGCCTCGCGCACCGCGCGCCAGCCGGCGACGGCCAGCAGGATCACCGCGACCGCACCGAACGACAGCCAGAACCCGGCCGACAGCACGGCCCACGGGTCGGCGAGCAGCACGCCGCCGAGCGCCACGCACAGCACCGCCGACGTCGGCACGCTGCGGCCGGCCAGATACGCGATGCCGCCGCCCGCGATCATCCACCACGCGCGCTGTGCCGGCACGTTGAAGCCGGCGAGCGCGGCGTAGCCGGCCGCCGCAGCCAGCGCGGCGAGCGCGGCCGCGTACGGCGCCGGCAGCACGAGCGTCGCGGCCCGTCCGCGCCAGCGCACGCGGCGCCAGACCATCGAGACGAGCCAGCCGGCGATCGCGCCGACCAGCCCGACATGGAGACCGGAAATCGCGACCAGATGGCTCGTGCCCGTGTTGCGCAGCACGCGCCAATCGTCGTCGCCGATGCCCGACTGGTCGCCGATCGCCAGCGCGGCGACGATGCCGCGATGCGCCGCATCGGTACCGAGCCCCTCGCCGATGCGTGCCCGCAGCATGTCGCGCACCCGATCGATCGATGCACGCCAGCCCGATGCGCGCGCATCGAGCAATACCGCCCGACGCGGCGCACTGACATAGCCGATCGCGCGAATGCCCGCGGCGAGCCACGCCGCCTCGCTGTCGCGCACGCCGGGATTGGCCTCGGCATGCGGACGCTTGAGACGCACGACGAAACGCCAGCGCTGGGCCGCACGCAAATCGGGAAGCGCATCGCGTGTCGCGGATGCGCCATACGCGCGCCACGACAACCGGATCAACGGCGGAAAACGGGTGAGCCCCGCATCGTTCGATTCGACCGCGAACAGCAGCCGCGCACTTGTCTCGTCGACGACGGGCAGCCCGCGGATCACGCCCGTGACGACGATGTCGCGCCCTTCCCACTCGACGGGCAGACTGTCGCGCAGCCGCCATTCGGCCCGCGCGGCCGCATAGCCGAATCCCGCGACGCAGGCCGCGACCGCGCACAACATCCATCCGCCTACGACGACCGCGCGCGTGCGCCGACGACGCGCGCACCACGCGCCCAGCGCCGCGCAGCCCGCGAGCACGGCTGCTCCGATCGTCCATGCGATCGCCCCCGGCAACGCCGCCTGCCGCTGCAGCACGACGACGCCGAGCGCGAACGCGATCCACCACACGCGCATTCCGCCTCCTCGTCGACCCGGCGCCGCCCCTGCCCATGCGGCGCCTTCCGGCAACGATTATGCGGACGAAAGCGCGAGTCGCGGCAGCGCGGCGAGCGCGTTAGCCGAAGTGCATAGGGACAATTCGCCGGCATCGAGCCCGCGCAGTTCGGCGAGCACGCCGCCGATGCGCGGCACCTGGTCGGGCGTATTGCGGGATTTGTATGCCCATTCGGGCGCGATGTCGGGCGCGTCGGTCTCGACGACGAGCGCGTCGAGCGGCAATTCGGCGGCGAGCCGGCGGATCTGCCGCGCGCGCGTGAAGGTCACGTTGCCGCCGAAGCCGAGATGCAGCCCCTGCGCAAGATACGCGTCGGCCTGCTGGAAACTGCCGTTGAACGCATGCGCGATGCCGCGCCGTACGCCGAAACGGCGCAGCCCGGCCAGCACGCGGTCCTGCGACTTGCGCACGTGGCAGAGCACCGGCAGATCGAATTCCCGCGCCAGCCTGAGCTGGCCCTGGTAGAAGAACTGCTGCCGGTCTTCGTCGAGGCCCGGCACGAAATAGTCGAGCCCGATCTCGCCGATCGCGACGAAACGCGGATCGTCGAGACTCGCCTCGATCTCCATGCGCAGCCGGTCGAGATCCGCATCGCGCGCTTGCGGCGTATACATCGGATGGATGCCGAGCGCGTACACCGCGCCCGGCGTGCGGTGCGCGAGTTCGCGCACCGTCGTGAAGTTGTCGCGCCCGATGCTCGGGATCACGATGCGCGACACGCCGGCCGCGCGCGCAGCCTGCGCGACCGCGTCGCGGTCGGCGTCGAACTCGGCGGCATCGAGATGGCAGTGCGTGTCGATCCACATGGCAGCGGTCCTGCGCCGTTGCGCCGTGCCGGACGAGCCGGCGACCGGCCGCACGCGCGTTGCTTCTTACGCCGGCAGCGCCGGCTCCTCGTGCAGCACCCCGTCGCGCAGCCGCATGATGCGGTCGCAGCGCGCGGCGAGATCGGGATCGTGCGTGACGATCACGAAACTCGTTTCGAGCGTCTCGGACAGCTCGAGCATCAGGTTGAACACCGTGTCGGCCGTCGTGCCGTCGAGGTTGCCGGTCGGCTCGTCGGCGAGCACGCACGCCGGCTTCGTGACCAGTGCGCGCGCAATCGCGACACGCTGCCGCTCGCCGCCCGACAGCTCGCCCGGCCGGTGCTTCGCACGCGGGCCGAGACCGACGCGTTCGAGCATCGCCTGTGCCTGCGCGCGCGCGTCCTCGGTCGTCATCCGGCGGATGCGCAGCGGCATCGCGACGTTGTCGAGCGCCGTGAACTCGGGCAGCAGATGATGGAACTGGTAGACGAAGCCGAGCGCGCGGTTGCGCAGCTCGTTGCGCTCGCGCTCGGCGAGTTGCGTAAACGGCTTGCCGAGCAGCGACACTTCGCCGGCGCTCGGCTCGTCGAGCCCGCCCAGCACGTGCAGCAGCGTGCTCTTGCCGGAGCCCGACGCGCCGACGACCGCGAGTTTCTCGCCGCGCCGCACCGTCAGCTCGGTGTTGTTGAGCACCTGCACGTTGAAGCCGCCCTGCACGAACGCCTTCGTGATCCCGCGCGCCTGAAGCACGTATTCCTGCATACCTGCCGAATCCTGTCTGTTGTGTTGTCGTTGTCGTGAATCCGCGAATGCGGTCGCGCGGTCATTCATAGCGGAGCGCCTCCGCGGGCTTCACCTTCGCGCCGCGCCAGCTCGGATAGAGCGTGGCGACGGCCGACAGCGCGAACGCGATCAACCCGATCCGGATCACGTCGCTCGCGACGAGTTCGGACGGCAGTTCGCTGATGAAGTACACGGACGGCGGCAGGAACTGCACGCCGAACAGGTGCTCGATCATCGGGATCAGCCACGGGATGCTCCATGCGATCAGGCAGCCGAGCGCGACGCCGGACGCGGTGCCGACGAAGCCGATCGTCACGCCCTGCACGACGAAAATCTTCATGATCGACCCCGGCTGCGCGCCGAGCGTGCGCAGGATCGCGATGTCGGCCTGCTTGTTGGTCACCGTCATCACGAGCGACGACACGAGGTTGAACGCGGCCACCGCGATGATCAGCGTGAGGATGATGAACATCATCCGCTTCTCGATCTGCACGGCCGAGAACCAGGTCTTGTTCTGCTGGGTCCAGTCGCGAATGTACAGGCTGCCCGACAGCGTATGCGACAGCTCGACCGCGACCTGCGGCGCCTTCTGCATGTCGGTGAGCCGCAGCCGCACGCCGGTCGGCGCGCTCATCCGGAACAACGCCTCGGCGTCGCGGATGTTGATCATCGCGAGCGTGCTGTCGTATTCGTAGTGGCCCGATTCGAACACGCCGACGACCGTGAACTGCTTCAGGCGCGGCATCATGCCGGCCGGCGTGATCGACCCTTCGGGCGCGACGAGCGTGACCTTGTCGCCGACCGTCACGCCGAGGTTGCCGGCGAGCGCGTCGCCGAGCACGATGCCGAACTGGCCCGGCACGAGCGCATCGAGCTTGCCTGCCTTCATGTCCTTGCCGATGTCCGACACCTGCGGTTCGAGCGACGGCTCGATCCCGCGCAGCATCACGCCGCTCACCGAGTCCTGGCGCGTGAGCAGCGCCTGCGCGTCGACGTACGGCGCCGCGCCGATCACCGACGGATTGCGGCGCGCTTCCTGCGCGGTCAGTTGCCAGTCGGGCATCGAACCCGTCGGCGAGAACACCTCGACGTGCGCGAGCACCGACAGCATGCGGTCGCGCACTTCCTTCTGGAAGCCGTTCATCACCGACAGCACGACGATCAGCGCCGCGACGCCGAGCGCGATCCCGAGCATCGAGACGAGCGCGATGAAGGAAATGAAGCCGTTGCCGGTCGTGCGTTTGCCGGCGCGCGTGTAGCGCCAGCCGATTTGCCATTCGTACGGAAGTTTCAAGCGAATCCTTTCTGCTGGTTACGGCGGGGATGGCGGCCCGCGGCCGGACCGCCATCCGGCGGCAGCCGCCCGGGCGCGAGCGAAAAAACGGTCGCCGGACGCGAACGGGCCGTCGGCCGGCCCGATCACGCGCGCAGTTTGCCATACAATGCGCACCATCATGCACGACCGACGCCTCCATTTTCTCGTTCCGTTCGCGCTGCCGTCGGCGGCCGATGCGGCCTCGTCCCTGCACACGCTGGACAGCCCCGCGCTCCAAAAGTTGCTCGCCCGCGCGAGCCTCGTCGAGCGCGTGGCCGGCGAGGACTTCCAGCGCACGCTGCCGCACGAACGCTGGCTGGCAAGCCGGTTCGGCGCCACGCAAGGCAACGCCGCGGACGAGGCGCCGCTCGCGCCCTACATGCTGCTGGCCGACGGCGGCGATCCCGGCGCGCATGCATGGGCGTGCGTCGAGCCCGTGCACGTCGAAATCGCGCACGATCACCTGGTGCTCGTCGATCCGGCCGCCCTCGCGCTCGACGACGGCGACGCAGCCGCGCTGCTCGCGGTCGCGCGGCCGCTGATCGAGGAGCTGGGCGTGCGGCTCGAAGCGCCGAACCCGGCGCGCTGGTATCTGTCGAGCGACCAGCTTGCGCGCCTCGCCGGCGCCGCGCCGCTGCGCGCCAGCGGCCGCAACATCGAGATCTGGCTGCCTCACGAGGCACATACGGGCGAGCGCTCGCGGATGTGGATGAAACTGCAGAACGAAGTGCAGATGGCGTGGTTCCAGCATCCGGTGAACGAAGCCCGCGAGGCCCGTGGGTTGCCGGCCGTCAATTCGATCTGGTTCCATGCACAGGGCACGCTGAAGCCGGTCGGCAAGCCGTTCGCACGCGTGCTGTCCGCGTCGCCCGCCGCACTCGGCCTCGCGCGCGCCGCGCAATCCGAAGCGGGCCGCCCGCCCGCGACGTTCGGCGCGCTGCCGGCCGCCGATGGCGCGACGCTCGTCGAGCTGCCGGCGCTGACCACCCCGTTCATCGAGCAGGACTGGGCGCGCTGGCACGACGGGCTCGCCGCGCTCGAGCGCGACTGGTTCGCGCCGGCGCTCGCCGCGCTGCAGAACGGCGAGTTGGCGGCCGTCGATTTCACGCTGTGCGGCGACACGAGCTCCGTGACGCTGCATGCGACCCGCGGCGATCTGCGCAAGTTCTGGCGCCGCCGCGCGCTCGCCTCCCTGTTCGAATAACAACGCCAACCCGTATGACCCGGATCGTTACCCGCCCCGTCGCGCCCGCCGACGCCGAAGCGCTCGCGCGCCACGGCCTGCACCCTGTCCTCGCGCGCCTGTACGCGTCGCGCGGCGTGCAGTCGCCCGTCGACATCGAGACCGCGCTCGCGCGCCTCGTGCCGCCCACCGAGCTGAAAGGCTGCGCCGATGCGGCGGTGCTGCTCGCCGACGCGATCGCCGACAAGCGGCGCCTGCTGGTCGTCGCCGACTACGACTGCGACGGCGCGACCGCCTGCGCGGTCGCGGTGCGCGGCCTGCGGATGTTCGGCGCGCAGATCGACTACCTGGTGCCGAACCGCTTCGAATACGGCTACGGCCTCACGCCCGAGATCGTCGAGCTCGCGGCCGCGCGCAAGCCCGACCTGCTGATCACCGTCGACAACGGGATCGCGAGCGTCGCCGGCGTCGAAGCCGCGAACGCGCGCGGCATCGACGTGCTCGTGACCGATCACCACCTGCCCGGCGACGCGCTGCCCGCCGCGCGCGCGATCGTCAACCCGAACCAGCCGGGCTGCGCGTTCCCGAGCAAGCACCTCGCCGGCGTCGGCGTGATGTTCTACGTGCTGCTCGCGCTGCGCGCCGAGCTGCGCCGCCGCGGCGCGTTCGCGAGCAAGGAAGCCGAGCCGCGCCTCGACGGCCTGCTCGACCTCGTCGCGCTCGGCACCGTCGCCGACGTCGTGCGGCTCGACGGCAACAACCGCGTGCTCGTCGCGCAGGGGCTGCAGCGCATCCGCAACGGCCGCATGCAGCCGGGTGTCGCCGCGCTGTTCCGCGCCGCCGCGCGCGACGCGCGCACCGCGTCGGGCTTCGACCTCGGCTTCGGCCTCGGCCCGCGCCTGAACGCCGCCGGACGGCTGTCCGACATGTCGCTCGGCATCGAATGCCTGATCACCGACGACATCGGCCACGCGTGGGATCTCGCGCAGCAGCTCGACGCGATGAACCGCGAGCGCCGCGAAATCGAGGCCGGCATGCAGCAGCAGGCGCTCGCCGATCTCGCCGACGTCGATCCGGCCGACGCGTGCACGATCACGCTGTTCAATCCCGCGTGGCACCAGGGCGTGATCGGCATCGTCGCCGGCCGGCTCAAGGAAAAATTCCACCGCCCGTCGTTCACGTTCGCGCATGCCGACGACGAAGGCAAGCGGGTCAAGGGGTCCGGCCGGTCGATCGCGGGCTTTCACCTGCGCGACGCGCTCGACCTCGTCTCGAAACGCGAACCGGACCTGATCGTCGCGTTCGGCGGCCATGCGATGGCGGCCGGCCTCACGCTCGACACCGAAAACGTGCCGCGCTTCGCGGCCGCGTTCGAAGCCGTTGCGCGCGAATGGCTGTCCGACGACGCGCTCGCCCGCGTGATCGAGACCGACGGCGAACTCGAGGACGCGTACTTCACGCCGCAGTTCGTCGGCCTGCTCGACGAGGCCGTCTGGGGACAAGGGTTTCCGGCCCCGCTTTTCTCGGGGGAATTCGACGTCGTGTCGCAGTCGCTCGTGAAGGAAAAGCACCTGAAGCTGCAGCTTGCGCGCGGCCGCCAGCGCTTCAATGCGATCTGGTTCAACCACACCGAGCCGCTGCCGGCGAGCGCGCTGGTCGCGTACCGGCTCGTCGCCGATACGTGGAACGGCGTCACGCGCGTCCAGTTGGTCGTCGAACACGCGGCCGGTTGAGCACGCCGCCCGGCCCGCGACGCGCCGCCGCACACGTGCGCGCCGCGCCGGACGGGGCCGTCGACACGCGTGCAGGCACCGTTTGCGTCACCGGGCAACCCTGCCGATCGGCTATAATTCCGCTTTTTTACGAAGCCGGAACAGCGAACGATCATGGAAGCGGAACGTCTCAACGCGATCGAAAGCTCCCTGCTCGACCTGCGCAATCGCGCGGGCGAGCTTCGGGGGTATCTTTGACTACGACGCCAAAGCTGCGCGTCTGACCGAAGTCAACAAGGAACTCGAAGACCCGAACGTCTGGAACGATTCGAAGAACGCCCAGGCGCTCGGCCGCGAGAAGAAGCTGCTCGAAGGCGTCGTCATGACGCTCACCGCGCTCGATAGCGACCTGCGCGACGCGCTCGACCTGTTCGAGCTGGCACGCGAGGAAGGCGACGAGGATACGCTGCTCGCGTCGGAGGAGGACGCCGCGAAGCTCGAAGCGCGCGTCGGCGACATCGAGTTCCGCCGGATGTTCTCGAACCCGGCCGATCCGAACAACTGCTTCATCGACATCCAAGCCGGCGCCGGCGGCACCGAGGCATGCGACTGGGCGTCGATGCTGCTGCGCCAGTACCTGCGCTACTGCGAACGCAAGGGCTTCAAGGCCGAGGTACTCGAAGAGTCCGACGGCGACGTCGCCGGCATCAAGAACGCGACGGTCAAGGTCACGGGCGAATACGCATACGGCTTCCTGCGTACCGAAACGGGCATCCACCGCCTCGTGCGCAAGTCGCCGTTCGACTCGTCGGGCGGCCGCCACACGTCGTTCTCGTCGGTGTTCGTCTATCCGGAAATCGACGACTCGATCGAAGTCGAGATCAACCCGGCGGACCTGCGCATCGACACGTACCGCGCGTCGGGCGCGGGTGGCCAGCACATCAACAAGACCGACTCCGCGGTGCGGATCACGCACATGCCGACGGGGATCGTCGTGCAGTGCCAGAACGACCGCTCGCAGCACCGCAACCGCGCCGAAGCGATGGCGATGCTGAAGTCGCGCCTGTACGAAGTCGAAATGCGCAAGCGCCAGGCCGAGCAGGACAAGCTCGAATCGAGCAAGACCGATGTGGGCTGGGGCCACCAGATCCGCTCGTACGTGCTCGACCAGAGCCGCGTGAAGGACCTGCGCACGAACGTCGAAATGAGCAACACGCGGGCGGTGCTCGACGGCGACCTCGACGACTTCATCAGCGCGAGCCTCAAACAGGGCGTGTAAGCGCCGCGGCGCGGCCTGTCCGCGCCGCCCTTTCCGTTCGCGTTGCCGCACCCCACTCCGAATTCCGACCATCATGACCGAATCGACCCAAACGCAGCCCGCCGTCACGGCGGACGACAACCAGATCATCGCCGAGCGCCGCGAGAAGCTGCGCGCGTTGCGCGAGCAAGGCGTCGCCTATCCGAACGACTTCCGGCCCGAGCATCACGCAGCCGACCTGCAGGCCAAATTCGCCGATTCGGACAAGGCCGCGCTCGAAGCGAACCCGGTCGAGGTGTCGGTGGCCGGCCGCATGATGCTCAAGCGCGTGATGGGCAAGGCGAGCTTCGCGACGGTGCAGGACGGGTCGGGCCAGATCCAGTTCTTCGTGACGCCGAACGACGTCGGCGCCGACACCTACGACGCGTTCAAGAAGTGGGACCTCGGCGACATCGTCGCCGCGCGCGGCGTGCTGTTCCGCACCAACAAGGGCGAGCTGTCGGTCCAGTGCAAGGAGCTGCGCCTGCTGTCGAAGGCGCTGCGGCCGCTGCCGGACAAGTTCCACGGCCTGTCCGACCAGGAAATGCGCTACCGCCAGCGCTACGTCGACCTGATCGTCACGCCGGAAACGCGCGACACGTTCCGCGCCCGCACGAAGACGATCGCGTCGATCCGCAAGTTCATGGACAACGCCGAGTTCATGGAAGTCGAAACGCCGATGCTGCACCCGATCCCGGGCGGCGCGGCCGCGAAGCCGTTCGTCACGCATCACAATGCGCTCGACATGCAGATGTTCCTGCGCATCGCGCCGGAGCTGTACCTGAAGCGCCTGATCGTCGGCGGCTTCGAGCGCGTGTTCGAGATCAACCGCAATTTCCGGAACGAAGGCGTGTCGCCGCGTCACAACCCGGAATTCACGATGATGGAGTTCTACGCCGCGTACACCGACTACCGCTGGCTGATGGACTTCACCGAGCAACTGATCCGTCAGGCGGCGATCGATGCGCTCGGCACCGCGACGATCCAGTACCAGGGCCGCGAGCTCGACCTCGCGAAGCCGTTCCATCGCCTGACGATCACCCAGGCCATCCAGAAGTACGCACCGAACTACACCGACGGCCAGCTGTCGGACGACGCGTTCCTGCGTACCGAACTGAAGCGCCTGGGCGTCGACGTGTCGCAGCCGGCGTTCCTGAACGCCGGCGTCGGCGCGCTGCAGCTCGCGCTGTTCGAGGAAACGGCCGAAGCGCAGCTGTGGGAACCGACGTTCATCATCGACTATCCGGTCGAGGTGTCGCCGCTCGCGCGCGCATCGGATACGGTGCCGGGCATCACCGAGCGTTTCGAGCTTTTCATGACCGGCCGCGAGATCGCGAACGGCTTCTCGGAGCTGAACGACCCGGAAGACCAGGCCGCGCGCTTCAAGAAGCAGGTCGAGAAAAAGGATGCAGGCGACGAGGAAGCGATGTTCTTCGACGCCGACTACATCCGCGCGCTCGAATACGGGATGCCTCCGACGGGCGGCTGCGGGATCGGCATCGACCGTCTCGTGATGCTGCTGACCGACAGCCCGACGATCCGCGACGTGCTGCTGTTCCCGCATCTGCGCCGCGAAGACTGACGCCGTGCCCCCGTATGCGCCGCGCCACGCGGTGCATACGGAGCGGCTTTGTAACCGCGCGTAAATCCTGCCCGCCGGCGTTCGCCGGCTTTCGCTCCTCCCCCGTTTTATTCCCTCGTCGCACCGGCCTTCTCCGGGTTTTCCCGATGGCGCCCGCCGCAGCCGTGCTGCAATTCGTTACACCTTGATACGGCGCACCGCTCGGCCGTGGACGACACTCCTGTTGCGTCACCACGCATGACCACGGGACCAGAACGAGGCGCCGGAACGCCAAGTCTGCTCGCTCCCGAGCGTGGGATCCTGCTCCGGCGCAGTGTGCCGATCCGGATCGACATTGGAGAACAAAATGGACAACCAGAATCAGACCACGCCGCAAAAGCAACGCCTCCACCCGCTCATCGCCACCGCGGCCGGCGCCGTCATCGTCGCCAGCCTCGCGGCGACGGCAGCGATCACGGGCGTATTCCCGAAGGCCAGCAGCAGCAATGAACAGAACGGCCAGACCCAGGCCGCGCTGATCGCGTCGCAGCCGGCCGTCGACACGGCCGCGGCTGCCAGCGCCGCACTGGCCGCGCAAGCGCAGCGACAGGCAGCAGAACAGGCCGCCGCCCAGCAGAAGGCCGCCGTCGCGCAAGCCGAACCGAAGCCGGCGCCGCGCCCGGCTGCGCCGCATCGCCATCACACGGCCGCCCCGCAGCCGCCGCAATACGCGCAGCAGCCGTCGGCGCCCGCGCAAACCTACTGCCAGAGCTGCGGCACGGTCGTCGCGATCACGCAGACGCGCACGCCGGGCCAGAGCTCCGGGATCGGTGCGGTCGGCGGCGCGGCCGCCGGCGGCCTGCTCGGCAACCAGTTCGGTCACGGCAACGGCCGCACCGCGATGACGATCATCGGCGCGCTCGGCGGCGGTCTCGCCGGCAACCAGGTCGAGAAGCAGGTGCGCGCGGAAACGGACTATCAAGTGCAAGTGCAGATGGAAAGCGGCGCAACGCGCACGTTCACGTACCACAACCCGCCGCCGTTCGGTCAGGGCCAGCGCGTGCGGATCGAGAACGGCACGCTGGTCGGCGCGTAAGCACCTGCGCGTCATCGCCGACGCCCCCGCCCGCGCATCGTGCGCGGGCAGTCCGCCCAAAACGAAAACGGCTCGCGAGCAAACGCTCACGAGCCGTTTTTCATGGGCGCGGCGTGCGCCGTTGCAGCGCATGCCGTGACCGGTCGGTCAGTCTTCGTCGTCGAAATCCGATTCGTCGATCCAGTGCGCCTGGATCGCCTCGAGGATCTTCTCGCCGGAGTGCGCGGGATCGTCGGCGAAGCCGTCGAGTTCGAGCACCCACTGGCGCAGATCGACGAAGTTGATCCGCTGCGGGTCGATGTCCGGGTACTTTTCCGCCAGCGCAATGGCTATTTCACGCGAATCGGTCCATTTCATCGCCTGCCTCCGGTTCCTGTCAGTGATTTTCCTTCGCGTGGTTGATCGAGTACTTCGGAATCTCGACCACCAGGTCCGAATCTTCCTTCACGATCGCCTGGCACGACAGGCGCGACGTCGGCTCGAGGCCCCACGCCTTGTCCAGCAGATCGTCCTCATCCTCTTCGGACGGCTCGAGATCGTTGAAACCCTCGCGAATCACCACGTGGCACGTCGTGCACGCGCACGACTTCTCGCACGCATGTTCGATCTCGATCCCGTTGTCGAGCAGGTTGTCGCAAATACTCTTGCCGGGCGTCGCGTCGATCACTGCGCCGTCCGGGCACAGTTCGACGTGAGGCAGCACCACCAGTTGAGGCATGTCCGTTCCGTCAGTCAGGGTGCGGCGGCTAGCGCCGCACGGTTCAATATCGCGCGGGCCGTCGCCGGCCCGCGTGCAGGTCGTTCGTTCAGATCTCGTCGAGGCGCCGGCCCGACAGCGCGCGCTTGATGCTCTTGTCCATCCGGCGCGCGGCGAACTCGTCGGTGCCGTCGGCGAGCGTCTTCGTCGCCGTTTCGATCGCGTCCGCATCGTCGCCCTGCGCGACCGTGCGCAGCGCCGCGACGAGCGTGTCGATCTGCGCGCGTTCAGCGTCGTCGAGCAGCTCGCCGTCGACGGCCAGCGCCGCCTGCGTCGCCTCGATCATCCGCTCGGCCTCGACCTGCGCTTCGCGCAGCGCACGTGCGCGCATGTCGATCTCGGCGGTCTTGAAGCTGTCCTCGAGCATCTTCGCGATGTCGTCGTCGGCAAGGCCGTACGACGGCTTCACGACGACCGACGCTTCGACACCCGAATGCTGCTCGCGTGCGAACACCGACAGCAGCCCGTCCGCATCCACCTGATACGTCACGCGGATGCGCGCCGCACCGGCCGTCATCGGCGGAATGCCGCGCAGCTCGAAGCGCGCGAGCGACCGGCAGTCGGCGACGAGCTCGCGCTCGCCCTGCACGACGTGAATCGCCATCGCGGTCTGGCCGTCCTTGAAGGTCGTGAATTCCTGCGCACGCGCGATCGGAATCGTCGAGTTGCGCGGAATGATCTTCTCGACGAGGCCGCCCATCGTCTCGACACCGAGCGACAGCGGAATCACGTCGAGCAGCAGCCAGTCGTCGCCGGTGCCGCGATTGCCCGCGAGCAGGTCGGCCTGGATCGCCGCGCCGAGCGCGACGACCTGATCCGGATCGAGGTTCACGAGCGGCGGCTGGCCGAAATACCTGGCAACCGCATCGCGGATCACCGGCATGCGCGTCGCGCCGCCGACGAGCACGACACCCTTGATGTCGGCCGGCGTGACCTGCGCATCGCGCAGCGCCTTGCGGGTCGGCCCGAGCGTGCGCTGCACGAGCGGCTCGACGAGCGACGCGAACGTGTCGTGCGAAATCGTCTGCACCAGATGCGCACCGTTCGACAGCGTCACGTCGAGCGCTGCCTGCGGCGCGAACGACAGCGCCTCCTTCAGCCCCCGCACGCGATCGAGCAGCAGGCGCACGTCTTCGGGCGCGAGCGTCTTCGCGTCGATACCGGCCTGCGCGAGCACGTGATCGAACAGCGCGTGATCGAAATCGTCGCCGCCGAGCGCCGAGTCGCCGCCCGCCGCCAGCACTTCGAACACGCCCTTCGTCAGCTTCAGGATCGACAGGTCGAACGTGCCGCCGCCGAGGTCGTACACCGCGTAAAGGCCTTCGGCCGCGTTGTCGAGACCATAGGCGATCGCCGCGGCGGTCGGTTCGTTCAGCAGGCGCAGCACGTTGAGGCCCGCGAGACGCGCGGCATCCTTGGTCGCCTGGCGCTGCGCGTCGTCGAAGTACGCGGGCACCGTGATCACCGCGCCGACCAGCTCGTCGCCGAGCGAATCCTCGGCGCGATAACGCAGCGTCGCGAGAATTTCGGCCGATACTTCGACCGGGCTCTTCACGCCGTCGACCGTGCGGATCTGCACCATGCCCGGCGCATCGACGAATTCGTACGGCGCGTTCGCCGCGCCTTCGACTTCGGCCTTGCCGCGGCCCATGAAGCGCTTGACCGACACGATCGTGTTGCGCGGATCGGTCGCGGCCTGCTCCTTCGCTTCGTGGCCGATGCGGCGGCCGCCCTTCTCGAGGTAACGGACCACCGACGGCAGCAGCACGCGGCCCGCTTCGTCCGGCAGTACTTCAGGCACGCTGTTGCGCACGGCGGCGACGAGCGAGTTCGTCGTGCCGAGATCGATCCCGACGGCGAGCCGCCGCTGGTGCGGCGCCGGCGCCATGCCCGGTTCGGAAATTTGCAGTAAAGCCATCTTGGTTCGTTCGGGCGCTCGGCCCGTTTGCTGCGCGTGCCGCAAGGCACGCGGTTAAGTTTCGAGGCGCTCGATCTGCGCGCCCACTTCCGACGCGACCCGTTCGATGAACATCAGCTGACGCACGGCTTCCGCGGCGGCCTGATCGGCACCGCTGTCGAGCAGCGTGCCGAGGCGCTCGACGCGCACGCGCTTCTCGTCGCGCAACTCGGCGAGCAATGCATCGAGCGCGTCGACGTTGCGGGCGGCCGCGGCATCCTCGATGCCCTCGCGCCACTCCATCTGCTGCATCAGGAATGCAGGCTCCATCGCGGTGTTGTTTTCCGCGCCGATGTCGACGCCGCGCAGCGACAGCAGATAGGACGCGCGCTTCAGCGGATCGCGCAGCGTGCGGTACGCCTCGTTCGCGCGGGTGGCCCATTGCATCGCGATGCGCTTTTGCGCGTCGCCGGCCGCCGCGAAGCGGTCAGGATGCACCTGCGTCTGCACCGTCCGGTAGGCGGCGTCGAGCGCCGCCTCGTCGAGCGCGAATTGCGCCGGCAGGTGAAACAGATCGAAATGGCTGTCTTTCAGCGAAACCATCGTCGCGTTGAATTCCGGTTCGTCGCGCGGCAAACGCCGCACATTAAAAAGGCGGCCCGTGCCGCCTCTTGCCCGCATCGCGCGGAGGGAGCCGCGTCACACGCGGAACGATTCCCCGCACCCGCACTCGTCCTTCACGTTCGGGTTGTTGAACTTGAATCCTTCGTTCAGGCCTTCGCGGGCGAAGTCGAGCTCGGTGCCGTCGATATAGGCGAGGCTCTTCGGATCGACGACCACCTTCACGCCATGGCTCTCGAACACCTGATCCTCGGGAGCGAGCTCGTCGACATACTCGAGCTTGTACGCGAGCCCCGAGCACCCGGTCGTGCGAACGCCAAGCCGCAGGCCCACCCCCTTGCCGCGACGGACGAGGTATTTCTGGACGTGCTGTGCTGCTTTTTCGGTCAGTGTAATTGCCATGATGTCCTTGCCGCGGCGCGCCGTCGGGCCCGCCGCGTTCCCTTCCAAGCGCCCCCGAATCTGTCGCTTCGCGCGAGGCGCCCCTGGGGGTCAATCAAACTTGGGGCGGCCCGGCGTTGTATCGAGAAGCCGTGCGATCCCGGTCAGGCCGCTGCCTGATCGCTTTCCTTCGCGTCGTGGCGCTTCTTGTAGTCGGCCACGGCTGCCTTGATCGCGTCTTCCGCGAGGATCGAGCAGTGAATCTTCACCGGCGGCAGCGCGAGTTCTTCCGCGATCTGCGTGTTCTTGATCGCGAGCGCCTCGTCGAGCGTCTTGCCCTTCACCCATTCGGTGACGAGCGAGCTCGACGCGATCGCCGAACCGCAGCCGTACGTCTTGAACTTCGCGTCTTCGATCACGCCGTCCGCGCCGACGCGGATCTGCAGCTTCATCACGTCGCCGCACGCCGGCGCGCCGACCATGCCCGTGCCGACCGCGTCGTCGTCCTTCGCGAACGAACCGACGTTACGCGGGTTTTCGTAGTGATCCAGAACCTTGTTGCTGTAAGACATGACTCAGACTCCTTGACTCGTTGCGTCTGCGTGCGCGAATCCGCCCGCGCGTGTGTTCAATGCGGTGTTCAGTGTGCGGCCCATTCGATCGTCGACAGATCGATGCCTTCCTGGTGCATTTCCCAGAGCGGCGACAGCTCGCGCAGCTTCGCGATCTTGCTGTTCAGCAGCTCGATCACGTAGTCGACTTCCTGCTCCGTCGTGAAGCGGCCGACCGTGAAGCGGATCGAGCTGTGCGCAAGCTCGTCGTTGCGGCCGAGCGCGCGCAGCACGTACGACGGCTCCAGCGACGCCGACGTGCACGCGGACCCCGACGACACCGCGACGTCCTTGATCGCCATGATCAGCGACTCGCCTTCGACGAAGTTGAAGCTGATGTTGAGGTTGTGCGGGATACGGTGCTCCATGTCGCCGTTCACGTACGTTTCCTCGATCTGCGACAGGCCGCGCAGCAGCTTGTCGCGCAGCATGCGGATGCGCTCGTTCTCGGTCGCCATTTCTTCGCGCGCGATGCGGAACGCTTCGCCCATGCCGACGATCTGGTGCGTCGGCAGCGTGCCCGAACGCATCCCGCGCTCGTGGCCGCCGCCGTGCATCTGCGCTTCGATGCGCACGCGCGGCTTGCGGCGCACGTACAGCGCGCCGATGCCCTTCGGGCCGTACGTCTTGTGCGCGGAGAACGACATCAGATCGACCTTCAGCTTCGCGAGGTCGATCTCGACCTTGCCGGTCGCCTGCGCGGCGTCGACGTGGAACACGATGCCCTTTTCGCGGCAGATTTCGCCGATCGTCTCGATGTCCTGGATCACGCCGATCTCGTTGTTCACGTGCATCACCGACACGAGGATCGTGTCGGGGCGCAGCGCGGCCTTCAGCACGTCGAGATCGATCAGGCCGTTTTCCTTCACGTCGAGATAGGTGACTTCGAAGCCGTCGCGCTCGAGTTCGCGGCAGGTGTCGAGCACGGCCTTGTGCTCGGTCTTCACCGTGACGATGTGCTTGCCCTTGCCCTTGTAGAAGTTCGCGGCACCCTTGATCGCGAGGTTGTCCGACTCGGTCGCGCCCGACGTCCAGATGATTTCGCGCGGATCCGCGTTCACGAGCGCAGCCACCTGCTCGCGCGCTTCCTCGACCGCGCGCTCCGCGCCCCAGCCGTATGCGTGGCTGCGCGACGCCGGGTTGCCGAACTGCTCGCGCAGGTACGGCACCATCTTGTCGACCACACGCGGATCGACGGGCGTCGTCGCGCTGTAATCCATGTAGATGGGCAGGTGGAGGGTCTGTTGGGTCATCTGTCGCTCCGGATATTCTGTGCAGGGACTATGTGCATTGTTGGGTGGGCGGGCGCGTGCGCGCTCACGAACTCGCGATGTTGAACACCGAATTCGGACCGAGCGGCATCGTGCGCACCGGTTCGGCCGGCGCCGCGACGGGTTCCGGCGTACGCCGGTCGCGCAGCACCGCGGGCGCGCCTTCGCGTGCGCGCTGCTGATCGACGAGATCCTGCAGCGACACGGAATCGAGGTATTCGACCATCTTCTGGTTCAGCGTCGACCACAGCTCGTGCGTCATGCAATGGCCGTCGGGCTGCTTCGAGCCGTCGCACGTGCCTTTGCCGCCGCACTGCGTGGCGTCGAGCGGTTCATCGACCGCGATGATGATGTCGGCAACGGTGACGTCCTGCGCGCGACGCGCGAGGTTGTAGCCGCCGCCCGGGCCGCGCACGGATTCGACGATTTCATGCCTGCGCAGCTTGCCGAACAGCTGTTCGAGATACGAGAGCGAAATCCGCTGGCGCTGGCTGATGCCTGCAAGCGTCACCGGGCCCTGCTCCTGGCGCAGCGCCAAGTCAATCATCGCCGTGACGGCGAAACGGCCTTTAGTGGTGAGTCTCATGGTGTCTAGGGGACTGCAATCTTGACGATTTTGGTCAAGTATAAATATTTGACGTTTTTAGTCAAGTATCCACGTCTTGGAAAGGGTATTCGCAAACCGCTGAATATTGCGCGGTCAGCGCGCCGTACGTGCGCGGAGCGTCTCCAGCAGGCCCGCGCAGGCGCGCTCGACCTGATCGAGCACCCGCTCGAAGCCCTGCGCGCCGCCGAAATACGGATCCGCCACTTCGGTTTCGGTCGCGCCCGGCGCGAACTCCATCAGCAGGCGCACCTTGTCGCGATGCTGCGGCGGGCAACGGCGGCGCAGTTCGGCGAGATTCGCTTCGTCCATCGCGAGCAGCAGGTCGAACCGCTCGAAATCCGCCGCGCTCACCTGTCGCGCGCGCAGCGCCGACAGATCGTAGCCGCGGCTCCGGGCGGCCGCCTGCGCCCGCGAATCGGGCGGCTCGCCCACGTGCCAGTCGCCGGTGCCGGCCGAATCGATCGCGATCCGGTCGGCCAACGCGGCCGCGTCGACCTGATGACGCATCACGCCCTCCGCGGTGGGCGAACGGCAGATGTTGCCGAGACAGACGAAACAGATCGCAACGCGGGTCATCGCACTATCGGAAAACCGCGGCGGACCGCGTGGGTGAAGAACACGACATTATACAAAGGGGGCCGAAATCGCGCCGTCGCGCGAAGCGACGGCGCCCTGCCTTACAGCGCCTTCGGCGCAGCAAGCGCAATGTCGCCGGACGCTGCCGGCAGCGGCTGCGCCGCGTCGCCGACCAGCCCGAACGACACCGCGCGCGCCAGTTCGGCGGACGCCTGGTGAACCGCGAGCGGGCCGCGCGACGGTGCACCGTCCATCGCATGCAGATAGGCAACCGCTGCCAGCGGAACCACGATTGCCAGCGGCCAGTACATCGATATTGTCTTTTTCATGATGCGGACCTCCTTGACCTCGTACCCCGAAACCCGATTCCGGGGACTACAGACGAGATTCTATAGATCGCATCTATCGAGATAAATATGCAAATAGCGAACGCACTGTTGCCGTCCGCTGAACAGTGTCAGCCGAGGTGGCTTTGCGACGCCGCGTACAGTTCGCGGAACGTGCGCCCGGTCGGCGTCGGCATGTCGCGCGTATCCATCCAGCCGCCCATCATCGGCAAGCGCCGCAGCGTGCCGGCATCGCCGCCCAGCCGCTCGAGAATGCGCACCGCGAGCTTCGTCGTCAGCGCATACAGCATCGGCCGCCGTGCGACGAAGCCCCACGCGGCGAGCGCCGCCCGCTCGCGCCACGGCCGCAGGTGGCGCTCGACCTGCTTCTCGCGCAGCGTGCGCAACAGGTGCGACAACGGAATCCCGGCCGGGCATACGCTGTCGCATTCGCCGCACAGCGTCGCCGCCTGCGGCAGGTCGAGCGCGCGGTCGAGCCCGACGTAGCTCGGCGTCAGCACCGATCCCATCGGGCCCGGATAGACCCAGCCGTACGCATGACCGCCGACCTTCTGGTACACCGGGCAATGGTTCATGCACGCGCCGCAGCGGATGCAGCGCAGCATCTCCTGGAATTCGCCGCCGATCAGGCCGGTGCGGCCGCCGTCGACGAGCACCACGTAGTTGTGCTCGGGGCCGTCCTCGTCGCCCGGCCCGCGCGGCCCGGTCAGCAGCGAGAAATAGTTCGACGTCTTCTGCCCCGTCGCGGAACGCGGCAGCAGCCGCATCGCGGTCGCGAGATCCTCGAGCGTGGGCAACACCTTCTCGATGCCCGTCACCGCGACGTGCACGCGCGGCATGACCGTGCACATGCCTTCGTTCCCTTCGTTCGTCACGATCGCGACCGAGCCCGTTTCCGCGATCACGAAGTTGCCGCCGGTCACGCCCATGTCGGCCGACATGAAATGCGGGCGCAGCACCTCGCGTGCCTCGCGCGTCATGTCCGGAATCTCGGTGAGCCGCTCGCGCTGGTGCGTACGCGCGAACAGATCGGCGATCTCGTCCTTGTCCTTGTGCACGACGGGCGCAATGATGTGGCTGGGCGGCTCGTTGTCGTTGATCTGCAGGATGTATTCGCCGAGGTCCGTCTCGATCGACTGCACGCCCATCTCGGCGAGCACCGCGTTCAGGCGCATTTCCTCGGACACCATCGACTTGGTCTTGATGACCTTCTTCACGTCGTGCCGGCGTGCGATGTCGGCCACGAGCCGGGCGGCGTCCGCGGTCGTTTCGGCGAACAGCACCGTCGTGCCGCGCCGCGTCGCCTCGCGCTCGAACGCCTCGAGCCACACGTCGAGATTCTCCAGCGCACGGTTGCGGCGCGCCTTGAGGGCAGCGCGCGTGGCCGGGAAGTCGATCAGGGTCATCGCATCGGCGCGCGCGGACACGAACTTCGTCGACAGCTTCTTCAGGTTCTGCTGCAGGCGCTGGTCGGCCAGCTTCTGGCCGGCGCGCGCCTTGAAATGCATCGATTGGACTTGCATCGCGGTATCGGGGGAAATGTGAGCGGAACCGGGCGTCAGACGTCGCCCGCCAGCACCTGCGCGACGTGCAGCACGCGCGTGTCGCGGTCGCCGGTGCGACGCAACCGCCCTTCGATGTTCAGCATGCAGCCGAGATCGCCGAGCACGACGGCGCCCGCGCCGGACCCGCGCACGTTCGCGCATTTTTCGTCCGCGATGGCCGCCGAGATGTCGCCGTATTTCACCGCGAACGTGCCGCCGAAGCCGCAGCAATGCTCGCAGTCCTTCATCTCGGTGACGGTCACGCCGCGCTGCGCGAGCAGCGCGCGCGGCTGCGCCTTCACGCCGAGCTCGCGCAGGCCCGAGCACGCGTCGTGATAGGTGACCGGCCCGGTGAATTCACCCGGCGCGAGCGACACCTTCGCGACGTTCGCGAGGAAATCGGTCAGTTCGTGGACTTTCTGCTGGAACCGCACGTAGCGCCCCATCAGTTCGGGATCGTCGCGGAACAGGTCGCCGTAGTGCGCGCGGATCATCCCGCCGCACGAGCCCGACGGCGCGACGACGTAATCGAACTGCTCGAACTCGCGCAGCGTCTTTTCCGCGAGGTCGCGCGCGAGCGCGCGGTCGCCCGAGTTGTAGGCCGGCTGGCCGCAGCACGTTTGCGTGGGCGGCACGATCACTTCGTAGCCGGCGTCGCGAATCAGCTTGAGCGCCGAAAAACCGATTTCGGGGCGCATCAGGTCGACCAGGCAGGTCACGAACAAACCGACTCGCATACGTGCTCCTTCGAGAAAACGGCCCTCATTATCCGACGTTTGGCCGGCAAGACCAACGCCGGCCCGCGCGCAAGCCCGCCGCGCGCGAAGCGAGGACTTCCTCGAACGGCGTTCGCTTTTTTCACGATACGAGATACAATCGATCCAACACCGCTTGACGCGTCAACCGATTCCTCCCCCGACATGAGCCAACCCACCCCGGATTCCAAAACGTCGATCCAGGTGATCGAACGCATGATGCGGTTGCTGGACGCGCTCGCCGCGCACAGCGACCCTGTCAGCCTGAAGGAACTCGCCCAGCGCACCGAGCTGCATCCGTCGACCGCGCACCGCATCCTCAACGACATGGTGACGTGCCGCCTCGTCGACCGCTCCGATCCCGGCACCTACCGCCTCGGCATGCGGCTGCTCGAGCTGGGCAATCTCGTGAAGGCGCGCCTGTCGGTGCGCGACGCGGCGCTGATGCCGATGCGCGAGTTGCACCGCCTCACCGGGCAGACCGTGAACCTGTCGGTACGCCAGGGCGACGAGATCGTCTACATCGAGCGCGCGTACTCAGAGCGCTCGGGGATGCAGGTCGTCCGCGCGATCGGCGGCCGCGCGCCGCTGCACCTCACGTCGGTCGGCAAGCTGTTCCTCGCGGCCGACGAAACGTCGCGCGTGCGCGCCTATGCGACGCGCACGGGGCTGTCCGGCCATACCCAGAACAGCATCACCGATATCGCGAAGCTCGAGCGCGAACTGACCCTCGTCCGCCAGCAATCGTGCGCGCGCGACAACGAGGAGCTCGAACTCGGCGTGCGCTGTATCGCGGCCGGCATCTACGACGATTCGGGCAAGCTCGTCGCGGGTCTGTCGCTGTCGGCACCGGCCGACCGCCTGCAGGATGCGTGGCTCGGCCAGTTGAGCCGGACGGCGCTCACCATCTCGGAATCGCTCGGCTACCGGCCGGCGCCCGCGAAGGACATGGACGGGCTGCAACGGCAGGCGTAAGCCGCGGCATCGACCCGGTTCCGCCTCCGGTTTCACCGGACAAAAAAAGCCCCGCGATTGCGGGGCTTCTTCGTTGCGGCGACCGGTACGGCGGCGAACCGCCGCACACGATCAGGTACCTCAGGTACCGCCGCTCGGCGTGTTGGCCGCCGTCAGGCGTTCGCCGCCGCCGGCATCGAGCCAGTTGCGCAGGCGCGACGCGTCGGCGAAGCGCGAGTACTTGCCGAACGAATCGAGCAATACCATCACCATCGGCCGGCCGTGGATCGTCGCCTGCATCACGAGGCATTCGCCCGCTTCGTTGATGAAGCCCGTCTTCTGCAGGCCGATGTCCCACGAGCCGTTGCCGCGGATCAGCGCGTTGGTGCTGTTGTAGACCAGGTTGCGCTTGCCCGTGTACACCTCGTAAGTGCGATCGGTCGAGAACTGGCGGATCAACGGGTACTGGTACGCCGCATTGACCATCTTCACGAGGTCGCGCGCGCTCGACACGTTCGAGCTCGACAGGCCGGTCGAATTCTCGAAGTGCGTATCGGTCATGCCGAGCGACTTCGCCTTCGCGTTCATCGCCGCGATGAACGCCGGACGGCCGCCCGGGTAGTAACGCGACAGCGCGGCGGCCGCGCGGTTTTCCGACGCCATCAGCGCGATGTGCAGCATGTCCTCGCGCGACAGGACCGAGCCGACCGACAGGCGCGAGCCCGTGCCCTTCTCGTAGTCGCGGTCTTCGTCGGTGACTTCGAGCTGGTCGGTCATCGGCGACTTCGAGTCGAGCACGACCATGGCCGTCATCAGCTTCGAGATCGATGCGATCGGCACGACCGCGTGCGAATTCTTGTCGAACAGCGGCTCGCCGGAATTCTGGTCGACGACGTACGCGACGCTCGAGCGCAGCGCGAGCGCGTCGGGCGTGTCGTGCAGGCCGAACGCCTGGCCGACCGTCGGCCGGCGCGGCTGGAACGCGACCTTGCGCACCGCGCCGCGATGGCCGCCATGCAGGCTATTCGCCGCGAGCGTCACGCGCTTTCGCGACGCTTTCGCGCGCGGCGCATCGGCCTCGGCGACCTTCGCGGATTTGTCGGCGCTCGCCTTGGCCGACTTCTTCTTCGCTGACGAAGCAGGAGCGACGGCTTTTTTCTTGGCGGCTTGGGTCTTCGCAGTGGCGGCGAAGGCGTCGGCAGGCAGGACGGACGCGGTGGTCGCCAACAACGCGACTGCGACCGACACAGCGGTGCCGAGCGTCATGCTCTGCAACAATCTGCGCGGTGAAAACGATTCGGCTTTCATTGGGGTCTGGACAAAGCGGGCGGGAGGTTTCCGCAAGTGTAGTTAAAGCTGAAAAAAAGAGCAATATTAGGCACTTACCGATCGTCTTTAAACCGGAATGTAAGAGTCGGCCAACCTCCGGCCAATCGACCCTTGCGCTCCCATCGAAAAAATCGATGAGATGCCCTGCCCGACAGCGCCCGTCTCCCGATTACCACACGGTTAATTGAGATAACGTCACTTCGGAGGCGATTTAAAGCGGGGAAAGTACGTATCCGGTGCTCGGCATGCCAAAGGCGCCGGTCTCGACCGTGGCGGCGGCACGTCGCCACGGCACGCGCATCGAAACGGCGCGTTTTTTGACAGGAACAGAAGGATAACGTTCCATGGGCCTGTCAGGTTTACCTGCGCGCGATCATGGTGCGGCGCGCTTGCCCCATCGCCGTGCGCACCATGTGGGAACGCGCGTGAAACCGATTCCGAACGGCTGCGATAACTCGTTGTTTTATCGATAATTTGTCGCGATTGTGCAACGCACAAAAAAGACTTGACATCCGTTTTCTCTGCCCTAAAATAGGCCTCATTGCTGCGTTGCACAAAGCACGCATCGCCGAAGTTCCCCAGTGTAGTGCCCTTTATCCTGCGATCGACGCGATCGCTTTTCAGGAGCCTGACATGTCCTTGCTGACCCCCGAGCAAATCGCCGCCGCCCAGAAAGCCAACCTCGAAAGCCTGTTCGGTCTGACGACCAAGGCGTTCGAAGGCGTCGAGAAGCTGATCGAACTCAACCTGCAGGTCGTGAAGTCGACGCTGGCCGAGGGCCAGGAGAACGCACAGCGTCTGCTGTCGGTGAAGGACGCGCAGGAACTGATCGCGCTGCAGGCGAGCCTGTCGCAGCCGGTCGCGGAAAAGGTGCTGTCGTACGGCCGTCACCTGTACGAAATCGCATCGTCGACGCAAGCCGAGTTCGCGAAGGTCGCCGAAGCGCAATTCGAAGAGCAGAACAAGAAGGTCCAGGCACTCGTCGACAACGTCGCGAAGAACGCCCCGGCCGGTTCGGAAACGGCTGTCGCCGCGCTGAAGTCGGCACTGAACGCCGCGAACACCACGTACGAAACGGTTCAGAAGGCCACGAAGCAAGCGGTCGAAATCGCCGAAACGAACTTCAACGCCGCTGCTGCCGTCGCCACGAAGGCTGCAACCGCCGCTGCCGCACGTCGTTCGAGCAAGCCGGCCGCGTAAGCGTCCCCTGCTCCTGAAAGAGCCGCGCCCAGCGCGGCTTTTTCGTTTCCGGCGCAAAAAGCGCGCGCGGGCGCAAATTGCCCGCCCCGATCGAGTCTGTCGCGCGCTGCGCAAAAGAAAACGCCGCCGCCCGGTTTGCCCGGGCGGCGGCGTTTTTACGTGGCCGGCACCCGGGGGCGCCGTGCCGATTCCGTTACTTCTTGCGCTGCGGCGGCAGGTCCGTGCAGACGCCTTCGTACAGCTCGGCGGCCATGCCGACCGATTCGCCGAGCGTCGGATGCGGATGGATCGTCTTGCCGATGTCTTCCGCGTCCGCGCCCATCTCGACGGCGAGGCACACTTCGCTGATCAGGTCGCCCGCGTTCAGGCCGACGATGCCGCCGCCGATCACGCGATGGGTTTCCTCGTCGAAGATCAGCTTCGTGAAGCCTTCGTCGCGGCCGTTCGCGATCGCGCGGCCCGATGCGGCCCACGGGAACACGGCCTTGCCGTACTTGATGCCCTCGGCCTTGCACTGGTCTTCCGTCTTGCCGGCCCACGCCACTTCCGGATCGGTGTAGGCGACCGACGGGATCTGCAGCGCGTCGAAGTACGCTTTCTCGCCGTGCGCGGCTTCCGCTGCGACGTGGCCTTCATGGACGGCCTTGTGCGCGAGCATCGGCTGGCCGACGACGTCGCCGATCGCGAAGATGTGCGGCACGTTCGTGCGCATCTGCTTGTCGACCTCGATGAAGCCGCGGTCGGTGACGGCGACACCGGCCTTGTCGGCACCGATCTTCTTGCCGTTCGGACTGCGGCCCACCGCGACGAGCACGAGGTCGTAGCGCTGCGCTTCCGCCGGCGCCTTCTCGCCCTCGAACTTCACGTAGATGCCGTCTTCCTTCGCTTCCGCGCCGACCGTCTTGGTCTTCAGCATCACATTGCCGAAGCGCTTCGCGTTGTACTTTTCCCAGACCTTCACGAGATCGCGGTCGGCGCCCATCATCAGGCCGTCCATCATTTCGACGACGTCGATCTCGGCGCCGAGCGTCGAGTAGACCGTTGCCATTTCGAGGCCGATGATGCCGCCGCCGATCACGAGCATGCGCTTGGGCAGTTGGCGCAGTTCGAGCGCGCCGGTCGAATCGACAACGCGCGGGTCTTCCGGCATGAACGGCAGCTTCACGGCCTGCGAGCCCGCGGCGATGATCGCCTGCTTGAACTTGACGACCTTCTTGCCGTTGTCGCCCTGCACTTCCATGTGGAACGGGTCGACGAACGCGCCGACGCCGGTGACCACTTCGACCTTGCGTGCCTTGGCCATGCCGGCGAGGCCCGTCGTCAGCTTCTTGACGACGCCGCCCTTGAAGTCGCGCAGCTTGTCGAGGTCGACCTGCGGCTTGCCGAACGTGATGCCGTGCGACGCGAGCGCCGCGGCTTCCTCGACGACGAGCGACGTATGCAGCAGCGCCTTCGACGGGATGCAGCCGACGTTCAGGCACACGCCGCCGAGCGTCGAGTAGCGTTCGACGAGCACCGTCTTCATGCCGAGATCGGCTGCGCGGAACGCGGCCGAATAGCCGCCGGGGCCGGCGCCGAGCACGAGCATGTCGCATTCGATGTCGGCGGCGCCGCTGTAGCTGCCGGCTTGCGGCGCGGGCGCCGGAGCGGCTGCGGCCGGAGCCGGTGCAGCCGCTGCGGGCTTCGGCGCTTCGGGCGCTTTCGCGGGTGCGGCTGCGCCTGCCGATGCTTCGACGATGGCGATGACGGTGCCTTGCGAGACTTTCTCGCCAGCCTTGACCTTGACTTCCTTGACGGTGCCGGCGACGTCGCTGGGCACTTCCATGGAGGCTTTATCGGATTCGAGCGTGATGAGCGTTTGCTCTTTTTCGATCACGTCGCCGGGTTTCACGTTGACTTCGATGACATCGACGCCGCTGAAATCGCCGATATCCGGAACCTTGACTTCGATGAGACTCATGACTGTCCCCTTCTTGATTGGCTGCAGAGAGAGAGGGAGGGACTGGCGGAAAGACGGAACCTGACTACATGCGGCCTGGCAAGAGAACGCGACGTTGGGCAGGACCGCCTTTGCCGTCCGCCCAAGGACGCGCCTTTCTTTTGGTTACTTTTCTTTGGAAGACAAAGAAAAGTGACCGCCGCCCCGCGCAGGGGCGACGCCAGCAGACCGTTGGCAAAACAGGTTCAACGACAAGGGCGTGAAGAATCGACACAAAACCACGCCCCCGCGAGCCCCTCATCTCATCAAAGAATGATGCGACGGAAATCCCCGAGCAACGCCCCGAGATACGCATTGAACCGCGCGGCTTCCGCACCGTCGATGACGCGATGGTCATACGACAGCGACAGCGGCAGCATGAGCCGCGGCACGAACTGCTTGCCGTCCCACACCGGCTTCATCTGGCCGCGCGACAACCCGAGGATCGCCACTTCCGGCGCGTTGATGATCGGCGTGAAGTTCGTCCCGCCGATCCCGCCGAGCGACGAGATCGAGAAGCAGCCGCCCTGCATCTGGTCCGGCTTCAGCTTGCCTTCGCGCGCGGCCTTCGACAGGTCGCTCATTTCCTTCGCGATGTCGACGAGGCCCTTCTTGTCCGCATCGCGGATCACCGGCACGACGAGGCCGTTCGGCGTATCGGCCGCGAAACCGATGTGGAAGTACTGCTTGAACACGAGGTTGTCGCCGTCGAGGCTCGCGTTGAAGGTCGGGAATTTCTTCAGGCCGGCGACGACCGCCTTGATCACGAACGCGAGCATCGTGAACTTCACGCCCGCCTTTTCGTGTTCCTTGTTCAGCTGGACGCGCAGCGCTTCGAGCTCGGTGATGTCCGCTTCGTCGTTGTTCGTGACGTGCGGGATCATCACCCAGTTGCGATGCAGGTTCGCGCCCGAGATCTTCTTGATGCGCGACAGCGGCTTCGCCTCGAACGGGCCGAACTTCGAGAAGTCGACCTTCGGCCACGGCAGCAGGTTCAGCTCGCCGCCGCCTGCCGGCGCGGCTGCCGCGGCCGGCGCCGCGCGCTGGCCCGTCATCACGCCCTTCACGAAACCCGTGACGTCTTCCTTCGTGATGCGGCCCTTCGGACCCGAACCCTGCACGCGCGACACGTCGACGCCGAGTTCACGCGCGAACTTGCGGACCGACGGCGATGCGTGGCTCGCGCGGTATTCGCCCGACGGCGCGGCGGCCGGTGCGGCGGCAGCCGGTGCCGGCGCAGCCTTCGCGGGCGCGGATGCCGGTGCGGCGGCAGCGGGCGCCGCAGCAGCCGCGGCCGGAGCCGGTGCGCTCGCCTGCGGTGCCGCGACAGCCGGTGCGCCGGCGGCTTCGAGCAGCACGATCAGCGTGCCTTCCGACACCGAATCGCCCACTTTCACCTTGATGTCCTTCACGACGCCGGCAGCCGGGCTCGGCACGTCCATCGTCGCCTTGTCCGACTCGAGCGTGACGAGCGACTGCTCCTTCTCGACCGTGTCGCCGACCTTCACGCCGATCTCGATCACCGGCACGTCCTTGTAGTCGCCGATATCCGGCACCTTCACTTCGAGCGTGCCGCCGGACGCGGCCGGTGCAGCCGGTGCGGCAACGGGCGCCGCGGCCGGGGCCGGCGCTGCCGCAGGAGCAGGCGCCGCGGCCGGCGCAGCCGCGCCGTTCGCCTGGGCGGCCGCGCCGCCTTCGAGCAGGACGATCAGCGAGCCTTCCGACACGGAATCGCCGACCTTGACCTTGATTTCCTTCACGACGCCGCCCACCGGGCTCGGCACGTCCATCGTCGCCTTGTCCGACTCGAGCGTGACGAGCGACTGCTCCGGCTCGACCGTATCGCCGACCTTCACGCCGATCTCGATGACCGGCACGTCCTTGTAATCGCCGATATCCGGCACCTTCACTTCGATCGCTTGACTCATCTGTTTCTGTCTCCATGGCCGCGCGCGCCCCTCCCGGAAGCGGCGCGCGGCATCACACGGGCGTGTGCGTTAAACGGTCATCGGGTTGGGCTTGGACGGATCGAGGTTGTACTTGGCGATCGCGTCCGCGACCACCTTGCGCTCGATCGTGCCTTCGTCGGCCAGCGCGTTCAGCGCGGCGACGGTGACCCAGTGACGGTCGACTTCGAAGAAGTGACGCAGCTTCTCGCGGGTGTCCGAACGACCGAAGCCGTCGGTGCCCAGCACGACGAAGCGACGATCGATCTGGCCGCGGATCTGGTCGACCAGCGCACGGACGTAGTCGGTCGATGCGATGACCGGGCCCTGCGTGTCCTTCAGGCACTTCTGCACGTGCGACAGGCGACGCTCTTCGGTCGGATGGAGCAGGTTCCAGCGTTCGACGTCGTGGCCTTCGCGCGCGAGCTCGGTGAAGCTCGGCACGCTCCACAGATCGGCGGCGACGCCCCAGTCGTTCTTCAGCAGGTCGGCGGCGGCGATCACTTCGTTGAAGATCGTGCCCGCGCCCAGCAGCTGCACGCGCGGCGCCTTCTTGTCGGCGTCGGCCTTCTTGAACGAGTACATGCCCTTGATGATGTCGGCCGCCACGTGCTCGCCCTGCGGAATCGCCGGGTGCTCGTAGTTCTCGTTCATCACCGTGATGTAGTAGTACACGTCTTCCTGGTCCTGCACCATGCGGCGCAGGCCGTCCTGGATGATCACCGCGAGTTCGTAGCCGAACGTCGGGTCGTAGCTCACGCAGTTCGGCACCGATGCCGCCCACAGCAGCGAATGACCGTCTTCGTGTTGCAGGCCTTCGCCGTTCAGCGTCGTACGGCCCGCCGTGCCGCCCAGCAGGAAACCGCGCGAACGCATGTCGCCCGCGGCCCACGCGAGGTCGCCGATCCGCTGGAAGCCGAACATCGAGTAGAAGATGTAGAACGGCACCATGATCTCGCCGTGCGTCGAATACGACGTCGCCGCCGCGATCCAGTCGCACATGCCGCCCGCTTCGTTGATGCCTTCCTGCAGGATCTGGCCGGTCTGCGATTCCTTGTAGAACATCAGCTGGTCGGAATCTTCCGGCACGTACTTCTGGCCTTCCTGGTTCCAGATACCGATCTGGCGGAACAGGCCTTCCATGCCGAACGTGCGCGACTCGTCCGGGACGATCGGCACGACGCGCTTGCCGAGCGCCTTGTCCTTCAGCAGGATGTTCAGGATCCGCACGAACGCCATCGTCGTCGAGATCTCACGGCCTTCGCCCGTGCCCTTCAACAGCGGCTCGAACGCGTCGAGCGCCGGCACCGGCAGCGACGTCGCCTTTTCGCGGCGGTGCGGCAGGTAGCCGCCGAGGTCCATGCGCTTCTGGCGCATGTATTCGAGCTCCTTCGAGCCTTCCTCGAACTTCAGGTACGGCACGTCGGCGATCTGCTCGTCGGTGATCGGCAGGCGGAACTGGTCGCGGAACTTCTTCAGTTGCTCGACCGGCAGCTTCTTCTGCTGGTGCGTGATGTTCATCGCCTGGCCCGACTCGCCCATCCCGTAGCCCTTGATGGTCTTCGCGAGGATGACGGTCGGCGCGCCCTTCGTGTTCGTGGCTTCGTGGAACGCCGCGTAGATCTTGTGCGGATCGTGGCCGCCGCGGTTCAGCGCCCAGATGTCGTCGTCCGACCAGTCGGCGACGAGCGCCTTCAGTTCAGGCGTGTTGAAGAAGTGCTCGCGCACGTACGCGCCCGACTCCGATTTGTACGTCTGGTATTCGCCGTCGACGCACTCCATCATCCGGCGCATCAGCGCGCCCGTCTTGTCGCGCGCGAACAGCGCATCCCAGCGGCTGCCCCAGATGACCTTGATCACGTTCCAGCCGGCGCCGCGGAATTCCGATTCGAGTTCCTGGATGATCTTGCCGTTGCCGCGCACCGGACCGTCGAGACGCTGCAGGTTGCAGTTGATCACGAACACGAGGTTGTCGAGCTTCTCGCGGCTCGCCATGCCGATCGCGCCGAGCGATTCCGGTTCGTCCGTCTCGCCGTCGCCGAGGAACGCCCAGACCTTGCGGCCTTCCGTCTTCGCGATGCCGCGCGATTCCAGGTACTTCATGAAGCGCGCCTGGTAGATCGCCATGATCGGGCCGAGACCCATCGACACGGTCGGGAACTGCCAGAAGTCCGGCATCAGCCACGGGTGCGGATACGACGAGATGCCCTTGCCGTCGACTTCCTGGCGGAAGTTGTCGAGCTGCTCTTCCGACAGGCGGCCGAGCAGGAACGCGCGCGAGTACACGCCCGGCGACGAGTGGCCCTGCACGAACACGAGATCGCCGCCGTGCTGGTCGGACGCTGCGTGCCAGAAATGGTTGTAGCCGACGTCGTAGAGCGTCGCGGCCGATGCGAACGACGCGATGTGGCCGCCGACGTTCGTGTCCTTGCCTGCGCGCAGCACCATCGCGAGCGCGTTCCAGCGCGTGTACGAACGAATGCGGTGCTCGATGTCCTGGTCGCCCGGAATCTTCGCCTGGGCTTCGAGCGGAATCGTGTTGATGTACGGGGTATTGGCGGAGAACGGCAGGTGCTCGCCGTGCATGCGGGCGAATTCGATCTGCTTTTCGATCAGGTAATGCGCACGGCCGGTGCCCACGGAGGAGATCACGCCATCGAGCGACTCGAGCCACTCGACGGTTTCTTGCGGGTCGTCGTCACGTTCGGCGGCGACATATTTCATCACTTCGTTCGGTACAGCGGACATTCTCGTCTCCTGGGTCCTGGAATGTGAGGATCGCTCTCGTGCAGACGACGCGACGCGACGCGACCGGCTGCGGGCAAGCTCCGACGGATTGTAATGAGCGTGGACAGGCCTGCGCAACAAAATTTTCGAATTATGAGATCTTTTCTCGCCATGCGAAATATTGCTGCGCTGCACCCATATTTCGGGGCTCCGCGGCCCGTCTCGTCGGAACAAAACCGTTTCCGTTCAACCTATCCGGTATCGGTTTTCCATGTATTGCGCTGCGCTACAATCCTGCCATGTTGACCGATCGGCTTTTCGCACGCTCGGCGCGACCGCCGGGCCCGCCGGCGGAGTCGCAGCCGTCCCGTTGGCACCACGGACCGTGGTGGTCCAACTCCTATTTGCTGACGCCGCTGCTGTCGATTCTGGTGTTCCTCGTCGTGATGAGCCTCATCCTGTGGAGCCTCAACCGGCGCGAACAGCAGCAGCAGGAAGACACCCTGTTTCGCAACGTCGCGTGGGCCCAGCAGCAGATCCGCCTGTCGATGACGGGCGCGCAGGAACAACTGCAGGCGCTGTCGCGCGACCTCGCGTCCGGCCGCCTCGACCAGAACGCGTTCCAGATGGCCGTTGCGGACGTGATGCAGACGCATCCTGAAATCCTCTACCTGAACTGGTACACGGCGCCGGGCGTGCAGCGCTGGCCGGCCGTGCATCCGCCGCTGCTCGGCCAGCGGCTCGCGAAGCCCGGCGACGCGCAGATGCAGGACGCCGTGCGCGGCGCGTACGACGAGGCGCGCAACACGCGCCGCCAGGCCTATTCGCCGCTGATCTACGACGACTTCGGCAACGGCTTCATCACGTTGCAGACGCCGGTGATGCGCGGCGACCGCGAATATCTCGGCTCGATCGCCGCGGTGTTCTCGGTCGAGGGCATCCTGAAGCACGACATCCCGCAGGAACTGTCGTCGAAGTACAAGATCTCGATCACCGACTCGAACAACCGCGAACTGTCGTCCACGTCGACGCGCCCGCGCCTGCCGCGCGACTCGCACTACGACCTCCCGCTCGACCCGCCCGGCCAGGGACTGACGGTGCGCGTGTATGCGTTCCCGCAGCTCACGAACCTGACCAACAACACGCTCGTGTGGCTGGTCGCCGGCCTGTCGTGCTTCGTGCTGTGGAGCCTCTGGAGCCTGTGGAAGCACACACGCCAGCGCTTCGAGGCGCAGCAGGCGCTGTACGCGGAAGCATTCTTCCGCCGCGCGATGGAGAACTCGGTGCTGATCGGCATGCGCGTGCTCGACATGCACGGCCGCATCACGCACGTGAACCCGGCGTTCTGCCGGATGACGGGCTGGGACGAAACGGATCTCGTCGGCAAGGTTGCGCCGTTCCCGTACTGGCCGCGCGACGCCTACCCGGAAATGCAGCGCCAACTCGACATGACGCTGCGCGGCAAGGCGCCGAGTTCGGGCTTCGAGCTGCGCGTGCGCCGCAAGAACGGCACGCTGTTCCATGCGCGCCTGTACGTATCGCCGCTGATCGACAGTTCGGGCCGCCAGACCGGCTGGATGTCGTCGATGACCGACATCACCGAGCCGAAGCGCGCGCGAGAAGAGCTGGCGGCCGCGCACGAACGCTTCACGACGGTGCTCGAAAGCCTCGACGCCGCGGTGTCGGTGCTCGCCGCCGACGAAGCCGAGCTGCTGTTCGCGAACCGCTACTACCGCCACCTGTTCGGCATTCGCCCGGACGGCCACCTCGAATTGTCCGGCGGCGGCTTCGACCGCGCGCAGGCATCGTCCGACTCGATCGACATGGTCGACGCGTTCGCGGGCCTGCCGGCCTCCGCGCTGACCAGCAGCACGGCCGATGCGCAGGAGGTGTACGTCGAGAGCATCCAGAAGTGGTTCGAAGTGCGTCGCCAGTACATCCAGTGGGTGGACGGCCACCTCGCGCAGATGCAGATCGCGACCGACATCACGACCCGCAAGAAGGCACAGGAACTCGCGCACCAGCAGGAAGAAAAGCTGCAGTTCACGAGCCGATTGATGACGATGGGTGAAATGGCGTCGTCGATTGCTCACGAATTGAATCAGCCGCTCGCCGCGATCAACAACTACTGCTCGGGCACGCTCGCGCTCGTGAAGAGCGGCCGCGGCACGCCCGAGACGCTGCAGCCCGCGCTGGAAAAGACCGCGCAGCAGGCGCTGCGCGCGGGGATGATCGTCAAGCGGATCCGCGAATTCGTGAAGCGCAGCGAGCCGAAGCGCCAGCCGGCGCGGGTCGCGGACATCGTCGCCGACGCGGTCGGGCTCGCCGAAATCGAGGCCAGAAAGCGCAGGATCCGGATCGTCACGGAAATCCTCGCAAGAATGCCTATTATTTATGTCGACCCCGTGCTGATCGAACAGGTGCTGATGAACCTGATGAAGAACGCAGCCGAGGCGATGGCCGACGTGAAGCCGGCGTCGGCGGACGGCGTGATCCGCGTCGTCGCCGACATCGATGCGGGCTTCGTCGACATCCGCGTGATCGACCAGGGCCCGGGCGTCGACGAAGCGACGGCCGAGCGCCTGTTCGAACCGTTTTACAGCACCAAGTCCGACGGCATGGGCATGGGGCTGAACATCTGCCGTTCGATCATCGAATCGCATCGGGGGCGTCTGTGGGTGGTCAACAACGTCGAGCCGGATGGCCGCATTTCCGGCGCGACGTTCCACTGCAGCCTGCCCATTGGGGAACCCGCTGATCTCGGCCAAGGGGGGCGCGAGGCATCGGCATCACATACCGTTACGGGAGAACTATGAATAGCCCTGTCACCACCACTCAGGAAACCGTCTTCGTCGTCGACGACGACGAGGCCGTACGGGACTCGCTGCGCTGGCTGCTGGAGGCGAACGGCTATCGCGTTCAATGCTTCTCGAGCGCCGAGCAGTTCCTCGATGCGTACCAGCCGGCGCAGCAGGCCGGCCAGATCGCGTGCCTGATCCTCGACGTGCGGATGTCGGGCATGAGCGGCCTCGAATTGCAGGAACGCCTGATCGCCGACAACGCCGCGCTGCCGATCATCTTCGTCACCGGTCACGGCGACGTGCCGATGGCCGTGTCGACGATGAAAAAGGGAGCGATGGACTTTATCGAGAAACCGTTCGACGAAGCCGAGCTGCGCAAGCTCGTCGAGCGGATGCTCGACAAGGCCCGAAGCGAAAGCAAGAGCGTCCAGGAACAGCGTGCCGCGAGCGAACGCCTGTCGAAGCTGACCGCGCGCGAGCAGCAGGTGCTCGAGCGGATCATCGCGGGCCGCCTGAACAAGCAGATCGCCGACGACCTCGGCATCAGCATCAAGACGGTCGAGGCGCACCGCGCGAACATCATGGAAAAGCTCAACGTCAACACGGTGGCCGACCTGCTGCGCCTCGCGCTGTCGAAGAAACAGGCCTGAGCGCGTTTTCCGGCGGCACGCGCCACCGCGGCCGCCCGGCCCGCAATCGGTGTTTGCCGCCCCGCGCGATGCGGCCCACTCGCGCGGCGGCGGCCGCTCCTCCCGGCGCACGCGCGCCGCGGCCATGACGCTTCCCGTTGATTCGCTGTCGGACGGCAGCAGGCGAACGGTATAATTACGTGCTTTGCTACGGCGCTTCGGGCGCCGTACGCCCGCATTCCAACTTCCCGGCAGGACCCACCACCATGACAGCCCTCCTCATCGACGGCAACGCCCTTTCGAAGACCCTGCGCGGTCAGGCCGCCGAACGCGCCGCCGCGCTGACCGCCCGCGGCCACCAGCCCGGTCTCGCGGTGATCCTCGTCGGCGCCAACCCGGCGAGCGAAGTCTACGTGCGCAACAAGATCAAGGCATGCGAGGACAACGGCTTCTTCTCGCTGAAGGATGCGTACCCGGCCACGCTGTCGGAAGCCGACCTGCTCGCGCGCATTGACGAACTGAACCGCGATCCGAAGATCCACGGCATCCTGGTCCAGTTGCCGCTGCCCGCGCATATCGACAGCCACAAGGTGATCGAGGCGATCGCGCCGGAGAAGGACGTCGACGGCTTTCACGTCGCGAACGCCGGTGCGCTGATGACCGGCAAGCCGCTGTTCCGCCCGTGCACGCCGTACGGCGTGATGAAGATGTTCGAAGCGCACGGCATTGCGCTGCAAGGCGCGAACGCGGTCGTGATCGGCCGCTCGAACATCGTCGGCAAGCCGATGGCGATGATGCTGCTCGACGCCGGCGCGACCGTGACGATCTGCCACAGCAAGACGCGCGACCTCGCCGCGCATACGCGCCAGGCCGACATCGTGGTCGCCGCGGTCGGCAAGCGCAACATCCTGACCGCCGACATGGTGAAGCCGGGCGCGACGGTGATCGACGTCGGCATGAACCGCGACGACGCGGGCAAGCTGTGCGGCGACGTCGATTTCGCGGGCGTGAAGGAAGTCGCCGGCTACATCACGCCGGTGCCGGGCGGCGTCGGCCCGATGACCATCACGATGCTGCTGATCAACACGATCGAATCCGCCGAACGCGCCGCTGCCGCCGCAGCCTGACGCTCCACTCGCTCAGCCGGCGCGCGATTGCGTGCGCCGGCGCCTCGCCAGCCGCAGTCGCGCGGCTGCATCGCGCCAGCCGGCACGTCCGACGCCGCGCATCCGACCCTGCGTCAATCGCGTCGTTAGAAACTAACGATTGGAAAGCGCGCGATGCGCCCCAATAATGTCGGTATCGGGCGCGCTCGCGCCCAGCCGCCGTTACCCTTTTCATCCCGGTTCATCCGGCAACAGACAGGGAGTCTTATGTCCGCCAGCGCCAATACCAATCCGCTCCTCGACTTCTCCGGCCTGCCCCGTTTCGGCGAGATCCGCCCGGAGCACGTGACGCCCGCGCTCGACACGCTGCTCGACGCCGCCAGCCGCGCGGTCGAAGCGGCGAGCGCGAGCGACACGCCGTCGACCTGGGCCGCCGTCGTCGAGACGGTCGAGCAGGCCACGGAGCCGCTCGGCCGTGCGTGGGGCATCGTCGGCCACCTGAACGCGGTCGCCGACACGCCCGAACTGCGGGCTGCCTACGGTGAAAACCTGCCGCGCGTGACCGAGTTCTGGTCGAGCGTCGGCCAGAATCTCGCGCTGTACGAAAAGTACAAGGCGATCGCCGCGAGCGCCGAATACGCGACGCTGTCCGTTGAGCGCAAGAAGATCCTCGACAATGCGCTGCGCGACTTCCGCCTGTCGGGCGCCGAGCTGCCCGAGGACCAGAAGCCGCGCTTCGCGGAACTGCAGGAACAGCAGGCCGCGCTGTCGAAGGCGTTCTCCGATCACGTGCTCGACGCGACCAACGCGTACGCATATTTCGCGAAGGACGAAGCCGAGCTGGCCGGCCTGCCCGGCGACGCGATCGAGGCCGCCCGCGAAGCCGCGCAGAAGGACGGCAAGGAAGGCTGGAAATTCACACTGCATTTCCCGTCGTATTTCCCGGTGCTGCAGTACGCCGACGACCGCGCGCTGCGCGAGACGCTCTATCGCGCCTATGCGACCCGCGCGTCGGAACTCGGGCCGCAGTACGGCGACGGCAAGGCCGAATGGGACAACACGGCGATCGTCGCCGACGCGCTGAAGCTGCGCCGCGAAGAGGCGCAGATGCTCGGCTATCGCAACTTCGCCGAAGTCTCGCTCGCGCCGAAGATGGCCGAATCGCCGCAGCAGGTGATCGCGTTCCTCGAGGATCTCGCGACGCGCGCACGCCCGCACGCGGAGAAAGACTGGGACGAGCTGCGCACGTTCGCCGCGAAGGAACTCGGCCTCGCCGAACTCGCGCCGTGGGACGTCGCGTACGCGGCCGAAAAGCTCCGCCAGCAGCGCTATGCGTTCTCGGAAAACGAGGTCAAGCAGTACTTCCCGGAACCCGCCGCGCTGAAGGGCCTGTTCACCGTCACCGAAACGCTGTTCGGCGTGCGTATCAAGCCGGACGACGCGCCGGTATGGCACAAGGACGTGCGCTTCTTCCGCGTCGAGAATCGCGACGGCTCGCTCGTCGCACAGTTCTATCTCGACCTGTACGCGCGCGAAGGCAAGCGCGGCGGCGCGTGGATGGACGACGCCCGTTCGCGCGCGAAGCGCGGCAGCGACGTGCAGACGCCGGTCGCGTACCTGACCTGCAACTTCTCCGCGCCGGTCGGCGGCAAGCCCGCGTGCTTCACGCACGACGAGGTCATCACGCTGTTCCATGAATTCGGCCACGGGCTGCATCACATGCTGACGCGCGTCGACGAACTCGGCGTGTCGGGCATCAACGGCGTCGAGTGGGATGCGGTCGAACTGCCGTCGCAGTTCATGGAAAACTTCTGCTGGGAATGGGACGTGCTGTCGTCGATGTCGTCGCACGTCGATACGGGCGCCGCGCTGCCGCGCGAGCTGTTCGACAAGATGATCGCCGCGAAGAACTTCCAGAGCGGGCTCGGCACGCTGCGCCAGATCGTGTTCTCGATGTTCGACATGCTGCTGCACGTCGACTTCGATCCGGCCGGCGCCACCGGCGTGACCGCGTTCGCGCGCGAGATCAACGAGCGCTACCACGTGATCCCGCAGGCCGCGTTCTCGCGCTGGCCCAACACGTTCAGCCACATCTTCGCGGGCGGCTACGCGGCCGGCTACTACAGCTACAAGTGGGCCGAAGTGCTGTCGGCCGATGCGTACGCGGCGTTCGAGGAAGCGGCCGCCGCCAGCGGCAGCGTGCTCGACGCGGCAACCGGCACGCGCTATCGCCGCGAAATCCTCGAGGTCGGCGGCAGCCGTCCGGCGATGGAGTCGTTCAAGGCGTTCCGCGGCCGCGAGCCGCAGATCGACGCGCTGCTGCGCCACAACGGGATGGCCGCGCCCGCGCACTGAGCGCGCCGCCCGGCCGCGCCGGCAGCATCGACGGGCACCGCTTCGGCGGTGCCTTTTTTCATGGCGCGGGCGCTTCGTCCCCGGCGTCGGCCGCGTTGTCTGGCTCGCTCGTGCTGCCCGCTTGGCCGGGAACCTCCACGTGGTCGGCTTCGTCGTCGAACAGCAGGAATTGCCCGTGGCGCTCGGCCGTGTCCTCGTCGATACGCACGCCGACGCCGAGCAGCCGCACCGGCTGCGCGCGCCGCAACAACCCCTTCGCGAGCAGCGTGACGGCCGTCTCGGCATTCGTCGCGTCGGCCACGCACTCGACCGTCGTGCGCTGGAAATCGGCGAAGCGAATCTTCACGTACAGCTTGCGGATCGAACGCGCGGCGCCCGCGCGCTCGATCCGCGCGTCGAGTTGCACGACGAGGCGGCGGATTTCGTCCGCGCATTGCTCGAGCGTCGTCAGGTCGGTCACGTAGGTCGTCTCGACGCTGACCGACTTGCGCTCCTGATCGGCCTGCACCGGCCGCTCGTCGATCCCGCGCGACAGTTCGTACAGCCGCCGCCCGAACGCGCCGAACTCGCGGTGCAGGTCGATCAGCGGCCAGTCGCGCAACTGCGCGCAAGTCTGGATGCCGAGCCGGTCGAGCCGCGTGGCCGTCACCTTGCCGACGCCGTGCAGCTTGCGCACCGGCAACGCCGCAACGAACGCGTCGATCTCGTGCGGCCGCACGACGAACAGCCCGTCGGGCTTGTTCCAGTCGGATGCGATCTTCGCGATGAACTTGTTCGGCGCGACGCCCGCCGATACGGTCACGCCGACCGTGTCGCGCACCCGCTCGCGGATCTCGCGCGCAATCAGCGTCGCACTGCCCTGGCAACGTTCCGACCCGCTGACGTCGAGGTACGCCTCGTCGAGCGACAGCGGCTCGACGTCCGGCGTGTAGTCTCGATAGATCGCCATGATCTGCCGCGATGCCGCACGGTACTTGTCCATGGCGGACGGCAGGATCAGCAGGTCCGGACACTTGCGCATCGCCAGCGCCGACGACATCGCCGAATGCACGCCGTAGCGCCGCGCCTCGTAGTTGCAGGTCGCGATCACACCGCGCTGGTCGGGCCGGCCGCCGACCGCGAGCGGCCGGTTGCGCAGCGACGGGTCGTCGCGCATCTCGACCGACGCGTAGAAGCAGTCGCAATCGCAGTGAATGATCTTGCGCGCGCGCGGCAGCGCGTCGCCCGGCGGCGGCGCGTGCGGATCGGCTGGCGAAATGATGGTCGGGCTCACGGTGCCGATACTGTACAAAAACACAGTGCCGGTTTCAACTGCCGCGTACGTCCACTGCCGGCTGCGCCGTACCGGCCCGATTTGCGCGGATCGTATCGGCCGGGTTCGGGCAGCGGCGCCTATACTCGTCTGCCGCGACACACGAAACGCAAAGGTGACGGATGAAGACGATCGGACTGATCGGCGGCATGAGCTGGGAATCGTCAGCCGAGTACTACCGGATGATCAACCGGCACTCGAAGGCATTGCACGGCGGGCATCACAACGCGAAAAGCGTGCTGGTCACGGTCGACTTCGCCGAAATCGAAGCGCTGCAGCGCACGCACGACTGGGTCGCGCTCGGCGAACGGATGGCCGATGCCGCGCGCCAGCTCGAAGCGGCCGGCGCCGATCTCGTCGTCCTCACGACCAATACGATGCATCGCGTGCACGACGCGATCGAAGCCGCGGTGAAGCTGCCGTTCCTGCACATCGCCGATCCGACCGGCAACGCGCTGCGCGACGCGGGCGTCGAGCGCGTCGCCCTGCTCGGCACGCGCTACACGATGGAGTTGCCGTTCTACGCGGAGCGGCTGCGCGGGAAGTTCGGGCTCGACGTGCTGGTGCCGGACGAACGCGGGCGCGACGACGTGCACCGGATCATCTACGACGAGCTGTGCCACGGCGTCGTCTCGGCGCCATCGCGCGCGACGTATGTGTCGATCATCGACCGACTGGCCGCGCGCGGCGCACAGGCCGTGATCCTGGGCTGCACGGAAATCACGCTGCTGATCGGCGCGGACGATTCGCCGCTGCCGGTATTCGATACGACCGCGTTGCATGCGAAGGCGGCCGTCGAGTGGGCGGCGCGCTGAACGACGCGCGCCGCCGCGTATCGCCATCGCCGCCGGATGCGGCTGAATACGGGCAAGGACCAGTGCGCGGTGCGGTCGGGCACGCCGAACGCAACGGCCACGCGAGTCGACACGACGACCCGTCTGATCGAGAACGGCTGCCAGCCCAGGAGCCCGGGCGCGCCGAAATAACGGGCGGGCGCGGAAAACAAAAAACCCGGCACGGAGCCGGGTTTTTGTCGACGAAGTGCGCATCGGTCAATTGCGCTGCACATCGTCTGGTGTGCTTGGTTGCGGGGACAGGATTTGAACCTGTGACCTTCGGGTTATGAGCCCGACGAGCTGCCAGACTGCTCCACCCCGCGTCAGAGAAATAAATTATAGAGTGAGGAAGTACTCACGTCAATACTTTTGTCACAATTTCTGCATCCACTGCCCGGGCGCCGACGCGGGACACGTGCGCGACGCTGCATGACGCGCGCGTTCGCACCCCATGCTCGCGGTAAGATGGCGGCCTTCGCATTCACGCCGCACACACCCTTCCGTTCATGAAAATCGCCACCTGGAACGTCAACTCGCTCAATGTCCGCAAACAGCATGTGCTCGACTGGCTCGCGCAAAGCGGAGCCGACGTGCTGTGCCTGCAGGAACTGAAGCTGCCGGACGAGAAATTCCCGCGCGCCGATCTCGAGGCAGCCGGCTACCGCAGCTGGTTCACGGGCCAGAAGACCTACAACGGCGTCGCGATCCTCGTGCGCGACACGCTCGCCGTCGACGAGTCGGACGTCGTGCGCAACATCCCGGGCTTCGACGATCCGCAGCAGCGCGTGATCGCCGCGACGGTCGACGGCGTGCGCATCGTGTCCGCCTACTTCCCGAACGGCCAGGCGCTCGACTCCGACAAGTTCGTCTACAAGATGCAGTGGCTCGACGCGCTGCAAGCGTGGCTGCGCACCGAGTTGCAGCGCTACCCGAAGCTCGCGCTGCTCGGCGACTACAACATCGCACCGGAAGACCGCGACGTGCACGATCCCGCGAAATGGGAAGGCCAGAACCTCGTGTCGCCGCAGGAGCGCGCACACTTCGCGCAACTGATCGAACTCGGCTTCGTCGATGCGTTCCGCCGCTTCGAGCAGCCCGAGAAGACCTTCACGTGGTGGGACTACCGGATGATGGCGTTCCGCCGCAACGCGGGGCTGCGCATCGACCACATCCTGCTGTCGCCGGCGCTCGCGGCGACCTGCGCATCGTGCGAAGTCGATCGCACGCCGCGCACGTGGGAACAGCCGTCCGACCACACGCCGGTCGTCGCGATCGTCGGCTGATCGCGCAAGCGCCCGCGCGCGATCAGCGCCGCGCGGGCGCCGGCCCGAGATGAGCCCACAGGAAGCCGAATTCGGCTGCGTCGGCTTCCGCGCGCTCGAGATCGTCGGCGCTGCCGTGGCCGCCGTCGGTGTTCTCCCAGTACCACACCCGCTCGTGACCGAGCGCCTGCATGCGCGCGGCCATCTTGCGCGCATGCGCGGGATGCACGCGATCGTCGCGGGTCGACGTCGTCAGCAACAACGGCGGATACACGACGCCTTCACGCACGCGGTGATACGGCGAATACGCGGCCAGCGCCGCGCCTTCGCGCGGATCGTCGGGGTCGCCGTATTCGTCGAGCCAGGCGGCGCCCGCGTGCAGCTTCGGATAGCGCTGCATGTCGAGCAGCGGCACGCGGCACAGCACCGCGCCGAACAGCTCCGGCCGCTGCATCATGCACGCGGCGACCAGCAGTCCGCCGTTGCTGCCGCCCTCGATTCCGAGTTGCGCGGCGGTCGTCACGCCGGTCGCGGCCAGATCCTCGGCGACCGCGATGAAATCGTCGAACGAACGCTGCCGGTGTTTGCGCTGCGCGTCGACGTGCCAGCGCGGCCCGAATTCGCCTCCGCCGCGGATGTGCGCGAACGCCATCACGCCGCCGCGTTCGAGCCAGCCGATGCCGAACGCATCGCTGTAGCCCGGCAGATTCGGAATCGCAAAGCCGCCATAGCCGGACAGCAGGCACGGCCGCGCGACGCGCGCGCCGCCTTGCGGCACGTCGAGCGCATCGCGCGGCCCGATCAGCGTGTACGGCACCACCGTGCCGTCGCGCGAACGCGCGCTCGCGCGGCGTACGACGAGCCCGGCCGCGTCGAACTGCACCGGCGGCCGGTCGAGCAGCACGCGGCGCGACGGCGCATCGTCCGCGCGATCGGCAAGATCGGCCAGCCAGCATTCGGGCGGATCGAGATACGTGTCGACATCGACGTACACCTCGTCGTTCAGCGTCGATTCGACGGGCTCGATGTCGATCTGTGCATCGCCCGGCCAGTCGAACGGCCGCGCGTCCCACGTCCACGCACCGTCGTCGGCCTGCCGCGGCTGCCACAGCATCGTGCGGTTGTGCACATCGTCGAGCCAGCTCGCGATCAGCGTCGTGCGCGTGTGCGTCCACGTACAGGCGGACGTCGTCGGCCGCGGCGCGAACAGCGTCGTGAATTCGCGCGCGCCGGCGAGGAACGCTTGCTCGCGGATCGCGAGCAGCGAGCCGCCGGCGTGGCGCACGCCGTCGCAATCCCAGTCGAGGCGCGGCTCCAGCACGAGCCAGCCTTCCCAGAACCCGACCTCGACATGCGTCGGCACGTCGTAGCGCGCCCACTCGCCAGCGTCGGTCAGCCGATACGCGTGCGCGTCGAAGAAATCGACGCTGCGCCACGCGACGTGACGGCAGTCGATCGGGTCGTACCATGCGCCCGCACTGATGTCGTCCGGCTCGCCGCGGAACACGACGGGCGCGTCGGCGAGCGGCGTGCCGCGCACCCAGCGCCGCGCTTCATACGGATAACCGGCGGCGGTCGCATGCGCTTCGCCGCGATCCCAGCTCACGTAGACGGTGTCGCGATCGATCCAGCCGACCGTGTGATGGCCCGGCGCGTCGATCGTGAAACCGCCGTCGACGAAACGGCGCGCGACGAGGTCGAATTCGCGCACGACGACTGCGTCGGCGCCGCCCGGCGACAGCGACAGCAGCACGCGATCGCCGTCCGGATACAGGATCGCCTCCTGCTCGAACACCCACGACTCGCCCTCTTCGACGCCGAGCGCGTCGACGTCGAGCAGCGTTTCCCAGGCCGGCTGGCCGGCCCGCCAGTCGGCCCAGCGCGTGCGGCGCCACAGCCCCTTCGGATGGAGATCGTCCTGCCACAGGTCGTACGCCCAGTCGCGCCAGCGGGTCGGAATCACCGGGCGTTCGCGCGGCAGATACGCTTTCGCGAGACGCGCGGTCAGCGCGCGATACGCGTCGTCGTCGCGCAGCGCGGCGTGCGTGCGCGCATTCTGCTCGTCGACCCACGTGCGGGCGCGCTTGCTGTCGAGCGCTTCGAGGAAACGGAACGGGTCGGCCCCGGCGGGCCAGCGGAAGGAATCGGACATGGTGGATCGACGGAATCGCAAGCTGCGTGCAAACCGCGATTATGTCCGATCGCGGCATGCGCGAACCCGCGCATGCCGCGCATCGTGCCCGGTCAGGGCTCCAGATGGAGTTCCTGGATCTTGCGCGTGATCGTGTTGCGACCGATGCCGAGCCGCTCCGCGGCCTCGACCTTGCGGCCGCGCGTGAAGTCGAGCGCCTCGCGGATCACGGCCGCTTCGAAGCGACGCGCGAGCTCGTCCATCACGTCGGCCGAGTTCTCGCGCAACAACCGCGCGACCTCGGTGCGCAGCCCGTGCTCCCACAGCGGGTAGCCGGCCGGCGCGCTGCCGTTCGCCGTGCTCGCGACGGGCACGGCGGCGGGCGGCGCCGCGCCGATCGCGGCAGGCGCTGCCGCCGCGTGGCCGCCGCTGCCGTGCACGTCCGCGCCGTCGCCCGACGCGACGACCGGCGCCCCGGCCGGCACGAGGTCGGGCGGCAGGTCCTTGATCTCGACCGTCTGCGCGGGCGCCATCACGGTCAGCCAGTTCGCGAGATTCTCGAGCTGCCGTACGTTGCCGGGAAACGGCAGCGACGTGAGATACGCGAGCGCGTCGTCGGACACGCGCTTCGGCTCGACGCCGAGATCGCGTGCACTCTTCTGCAGGAAGTGGCGCGTGAGCAGCGCGATGTCCTCGCTACGTTCGCGCAGCGGCGGCAGGCGCAGCCGGATCACGTTGAGCCGGTGGTAAAGGTCCTCGCGGAACAGCCCCTGCCGCACGCGCGACTCGAGATTCTGGTGCGTCGCGGCGATCACGCGCACGTTCGCGCGCAGCGGGTTGTGCCCGCCGACCCGATAGAACTGCCCGTCCGACAGCACGCGCAACAGGCGCGTCTGCAGGTCGAACGGCATGTCGCCGATTTCGTCGAGGAACAGCGTGCCGTTCTCGGCCTGCTCGAAGCGGCCCTGCCGCGTCGTCTGCGCGCCGGTGAACGCGCCGCGCTCGTGGCCGAACAGTTCGGATTCGAGCAGGTCCTTCGGAATCGCCGCCGTGTTCAGCGCGATGAACGGCCCGTTCGCGCGCGGGCTGTGACGGTGCAGCGCCCGCGCGACGAGCTCCTTGCCGGTGCCCGACTCGCCGGTGATCAGCACGGTCGCGGCCGAATGCGACAGCCGGCCGATCGCACGGAACATGTCCTGCATCGCGGGCGCCTGGCCGAGCATCTCGGGCGCGTCGGCCACGCGCTCGTCCTGCGGCGCGCCGCCGCGCAGGCTTTCTTCCACCGCGCGGCGGATCAGTTCGACCGCCTTGTCGACGTCGAACGGCTTCGCGAGGTATTCGAACGCGCCGCCCTGGAACGCCGCGACGGCGCTGTCGAGATCGGAGAACGCCGTCATGATGATGACGGGCAGGCCCGGCAGCCGCTCGTGCATCGCCTGCAGCAACTCGAGGCCCGAGCCGCCCGGCATCCGGATGTCGGACACGAGTACCTGCGGCGTCTCGTGGTCGAGCGCGGCCAGCGCGTCGCGCACGTTCGCGAAGCTCTTCGTCGCGAAGCTGTCCCGGGCGAGTGCCTTTTCAAGCACCCAGCGGATCGATTGGTCGTCGTCTACTATCCAGATCGGCTTCATAGGTCGGTCAGATATGGGGAAATCCGGTGAATCGCACTGCTGCCGCTCAATGGTCGAGCGGCAGCAGAATCTGAAATTCGGTACGTCCGGGCCGGCTTTCGACCTCGATCATCCCGTCGTGCTGCTGCACGAACGTCTGCGCGAGCGTGAGGCCGAGGCCGCTGCCGTCGTCGCGTCCGGACACGAGCGGGTAGAAGATCCGGTCGCGGATCTCTTCCGGAATGCCGGGCCCGTTGTCGATCACGTGCAAGTCCAGTGCCAGCCGGTACAGGCGCTTGGCGATCGTCACCTTGCGTGCGATGCGCGTGCGCAGCTCGATCTTCGCGTCGCCCTGCGCGATCCGTTCGCGCAGCGCCTGCGCGGCGTTGCGCACGATGTTCAGCAGCGCCTGGATCAGTTGCTCCTTGTCGCCGCGCAGGTCCGGCACGCTCACGTCGTAATCGCGCTCGATCGTGAGCCCGCGCGGGAATTCCGCGAGCATCACCGCGCGTACGCGTTCGCACACTTCATGAATGTTCACGTCGCCGACGATATGCGGATGCCGGTGCGGCTCCAGCAACCGGTCGACGAGCGTCTGCAGGCGGTCGGACTCCTTGATGATCACCTGCGTGTATTCGCGCAACTCGCCGCGCTCGCGCTCGCCCAGTTCGAATTCGAGCAGCTGGGCTGCGCCGCGAATGCCGCCGAGCGGGTTCTTGATCTCGTGCGCGAGGTTGCGGATCAGTTGCTTGTTGACCGCGGTCAGGTCGTGGATGCGCTCTTCCCGATCGGTGCGCGACTGCCGTTCGTTCTCGAACAGCTCGACGAGCACGAAATCGGGCGCGGTCTCGAGGAAGCCGACGATCGCGTGCACATGCAGCGGCTCCCGGCCGGGCCGATCGAGCACGGTATCGAGGTGCGTCGCGTGAAAGCGTTCCTGGCCGATCGCGGTGATCGTCGATGCCAGCTCGTTCGCGTTCGGGAAAATTTCGCCCCACGGCCGCTGCGCGAGCTGCCGCCGCGAGATGTCGAGCATCGCCTCCGCGGACGGGTTCGCGAACGCGATCCGCAGCGTCTTGCGGTCGAGCACGAGCACGACCGTCGGCAGCGCTTCGAGCCCCGCCAGCAGACCCGAGCGCGAGAGCCGCTCGTCGTCCGTCAGCCGTTCGGGCTGCCCCGTTTTCGCCTTGATCAGATTCTTCAGAACCATCTGCGTGCTTGTCGCGCCTCACCGGGCAGTAAATGAAAATCGTCGGAACAAAAAAGGGACGGCCGGACGCCGTCCCCTTTCAGACTCCGCCGTTCCCGCCGCACACCGCGCGACGGGAACGAACCGGCATGACGGCGCCGAATCGAAGCGCCATCGCCGATTAGAGCGAGTAGTACATCTCGAACTCGATCGGGTGCGTCGTCATGCGGAACTTCGCCAGCTCCTGCTCCTTCAGCCCGAGGTACGCGTCGATCATGCCGTCCGTGAACACGCCGCCGCGCGTCAGGAACTCGCGATCCTTGTCGAGTGCCTCGAGTGCCTGGTCGAGACCCGCGCACACGGTCGGGATCTTTGCATCCTCTTCCGGCGGCAGGTCGTACAGGTTCTTGTCCGCTGCTTCGCCCGGATGGATCTTGTTCTGGATCCCGTCGAGGCCGGCCATCATCAGCGCCGAGAACAACAGGTACGGGTTCGCCATCGGGTCCGGGAAGCGCGTTTCGATACGGCGGCCCTTCGGGTTCGACACGTGCGGAATGCGGATCGATGCCGAGCGGTTGCGCGCCGAGTACGCGAGCTTGACCGGTGCTTCGAAGTGCGGGACCAGACGCTTGTACGAGTTCGTCGTCGGGTTCGTGATCGCGTTCAGCGCGCGAGCGTGCTTGATGATGCCGCCGATGTAGAACAGCGCCAGTTCCGACAGGCCGGCATAGCCGTTGCCCGCGAACAGGTTCTGGCCGTCCTTCCAGATCGACTGGTGAACGTGCATGCCCGAACCGTTGTCGCCGACGACCGGCTTCGGCATGAACGTCGCCGTCTTGCCGTACGAATGCGCGACGTTATGGATGATGTACTTCGACCATTGCGTCCAGTCCGCGCGCTGCACGAGCGTCGAGAACTTCGTGCCGATTTCGTTCTGGCCCTGGCCCGCCACTTCGTGGTGGTGCACTTCGACCGGGATGCCGAGCTGTTCGAGCAGCAGGCACATTTCCGAGCGCATGTCCTGGAACGTGTCGACCGGCGCGACCGGGAAGTAGCCGCCCTTCGTGCCCGGACGGTGGCCCGTGTTGCCGCCTTCGAATTCCTTGCCTGCCGACCACGGCGCTTCTTCCGAGTTGATCTTCACGAAGCAGCCCGACATGTCCGTGTTCCACTGGACCGAGTCGAAAATGAAGAATTCCGGCTCCGGACCGAAGTAGGCGGTGTCGCCGATGCCCGTGCTCTTCAGGTAGGCTTCCGCGCGCTTCGCGAGCGAACGCGGGTCGCGCTCGTAGCCCTTGCCGTCGGCCGGCTCGACCACGTCGCAGGTCAGCACCAGAGTCGATTCTTCATAGAACGGGTCGATGAACGCAGCGCTCGGATCCGGCATGAGCAGCATGTCCGACGCCTCGATGCCCTTCCAGCCCGCGATCGACGAACCGTCGAATGCATGACCGCTTTCGAACTTGTCTTCGTCAAACGCCGAAACCGGCACCGACACGTGCTGTTCCTTGCCGCGCGTATCCGTGAAGCGGAAATCGACGAACTTGACGTCCTCGTCCTTCACGAGCTGCATGACGTCGGCGACGGTTTTACTCATAACCTCTTCTCCTGATTGAACAATTCCGGCGGACTGGGAACCGCCTCGTTTATCGAGCTGACCGGGGTCTTGCTTTGGCGCAGCGCGCCCCGATTCGACCGAATTCTATATAGCAGCTTCCGTGCCAACCATCGCGAAACCGACGCGGATCGCGCCGGCCCGCGCCGCAGCGGGGCTCGCCTGCGCAATTGCAGGGCTCGGGGCCGCACCGCCGCCGACCGGATCGCACCTCCGTGGTGCAATCTTCGGGATGCGGCGGCGCAGCCGGGTTATTCTGGTGCATGCGCGCCATTCTGCACTCTTTTGGTGAATCCGTGGTCCGTGCATGCGGCGCAGGTCGCGCGAACGTCCGTACCGCCCCGCCGCGCTAGAATGATCGTTTGACCGATACGGAGACTCCTTGCCATGAGTACGCTGGACCAGCTTTACGCGAAGGCCGACGAACGCCGCGCCCAAGGCGCGCTCGACTACGCCGGCGCGCTGCTGCCGGTCGAGGCATTCGAACTGCTGCAGCTCGACCCGTCCGCGCGCCTCGTCGACGTGCGCACGCGCGCCGAGCTCGACTGGATCGGCCGCCCGCTCGTCGGCGACGGCCAGTACCTGCACATCGAATGGACGCGCTACCCGGGCGGCGTGCCGAACACCGAATTCGTCAACGAACTGAAGGCGGCCCTGCCGGCCGATACGCCGATCCTGTTCCTGTGCCGCAGCGCCGCGCGCTCGAAGCTCGCCGCGGTCGCGTCCGCGCAGGCCGGCTACACGAAGGCGTTCGACCTGCTCGAAGGCTTCGAGGGCGCGAAGGACGCCGAAGGCCACCGCAAGACCGTCGACGGCTGGTGCTTCCGCAAACTGCCGTGGATCGGCGCCTGACGGCGCGCCGAGGCCACCGGTTGCGACAGCCTCATCGTCGAGCCGGGCGATGACATGCCGATGACGGGCCGCGTTGCGCGGCCCGTTGCTTTTGGTACGACAGCGTGGCAGGCCGCTCAGGCGTGCGGCGCATCGGGCTCGACGACGTCGCCGCCGAGCAGATGCACGCCTTCGCGCAGCTTCACGAACGCGGCTGCGACCGCTTCCGGTTCGCCCTTCACGCCGAGATCGATGTGACGGCGCGCGTAGATGCCGCCGCGCTCCGCGTCGCCGACGCTCGGCAGGCTGAACACGCGCACGCCCGGGAAATCGCGCTCGATCCTCTCCATCAGCGGCGTGAGCGTCGATTCCGGCAGCTCGAACACGTACAGCGAGCGCTCGGCATGCGGCGTCGCGTGATGCAGATGCGCGTACTGCGTATCGAGCACCCATTCGATCATCGGCCACGCCATCACCGGAAAGCCCGGCACGAAATGGAGATGGCCGACCGAGAAGCCGGGAATCCGGTTGTAGCCGTTCGGGATGATCGTCGCCCCGGCCGGGAACACGCCCATGTTGAAACGGTGCTGGTTTTCCGGCGATTCGAAATCGACCGGTGCGGCCGGATCCGCGTGCATCTCGCGGATCCGCTCCGCAATCAGCGCCTTCGCTTCCGGATGCAGCTCGAGCGGCACGCCGAGCGCGGCCGCCGCGCACTGGCGCGTGTGGTCGTCCGGCGTCGCGCCGATCCCGCCCGTCGAGAACACGATGTCGCCCGACGCGATCGCGCGCGCGAGCGTCGCCGTGATGCGCGCCGGATCGTCGCCGACGTATTCGGCCCAGTCGAGCGCGAGGCCGCGCGCGCCGAGCAGCTCGATGACCTTCGCCAGATGCTTGTCCTGCCGGCGGCCCGACAGGATTTCGTCGCCGATGATGATGATGCCGATGCTCATGCCTGCCCCATGTCGATTGCGGTGGCGCGCGCACTCGCGCGCAGGTCTTCGAGCGCGCGCAGGCAGTAGTGCCCGAACCACAGCGCCGAGAAGACGAGGATGAAAGCGTAAACCCAGATCATGGCGGCCGCGACGAACGGGAACAGCACCATCATCCAGACCGACGACACCCACACGAAGGTCGGCACGGTGCCGAGCAGCCCGGTCGCGACGCCGATGCCGATCAGCGGCCAGCGGTGCCGGCGCACGAGCGCGCGGCGCTCGTCGCGGCTCGCGTGCAGCGCGAGCGCATCGTAGGTCATCACGCGATACGTGAGCCAGCCCCAGATCAGCGGCGGCAGCAACGCGAAAAACGGCGGAATCAGCCACAGCGGGATCGTGACGACGAGCAGCACGACGCCGACGAGCGCCGCGCCGAGCGAATTGAACACGCTGCCGAAGAAGGTGCCGCCCCGCTTCGGCTCGAGCGCCGCGAACTGCCGGTTCGACAGGTGCTTGATCACGACCGGCATCGAGATCGTCGCGATCAGCAGCAGCACGGTCAGCACGATCAGCGGAATGGCGAGCGACACGACCACGAACGGCGCGACGACCGCATGCAACTGCGACATGCCGATCGCATCGAACGCGCGATACAGCGCGGCCGTCAGCACGAAGCCGTCGAGCGCGCCGCGCGCGAGGTCCAGCAATGTCTGCCACGAAAACCACAGCACGGCGCCCCACAGCAGCGCCGACACGACGAACGGCATCAGGGTGAGCCACAGCATGCGCGGGTGCAGCGCGCTGGCGAGCGCCCGGACGAAGGAACGCAGCAAATCGTTCATGCGAGCCTGGGGAGTCTGGATTGACGGAGAAAAACGGGGAAAGGATAAACCATGCGGCCCGCATGCGCCAAAGCGCATGCGGGCCGCGTGCAAACGTCGTTCAACGGGAGAGCGGACGGATCGGGATCAGGCCGACGCCGCGCCGCGCTTCGCGGGGAACAGGCGCCGGAAGATCCGCACGAACGCGAGGCCGTGCTGCGACCAGAAGCCGTCGCCATAGGACACGCCCTCGACCTGCTCGCGGATGCCGGTCGGCTCGACCGTGCGGTTCCACGACGCGGTGCCGAACATCATGTCCCACCACGGAAACAGCACGCCGAAGTTGCAGCCGTACTTGGTGCCTTCGTGGCCGTAACCGACCGCATGGTGCCGGCGGTGGAAGATCGGGCTGACGAGCAGACGCTCGCCGATGCGGCCGTACGACAGCCGCGCATTCGTATGCTGGATGCTCTGCAGGAAGTTGGTGACCGCGGTCAGCACGACGAACTGCGACGGCGTCACGCCGATCACGAGCGCGATCGCCGCGAAGAAGCACGACTGGAGCACGTCGTCGAGCAGGTGGTTGCGGTCGTCGCACCACAGCGACATCTGCCGCTGGCTGTGATGGACCGCGTGCAGCTCCCACCAGATGCCGAACTTGTGCTGCCAGCGGTGATACCAGTAGCCGGCGAAGTCGAGCACGACGAGGTAGATCGCGAACGCGACGATCGGCTGCGAAGTCACGCCCGGCCACAGATAGTCGAGGTTGACGTTCGCGACGCCATGCAGGCGCAGCCACGCCTGGAAGCCGTCGAACACCGGCTGCAGCGCGAAGAAGAAGAACAGCGTGTAGATGCCGAGCTTCGAGATCGCCGTGTAGATCACGTCGACCCGGACCGCGCGGCGGTTCTTCCAGCGCTCGACCGGCAGCAGCGCCTCGAGCGGGCGCAGCAGCGCGAACATCAGCACCATCTGCAGCGCGCCGATGATCACCCAGTACAGCGCGTCGTAGGTGTCCTCGTCATAGTCCATCAGGTTGAACTTGAAGAGGAGCGGCTGCACGACATCGACGTACAGCCAGGTCTGGATGTCCGACACGAACGCATCGATCAGGTGCAGCATCGTTCGCCTCCGCCCGTCACGCGCCGTTCGCCGCCTTCCACGGCGCGCGGTCGTAGAAGTAGATGCCGTGCGGCGAGCGGCCGACGGCAATCGTCTGCACCAGCTTGCGCGAGGCCAGATCGATGATCCCGACCTTCTTCGCGAACCGGAACGTCACCCACAGCGTCTTCTTGTCGGCGGACAGCTCCATGTCGTCGGGGCCCGGCAGCAGGCCGGTGATGTCGCCGACGTTGGCGAGCGTGTTCTCGTCGATGATGCTGATCGTGTTCGCGACGCGGTTCGTCACCGCGACGTGCGTGCCGTCGGCGAGCGAGCGGAAATTGTGCGCGCCCTTGCCCGTGTAGATCTGCTTGACGACCTTCTGGTTGCGCCAGTCGACGACCGCGACGTAATCCGCGCCGGTCATCCCGACCAGCAGGAATTTGTCGTCCGGCGTGAGCCACAGGCCGGCCGGCACCTTGCCGACCTTCATCTTCCATTTGACCGTCTGCGTCGGCAGGTCGATCGCCGCGATCTCGCCGGACACCTGCAGCGACACGAGCAGCGTCTTGCTGTCCTTCGTGAACGCGAGGTGGCTCGGCATCACCGCGAGCGGCACGCGCTTCACGAGGTGCAGGTCGCGGCCGTCGTAACCGTAGATGTCGACGCGGTCGAGCCGCAGGCCGGCCGCCGCGAACCATTTGCGGTCGGGCGAGAAGCCGAGCTGGTAAGGGTCGTCGATCCCTTCGACGGTGCGCTGCAGCTTGCCCGTCTTCGGATCGAGGAACATCAGGCTGTTCGAGACCGAATTCGCGACGATCAGCGACGCGTTGTCGGGCGTCGCCATCAAATGGTGCGGTTCCTTGCCGGTCGGCATCGTGGAAACGACTTCGCGGGTCTGCTGGTCGATCAGGGAAAGCGTCGCTTCGGCCGAATTGAGGACGATCACGTTATTCGCGTGCGCGGCGGGCGCCAGCACGGCGGCGGCCAGCGCAAGCGTGCGGCCGAAGGAAAGGAAAGTGCGCATGAAGACTCACGTCGTGGAACAGCTGTCATTGTAGAACGTTCGGCGGGCCCCTCCGGTTGACCCATGCCGGTATTGCGCCACTTCGACGCATGCCCGGCCTGCCGAAGGCGCCACCGCGGTGCCGGCCCCGGGCGGCGGCCGGTGCGGGCCGGCACACCGATGTTGCGCTAGCGCTGCATCGACTCCCAGACCTTGTGCAGACGCTTGACAGAGACCGGCATCGGCGTGCGCAGTTCCTGCGCGAACAGCGAAATCCGCAATTCCTCGAGCAGCCAGCGGAATTCCGCAAGCCGCGCATCGGCGACGCCGCCGCGCTGCGACACCGCGCGCTGGTACTGCTGGGCGAGCGGCAGCAGCTCGGCCGACTGCTTCGCGTCGCGCGCCGGGTCGGCCTTCAGCTTGTCGATCCGCAGCGCGATGCCCTTCAGGTAGCGCGGGAAATGCGCAAGCTGCGCGTAAGGCGTGTCGATCACGAAGCGCTTGCCGACCAGCGCGGCCAGTTGCTGCTGCAGGTCCGCATGGGCCTGCGCGAACGGCTTCGCCTGCGCGAGCTTCTTCACGAGGCCCGCGTATTCGGCCAGGATCTGCCCGACGAGCCGCGCGATTTCCTGCGCAAGCAGGTTCAGGCGGCTGCGGCCCTCGTCGCGGCGCGCGTGGAAGCTCGCGTCGTCGTCGGGCAGCGGGTCCTGCAGGCACGCGCGGTCGAGCGCCGTGTCGATCAGCTGGTCGCGCAACTCGTCCTGCGTGCCGAGCGACATGTACTGCATCGCCATCTCGCGCAGGCCCGGCAGGTTCTTTTCCAGGAACTTGATCGGCTCCTTCAACTGCAGCGCGAAAAGGCGCCGCAGCCCGGCCCGGTGGATACGCGCGGCCTCCTCCGGCGAATCGAACACCTCGACGTCGCAATGGGTGCCGCGATCGACGAGCGCCGGATAGCCGTACAGCGTCTGGCCGCGCCGACGGATTTCCAGCAGCTCGGGCAGCTTGCCGAAATTCCACGTCGTCAGGTTCTCGTACAGCGCCGTCGCGCCGGTTTCCGCCGCGGCGGCCGTCTGCGGCGCCGCGCCCTTGCCGGCCTTCGCGCCGCGGGCAGGCGCCCCGGCCGCGACACTCGACGCCGGCGCATGGCCGGGCGCCTGACCGGCCTCGGCGTCGCCGCCGCTCGCGAGCGTCGACGCCGCCGCGATCTTCTGGAACTGCTGCTGCGCCTGCGCGCCCAGCTCCTGGCGAAGCTGCGCGAGATTGCGCCCCATCGCGAGCTGGCGGCCGTGCTCGTCGATCACCTTGAAGTTCATGAACAGGTGCGCGGGCAGCGTCTCGAGCTTGAAGTCGGCCGTTTTCATCATGACCTGCGTCTGCGCCCGCACGTCGGCGATCAGCGCCTCGACGAGCCCGCCCGCACCGAAGCGCTCGCGGCCCATCCGCTCGACGAAGCCGGCCGCGTACTCGGGCAGCGGCACGCAGTGCCGGCGCAGCTTCTGCGGCAGCGACTTCAGCAGCAACTGCACCTTTTCCTTCAGCATGCCCGGCACGAGCCACTCGCAGCGGCGCGCGTCGACCTGGTTCAGCGCGAACAGCGGCACCGCGAGCGTCACGCCGTCGCGCGGCGTGCCGGGCTCGAAGTGGTACGTGAGCGCCATCTCGACGCCGGCCATCGTCGCGCGCTTCGGGAACAGGTCGGTCGTCACGCCTGCCGCCTCGTGGCGCATCAGGTCGTCGCGCGACAGATACAGCAGCCGCTGCTTGTCCTCCGCCTGGCCGCCCTTCTTCACCTCGTCGCGATACCAGCGCTCGAACGCGGCGCCCGTGTGGATGCCTTCCGGAATCGCGTGGTCGTAGTACGCGTAGATCAACTCGTCGTCGACCAGCACGTCCTGCCGACGCGACTTGTGCTCGAGCTGCTCGATGTCGGCGAGCAGCTTGCGGTTGTGCGCGAAGAACGGCAGTTTCGTGTCGAACTCGCCTTCGACCAGCGCGCCGCGGATGAACAGCTCGCGGGCGCGCGCCGGGTCCTGCTTGCCGAACGCGACACGGCGCCGGTGATAGATCGGCAGCCCGTACAGCGTCGCGCGCTCGAACGCGCTGACCTGCGCCGGCCGCTTCTCCCAGTGAGGTTCCGACAGCGATTTCTTCAGCAGGTGCGCGCCGATCTTCTCGACCCACTCGGGCTCGATCTTCGCGAGGCAGCGCGCGTACAGCCGGCTCGTCTCGACGAGTTCGGCCGCCATCACCCAGCGGCCGGCCTTCTTCGCGAGCGCGGAGCCCGGCCACAGGTAGAACTTGATGCCGCGCGCGCCGAGGTAATGCGGATCGTCGTCGGCCTTCATGCCGAGGTTGCCCAGCAGCCCCGTCAACAGGGCCAGATGGATCTGCTCGTAGGTGGCATCGACTTCGTTGAGCCGCCAGCCGTGCTCGCGCACGACCGTCAGCAACTGCGAATGGACGTCGCGCCACTCGCGCAGCCGCAGATGCGACAGGAAGTTCTGCCGGCACGCGTCGACGAGCTGGCGATTCGACTTCTTGTGCGCGACGGCCTCTTCGAACCACGCCCAGATCTTCAGCCACTGCAGGAATTCGGACCGCTCGTCGGCGAACCGGCGGTGCGCCTGGTCGGCCTGCTCCTGCGCTTCGATCGGACGATCGCGCGGGTCCTGCACGGACAGCGCGCTCGCGATGATCAGCACCTCGCGCAGCGACTGCTGGTCGCGCGCGGCGAGAATCATCCGGCCGACGCGCGGGTCGAGCGGCAGCCGCGCGAGCTCGCGGCCGAGCGGCGTCAGCGCGTTGTCGTCGTCGACCGCGCCGAGCTCGTTGAGCAACTGGTAACCGTCCGCGATCGCGCGGCCGGGCGGCGGTTCGAGGAACGGGAACGATTCGATCGCCGTCAGGTGCAGCGACTTCATCCGCAGGATCACCGACGCGAGCGACGAGCGCAGGATTTCCGGATCGGTGAAGCGCGCACGCGCCTGGTAGTCGCTTTCCTCGTACAAACGAATGCACACGCCGTCGGCCACCCGGCCGCAGCGGCCCGCGCGCTGGTTCGCGGCCGCCTGCGAGATCGACTCGACCTGCAGTTGCTCGACCTTGTTCCGGTACGAATAGCGCTTCACGCGCGCGAGGCCGGTGTCGACCACGTAACGGATGCCCGGCACCGTCAGCGAGGTTTCGGCCACGTTGGTCGCGAGCACGATCCGGCGCGCGTTCGACGCCTTGAACACCTTGTCCTGGTCGGCCGCCGAGAGCCGCGCGAACAGCGGCAGGATCTCGGTGTGCGGCGGATGGTGCTTGCGCAGCGCCTCGGCCGCCTCGCGGATCTCGCGCTCGCCGGGCAGGAACACCAGCACGTCGCCGGGGCCTTCGCGGCACAGCTCGTCGACCGCGTCGACGATCGCGTCCATCAGGTCGCGCTCGGCTTCGCGCGCGGTCTTCACGCGATCGCGGCCGCCCGTGCCCTCGGCGTTCTTCACCGCCGGGCGATCCTCGGCCACCGGGCGGTAGCGCATCTCGACCGGATACAGCCGCCCGCTCACCTCGATCACGGGCGCCGGGCGCGCGTCGGTGCCGAAATGGCGCGCGAAGCGATCGGCGTCGATCGTCGCGGACGTGACGATCAGCTTCAGGTCCGGCCGCCTCGGCAGGATTTCCTTCAGATAGCCGAGCAGGAAGTCGATGTTCAGGCTGCGCTCGTGCGCCTCGTCGATGATCAGCGTGTCGTACGCCTTCAGCAACGGGTCGGTCTGCGTCTCGGCGAGCAGGATGCCGTCGGTCATCAGCTTGACGGATGCGCCCGGCGCGAGATTGTCGGTGAAGCGCACCTTGTAGCCGACCACCTCGCCGAACGGCGTGCCGAGTTCCTCGGCGATCCGGCGGCCGGTCGACGAGGCGGCCAGGCGCCGCGGCTGCGTATGGCCGATCAGGCCCGTGCCGCCGGCGCCGAGGCCGCGGCCGAGATCGAGACAGATCTTCGGCAATTGCGTAGTCTTGCCCGAGCCGGTTTCGCCGCAGACGATGACGACCTGATGACCGGCGATCGCACGCGCGATTTCGTCGCGCTTGCCCGACACGGGCAGGCTTTCCGGATACGTGATCGGCGGAACGGGATTCGGCGGGACGGCGGCGCGCGGCGCACGCTCGCGGCGCGGGGCCCGCTCGCCCGTCGGCTGCGGCGCTCCCTTCGCGGCCGGCTGGCGCGCGGCGCCGCGCCGTTCGTCATTGCGCGGCCCGCGCGGCGCGGGTGCCGGCGTGCCCGCCGGCTTGTCCTGCTGCTGGCGCGGCGGCTGGCCCGGCTGCTCGCGCGCATCGGCCGCACCATCCGGGTGCTTCGCCGACGGCGTATTGGCCCGCGTCGGCGCGGGACTTTTAGAAACATTCGACATGGGGGCGCATTATAATCCCGGCCATGAATTCCCAAACCGACCTCCCTCCCGCCCAGACCGGCGCCGCGACGCCGCCGGCCGCCGACGATTCGGCCGCCAGCCACGCGCAGTTCGTCGACTGGATGCGCTCCGTCGCGCCCTATATCCACAAGTTCCGCAACAGCACGTTCGTCGTGGGGTTCGGCGGCGAGGTGGTGCAGCAGGGGCTGCTGAATGCGCTCGTGTCCGACATCGCGCTCTTGCAGGCGATGGGCATCCAGATCGTGCTCGTGCACGGCTCGCGCCCGCAGGTCGAGGAGCAGTTGAGCCTGCACGGTGTCGAATCCGAGTTTTCGCACGGCCTGCGCATCACCGATGCGCGCGCGCTCGAATCCGCGAAGGAAGCGGCCGGCGAAGTGCGTCTCGACATCGAGGCCGCGATCAGCCAGGGTCTGCCGAACTCGCCGATGGCGCACGCGCACATCAGCGTCGTGTCGGGCAACTTCGTGACCGCGCGGCCGGTGGGGATTCTCGACGGGGTCGATTTCGCGCACACGGGCATCGTGCGCAAGATCGATGCCGAATCGATCCGTCATTCGCTCGCGAGCCGCAAGCTCGTGCTGCTGTCGCCGCTCGGATTCTCGCCGACCGGCGAGGCGTTCAACCTGTCGATGGAGGACGTCGCGTCGGCGGCCGCGATCGCGCTGCGCGCCGACAAGATCATCTTCCTGACCGAAGGGCCCGGCATCGTCGACGACGAAGGCGAGCTGGTACGCGAAATGTCGCTCGACGCGGCCGCCGAACTGCTCGATTCCGGCAACATCCAGGGCGACGACGCGTTCTTCCTCAAGCATTCGATCCGCGCATGCCGCGGCGGCGTGACCCGCGCCCACCTGATCCCGCAGTCGCTCGACGGCAGCATGCTGCTCGAACTGTTCCTGCACGACGGCGTCGGCACGATGATCTCGTACGAGAACCTCGAAAGCCTGCGCGAGGCGACTCCGGACGACGTCGGCGGCATCCTGTCGCTGATCGAGCCGCTCGAGTCGGACGGCACGCTGGTGCGGCGCGGCCGCCACCAGATCGAACGCGACATCGACCACTTCTCGGTGATCGAGCACGATGGCGTGCTGTTCGGCTGCGCGGCGCTGTACCCGTACCAGCAGGAAAAGATCGGCGAAATGGCGTGCCTGACGGTCGCACCCGAAGCGCAGGGCTCGGGCGACGGCGAACGCCTGCTCAAGCGCATCGAGCAGCGCGCCCGCGCGCGCGGCCTCACGCACATCTTCGTGCTCACGACGCGCACCGAGCACTGGTTCCTCAAGCGCGGCTTCGTCAAGGTCAGCGTCGACGACCTGCCGGAAGACCGTCGCAAACTCTATAACTGGCAGCGCAAGTCGCTCGTGCTGATGAAGCAGCTCTGAGCACCGGCACGACTGCCCTTCCCCCAGACACCGATTACAGGAGAAGTACACGATGGCTCGAATGATCCAATGCGCGAAGCTCGGCAAGGAAGCCGAAGGCCTCGATTTCCCGCCGCTGCCGGGCGAACTCGGCAAGCGCATTTACGAGAGCGTCTCGAAGGAAGCGTGGCAAGGCTGGCTCAAGCAGCAAACGATGCTGATCAACGAAAACCGCCTGAACATGGCCGACCCGCGCGCGCGCCAGTACCTGATGAAGCAGACGGAGAAGTACTTCTTCGGCGAGGGCGCGGACCAGGCGTCCGGCTACGTGCCGCCGACGGAAGGCTGAGCGCCGCGAATCGCGCAGGCGGCGCCCGCTGGCGTCGTCGCGCGAATGGAGCAAACGGCACCGTGTGACCGCACGGTGCCGTTTGCTTTTGGGGCAGCCCAATCGACGCAACCCCGCCGACGCGCGCTCGACGGCGCCCGGGCGAGCCGGCGTACCCGCGTCATCCCGCCGGTTTCAACGTGCCGCGATCGTCCGGCGGCGCGCCCGCGCCGGCCGGCTGATCCGCGCCCGCGCCTTCCGTGCCCCATTCCGCCGCATCGCTGCGTTCGGCCGTCGACAGCTCGTCCGCGCGGTAGCCGGTGCGATTGAGCAGCGCGAGCATGCACGCAAGCGACACGAGCGCGTACAGCCCCGACGCGATCGCGACGCCGACGATGCTGCCGGTCGCGTTCAGGATCGCCTGCGCGAGCACCGGCGTGCCGCCGCCGACGACCAGCGCGCTCAACTGATACGCGAGCGACAGGCCCGTATAGCGGATGTTGGCCGGAAACACGCGCGCGAGCACGCCGCCGACCGCGCCGTAGAACATCGCCGACGGAATCGTCGAAATGCACATGCCCGCGACGGCGATCCAGTACGAACGCATCGCGAGCGCATGGAACATCATCGGCATCAGCACGATTTCCGGAATCAGGATCCAGCACATCGCGCGCCGCATGTCGACCTTCGACACGAACCACGCGCCGACCGGCTGCATCAGAAATTGCACGACGAGCGAGATCGACAGGATGCCGAGGAACGTGCCCTGCGCGTAACCGAGCGTCTTCGTCGCCCACGACAGCGCGAACGTGCTGCGGAAATACGTGACGTTGATCACCGGCAGCGTGCCGGCCGCGAGCAACACGACGACCCAGTGGTCGCGCACGACGTCGCGCAGCGGCAGCTTCACCGTGCGCTTGCGCGCGAGCACGCGCTGCATGTCGACCGACTCCTCGAGCCTCAGCCGGATCACCATGCCGATGATCACGAGCACGGCCGACAGCAGGAACGGAATGCGCCAGCCCCACATCAGGAACGACGGCGTCGGCAGCGCGCTCAGCGCGAAGAACGCGGCCGTGGCCAGCAGGTTGCCGGTGGGCGAGCCCTGCTGGGCGAACGCCGCATACAGGATGCTGCGATGCTTCGGCGCATTCTCGCTCGCGATCAGCACCGCGCCGCCCCACTCGCCGCCGACCGCGATGCCCTGCAGCACGCGCAGCACGACGAGGGCCGCCGGCGCCCATACGCCGATCGACGCATAGCCGGGCAGCAGCCCGATGCCGGTCGTCGCGAGCCCCATCATCACCAGCGTGATCACGAGCGCGGTCTTGCGGCCGACGCGATCGCCGAGATGGCCGAACACGATCCCGCCGAGCGGCCGCGCGGCGAAGCCGGCCCAGAACGTGACGAACGCGAGCAGCGTCGCAACGCCGGAATCCATCGTGCTCGAAAAGAACACCTTGCCGAACACGAGCGCCGCGGCGGTGCCGTAGATGTAGAAGTCGTACCACTCGATCGTGGTGCCGACGAACGCCGCGAGGGCGGCGCGGCCTGGCCGCGGCTGCGCGGCGGGCGGGGATGGCGGACGGCTCATCGATGTCTCCTGGTAATCGGGGGCGCGACTGTCGCGCGCCTTGTCGGATGGCCGGCCTTCGCCGGCTGGTCGGATTGCTCTACGTTGCGTGGCTCGAAGTCGACGTTGCGATCGATCGGGTCGGGACGACGTTCATCTGCGGACGCCCCGTGGGCCCGTCACGTCAGGTCGGGCGCGACACGCAGCACGCCGGCATCGAGCAGTTGCTGCTGAAGCGCGCGATCGACGCCGAGCCGATCGAGCACCGCACGTGTGTCGCGACCGAGCGCCGGCGGCGCCGACCGGTAGGTGGCCGGTGTGCGCGACAGCTTCACCGGCGACGCGGTGCCGCGATACGCACCGATCTCGACGAACAGGCCGCGGTGCAGCGCATGCGGATCGTGCGCGACGTCGGCCACCGTGCGCACCGGCCCGCACGGCACGCCGGCCGCCATCAGCTCGCGCGCGAGCGGCTCGCACGCGTGCGCGGCAAGCCGCACTTCCAGCTCGACCTTCAACTGCGGCCGGTGCGCGCAGCGGCTGCGGTTGTCGACGAAGCGCGGATCGCCGGCGAGCGCCGGCGCACCGAGATGCGCGACGAGCCGCGCGAACTGCCGGTCGTTGCCGACCGCGAGAAAGATCGGCACGGTGGCCGTGCGGTAGCTGTCGTACGGCGCGATGTTCGGATGCGCGTTGCCGCTGCGCTCCGGCACGCGGCCCGAACCGAAGAAGTTCGGCAGGTGCGGATGCAGCAGCGACACGCCGCAGTCGTACAGCGCCACGTCGATCGACTGCCCGCGCCCGCTCTTCTCGCGCTCCGCGAGCGCCAGCAGGATGCCGGCGAGCGCGTTGAGTCCCGTGACCATGTCGACGATCGGCAAACCGATGCGCGTCGCGCCACCGTCGCGTTCGCCGTTCACGCTCATCAACCCGGCCATCGCCTGGATCACCGCGTCGTAGCCCGGCAGGCCGCCGAGCGGGCCGTCGTCGCCGAAGCCCGTTACCGCGCAGTGGATCAGGCGCGGGAAGCGCGGCTGCAGGTCGCGTGCGTAGTCCATGCCCCAGCGCGCGAGCGTGCCCGGCTTGAAATTCTCGACGAGCACGTCGGCCTCTTCGAGCAGGCGCCACAGGATCGCCCGCCCTTCGTCGTGCGACAGGTCGAGCGCGAGCCCTTCCTTGTTGCGGTTCACGCCCATGAAATACCAGGCCGTGTCGCCGAGGAACGGCGGCCCCCAGCCACGCGTCTCGTCGCCGGCGGGCGGCTCGATCTTGATCACCGTCGCGCCGTGATCGGCGAGCGCCTGCGTGCAGTACGGGCCGCCGAGCACCCGGCTCAGGTCGACGACCTTCAGGCCGTCCAGTGCGCCACGCGTCGTGCTCATCGCTCGACCTCCGGCAGCAGGTCGAGCGCCGTGTCGAGCGCGACCGGCAGGCCGCGCAGCAGCGCGTCGGACGCGGCCGATTCGTCGTCGCGCGGTGCCGGCGCGAGCGGATCGACCGGCAGCAGCTTGTGTCGCACGATCAGGTGCGCCAGCGCGAGACGCCTGAAATCCGGCGCGAGCCGTACGCCTTCGCAAGCCATCAGCACGGCCGCGCTCGCGTAATACAGCGCGGACGCGGCCTGCCGCACGCGCGCGTCGTCGCCGTCCTCCGCGACCCGCGCGAGCGCATCGCACGCCCGCGCGAGAATGCGCCGCAGCGCCGTGCGGCTCGCGTCGGGCAGCGGCGCCGCGCCCAGACGATCGCCGAGGAACGTGCGCAGCGCGTCGAGCGCATGCTCGCGCTGCGCGGCGCGCGCGACGTCGAGCGCGACGATGTTGCTCGTGCCTTCCCAGATCGAACCGAGGTGCGCGTCGCGCACGAGCCGCGCATCGCTCCACTCCTCGATATAGCCGGTGCCGCCGCGCACTTCCATCGCATCGCCCGTCACGCGGCGCGCGTCGCGGCACGCGCGGAACTTGATCAACGGCGTCAGGATCCGCACGCAGCGCGCAGCCTGTTCGTCGCCCGCATCGGCCTGCGGCAGCAACAGCGCGATCTGCATGAACATCGCGCGCGCGGCCTCGGCCGGCAGCAGCGTCTTCATCAGCTGGCGCCGCATCAGCGGCATCTCGATCAGCTTGCGGCCGAACGCGTCGCGATGCGCGGCGACGTGCAACGCTTCGTTCAGCGCGCGCCGCATCAATCCGGCCGCGCGCACGCCGTTCGACAGCCGCGACATGTTGATCATGTCGGCCATCTGGTGAAAGCCGCGGCCGATCTCGCCGATCAGGTACGCCTGCGCGCCTTCGAGCGCGATCTCGCCGCTCGCCATCGAACGGCTGCCGAGCTTGTCCTTCAGGCGCACGATCCGGTAGCGGTTGCGCGTGCCGTCCGGCAGCGTCTTCGGCAGCAGGAACAGCGCGAGGCCCTTGATGCCGTCCGGTGCGCCGTCGGGCCGCGCGAGCACCATCGCGAGATCGGCGTCGGCATTCGAGCAGAACCACTTGTCGCCGGTCAGGCGCCAGACGGTGTCGCCGTGCGCGTCGGTTTCGCGGGTCGCGCGCGTCGCGATACGGCCGACGTCGGAGCCGGCCGCCTGCTCGGTCATGAACATCGCGCCCTGGTACAGCGTGTCGAAGTCGCGCGACGCGAGCCTCGGCAGGTAGCGCGCGACGAGCGCCGGGTCGCCGAAGCGGCGCAGCGTGCGCGTCAGCGAGTCGGTCATGCTGACCGGGCAGCACAGCCCGAATTCCGCCTGCACGAACAGGAACGTCAGCGCGTACTTGACGAGCGGCGGCACGGTTTCGGCCCCGTGGCTCAGCGACGCGAGCCCGAGCTCCGCATACGCGACCCGTTCGAGCGCGACGTACGCCGGATCCTTGTCGATCCGCTGCACGGCCTCGCCGCGCCGGTTGCGGTGCTCGAGCACGGGCGGATGCTTGTCCGCGCGCGCCGCCCATTCGTCGAGTTCGCCCGATACGCGCTCGCCGAGCGCGCGCAGCCGCGGCTCGAGTTCGGCATAGTGCGCGTCGCCGAGATGCAGCTTCAGCAACGCGCCGAGATCGGGGTCGACGGTGAAGAAATTGATGCCCCGGCTGTCGGGGATATGGGATGCGCCGGTGTCCGGCGTGCGAGCGGTGTCGTGCATGCGTGCGTCTCCTGGGTTGCCGGCGCATCGGCCGGGCCGCGGTGCCGCAGCGCCCGGTCCGTCGTGCGTCAAGCCTCCCGCAGAGCGTAGGCGCGCGGTCGATAAGCGTCCAATACAGGATTTTATCCGGTACGATAGATATCGCTTATCGATGCCGACGCCGGGAGGAGACACCGTGGAACTGAGGCAGTTGCGCTACTTCGTGGCCGTCGCCGAGGAGCTGCACTTCGGGCGCGCGGCGAAGCGCCTGTACATCTCGCAGCCGGCGCTGAGTTTCGACATCCGCAAGTTCGAGGACGCGCTCGGCGTGCAGCTTTTTTCCCGCACCAACAAGACGGTCGCGCTGACCAACGCGGGCGCGGTGCTGCTCGGCGAGGCGCGCCGGCTGCTGCTGCAGGCGGCCGAGGCCGAGCGCCTGACGGTGCGCTCCGCGTCGGGGCTCGCCGGCCGGCTGCGGATCGGCTTCGTCCATTCGATGCTGTATCGCGGGCTGCCCGACGCGGTGCGGCGCTTCGAGGCCGACTATCCGGGCGTCGAGATCGTGCTGAGCGAGATGAACACGCACGCGCAGGTGCAGGCGATCCAGCGCGGCCAGATCGATCTCGGCTACGCGCACTGGGGCCACTGCCCGCCCGAGGTCGAATCGGCGCCCGTCTATGCGGAGCCGTTCGTGTGCTGCCTGCCGGCCGCGCATCCGCTTGCGCGGCGCCGGCAGGTCGCGCTCGCCGCGCTCGCGACGGAACCGTTCATCCTGTTTCCGCGCGACGCCGCGCCGCACTACCACGACCTGATCATCGCGCAGTGCGTGAACGCGGGATTCAGTCCGCTGATCCGTCACGAGGCGCGGCTGTGGCAGACGATCCTGTCGATGGTCGAATTCGGGATGGGCATCGCGCTCGTGCCGCGCGTGCTGCAGCAGGTCAAGAGCGACCGGCTCGCGTTCCGGCCGCTGAAGGATGCGTCGCTCGAATCGCGCACGCTGGAGCTCAAGCGCAGCGGCACCGCCGAACCGGTCGCGCTGCGCTTCGCCGACTACGTGCGCGCGTCGCTCGACGCGCTGCCCGCGCTCGCGGGCTGAACACCGGCTCGCGAGCGCGGGCAGCGGCTGTTTAAAAAAATTTGCAGAAAGGGCTTTACGAACCCAAAAAGCTCTGACATAATTTCAGCTTCTTTGGGCGGTTAGCTCAGCGGTAGAGCACTGCCTTCACACGGCAGGGGTCACTGGTTCGATCCCAGTACCGCCCACCAAAGAATTCAAGGGCCTGCGTCTCACGACGCAGGCCCTTTTCGTTTTGGCAACGCACGTGCGCTGCGCGACGCGGGCGCCGGCATCATGCGACGCCGCACCCGCAGCAGTGCCGGCTTACCGTCCCTGCCCCACTCGCTGCGCCGTCGCGTCGAACGCGCGCTTCGCCTTGTCGACGATCTCGTCGATCTCCGCCTCGCGAATCACGAGCGGCGGCGACAACAGCATCCGGTCGCCGGTCGCGCGCATGATCAGGTTGCCGTTGAAGCAGAAGTCGCGGCAGATCGTGCCGACATCGACGTCCGCGCCGAAGCGCTCGCGCCGGCGCCCGTCGCGCGCGAGTTGAACGCCGGCGACCAGCCCCGCTCCCGCAATCTCCCCGACGATCGGATGTTCGCCCAACGCGTCACGCAGCCGCCGCTGGAAATACGGGCCGATATCGGTCTTCACGCGCTCGACGATGCCTTCGTCGCGCAGCAGCTTCAGGTTCGCGACCGCGACGGCGGCCGCCACCGGGTGGCCCGAGTACGTGAGGCCGTGATTGAATTCGCCGTTGTCGATGATCGGGCGCGCGATGCGCTCGTGAATGCCGACCGCGCCCATCGGCACGTAGCCCGACGTGAGGCCCTTCGCCATCGTGATCAGGTCCGGCTCGAAGCCGAAGTGCTGGTGCGCGAACCACTCGCCGGTGCGGCCGAACCCGCCGATCACTTCGTCGGCGACGAGCAGCACGTCGTACTTGCGGCAGATCCGCTGGATTTCCGGCCAGTACGTCGACGGCGGGAAGATCACGCCGCCCGCGCCCTGGAACGGCTCTCCGATGAACGCCGCGACGTTCTCCGCGCCGAGTTCGAGGATCTTCGCCTCGAGCTGCTGCGCCCGCGCGAGGCCGAATGCTTCGGGCGTCTCGCCAGCCTGCGCTTCGCCGAAGAAATACGGCTGGTCGATATGCACGATGTGCTCGACCTTCGACGGCATCTGCTCGTGCATGTAGCCCATCCCGCCGAGCGTGCCGCCGGCGATCGTCGAGCCGTGGTAGCCGTTCTTGCGCGAGATCACGTATTTCTTCTGCGGCTTGCCTTGCACGCGCCAGTACTGATGCACGACGCGCAGCACCGTGTCGTTGCCTTCCGAGCCGCTGTTGCAATAGAAGAAGTGGTTGAAGCCGGCGGGCGTCACTTCGGCGAGCATCGCCGACAGTTCGATCACCGGCGGATGCGTGGTCTTGAAGAACGTGTTGTAGAACGGCAGCTCCTGCAGCTGGCGATACGCGGCGTCGGCGAGCTCCTTGCGGCCGTAGCCGACGTTCACGCACCAGAGGCCGGCCATCCCGTCGATCACCTTGTTGCCGTCCGAGTCCCACAGGTAGACGCCGTCGGCTTTGACGATCACGCGGCTGCCCGCGCGGTTGAGCGCGCCCATGTCCGAGAACGGGTGGATGTGGTGCGCGGCGTCGAGCGCGCGAAAATCGGCGGTCGAGCGCGGCGAAATAGCTTCGTTTCGATCGGTCATGTTTTCTCCGTCAAACAGCGCCGCACGCTCACACGTGCAGCAGCAGATGCCTGCGTTCCCACGAGCTGATCACGCGGAAGAACGCTTCGTATTCGGTTTCCTTCAACGCCAGGTAGGCCTTCACGAACTTGTCGCCGAGAATGCCGGCGAGCGGCTCGCACGCGGCCATCAGCGAGATGCCTTCCTCAAGATTGCGCGGCAGCTGGTACGGCAGGTCGTAGCCGTCCGATGCGATCGGCTCGGTCGGTGCGAGCTGCTGCATCATGCCGAGATAGCCGGCGGCGAGCGTCGCCGCGAACGCGAGGTACGGGTTGCAGTCGACGCCCGGAATCCGGTTCTCGATGCGCCGCGCGACCGGCGTCGACTGCGGGATCCGGAACCCGACCGTACGGTTGTCGTAGCCCCACTGCACGTTGATCGGCGCGGCCATGAAGCGCGACAGGCGGCGGTACGAATTGATGTACGGCGCGAAGATCGGCATCAGCGCCGGCGTGTACTTCTGCAGCCCCGCCAGATAGCTGTGGAACAGCGGCGACACGGCGCCGTTTTCGTCGGCGAACAGATTGCGCCCGCTGCGCAGATCCGCGAGGCTCTGATGAATGTGCATCGCGGAACCCGGCTCGTTTTCCATCGGCTTGGCCATGAACGTCGCGTACATGTTGTGACGCAGCGCGGCCTCGCGCACCGTGCGCTTGAACAGGAACACCTGGTCGGCCAGCGACAGCGCGTCGCCGTGCATGAAGTTGATCTCCATCTGCGCGGCGCCGACTTCGTGAATCAGCGTCTCGATATCGAGGCCCTGCATTTCGCAGTACTCGTAGATGTCCTCGAACAGCGGATCGAACTCGTTGACGGCCTCGATCGAATACGACTGGCGGCCCGTTTCCGCCCGCCCCGTACGACCGACCGGCGGACGCAGCGGCAGGTCGGGATCAGCGTTCATGTCGACCAGATAGAACTCCAGCTCGGGCGCAACCACGGGCTTCCAGCCCTTCGCCTCGTACAGGTCGAGCACACGGCGCAGCACGTAGCGCGGCGAGATCTCGACCGGCGAGCCGTCGAAATGCACGCAATCGTGGATCACCTGCGCGGTCGGATCGACCGCCCACGGGATCAGGCAGATCGTCGACGGATCGGGCACGCACACCATGTCGGGATCGGTCACGCCGGTCAGCGAGCCGTCCTCCGGATAGTCGCCGGTGACGGTCTGCACCATCACGGCCTGCGGCAAGCGCATCGATTCGCCGGATTCGAATTTGTTGCGCGGAATGATCTTGCCGCGCGCGATGCCGGCCATGTCGGGAATGATCGCCTCGACTTCGGTGATACGGTGCTGTCGCAGGAATTCGCTCAGTTCGGCTTGCATGATCGGCCTCGTTCAGTCGATGTCGGATGCGGCCGGCGTCGCGCCGCCGGCCGCATGAATACGGTGCGTCATGTGCGCGCGGCACGCCGCGCCGAATGCCGCGAAGATGTCGCGCGACAGCGACTGCTCCGCGTAGCGCCACTCGGGATGCCACTGCACGCCCAGCGCGAACGCGCGCGCGCCGCGCACGCTGACGGCCTCGACCAGTCCGTCGGGCGCGCTCGCCTCGATCGCGAGCCCCGCGCCCAGGCGCGCGATGCCCTGGTCGTGCAGCGAATTGACCGTCGCCTCGTGCGCGCCGCGCGCGATCCGCTGCAGCAGGCCGCCGGGGGCGAACTGCACGACGTGCGCGGGACCGTACTGCCGTTCGAGCGGATCGTCCGGTCGTTCGCGATGGTCGTCGAAGCCGGTCGTCGCATGCAGCCGCTGATGCAGCGTGCCGCCATACGCGACGTTCAGCTCCTGCATGCCGCGGCAAATCGCGAGCACGGGCACGCCCGCGTCGATCGCCGCGCGGATCAGCGGCAACGCGGTCGCATCGCGCGCCGGATCGTGCAGCGTGTCGGACGCGCTCGCGGCGCCGCCGTAATGATGCGGCTCGACGTTCGAATAGCTGCCGGTCAACAGCAGCCCGTCGACGGCCGCGACAATCGCGTCGGCCGGCTGCCGCGCGCCGAGCGCGGGCAGCACGAACGCCAGCGCGCCGGCGCCGTCGACGACGGCGGCGAGGTACTTCTCGCCCGCCGCATGGTTCGGATGCGCACCGCGCAGGATGCGATCGGCGGTAACGGCTACGATCGGTCGTGCACGCATCGGCGTCTCTCCGGTGATGGCGCGCGACACGCTTGCGCGCACAACGATGCAGGTTCGCGGGTGCGCCGCACGCGCGCGCCCTCGCGCCACGCAAGCGCTAGCGCATACGCGAGCCTGCCGCGCGGAAACTGCGGCAACAGGCGGTGCGGGCCGGGACGGAAGCGGAACGGGACGCTAGGGCAACAACGATGCGCTGCCGTCGCACTGCACCGCGCTGAACACGTGCGCGGTCACGAGATTGAAGCGGCGCGGGCCGCGATCGGAAATGGCGAAGAAGCGAGGCTCGCGTAACGGGGCGGCGCGCGTGCCGCGATCAGCATGCCGGTTCGGCCCGGCCTGAGGCGGCGCGCCCGCCGACGGACTTCGCGTCCGGCGTATCGAAGGGCTGGCGGCTTTCACGATCGTACTCGACTGACTGATGAAGGCAGGACACGTGTCGCAATGCCGCGTGGCGGCACGTGAGCAAGATGTCTTGCGCGCATTGCGGCGCAGTCCGGCCATCGTCGATGGCCTCGCCGCCGGTACGCGCGTGACGACTTCCTGACATTCAGCTTATATCACTTAAAAATTGCGTCAAATTTTCAGGTGCCGATGACGCCATCGGTCAGACGAAAAAAAACGGCATCGACCGCGCGGATCGATGCCGTTTTGTGCATTGCACCGGCTTGCCTGCTACGTGTCGACGGGGCGGGACGCACGGTCGCGCCGCGCCGCCGCATGCAGGCGGCCCGTGCTCAACGATGTGCGAGTGCGGTTTCGACGAGCGTCTGCAGCAGCGGCACGATCCGCGCGGCACGCGCTTCGTCGTACGCGTACGGACGCGTCTCTTCCATGTAGGTGATCTGCGACAGTTCGAGCTGCACGGCCTCGACGCCGGTATCGGGCACGCCATAGTGACGCGTGATGTAACCGCCCTTGAAGCGCCCGTTCGCGACGGCCGTATAGCCGCCGTGCGCGAGCACGCGCGCGGCCAGCGCCTCCGCGAGACCGGGCGCCGCGCTCGCGCCGCTCGACGTGCCGAAGTTGAAGTCCGGCAGGCGGCCGTCGAAGAAACGCGGCACGTGCGAGCGGATCGAATGCGCTTCCCACACGAGCACGCGGCCGTGTTCGCCCTTCAGGCGCGCGATCTCGCGTTGCAGCGCGTCGTGATACGGCAGCCAGTAGCGATCGCGGCGACGCATGATCTCGTCGTTGCCGGGCAGCGCGTTCGCCGGATACAGCGGCGCCTTGTCGAACGTATCGACCGGCACGAGCCCCGTCGTGTCCTGCCCCGGATACAGGTTCTCGTTGTCGGGCGGACGGTTCAGGTCGACGACGTAACGCGCGTGCGACGGCACGAGGATCGAGGCGCCGAGATCGGCCGCGAAGCCGTACAGCCGCTCGAGATGCCAGTCGCAATCGTCGACGAAACGCGCGTCGGGCGTCATCGTCGCGGCGATGTCGTCGGGGATGTACGTGCCTGCGTGCGGAATCGAGATCAGCAGCGGCAGCGTGCCCTGCTTCAGCGTGAATACAGCCGGTTGTTCAGTCATGTCGCATCACCGTGTAAGAGTCTGCCGGCGCACGCATGCGGCGTGCGCCGGTTGCCGCGCATCAGCGCAGCAGTTGCGCCAGCGCGGCGCGGTAGTCGGCATACGCGGCGGCTTCGTCGCGATGGCGGCGGCCGCTCACGACGCGCTCGCCGCCCGTGTAGACGTCGAGCACCGGCGTCTCGCCGTGCTCGGCGAACACGACGCCCGACAGCCATGCCGCGCTGTCGTGCTCGGCGATCGCCGGATGATCGGGATCGAGCACGAGCCAGTCGGCGCGACAGCCCGCGCGCAGCGCACCGACGCGTCGCCCGCTCGCCTGCGCGCCGCCCGCGAGCGACGCATCGAACAGGCGATCGGCGACGTGCGCCTGCGACTCGCTCGCCAGCACGTTGCGCGCGCGGTGCACGAGCCGCTGCCCGTATTCGAGCAGGCGCAGCTCCGAGCGCCACTCGACCGACGCGTGGCTGTCCGAGCCGACGCCGATCACGCCGCCCTGCGCGAGATAGTCGACCGCCGGGAACACGCCGTCGCCGAGGTTCGCTTCGGTCGTCAGGCACAGGCCCGCGACCGCGCGACGCTTCGCGAGCGCCGCCGTCTCGGCCGCGTCGACGTGCGTCGCGTGCACGAGGCACCAGCGCGCATCGACGTCGAAGCGATCGAGCAGCCATTGTACGGGGCGTGCACCGTAGGCGCGGACGCAGTCGTCGACTTCGGCCGTCTGCTCGGCGATGTGGATATGCACCGGCGCATCGTCGGGCAGCCCTTCGAGCAGCACGCGCAGCCCATTCTCGGACACCGCGCGCAGCGAATGCGGCGCGACGCCGTAGCGCAGCCCACCGTGTTCGGGCGCCGCGCGACGCATCGCGTCGAGCAGTTCGAGCACGCCGTCGGGCGTGTTGATGAAGCGGCGCTGGTCGTCGCGCGGCGGCTTGTTGCCGAAGCCGGCGAACTGGTACGACACGGGCAGCATCGTGATGCCGATGCCGGCCGCGCGTGCCGCATCGACCACGCGCGTGCCGAGCTCCGCGATCCGCGGATAGCGCGAGCCGTCCTGCGCATGATGCACGTAGTGGAATTCGCACACCGACGTGTAGCCGCACTTGAGCATCTCGACATACAGCCAGCGCGCAATCGCCGCGAGCGCGTCGGGCGTGATCTTCAGTGCGAAGCGGTACATCAGGTCGCGCCAGCTCCAGAAGCTGTCGGCGGGATTCGCGCGGTATTCGGTGAGCCCGGCCATCGCGCGCTGGAACGCGTGCGAATGCAGGTTCGGCATGCCGGGCAGCACCGGCCCGGCCGCGCGCGCGACACCTGCCGGCGCGTCGGCGTCGGGCGTCACGTCGGTCAGCGTGCCGGTTGCGTCCCAGCGCAACAGCACGTTGCGGCGCCAGCCATCGGGCAGGTAGGCATGGTCCGCGAACAACAGGGTATCGGTCATGGCGAGTCCTCATCGACCGGCTCGAGCGCGTCAGCGTCTCGTCCGGCCCGGTGCCGCGGCCGGCAGGCGCGCGCGTCGCGCCCAGCGCCCGCCTCGCGGCGATCGACCGGAGGGCGCCGTGGTGCGCCGGGTCCGGTCCCATGCAAAACGTCGGCCGGACCGGGCCGTCACGACCCGGCCCGCGCCGTCGCGAAACTTATCCGTTCATCCGGCGAAACACGGTCGTGCCGCCGCGTACGACCTGCTCGCACAGCGGCCGGCCGATCCAGTACGCGAGCTCGGCCAGCGAGCCGACCGACCAGACGGCGAAATCGGCCTGACGACCGACTTCGAGCGCGCCGTGGCGATCCGCGCGGCCCAGCGCCGCGGCCGCGTGGCGCGTCACGCCCTGCAGCACCTCGGGCACCGTCATGCGGAACAGCGTGCAGCCCATGTTCAGCGTCAGCAGCAGCGATTCGAGCGGCGACGTGCCGGGGTTGTGGTCGGTCGCCAGTGCGATCGGCACGCCGTGCTTGCGCAGCAGCTCGATCGGCGGCAGTTGTGTTTCGCGGATGAAGTAGTACGCGCCAGGCAGCAGCACGGCGACCGTGCCGGCCGCCTTCATCGCCTCGACACCGGCTTCGTCGAGAAATTCGAGGTGGTCGGCGGACAGCGCGCGGTAACGCGCGGCGAGCGCCGTCCCGCCCGCATTCGACAGTTGCTCCGCATGCAGCTTCACCGGCAACCCGCGCCGCGTCGCGGCGTCGAACACGCGCTCGGTCTGCGCGAGCGAAAAGCCGATGCGCTCGCAGAACACGTCGACCGCGTCGACGAGCCCTTCGTCGGCCAGCGTCGGCAGCATCCGGTCGCATACTTCGTCGATGTACGCGTCCGCGCGCCCCGCATATTCGGGCGGCAGCGCGTGCGCGCCGAGAAAGGTCGTGTAGACCGTGACGGGGAAGCGCTCGCCGAGCTGGCGCGCGACGCGCAGCATCTTGCGCTCGCTCGCGAGGTCGAGCCCGTAGCCCGACTTGATCTCGATCGCGGTCACGCCTTCGGCGAGCAGCGGCTGCAGGCGCGCGGCGGCCTGCACGAACAGCGTCGTCTCGTCGGCCGCGCGCGTCGCGCGCACCGTCGACACGATCCCGCCGCCCTGCCGGGCGATTTCCTCGTAGCTGACGCCGGCGAGGCGCTGCGCGAACTCGTCCGCACGCGTGCCGCCATACACGAGGTGCGTATGGCAGTCGACGAGGCCCGGCGTCACCCACGCGCCGTGCAGGTCTTCGCGCCGCCAATGCGCATAGCCGTGCGGCAGCGCGGACAACGCGCCGAGCCACGCGATCGCGCCGGTTTCGTCGACGGCGATCGCCGCGTCGTCGATCGTCTCGTCGGGATGGCCATGCGGACACAGCCTCAGGTGATGCCAGACAGTCGGTTTCATGCGTTCAGTCTCGTTCGCCGACGGTGAGCGAGACGGCGAGCAGCGCGCCGCTTCCGCTCACGACGACGTCAAACGCACGCCGCGGCCCGTCGAGCCGCAACGTGTCCATTTCCTGCAGTGCGTGGTGCGCGCCGTCGATCTCGACGCCGACCGCACCCGTCGCGCAGAACAGCAGTACGGTGTCGGCGCACGCGATGCGGTGCATGCCCTCGGGCCACACGTCGACCGACCCGCGCGCGGCCGAACGGCGCGTCATCAGGTTGAAGTCGCGCGTCGCGCCGTCGTGCAGCGTCGCGTCGATCGCCGTCTCGCCCGCGAAATCCGCGCGGGCGAGCGGTGCGTCGAGCACGTGCCGCGTGCCGCCCGCTTCGGCGAGCGTCATGCCCGCGCCGGACAGCAGCACGAGCGTGCGGTCGACGCCGTCGAAACGCGAGAACGGCCCGGCCGCGCCGACGTCCGCGACGCTTACGCGCCATGCGAACGCGTCGAGCGCAGCACCGGGCGGGAACGCGCCGATCTCGCGCGTCACGCCGCCGCCGTTCTTCCACGGCGACGCAACGAGATCCGCTGCGTGGATCATCGTTGCGGTCACCGGCGCCTGATCCAGCGCCGCCATGCTCAACGACCGAGCATCGGCAGCTTCAGGCCGGCTTCGCGAGCCGTCTGCTGCGCGAGTTCGTAGCCGGCATCCGCATGGCGCATCACGCCGGTTGCCGGGTCGTTCAGCAGCACGCGACCGAGACGCTCGTGCGCGTCGGCCGTCCCGTCGGCGACGATCACGACGCCCGAGTGCTGCGAGAAGCCCATGCCGACGCCGCCGCCATGGTGCAGCGACACCCACGACGCGCCGCCTGCCGTGTTCAGCAGCGCGTTGAGCAGCGGCCAGTCGCTGACGGCGTCGGAACCGTCCTTCATCGATTCCGTCTCGCGGTTCGGGCTCGCGACCGAACCGGTGTCGAGGTGGTCGCGGCCGATCACGATCGGGGCCTTCAGTTCGCCGTTCTTCACCATCTCGTTGAACGCCTGGCCGAGGCGATAGCGATCCTTCACGCCGACCCAGCAGATCCGTGCCGGCAGGCCCTGGAACGCGATGCGCTCGCGCGCCATGTCGAGCCAGTTGTGCAGGTGCGGATCGTCGGGGATCAGCTCCTTCACCTTCTGGTCGGTCTTGTAGATGTCTTCCGGATCGCCCGACAGCGCGACCCAGCGGAACGGGCCCTTGCCTTCGCAGAACAGCGGGCGGATGTACGCCGGCACGAAGCCCGGGAAGTCGAACGCGTTCTCGACGCCCATTTCCAGCGCCATCTGGCGGATGTTGTTGCCATAGTCGAGCGTCGCGGCACCGCGTTCCTGCAGCGCCAGCATCGCGCGCACCTGCACCGCCATCGACTGCTTCGCGACCTTCACGATGCTTTGCGGATCGACCTTCTGCGCCTCGCGCCATTGCGCGACGGTCCAGCCCTGCGGCAGGTAGCCGTTGATCGGGTCGTGCGCGCTCGTCTGGTCGGTCACGCAGTCCGGCGTGATGCCGCGCGCGACGAGTTCCGCGAACACGTCGGCCGCATTGCCGAGCAGGCCGACCGACACCGGCTTGCCGGTGCGCTTCGCTTCGTCGATCATGCCGAGCGCTTCGTCGAGCGTCGTCGCCTTCTTGTCGACGTAGCGCGTCTTCAGGCGGAAGTCGATACGCGTCTCGTCGCACTCGACCGCGATCATCGAGAAGCCGGCCATCGTCGCGGCGAGCGGTTGCGCGCCGCCCATCCCGCCCAGGCCGCCCGTCAGGATCCAGCGGCCCGACGGATCGCCGTTGAAGTGCTGGTTCGCGACCGAGAAGAAGGTTTCGTAGGTGCCCTGCACGATGCCCTGGCTGCCGATGTAGATCCAGCTGCCGGCCGTCATCTGGCCGTACATCATCAGGCCCTTGCGGTCGAGCTCGTGGAAGTGATCCCAGTTCGCCCAGTGCGGCACCAGGTTCGAGTTCGCGAGCAGCACGCGCGGCGCATCCTTGTGCGTGCGGAACACGCCGACCGGCTTGCCCGACTGGATCAGCAGCGTTTCGTTTTCCTCGAGATCCTTCAGTGACGCGAGGATCTGGTCGTAGCACTCCCAGTTGCGCGCCGCGCGGCCGATGCCGCCGTACACGACGAGCGCGTGCGGATGCTCGGCGACTTCCGGATCGAGGTTGTTCTGGATCATCCGGTAGGCCGCTTCGGCCAGCCAGGTCTTGCAGGTTTTCTCGCTGCCGCGCGGCGCGCGGATCGTGCGCGTCGGATCGAGGCGGGGATCGATGTGTTTCGGATGGTTCATGACGACTGCTCCCGAAGGAAAATGAATATCAACAAGGAATCAGAAATGCCCGGTGAAGCGATAACGGCTGCCGGGATGCCACAGATTCGCCACCGAGGCGACGACGCCCTGCGACCAGGTGCGCCGATGTAAAACCAGACACGGCTCGACGTCGTCCATCCGCAGCTGCTCGCGCCGCTCCGGCGTCGGGGCCGCCGCTTCGATCCGGTACTCGACGCGCTGCAGCGGCGCCGCGCGCATCAGGTACAGGTTCGGCGTCGTGTTCGTGAAATCCTGCGCGGCGTAATCCGGCGCGACCGCCGGATTCACCCATCGTTCTTCGAGCTGCACCGGCTCGCCGTTCTCGAAGTGCAGCACCTGCGAATGAAACAGCTTCGTGCGCACGGCCACCTGCATCTCGTCGGCGAGCGCCTCGTCGGCGCGGATCGTGTCGAGCCCGAGCACGCTCGCGCGATACGCATGCCCGCGCGCGCCGACTTCCTCGGAGATGCTGCGGATCGCCACCAGCGTCGACTCGTACTTCGGCCGCGCGACGTAGGTGCCGGCGCCCTTCATCCGCGTGAGCACCTGCTCGGCCGTCAACTCGCGCAACGCGCGGTTGACGGTCATGCGCGCCACCTTGAACTCGCGCGCCAGCTCGTTCTCGGACGGCACCTGGTCGCCCTCCTCCCACTCGCCGGCGTGGATGCGGGCCAGGATGAAGTCCTTGATCTCCTGGTAGACCGGCGCGCTCATCGGCTTACTGTTCCGATGCGAACGAGAACGGTGCGACCTTCGCGAACGCGCGCTCGCCGACGAGCTTCGCGATCACCGCGATGTCCGGCGCGAAGTAGTGGTCGAGCTCGTAGTGCGCGACCTTGCTGCGGATGATTTCCATCACCGGCGCGAGCTTCGGGCTCGTGTGGTACGGCGCGCGCAGGTCGACGCCCTGGGCGGCGGCCAGCAGTTCGATCGCGAGGATGTGCTTCGTGTTGTCCGCGATGTCGGCGAGCTTGCGCGCGGCGAACGTCGCCATCGACACGTGGTCTTCCTGGTTTGCGGAAGTCGGCAGCGAATCGACCGATGCCGGGTGCGCGAGCGTCTTGTTTTCCGACGCGAGGGCGGCCGCCGTCACGTGGGCGATCATGAAGCCGGAGTTCACGCCGCCGTCCTTCACGAGGAACGGGGGCAGGCCCGACAGCGTCGCATCGATCAGCAGCGCGATGCGGCGCTCGGCCAGCGCGCCGATTTCCGCCGCGGCGAGCGCGAGGTTGTCGGCCGCGAACGCGACGGGCTCGGCGTGGAAGTTGCCGCCCGACAGCACTTCGCCGGTATCCGGGAAGATCAGCGGGTTGTCCGACACGGCGTTCGCTTCGACCAGCAGCACGTCGGCCGCATGGCGCATCTGGTCCAGGCACGCGCCCATCACCTGCGGCTGGCAGCGCAGGCTGTACGGATCCTGCACCTTGTCGCAGTCGCGGTGCGACTGGTTGATCGGCGAGCCTTCGAGCAGTTCGCGGTACGACGCGGCCGCGTCGATCTGGCCTCGATGGCCGCGCAGTTCGTGGATGCGCGCGTCGAACGGCTTCACCGAGCCGGCTGCCGCGTCGACCGACAGCGCGCCCGCGACGAGCGCGGTGCGGTACAGGTCCTCGATCGCGAACATGTTGTCGAGCGCGAGCGCCGTCGACGCCTGCGTGCCGTTCAGGAGCGCCAGGCCTTCCTTCGCCTGCAGCGTCAGCGGCGCGAGGCCCGCGACGCGCAAGCCCTCGAGCGCGCTCGCCCGCTCGCCGCGGATGAACACTTCGCCGACGCCGAGCAGCACGGCCGACATGTGCGCGAGCGGCGCGAGGTCGCCCGATGCACCGACCGAGCCCTTCACCGGGATCAGCGGCAGCACGTCGGCGTTGAACAGCGTGATCAGCGCATCCATCACCTCACGGCGGATGCCCGAGTGGCCGCGGCCGAGGCTCGACAGCTTCAGCGCCATCAGCAGGCGCACCGACGAGCGCGCCATCGGCTCGCCAACGCCGACCGCGTGCGACAGCACCAGGTTCTTCTGCAGCAGTTCGAGCTGGTCGTGCGGGATGTGGGTGCTCGCCAGGCGGCCGAAGCCCGTGTTGATGCCGTAGGCCGGCTCGCCCTTCGCCGCGATGTCGGCGACGGCCTTCGCGCCCGCGTCGATCTTCGCGAAGCTCGCCGGGTCGAGCTTCAGTTGCACGGATTCGCGAGCGATCCGGCGCAGTTGCGGGAGGGTCAGGTGGCCGGGGGTCAACGTAATCATGTGAGCAATCCTGTCTAGACAAGTTCGGAATGGATTGAAGTGTAGCCACGTCAACTTGTCTAGACAACCCGTTTTTCGCCGATTTCGACTCGGGAGTTTCCCTGATGCCCCGCAGCCCCGCCGGACTGGCCCGTCAGGACCGGGCATTAACATATGTTGCAATTATTTTGTCTTTGGCAACATACGAATCACCATTCGCTCCGGAGACCGCCATGCCCTTCCCGTCACGATTCGCCGCCCGCGTCGGCCGCTCCCTGCTCGTCGCCGCGTGCGCGCTCGCATGCGGCGCGCCCTTCGCCGCCGAGCCACCGTCCGGCACGCTCGAGAAAGTCCGGCAGGCCAACCTGATTTCGATCGGCCATCGCGAAACGTCGGTGCCGTTCTCGTATGTCGATGCGGGCGGCAAGGTCATCGGCTTCTCGCAGGACCTGTGCGATCGCGTGATCGCCGCGGTGAAGGCGCGCACCGGCAAGCCCGACCTGCAGGTGCGCTTCATTCCGGTCACGTCGCAGAACCGCATTCCGCTCGTGCAGAACGGCACCGTCGATCTCGAATGCGGCGTGACGACCAATCTCGCCGCGCGCCATGCGCAGGTCGCGTTCTCGACCACCTTCTTCGTCGCGACGACGCGCCTGCTCACGCGCACGAACTCGGGCATCCGCGACTTCCCCGATCTCGCCGGCAAGACGGTCGTGACGAACCAGGGCACGACGTCCGAACGCCTGCTGCGCAAGATGAACGAGGAAAAGAAGATGAACATGCAGATCATCAGCGCGAAGGACTACGGCGAAGGACGCCTCACGCTCGAATCGGGTCGCGCGGCCGCGTACATGATGGACGACGTGCTGCTCGCGGGCGTGCGCCAGCTCGCCGCGAAACCGGCCGACTGGCAGATCGTCGGCACGCCGCAATCATCGGAAGCCTACGGGTTCATGCTGCGCAAGGACGATCCGCAGTTCAAGGCGCTCGTCGACGGCGTGCTCGTGCAGTTGATGAAAAGCGGCGAGATCAACGCGCTGTACGACAAATGGTTCATGAAGCCGGTGCCGCCGAAGGGGCTGGCGTTCGACTTCCCGATGAGCGACGCGATCAAGGCGCGCTATGCGGCGCCGAACGACGCGCCGCTCGAGTAAGCGCCGCGCGTCGACACCGGCCTACGCGCGCGTCCACGCGACGCACGCCGCGTAGCCGGGCGCCGCGTCGAGCCACGCCGCGTCGAACACCGCGACGCCGGCGGCGGGCGCGGCCGGCTCGACGATCGTCGTCGCGGGCGTCGTGGCGTCGCGCGGCGGCACGACCGCGAACGCGCGCAGCCCGCCGACGATGCCGGTGCCGAGCGCCTTGAGCAGCGCCTCCTTCGCGGACCACACGCGCATGAATTCGCGCTCGCGCGCGCCGGGCGGCAGGCCGTCGAGATACGCGACCTCCGCGGGGGCGCACACTTCGCGCGTCAGCGCGCGCCAGTCGGCCGCGCGGTTGCAGCCCTCGATATCGACGCCGACGCGGCCCGCCGGCGCCCACGCGATCAGCGCATGGTCGCCTGCGTGCGACACGTTGAAGTCGAGCGACACGCGGTGCATGCGGTCCAGCGACGGCCGCCCCGATGCGTCGACGACGATCTCGACCGCGTGCGCGGCGATGCCGAGCGCCGCGCCGAGCACGTCGCGCAACGCGGCGCGCGTCGCCGCACTGCGTACCGCATCCTCGTGCCGCAGGAAGCGCGCGGCGCGTGCGCGCTCGTCGTCGCTCAGCGCCGCATACGCGGGCGACGCGAGCGGCACGCGCCAGTCGAAATCGACGCGAGCGACCCGCACGCCGGCGCGCGTCGCAGCGGGCGGTACGTCGAACGCATGCACGCGCCACGCGCGCGGCGTTGCAACGGGAGAAACGGAATTGGACGGAATGGACATCGGCGCGCGGCAACTCGCTGGGCTGTAAGACGAAACGTCCGATGTTAATCGATCGCGCCGGCATGCGGCCGCTGCCGCTGCCGCCGGATCGGAAAGCAAACGGGGCTAGCGGGTTGCGTTCGCCGTATACGCCGGGTCATCCGTTCGCGGCCCTGCCCGGCGCACCGCTGCCCGTCAGCCGTCCGCGCGACGCCGGGTGGAGCGCATGCACGGCGCCCGGCGCATCGGCAGGCAGCACGCCGTGTTGCAGCCAGTACGACGCGACGGGCCACAGCGTGTCGGTGAAGCGGCTGTGGAAAAACGCGAAATGGCCGATCGCCGCGACGCCGATGTCGGCCGGCGCGATCCGCAGATGCGTGACGTTGCTGCCCGTGTAATAGCCGACCAGCCGCTCGATCGCGTCGACCGTGCCGAACGCGTCGTCGTCGAGGCCGATCGCGAGCATCGGCGCCGACAGCCCCGCGAAGCGCGCCGGCAACGCGGCGCGACTCGCCGCGCCGTCGTCGAGCACGCTGCCGATGTAGCCATCCTCGAAGCGCGGCCGCGAACGCGCCCACGACAGCGCGACCCCGCGCGGCGTGTCCTCCATCCAGCCGAGCCGCTTCGCGGGCACGTAGCCGAACACGGCCGCGAGCGCGGGCATCGCGACATGCCACTTCCACCACATGCGGCGCCGCTCGGCGGGCAGGTAATCGCGCCAGTACGCATACTGCGCGCCGACGGTCACCACATGCCGCACGTGCACGTTCGATGCCGCGAGGCCGAGCACGCAGCCGCCGATGCTGTGCGCGACCACATCGAGCGGCTGGCCCGCAAACGCGTCGCGCGCGTAATGCAGCGCGGCCTCGCAATCGAGCCGCCCCCAGTCGAGCCAGGTCGCGCGCAGCTTCGCGAGCTGCGCCGGGCGCGACCCACCGATGCCGCGATAGTCGTAGACGAGCACGTCGCGCCCCTGCGCGAACAGCCAGGCCGCGAAACGAAAGTAGTAGTCGCAGCGCACCGACGTCGCGCAATTGACAACCGTCACGGGCCGCACGCCGCCGCCGCGATGGCGCCAGACATGGCCGCGCAACGGGTAGCCGTCGGCCGCGCGCAGCGTCACGGGCTCGGGCGGCAATGCGCCTGCCGCGCGACTGCCCGGCGCCGCACCGCTTTCCTCGTTCGAAATCGTCATCGTGTCTCCTGTCGGTCCGAGTCGGCGCTTGAGCGCTTACCTGGACCCCATGCATCGCGGTCGTCCCAGTTGGCGCTGCAGCGCTTACCGGGTTCTCGTACGGGGCGGTCGCCCTCGTTAGCGCTTCGGCGCTTACTGGAATCCCATGCTTCCGGGTCGGTCCGGGTCGCCGCCTCGGCGCTTGCTCGGCCCCGCTTCCACGATCGACCCGCCTCCATTGAACTTGACGCGTGCCGCGTTCTCAACCAATCTTGCTGCTCCGTTCGCATGAGCCGCACGCATGTCAACGCCACTCGTCCGTCTCCCGTCGCTCGATCTCGTCCGCGGTTTCGTCGCCGTCGGCCGCCGCATGAGCATCACGCTCGCCGCGCAGGACCTGTGCGTCACGCAGTCGGCGGTCAGCCGTCAGGTCCATGCGCTCGAAGCGCATCTCGGCGTGACCTTGCTGCAGCGTGGCTACCGGAAGATCGCGTTCACGCCGGAAGGCGAGCGGCTGTTCCGCGTCGCCGATGCGGCGCTGCACAGCCTGCAGGACACCGTCGCGTCGCTCGCCGCCGTGCGCGAGCGCCAGCCCGTGACGATCACCGCCAGCATCGGCGTGACCGCGCTCTGGCTGCTGCCGCGGCTCGGACGGTTGCAGGCGCGGCTGCCCGCGATCGACCTGCGCGTCGCCGCGAACGACAAGGTACTCGATTTGCGCGCCGAAGGCATCGACCTCGGCATCCGCTACTGCCCGCGCGACCGTGCGCCGGCCGGTGCGCTGCGCCTGTTCGACGAGATCGTCGTGCCGGTCGCGCATCCCGCGCTCGCCGCGCGGCCGGTCGCGAGCGCGGCGGCGATCGCCGATCACGTGCTGCTCGAATTCGACGGGCCGCCGCAGCCGCAACTGCAGTGGCACGCGCACCTGCACGCGGCGGGGCTCGGCGACGCGCGCCCGAAAGGCGTGTTGCGCTTCAACCAGTACGACCAGGTGATCCAGGCCGCGATCGCGGGCCAGGGCATCGCGCTCGGCCGGCTCGCGCTCGTCGCGCCGATGCTCGCCGACGGCCGGCTCGCGGTGCTCGGGCCGCACACGCGGACGCGATCGGAAACGTACGGCTACTGGCTGTTCCAGCACGATCCGGCCCCGCGCCGCGAAGTCGCCGACGTGCGCGACTGGATACTCGCCGAAGCGGCCGAATGCGACGCGGCGATGCACGCGCACGATACGACGTCGGCGTGAGCCGGCGGTGCGGATGCGCGCGAGCGCAGACGACGGCCGCCCGCTTCGCATTCCCGTTGCGCATGCCAACCTGACCGAATGATCGCTTGAGCGGCGGCCGCCCCGCTCGTCTAATCGGGATCGAGCGCGGCCGTTTCGCTGCGCGCCTTCATCCGGAGACACGCATGACCCCGATCGAACAGGAAGTCCGGCGCCGCTGGCTGCCCGTGCTGGCAGGCGGTCTGATCATGGGCGCCGCGCTCGGCATCCGCCACGTGCAGGGCCTGTTCCTCGCGCCCGTCTCGCTCGACCACGGCTGGTCGCGCGAAGCGTTCGGGCTCGCGCTGGCGCTGCAGAACCTGATCTGGGGCGTCGCGCAGCCGTTCACCGGGATGGTGGCCGACCGCTTCGGCTCGGTGCGCGTGATCGTCGCCGGCATGCTGCTGTACGCGGCCGGGCTCGTCACGATGGCGCACGCTGCGTCGACCGGCCTGTTCACGGTCGGCGCCGGGCTCGTGATCGGCGTCGCGCTGTCGGGCTCGGCGTTCGCGTCGATCTACGGCGCGCTGAGCCGCCTGTTCCCGCCCGACCGGCGCGGCTGGGCGCTCGGTATCGCCGGCGCGATCGGTGGGCTCGGCCAGTTCTGCATGGTGCCCGTCGCGCAGGAACTGATCGGCGGCATCGGCTGGCGGCACGCGTTCGTCGCGCTGGCGCTCGTCGCCGCGCTGCTCGCACCGCTCGCCGTGCTGCTGCGCGACCGGCCCGCTCAGGCGGCCGGCGCCGCAGCCGGCCCCGACCAGTCGATCGGCGAGGCCGTGCGCGAGGCGTTCGCGCATCGCGGCTTCTGGCTGCTGAACGCGGGCTTCTTCGCATGCGGCTTCCAGCTCGCGTTCATCGCGACGCACTTGCCCGCCTACCTGCTCGACCACGGCCTGCCGGCGCGCCACGCAAGTGTCGCGCTCGCGCTGATCGCGCTGACCAACGTGGCCGGCACCTACGCGTGCGGGCAGCTGGGCGGGCTGCTGCGGCGCAAGTACGTGCTGTCGGTGCTGTACCTCGTGCGTGCATTCGCGATGGCCGCGTTCGTCGCCGCGCCGTTGTCGCCCGCGAGCGTCTACGGGTTCGCAGCCGTGATGGGGTTCACGTGGCTCGGCACGGTGCCGCTGACGAACGGCGTGATCTCGCAGGTGTTCGGCGTGCGCTACATCGCGACGCTGTTCGGCTTCGTGTTCTTCGGGCACCAGCTCGGCAGCTTCTTCGGGGTGTGGCTCGGTGCGATCGTGTACGACGCGACGCATTCGTACCTGCCGCTGTGGATCGGCTCGATCGCGCTCGGCGTGCTCGCGGCGTTGCTGCACCTGCCGATCGACGACGCGCGCGTCGCGCGCCCGGCATCGGGCCGCGCGGCGTGGGCATGATCCGCGCGGCACTGGCGGCCGGCACGCTCGCGTTCGTCGCGTGGTGCGGCGCGGCCTACTTCGATGCGGGCGTCGTGTACGCGCTGCTCGAGCACGTCGCGTTCTGCAATTGAGGCGGCAAACCGGGGCGAGCGATCAGCGGCGCTTCGGCAACGCCGCCAGCGCATCGAGTGCCCGGGCGCGCGCGGCCGCGTGCTCGACGAGCGGTGCCGGGTAGTCGACGCCGAGCCGTACACCGGCCGCCTCGAGCGCCAGCGGCGACGCTTCCCAGGGCGCATGGATCGACGCATCGTCGAGGCCGGCAAGCTCGGGCACCCAGCGCCGCACGTACGCACCGTCCGGGTCGAACTTTTGCCCCTGCGCGACCGGATTGAAGATGCGGAAATACGGCGCGGCGTCGGCGCCGCAGCCGGCCACCCACTGCCAGCTCGCCGCATTGTTCGCGGGATCGGCGTCGACCAGCGTGTCGCGGAACCATGCTTCGCCCGCGCGCCAATCGATCAGCAGATGCTTGACGAGGAACGACGCGACGACCATCCGCACGCGGTTGTGCATCCAGCCGGTCGTCCACAGCTCGCGCAGGCCCGCATCGACGAGCGGGTAGCCTGTCCGCCCGCGTTGCCATGCACGTAACGCCGCAGGATCGGCGCGCCACGGCATCGCATCGAATTGCGCGCGGAAGTTGTCGGTCGCGAGCGCCGGGAAGTGATACAGCAGCATGTAGCTGAATTCGCGCCAGCCGAGCTCGCTCAGAAATTTGTCGGCGTGCGCCGCATACGCCGCGCCGCCCGCACTCGCGGCGCCTTGCACCGCATGCCACACCTGCCGCGGCGACACGTTGCCGAAGCGCAGGAACGGCGACAGCCGGCTCGTCGCCGGCCGATCGGGCCGGTCGCGCGCGTCCGCATAGCCGGCGAGCGCGGTCGTCACGAACGTGTCGAGTTGCGCGTGCGCGCCGGCCTCGTCGGGCGCCGGCCACGCATCGCGCAGGCCGCCGGCCCAGTCCGGCGCATGCGGACGCAACGCGAGTGCGTCGAGCGCCAGCGCGCGATCGCACACGGCCTTCGGCCACGGATGAAACGCGATCCGCCCGGGTGCCGGCAGCGGCGCGGCGACCGTGCGATCGCGCCGCGCCGCGCGCCAGTACGCGGTGAACACCTGATACGGGCCGCCGCTGCCCGTCAGCACCTCCCACGGCTCGTTCAGCAGGCTGCCGTTGCTGCTCTCCACCGTCACGCCGCGCGCCTTGAGCGACGCCTTCAGCGCCGCGTCGGCGTCACGCTGCGGCTGCGCATAGCGGCGGTTCCAGTACACGGCCGCCGCGCCCGTGTCGCCGACGACGCGCTCGATCTCGCGCGGCGCGTCGCCGCGCAACAGCAGCACGCGCCCGCCCTGCCGCGCGAGCGCGGCGTCCAGCCCTGCCAGCGACCCGTGCAGCCACCAGCGCGCCGCACCGCCGAGCGCAGGCCCGGCGCCGGCTCCCGTGTCGTCGACGAAAACGCAGACGAGCGGCCGGCCGGATGCGACCGCGCGCGTCAGCGCGGGCTGATCGGTGATGCGCAGATCGTCGCGGAACCAGACGATCGCGGGGGCAACGGACGACTGGGCGAGCACGGGCAGGCACCTCGATGGCGAAAGCAAAAAGAGACGCGTATTGTCGCGGCTGCGCCGCACGGTGTCGACGCCGGCCGTCACCGCCGGCGCGTCACGCCGACACCGCGTGCGGCCGCACGATCGGCTTCGATTCGATGGAAGTCGCACTGCCGGAAGGCGGCACGCACGGCATGTTTCCGCGGCTGCGGTGCGTCGAGCGGTTTCTCGCACACCGCGCATCCGCACGGCTGGTGCAACGCCGAACGCATCGCATCGCGCTGCGGCCGCCCGACGGACCGACCGTACCGCCGGTGCGACCGACCGAGCGGGTCGTCACGATGGATCGCGTCAATCGAGCCGGAACGCGGCCTCGAAGCGCTCGGCAAACGCATCGAACTCGGCTTCCGGCAGATGGTTGATGCCGCCCGCGCGCTTGCGCCCGCCGCCGGTCGAGAAGCCGCGGCAGAACTCGTCCGCGCCGATCGGCCGGCCGTCGGGCACGCGTACGCTGACGACGAGGCCGCCGTCCGCGCGCGGCGACAGCACCGCGAGCGCCGCATGCGGCGCATTGCGCATCCGCTCGTTCGCGAGCATGCCGATCGCGCGCCGCGCCCACGGGAGATCGGGCATCCGCACGAGCGCCGCGCCCGGCACCTCGCGCACCGGCGCGAGCGCGCATGCACGCGCCATGTCGTCGCGGTAACCGTCGCGCAACGCGGCGAACACGGCCGTCTCGCACACGAAATCGAGCGGATCGATGCACGGCAGCATCGCGTCGGCGAGCGCCGCCGGATCGAAATGCAGATCGCCGACGCACTCGCCGTATGCGTTGTAGTTCAGATAGCAGCCGAGCTCCGCGAGCATGCAACGCTCGGCTTCGTCGACGCCGTGCTCGCGCGCCAGCGCATCGCCGAGCGCCGGCAGTTCGTCGCCGAATGCCGCGACGATCGCCCAGCGCGCGTACCGGCCGCCAAGATGGCGGTTCACGATCGCGCTGGTGCAGACGTCGGCGGCCGTGTCGATATGCGCGTCGAAGCGCGGGTGGTCCGGCAGTTCGCCTGCAAAGTGATGATCGAAGTAACGGACCGTCGCGCCGTCGCGCAGCAGCCGCGCGCACGCGTCGCGGTTCTGGTCGTGCGACACGTCGAGCACGGTGACGAGGTCGCCAGCGCCCGCGTCGATACGCTCGAGCAGCCTGATGTCGCGCTTCACGCCGGTCACGAGCGTGCCCTGCACGCGTTGCGCGAGCCGCAACTGCTGAAGCGCGCACAGGCCGTCCGCGTCGCCGTTGAACGCGAACACATGCCGCGCGTACTGGTTGTCCTGCATGATCCGTTGCTCCGTCGTCAAGGCATGAAATCGCCGCGGTTCGCGGCGAGCGTCGCGCCCGTCGCCGGGTTCGCACGCGACGTATTTTGCCGCAACCGCGAGCGCATCCGTCGATGGAGCGTAGCCGCCCTGCGCTGCAAACGGCTCGCGAGTCGCCTGCGCGTCGTTGAACGCGCTCGCGCCGTGCTTCTGCCCTTCATATGCGGGGACGACCTCCCGCGAAGGCTTCGCTCGTCGCGCCGGTAACCGGCTCTATGTCATACGTCATCAGACGTTAGCGGCGGAACATCTCTAGTCGGAAATTTCGTCATTATTGGGAAAATTTCCGGGTAAACCCGCGACGCCATCCCCGATACTCCGGCGTACCATGTCATACGACGACGTACTACACAAACCGCCACCCAGACGCCGACACGGGGCTGCCGCCCCGTCCGCGGCCCGACCGGAGACACCGTTGAACCCGCCCTCGTCCGCCCTGCCCGGCCGCGATCCGCTCGCGTCCGCCGTCTCGAAAGTGAAGTGGCACGTGCTGCCGCTCGTGCTGATCATGTTCGTCGCGAACTACATCGACCGCGTGAACGTCGGCTTCGTCGATCGCCATCTCGAAGCATCGATCGGCATCGGCGCGGCCGCGTACGGGCTCGGCGCCGGGCTGTTCTTCGTCGGCTATGCGCTGTTCGAAGTGCCGTCGAACCTGCTGATGCAGCGCTACGGCGCGCGCGTATGGCTGGCGCGGATCATGGCGACGTGGGGCATCGTCGCGGCCGCGATGGCGTTCGTGTGGAACGACACGTCGTTCTACGTGCTGCGCTTTTTGCTCGGCGCGGCCGAGGCCGGCTTCTTCCCCGGCGTCGTGCTGTACCTGTCGCAATGGCTGCCGCCGCAGGAGCGCGGCAAGGCGATGGCGATCTTCCTCGGCGGCTCCGCGTTCGCGTCGGTGCTGTCGGGGCCCGTCACCGGCGCGCTGCTGTCGATCCGCGGCTTCGGCCTCGAAGGCTGGCAATGGATGTTCCTGATCGAGGGGCTGTTCTCGGTTGCACTGTGCGGCGCGAGCTGGCTGTTGCTGAAATCGCATATCCGCGACGCGACGTGGCTCACGCCCGCGGAACGCACGGCGCTCCAGAACGCACTCGACGACGAGCGCGCCACGCGCGACGTCCGCTCGAACGTGCCGGTGCGCGCCACCACGCTGCTGCGCGATCCGCAGATCGTGCTGTTCTGCTTCCTTTACTTCTCGATCCAGCTGACGATCTACGCGGCCACGTTCTGGTTGCCGACCATCATCCGCAAGATGGGTGGCCTCACCGATTTCCAGGTCGGCCTGTACAACACGATTCCGTGGATGATCGCGATCGGCGCGATGTACGGCTTCGCGGTGCTGTCGTCGAAGTGGAAGCATCCGCAGCGCTGGCTCGCGTTCGCGCTCGCGCTCGCCGCGTGCGGGCTGTTCGCGTCGACGTCGCCCGATCCGGTGTGGTCTTTCGCGTCGATCTGCTTCGCCGCGCTCGGCTTCAAGGCGGCGGCGTCGCTGTTCTGGCCGATCCCGCAGGGCTATCTCGACACGCGCGTGGCCGCGGCCGTGATCGCGCTGATCAACTCGGTCGGCAACCTCGGCGGCTTCGTCGCGCCGACGGCCTTCGGCTATCTGAAGCAACATACGGGTTCGATCACGGGCGGGCTGTATGCGCTCGCGATCGCTTCGCTCGTCGCCGCGGTCGCCGCGCTGTTCGCGCGCACGCAGCGGCGCGGCGATCCGCCGCGCGGCCGGCCGGCCGACGATTCCCTCACGCACGCCCCGATGCTCCGCCATGCCGAACACTGACCGCCTGATCGTCGTCGTCTCGAATGCCGCCGACGGCGACCTCGCCACGTTCTCCCTCGCCGGCGACGGCACGCTCGCGCCGCTCGCCCGCTATCCGGCCGCCGACGTCGCGATGCCGATCGCCGTGCAGGCCGACCGCACGCGGCTCTACGTCGCGACGCGCGGCGAGCAGCCGACGATCGTCGCGTTCCGCGTCGCCGCCACGGGCACGCTCGCGCGCATCGGCACGACCGCGATCGACGCGAGCCATGCGTACCTGTCGCTCGACCGCAGCGGCCGCTGGCTGCTCGGCGCATCGTACGGCGGAAATTCGCTGAGCGTCTACGACGCGGCACGCGTGCGCGACGGCGACGGCGCGCCGCTGCAAGTCGCGGGCGGCATCGCGAACGCGCACGCGGTGATCGTGTCGCCGGACGACCGTTTCGCGTACGTCAGCTCGCTCGGCTCGGACCGCGTGTTCGGCTTCGCGCTCGTCGAGGACGCTGCCGGCCTGCGCGCGGTCGAACACGGCGAAACGCGCGTGCCGGCCGGCTTCGGTCCGCGTCACCTGCGGTTCGCGGATGACGGCCGCACGCTGGTCGTCGTCAGCGAATTCCAGGGCACGCTCGCGACCTTCGCCCGCGACACCGACACCGGCCGGCTCGGCGACGCACGCGTGAGTGCGCGCCACCCGGCCGTCGCCGACCTCGCGCAAGGCCATGCGCGTCCGCCCGCCCCCGCCGAGCCGTCCGTGTGGGCCGCCGATCTGCACCTGACGCCCGACATGCGTTTCGCATACGTCAGCGAGCGCACGTCGAGCCGGTTGCTCGGCTATCGCCGCCACGAAGACGGGTCGTTCGAGCCCACGCATGCGACGGCCACCGAAACCCAGCCGCGCGGGTTCGCGATCGATCCGTCGGGACGCTGGCTCGTCGCCTGCGGCGAACGGTCGGAACACGTGGCGGTGTATGCGATCGCGCCGGACGACGGCACGCTGTCGCTGCACACGCGCGTGCCGGGCGGCCGCGGCGCGAACTGGATCGCGATCGTCTGAAGGCATGAAGGTTTGAAGAAGCATCGGCGCGCGAGCGGGAGCCGGCACGCCGATGCCGGTTCGGCGTTCAGCGCCGCTCGCTCGGTGCAACGCCCGTCCAGCGCTTGAACGCGCGCGTGAAATTGGCGCGGTCGGTATAGCCGACGCGCGCCGCGATCTCGTCGACCGGCAGCCGTGTGCCTTCGAGCAGCCGCAGCGCGTCGCGCAGCCGGATCTCGTCGAGCAGCGCCGAATAGGTCGCGCCGTATGCGGCGAGCTTGCGCTTGAGCGTGCGCGCCGACACGTGCAACTCGCGCGCGACGTCGTCGACCGACGGATAGCCGCCCTCGTCGCAGATCAGCAGGTTGCGCACGCGCTCGACGATGCTCTCCGCATAGCCGAGCCGCGCGAGCTCCGCCTCGCACTGCTGGACGATCATCTGCGCGGTCTGCGCGTTCGCGGTGCCGATCGGCTCGTCGAGCAGCGCGGCGTCGCAGCGGATGCGGTTCGCGCTCGCATCGAAATGGCAGCGCGGCAGCCGCGCGCGATAACGCTCGAACCACGGCGGCTCGGGCCATTCGAAATGGAGTTCGGCACGCGACTGCAGCGTGCGCCCCGGCGTCGGATACAGCAGCGAATTGATCAGGATCGCGGTCTCGACCAGGAAGTTTTCCATCGCGAACTGGCGCAGCCGGCCGAGCGGAAACGCTTCGAGCACGTCGATGTCGACGATGCCGTCGAGCTGCGCGAGCCGCACCGAGAAAAACGGCACGCGCGTCGGCAGGTAACGGATGCCGAGCGCGATCGCCTCGCCGAGCGTCGCGCAACTCATCAGCCCGAAGCCGATCAGCCCCGCCTTCGTCAGGCTGCTGCGCAAGCCGATCTCGATCGCGATCGACGGATCGTCGGTCGCGTCGAGCAGGTTGAACACGATCGTCGCCTGCTGCAGCGGCGTGATGCGCGCATCGGGCTGCGCGAGCCGGTCGCGTTCGACGCCCGAGCCGGCGAGAATGCGGCCGCCGTCGATGCCGCGCTCCTCGGCCAGCATCAGCATGAACAACGCATACGCGGACGACACCGTCGCCTTGTTCAACTGGCGCGCGGCATCCGGAACGGACGGGACCATGCGGCTCACTCCGGGCGGTTTCGGCGGATTGTAGCGTCGCTGGCCCGCAATGACACCGCGGCGGCACTCTAGCCGCGTATCGGCGCCTCGAACACGGATTGCCGGCCAACGTGGCCCGAAATGACACCGCCATTGGCACCGCCGGCCCTCGCATGCGCGCCGGCACGCGCCTATGCTTGTCGCATCGGCATTGCGCCCTACTCTTTCCGCACGGATTCCGGTCGATGAGCCCACCCGCACGAACCGTCTTTCGAAACGACGCCGACAAGGTCGCGTACGTCCGCCGCGAAGTCAACGCCGCGAGCGACGCGATCCGCGCGCGCTTTCCGCTGCTCGACAACCAGAATCTCGTCGGCGCGACCGTGATGGCCGCGTCGGTGAGCGCGATGCTCGCGATCGCATGGCTGTATGCGCGCGGCGCGATCGCATGGTACGTCGCGCTGCCGCTCGCCGCGTTCGTCACGTCGCTGATCCACGAGCTCGAGCACGACCTGATCCACCTGATGTACTTCAAGAAGACGCCGTGGGCGTATCACCTGATGATGGCGCTGTGCTGGCTCACGCGACCCGGCACGATCAACCCGTGGACGCGCCGGCGCATGCACCTGCATCACCACAAGGTGTCGGGCGGCGAATCGGATCTCGAGGAATTCGGCATCACCAACGGCGAGCGCTGGGGCGTGAAGCGCCTGCTGATGATCGCGGACGGCATGCTCGCCGTCGTGCTGCGACCGGCCGCGATGCGCCGCAAGGTGAAGCAGTACGTGGCCGCACAGCCGGTGCAGGATCCGTCCGAACGCCTGCAGTTGCGCGTCGAGCAGGTGTCGTCGTACATGCCGGTCGGTCACCTGTACTACACGCTATGGCATGCGTTCGTCGTCTATCACGTCGGCCTGTTCGCGCTGCATGCATGCGGCTACGCGGTAACGGTGCCGGCCGTCGTCGAGCACGTGATGCGCGTCGTCGATTTCCTGGCGGTGGTGTGGCTCGGGCCGAACTTCGTGCGCAGCTTCTGCATCAACTTCGTCAGTTCGAACATGCACTATTTCGGCGACATCGATTCGCGCAACGTGATCCAGCAGACGCAGGTGCTGAACCCGTGGTGGATGCTGCCGTTCCAGCTGTTCTGCTTCAATTTCGGCAGCACGCACGCGATTCATCACTTCGTGGTGCGCGACCCGTTCTACATCCGGCAACTGACCGCGCGCACCGCGCATGCGGCGCTGCGCGAAGTCGGCGTGCGCTTCAACGACGTCGGCACGTTCGCGCGCGCGAATCGCTGGGGCGGCTATCGCCCGTCTCGCGGCACGCACCGCGCGCAAGCCGACGCGTAACGCCGACGGCGCGCATCAACGCATCGGCGCTTCATCGATCGCCGATCGGCGGCATCGGTCCCTGCCCGCGGATCCACGACCAGTTCGCGAGCTCGGCCATTTCCTTGTCGCCGCGGCTGTCGCCGTACGCGAACAACTGCTGCGGCGGCCGGTCGCCCCACCAGCCGCGCAGCCGCACGACCTTCTGCGGCCCCCAGCAGTTCTCGCCGTCGAGCCGCCCGGCGAAGACGCCGCGCTCGAACGCGAGCCGCGTCGCCAGCACGGCGTCGAAGCCGGCCGTCTTCGCCCACTTCTCCAGATACAGCGACGGCGACGCGCTGACCAGCACGACTTCATGCCCGCGCGCGCGATGCTCGCGAATGCGCTCGAGCATCTCCGGACGCACGAGGTTCGGCAGATAGCTGTCGACGAACCTGCGCGCCTGCGCATCGAGCGCGTCTTCGCGGATCGGCCCGAACGCGAACGACGCGAACTTCGCCTTCGCGTCACCGCGTGACAGCAGCCCGGCCTTCATCGCGACGATCCACGGCAACGCCCGCAGCCCGGCCCACGCGAAACGCGGCGTGCCGACCGCATGGCGGACGAAATGGCGAAAGCTGTCGGTAGTCGTGATGGTGCCGTCGAAATCGAAGGCGGCGACGATGCGGTCGGTCATGGAAAATCGGCGGGAAAGCGATGAGATGCCCGGGAAGATAGCAGACTCGCGGCCACGCGCGCGAAACCGTCGCGCCCGACACGAGACCGCACGCGCCGACGCGCATGCGTCCGTATCGTGCGCTCAGCGCGACGGCCGCGCGGCCAGCGCCGCCGGCAGCACGACGTTCATCAGGTGATCGGCGCGCGACAGCAGGTCGGTCACGCGCTCGTCGAGCCCGCGCAGTTGCGCCGGCTGCATCCGGATCTGCTGGACGGCCTGCCCGACGATGTTGCGGCGGTCGAACAGCGCGCGCTCGACGCCCGCATCGTCCGGCGCCCGCACGACGTCCGACACCGCGCTCAACGCCGCGAGCACGACCACGAGGTTCTCCTCCGCATGGCGGACCTCCGCGGCGAGCGCCTCGGTACGGCGCGGGAAAAAGCCGAGCGACTGCTTGAGCGCGCCGAGCGCCGCGCGGTAGTCGACATGGCCGGACGCCCCACCGAACCAGCGTTCGAACATGCCGGCCTTGCGGGTCGCCTGCGCGAGCAGCCCCGCCATCATGTCGGCCGCGCCGAGTTCGTTGAATTCGCGCGTCGTCGCCGCGACGGCCTCGACGAGGTTGCCGGCCGTCTCCAGCGCGCCGTCGCCGATCGTCGCGACCGTCGCGAGCTTCAGCGGCACCAGTTGCCGGATATGCCGCTCGATGCGCGGCGCGTAATCGGGATAGAGATGGGGAAAGCTGGCCTGCGCGGCGCGGAAGCACGCTTCGAGCTGCGGGTGATTCGATTCGCCAAACAGCGCGCGGCCGACCGCATCGGCGGGCGCCGTGCGCACGGCCTGATCGGACGCGGGCGCCGGCCCGAAGTCGAGCGCCCGAGGTGCCGGTCGCGCCGGCGCACGCGCGACCGACACACCGGGCGCGGCCAGCGCGTCGAACGCGAGACGCCCGGGCGTGCGCTCGGGCGTCGTATCGAACTCGAGCCGCTTCGGCTCGTCGGACGGATTCGTCATCGCCGCTTCCTGCCCGGCGCGGCGGGGTGCCGCGCGCCGGGCTCCCGCCAGTCAGACCGCGCCGCCGTACGCGCGGACGAAATCGCCGAGGCCGCGGTTGTAGCCTGCGCCGACCGCCTTGAACATGAAGTGGCCGTCGCGACGATAGAAGCTGCCGACCTGCACCGACGTCTCCATCGAGAAGTCTTCCTCGAGCGCGTACTTCGCGATCACCGCGCCCGACACCTCGTCGGCGATCTGGATGTAGCTGTTGCGAACCTGCCCGAAATTCTGGCGGCGCGCTTCGGCCTGGTCGATCGTCACGACCACCGAGATTTCCTCGACGTCGGCCGCGAGCTTCGTCATGTCGATGAAGATCACTTCGTCGTCGCCGTCGCCGCTGCCCGTGCGGTTGTCGCCGCTATGCACGACGCCCAGGCACTTCGACGACGGCATTCCGCGCTTCGGGAAATCGTCGCCCGGCTGGATGAAGGTTTCCTTGCGCTCCATCGTGCGCACTTCGCTGTTGTAGAACACGAAATGCTGATCCGAGATCAGTTTCGGATTGCTCTGCGCGTCGTACTTGCACAGGAACACCGACACGTCGAGATCGAAATCCGTGCCCGTGTCCGTCGCGTTCGCGTCCCAACCGAGACCGATGCGGAATTTCTGCGTGCCGGGCGCTTCCTTCGACAGGTTGACCCGACCGCCCTTCGACAAATTGATCATCTGAACCTCTTCTGCTGGAACCGCCGTTGCGCCGGCGGCGATGCCGGGCCGCCCGCGGCGGCCCCTCGTTGATGGTTATCGCGCCGCGTGATGCGTGCTCACTTGCCCGCCACCGCGGCGCGGTCTTCCTTGCGCTGCACGACGATCGACGACCATACGGCCGCGGCGATCATCGCCGCGCCGATCAGGCCCGTGACGACCTCGGGCACCTCGAATTTCACGCCCAGGAACATGATCGTCGCGAGCGCGCCGATCGCCCAGAACGCGCCGTGCTCGAGAAAGCGGTACTGCGCGAGCGTGCCCTTCTTCAGCAGCACGAGCGTCATCTCCCGGATGTAGGCCGCGCCGACGCCGAGGCCGAGCGCGATCAGGAAGATGTTGTTCGACAACGCGAACGCGCCGATCACGCCGTCGAAGCTGAACGACGAATCGAGCACTTCCAGATACATGAAACCCGCGACGCCTTCGCGCACCACGCGCGTGCCCGTGTCCTCGCCGCCGACCAGGTCGCCCACGCCGTGCGCGATCACGAAGCCAATCACGCCGAACGCGCCCGCGAGCAGGAAGCTCACCTGCTCGGCCGCCGGCACGTAGAACGACGCGACGATCACGATCGCGAGCGTCAGCGCCACCTCCAGCGCGGTGATGCGCCCGAGATGGCGCATCGGGCCTTCGAGGAAGCCGATCCAGTGCTCGTCCTTCTCGGTGTCGAGCATGAACTTGAAGAACACCATCAGCAGGAACGCGCCGCCGAACGCCGACACCTCGTGATGCGCGGACGTCAGCACCGCCGCGTACTTGTCCGGCGATTCGATCGCGAGCGTCAGCGCATCCCACAGGCCGATGTGGCCGATCACCGCGACGATCAGCAGCGGGAATACGAGCCGCATGCCGAACACCGCGACCGGCAGGCCGAACACCATGAAGCGGTTGCGCCACTTCTCCGACCAGTTCTTCAGCACCGATGCGTTGACGACCGCGTTGTCGAGCGACAGCGAAATTTCGAGCACGCACAGGACCGCGACGATCAGCATGTCCTTCACGCCGCCGAGGAGATAGGCCGCGATCAGCGCGAGCGCCGTGAGCGACAACGGGATCTTGAAGTCTTTCAACATGATGGGGTAATCGAGTTCGGAAAGATGGGCTGGCGGGGCGCGCTTACTTCGCGCGCACCCAGTCGCAGAATTCCTGCGTGATCAGTTGTTCGTAGATCTGTTCGTCGCTGAGGTCGAGCGATTCGAGATGCAGGAAGCCGACGTTCGGCATTTCCTCCGCGACTTCCGCGAGGAAGTCGAATTCGCTCGGATCGCCGACGCCGACGAGCGACCAGTACAGCGGAAAATGCTGCGATTCGGCCAGCAACTGGCGCACGCGCTTGCGGTCGTTCTTCGGGTTCTGCCCGTCGGTGACGAACAGCACCCATGCGGGCAGATGGCCGTTCACGGGCGCCGAAGCGGCCGGCGCGGACGTGTCGTCCGCCCCACCGAACAGCCGGCTCAGGAAGCCGCGCTTTTCCTCGCGCTTCGGCTCCGGCGCGCGGAAGAAGAAGTCGACGATGTCGTTCATCACCGGCGCGTACTGCGTGCCGCCCCACTTGTCGATCCGTGCGTTGAGCACATGATCGGAAATGTACGAGCCGTAGTTGTCCGGCGTCGCGGTCGGCAGGCGATCGTAGCCTTCGGTGAAGGTCCACGTGTCGACTTCGCCGTTGTCGTCGAATTTCAGTGCGATGCCGAGAATCCGGTCGTGCGTCTCCTGGATCACGCCCGACTGGTACAGCGGCTTCGCGGAGCCCGAAATGTCGAGCGCCGCGCCGACGCGCACGACGGGCGGCTTCAGGATCTGACGTTTTTCGAGGACGATCGCGACCTTCGCCGCGCGTTTCTCAAGCGTAATCATGCGATGTTCTCTCAGTTCTCTTAGTTGTGCTTCGGAGCGAATCGGGTGATCAGATCCTGTTCGAGCTGGCGCAGGCGCGGCGCGTCCTGCTCGCGCTGGCGTTTGCCGTCGGCGATGATCTGCGTGATGTCGTCGAACGCGCCGAACAGCTGCTGCTGCGCGTATTCGAACGTGTCGGTCGAGATCACCGGACGCTGGCCGAGCTTCGCGACTTCCTGCGCGTTCCGGCGATTCAGGTCGGCCTGCGCGCGGATCGCCTCGTCGGCCGCGTCGTACGTCGCGTTCGCGAGCGCCGCAGCGCGCTTCGTGCTGAGTTGCTCGAGATAGAGCGCGAACGCGTTGGTCCACGCGGGGATCAGCACGGTCTTGATCGTCATGAACTTCGACGTCAGCGTGCGTTTCTGGTCCTGCTCCATCCGGATCTGCGGCGCGAGCTGCTTCGACATCAGCATCGCGCGATCGAGGTCGTCGAGCTTGCTTTCGAGTGCATCGACCTTGCGCTTCACGTCGAGCAGGCGCTGCGCGGCGAATGCATCGTCGGCCGGCTGCTGGCCGGCCGCGAGATGCGCGCGCAGCGTCGCGAGCGCCGTTTCGCCGTGCGCCTTCGACTGCGCGAGCTCCTGATGCAGCGCGTAATTGTCGTTGTACATCCGCTCGAGCTCGTCGATGCCGGCCTTCTGGCGCTGCGCATGGTTTTCGAGCTCGACGACGAGCGTGTCCATCCGCTTGCTCACCGATTCGTATTGCGACAGCAGCTTCTCCTTGGTCGAGCGAAACAGCCGCGTGACCTGCGTGAGCAGCCCGCCCTTGTCGGCGCCGCGCGGGTCGAGCCCCTTCGCGGTCGCGATCAGCTCGTTGAGCTTGTCGCCGAACTGGTCGGCGTCCGATGCCCGGACGCTCGCGAGAATCTGCTGGGAGAAGGCGGCGATGCGCGTGCCCTGCGTCGCGCCGAGCTGATCGATCTCGTCGACGGTGATCAGGCGCGCATGTTCCGTCGGCGACGCTGCCGGCACAACGACGTGGGCGACGGCTGCCGGCACGGCGACGGGTGACGAAGACGAGGTGGACGGACGATCGCTGACCGCATCGGATTTGTTGTCGTCGAATAGCGGCTTCATGTGGCTACCACGTTTCCTTTTCTGCTTTTTGCTACGTGTTGTCGTGCGCGCGAGGCGCGCTTGCGCGATTGCCGTCGTGCTCTCTCACGGGCGGCAGACGGACAATAAGGGGCGACGGGGTGGCGCGTCAAGCCGGGAAATTCTTTCAATTTCCATGCGATATGTAAGACATACGATAGGAATTCCGACACGGCCTCCGGCACGTCAGGGCCCGTGCCTTGACGGAGCGCGAATCAGGATTTCCTCGTGCATATTGGCAAAGAGAAGTGGAAAGTATTTTGAAAGAATAGGCTTCTCGCCATTCCGCTGATTGTTACAGATTGCTTAACGCGGGTGTCGCGTCCTAGTACGAGTAGCCTTGCGACGTCGGGCGCGCGTCGTGACGGCGGCCCCACCACGGCAAGTACGCGTTGTTCTCTCCGCGTGCGCGGAACCAGTCCTTGTCGGGATCGATCGGCGTCAGCTTCGATGGCGCGACGACGACCACGGCCGTCGGATGCTCAGCGTCGGTCGTGCCCGCCACGAGCACGTTTCCGCCGAGATGATTTGCGCGGCCGATCGCGAGCGCCACATCGGTCAACGCCGCGCCGGCCCCCATGTCGCCGAGCAGTGCCGACGTGTTGAAGGTCGCGCCGCGGAGGTCGCTTTCCGGCACGGCTTCCGCGAACCCTTGCAAAAGGGACGCGGCCCTTGCCGACGCGGCGGCGCTGCCCTTGCCTGCGTCGTGGATAACGTAGTTCAGCGACGAGACTGTAACGCCCGCATTGGCTGCGGCTGCGTCGATCGTCGACTTCCATGCCGGCACCGCGCGGCTGCCGCCCTGCTTCGCGTCGAGATCCTTGACGCCGCCTTGCGCCGCCTTGCCGATCCATGCCAGCGGTTCGCGCTCGGTCTTCAGATCCGGGCCGGCGAGGAACAGCACCACCATGTTCTCGTTGATCTGTTCGTCGTGCGGGGGAAAACTGGGTGCGTCCCAGTTCATCACCCACACGCTTTTGTCGGGATGCGATGCAAGATAGTCCAGCGCCGCGTTCAGCGACGTGAAGCCAGCATTGCCGTGGCCCGGCGTCACGTGCACGTCGGGCGGCGTATCGCGGGTCCATAGATTTTTTGCGGAGGGGTTGCCGATTTCGAAAATGTTGACGGCACGATCCCGCAGATATGCTGCTGCCGGTTCAGAGGCCAGCCTATCACCTGGAATAGCCAACTCGACTCGCATGCCAGCCAGTTCCCTCCATTTCCGCCGTGAACTCGCGCTGACGGTATAGAAGTAATCCTCGTTCGTAAAATATCGCAAACGAAAGAGAAGCAGAAGTTTGTCGACGTACTTTTCATAGAACCCAGAAAACGTCTCACTTCCCCAGTTACCGTCCGCGACGATGGAAACCGCCTGCAAGGTCGAGTATTTTTTGGGGTTTGTGCGCACCATATCGTCGTTGGCATTCGGCTTCACCAACCCGAGCGTCCACAGCAATTGCCACTCGGTCGGATAGTCACGACGCTGCAGCGGATTGAGCCATGCAAGCCCGACAACTTGAGCAACAAACGGCGCGGCAGACGCACCTTCGACGGATCGCGTCGATGCAGCGCGCGTCTCGACCCGCAATGGCGAGCACGACAAGAGCGTCGCCATCACGATCGAGACGCACCCGATACGTCTGGCAAGAGTGAAACAGTGCATGAATACCCCGATCGAACCGGCCAACCCGCGCGCCGGTCCGCAAATTCATTCCCGTCCGGACGACGCTAGACTCGAAATCAGCGTCGCACCGCACGATGTCTTGTGACCATCGAATGCAGCCGGTTTCCCGTCGACGATGACCTTCGGATCGCCTTCGGCGATAAAGCAGGCCTGATGGCCCGCGATCGGGCAGACGCACGTGTCACCGAGCCGGGCGACCGGCCGCCCCATCACTTCGCTGACAGCACTGCCGGTCACGACCTGACCGCCGTGGCTCGTTGCGTCGCCGACTCGAATGATGCCGCGCATGCGCGTTCCTTATTCCGAATAGCCTTGCGATGCCGGACGTGCGTCGTGACGGCGCCCCCACCACGGCAAGTACGCGTTGTTCTCGCCGCGCGCGCGGAACCAGTCCTTGCCGGCGTCGATCGGCGTCAGCTTCGAAGGCGCGACGACGACCACTGCCGTCGGATGCTCCGTGTCGGTCGTTCCGGCCACGAGCACATTGCCACCGAGGTGATTCGCGCGGCCGATTGCCAGTGCCACATCGGTCAGCGCCGCACCGGCGCCCATGTCACCCAGTAGCGCCGATGTATTGAAGGTCTGCGTACGGAAATCGTATTCGGGCAGTACTTCCGTCAGCGTCTGCGACAGTGACGCAATGCGTGTCGATGCAGCATCGCTGCCCTTGCCCGCGTCGTGCACGATGTAATTCACCGACGACACCGGCACGCCTGCATTACTCGCGGCCGCATCGATCGCCGACTTCCATGCCTGCACCGCGCGGCTCGCGCCTTGCTTGGCCTCGAAATCCTTGACGTTGCTTCGAGCAGCCTTGCCGATCCAGGCCAGCGGCTCACGCTCGGTCTTCAGGTCGGGGCCGGCGAGGAACAGCACCACCATGTTCTCGTTGATCTGTTCGTCCTTCGGCGGGAAACTCGGTGCGTCCCAGTTCATCACCCACGCGCTTTTGTCCGGGTGGGCGGCCAGATAGTCCAGTGCCGCGTTCAGCGACGTGAAGCCGGCATTCCCCTGCCCCGATGTCACATGCACATCCGGCGGTGTGTCGTGGCTCCACAGGTCTTTTGCCGACGAATTTCCGATCTCGAACGTGCTGATTATTTGATCACGCAAATATGCCTTTGCCTTGATGGGATCGAGACGATCAGGAATTGCCAGTTCAACATGCACGCCAGCCAGCTCACGCCATCTACTTCTATCCCCAGGTTTTACGGTATAGAAATAGTTGGAATTGGTAAAATATCTAGTACGAAACAATACGAGCAACTCGTCGATATATTTCTCGTAAAATCCGCCAAATGATTCACGTCCCGAGCTGCCATCCGCGATGATTGAGATCGCTTGAACGGCAGAGTACTTTTTAGGATTGGTGCGCACCATATCGTCATTCTTGTTCGCAGAAGCCAGACCCAACGTCCATAATAACTGCCATTCCGCCGGATAATCCCGGCGTTGCAGAGGATTGAGCCATTCAAGGCCAACGACTTGCGCCACAAAAGGCTTCACCGAATCACTTTTAGATTCAGCGTCGCCCACGGTGCGTGGTGTCGCAGCCACGGCACTCGACGTCGCCAACATGGTCGAAAACACAAATACCAACACAGCCAACAATCCAGGAACCAGCACCATTCTCTTCATCAGATCTCCTGCACTTGAGTTTTCGGCAGATGCACTACTCGGCAACGTCATCGTTGCATATAACGCGATCGCAGCCAACAGCATGACGAAAATCGCCAATCCAAATCGCCGCTGCCAAGTGGCAACAATCACCTTCATAGCACACTCCCCAGCCGCAGGAAAAATCCGCCATCACGTTCGTCGTAGATTTTTTCGGGCATGCTTGCAACCGGATCACTTTTAACCCATTTATGCAAAAACATGTCCTTATACTTTCCCTTCCTTATATATTCCGCAAATAATTCATTTTGACCATCCTTCACCAATCCACTCAAAAATCGCCAATCCGCCTGCTTCCTGAGATCCGCAAAGTCGTCTTCCGTCAGATAGCAAAGCCCAATAGCAATATCGTAAGCCAAAGCCTTTTCCGCATGTTCACCATTCGTCATGATGGTCGAATGATTGGTGGGATTATTCTTATCCCCGCCGTTCAGAATCTGAAATATCTCGTTGTTCCGCCATTCGGTATAGTCAGCGCTCGCTGCCCCCGGATTGTCCTCCCCAACCACATTTCCGAACTTGTCCACCCATCGACGGTTTCCGGATCTGCGCGCTTCCATCCGGAGAATGGAATGATCCTCATATCGCTGCGCAGCTTCGGATGCAGCATCCCCCTGCGCCTTCAGCGCATCACCCTCAGTCTTGAATTTTTCCGATTTCGCATCGAAGTTGTCGTACGGATCATCATCGCGCTTGTTCTCCTTGTTGGCGTCACGCGCAGCCGACGGCGGATCGTAGCTCTCGTTGAAGCTCCCTTCCTCGATCGGTTTCCCTTGCGCATCGCAAGCGCCCGACGGTTTGTCGTAGCGAAACGCCTTCGGGAGAAAGCGCGTTTCCTTGTCGAGCATCGGTGCCGTGATCGGGATTTCCCAGTCTTTTGGCGGATCGGCGTTGACCTTCATGTCGGTCAAATTGAACAGATAGAGGGCGGGACTCGTTATCAGCGTCATGAACTTCGGGAACAACCCTTCATTGGAATGCATACCTCGTCCAAGACCATACCGCGCGGGCGGTGATGGCGGATACCAGAAACCTTCCTTCTGGTTCTTGTCCTTGCGCCAGTCGTCCTGCCAATACCGATAGAGCTTGTTCTCTCCGCCCACCTCGAAATTCGACGCGAATACGCGTTGGGAGAAAACGCCCCACCCGTTCGTCGCACTGATTTCATCGATACTCATCCCGCGCCAGCCGATTCCCTGAACGGTCAAGGCGGAAATGACCTGATCGTGCGGGCAGCAGTACAGCGTCACTCTCCCGTAGGTGTTTTTCTGGTACAACCCATGCGCCTCCCGGTCCTTGGCTGCGCTATACGGTTTGCCGCCGTTCTTCGACGGTCTTGCGTTTTCCATCGCGCGATCAAGATCCTCCGCGGGCATCTCGAGCTCGGCCCGCGCACGCAGGATATCGAAGTACGCCCTCAGCGTTTCCTTGCGCGCGACATAGGTCTCGCGCCCCACGTGCCCGTTCTTGTCGCGCACCCCGCGCTGGGCCCATGAGTCGGTCATGTTGGCCTCGACGAGACTGTACGGGGGATTGGCGAGCACATAGGTGTCGGCGACGCAACGCCCTTTCTTGCCCCACTGATCCGTCACCTCGGGCAACCGGTCACCGAGAAACGCCGCGGCGAGACCGATCATGTTTCCCTGGCTGTGGCATACGATCGTGATCGGCACGTCGGCCTGTCGCTTGCGGATCGATTCGACCAGGCGTGCCAGCCGCAGTGCGCCAAGCACACCGTAAGTGCGCGGTGGCGTGGAGTAGATTTTTCGATTGCCGACGCCATTCATGTGCTGGACGGTCAGCCACAGAAAAAGCCGATCGTTCAACCCGTCGTTCCACAGGTCCGGCAAACTCGTACACCCGCCCGCGAACGGACCACCGCCCCAGTAATTCTTCTCGTTGAGCATGATCTTGTCGCCATACTCCTGCAGTTCCTCCGCATTCGCGGCATAGCCCCACCGAAAGTGGATGACGGGCGAAAAGGACGGATCGGGCTTGATGTACGTCTTCGACGACATGTCCGGATTCAGGAAACCGTCTGGCGTCAGGCTTTCGATATAGCTGACCGGCGTCATCTGCCCGGCCACCGGCCCCCAATGGAACAGCTGATCGTCATAACGCCCCATGCGCCGGTTCAATCCGGCACACAGCCCCTTCTCGGCCTCCTTGAACCATTCCCCTTCCGAATTCACCCCGTGCACGAAAATGACGACGCCCGGCAGTGGCATCTGCATCACGCACTCGAGGTCGTTGCGGTTGAACAGCATCGTCCCTGATCCACCGCCCACCGAAGTCTGCGACGGGTCGTCCGTCGACGGTTGCCCGCCCGGGTTCTGCGCAAAGTTGTAGTTCGACATGTTGTTTTTCTTGAAGACTCAGCTCAGGTTCTCGACTTGAAAAAGCGAACCGCCAATTGTTCGAACTGGTCGCTGCTGACCGGCGCCAGCTTGCCCTGCGCGTCGGTCTTCCCCTTGATCAATTCGCCCGACGCCTTTCGCACCTCGGCTTCCATGCCCTCGACCGGCTGCCCGTCGGTGGCCCGGACCAGCTTCGGCACCCGCCCCAGCGAGCCCTGGTCGAACTTCGGAAAGTCGGCGCTCATGCTCGCCGGCCCGGCCCAGGTATGGGACGCCGACTTGACGGTAAAACTCCCCGGACACCCGAGCTCGATATCGCCGCCCTGCAGCTTCAGATACGCGCCGCCCGACGTCACGAACACGACCTGCTCACTGGCCATTCCCGCGAGCTTGCCGCCGCCCGCCGTCATCTGGATGTTCTTCGCCGAATCGATCTGCGTGTCGTCGTTCTGGCTCTGCAGCGCCACCTTCCCGTGGTTGGCGATCGCCGACACGCCGTCGCTGTGCGCGAACATCGCGACGCCATGCCCGGCCTGCAGGTTGATCCGCTGCCCGCTCGTGTACTGAAGATGGTTCTGCGCGACGACGTCGATGTTGCCGCCCGCGTGGGTCGTCACGGTCTTCGGCGTCGCCATGCTGATGCCGGCCGGCGCGGTGATGCCGATGGCCGCCATCGACGCGCCTGACGACTCACCGCCGCCGGACGCCTCGCCATTCGGCCAGCCTTTCACCGTGGTCATGAGCGCATCGTGCGGTTGCGTATCAGGCGCCACGCCCTGATGCTGGCCCGCGTAGTCGCCGAGACTCTTGAACAGTTCGACGCATTCCTGCATCAGTTGCAGATACTCGTCCCGAGCGAGGTGGCCGTCGCTCGCGCGAAGCCGCTCCCAGGCCGAAATCAGCATCGCCTTGCCGCTGCGAATCGCCACGTGCGCATCGCTGCGCAATTCGGCGCCCTCGCCGCGCGCCGCCCCCTGCCCGTTGTCGCGCGGCTGCGTCAGATAGCCGAGGTTCAGCTGACTGTACGCATGCTCGCTCGCCAGCTGGCTGCTGATCTGCCCGGGCGTATCGTCGAAGCGGATCTGGTTGTACCGCTGCCCCTTGATTTCCTTCGTCTTCGTGCCGGAAAGATAGCGGTTGCCCGGCAGCGCACCGGTATGGCTGAAGGTCGCCGGCATGTTCGGCCCGTTGGCCAGTACGCCCATCACGACGAGCCGGTCCGGATCGCCGCCGATATGGCCGATCAGTACTTCCATGCCGACGCGCGGCAACGTATTCGCGCCGAAACTCGGCCCGGCGAGCGCGCAGGCGACGCGTACCGGCGCACTGTCGGACGGCGTACCGCTCGTGCCGGCGCCCTGGGCGTGCGCATGATCGTCGGCGCTCAACCCCTGGATCCGCACGCGGATGCGGCCCATTTCATCGCAGAACACCTCCTCGCCCTGCGGCCCGACGACGACCGCCGTCATCGGATGCACGGGCGGCAGATCGACGTGGGGATCGTAGGCCGGCGTCAGCGGCACGCCGCGCCGCACGCACGAGAACGTGTTCTCGTAGCGCCTGTCGTTTTCGTCGCCCGGTTTGCCGCTCACGTCGGCCGGCACCGCGTCGAACAGCACGCGGCTTACCGCGAACAGCGATTGCGCGCGCTCGTTCAGTTCCTTCGGCAGGTTGTTCCGCACGCAATGATGAAGCGACGTGACGACGAACTGCCGCTGTTCGGCCGGCAACATGTCGAGTTGCGGATGCTCCGCGAGCGCAAACCAGTGACCGACGGCCAGATCGCGCACATTGCTCACGCCGTCGACGGATTCGGCGCGCAGTTCATGCGCCAGCATCCGGTCCTTGCCGATCCGGTCGAGATCGGACGACGAATCCCCGGCATGCGGGATATCGATGACGACGTCGGCCAGCAAATGCCCGAGGTCGTTGCCGCCGTCGCCCTGATCGACGATCGTCGCCTGCTCGGTTTGCGACATCCGGCCGCTCTTGTAGTCCCACGTCGGCCGAACGATCTTGCCCGGGATCAATCGGCGGCTCGTCGCCCACAGCGTGATCGAGTCGCGCTCTTCGGCGGCGGCGTCGCGGTGGTAGCGGACGGTGCCGGCGGCCGTCTGCGGCAACTTCATCGAGTCGTCGGCAAAGACGAGCGTGTGGACCGGCGTGTCGTGCGCATTACCGCTCGCCCGCTCGCCGGCCTTGCCCGCCTTGACGAAGACGGTCGCCCCCTCCCGTCGCAACAGCCGCCGGATGAAATGCGCATCCGACTCGTTGACCTGCCTCGTGAGTTCGCGCGCGGGGTAACGCTCGGCCTGCAGACCGGACAGGTCGAACTCGAATGCGCCCGCGAGCGCCGAGCTGCGCTGGCGCCATTCCTGAAGCAGCACCCCCAGGATGTCGGGCAGGCTCTTGGACCGGAACAACCGTGAATTGGTCCGCCGCTCCATCACGGACAGCACGTCGCGAATCGTCAGCTGGTAGCAGGTCAGCGAACCGTCCGATTGTCCGGTGCGAACGTCGGTGACAATGCCGTTGATGGTATGGAGACGCCCGCGATCGGTCGTCATCTCGACGGAGACTGGCAGCCCGATGAAGCTGCGGATCGGCAGATCGGCCCGTGCCGACACGCAGGTCAAATGCCCGTCGATACCGGTCATCAACCCTTCGCGGATATCGGCATACTGGAGCGCAAGCACTTGCTCGAGCGTTTTCTGGGCGGGCCCCCAGTTCATGCGAACCGGCCGATTGTTCTGATCGACCACCCCCGACGCAAACGTGCGCAGCAATTCGGCTGTATTCACAGCGTGACTCTCAGGATTTTGTTTGACTTCGTTGTTCGGCGAGCAATCACGCCCGCTGGTCCGCCCTGGGAGTGCCGCCCGTCTGATTTTCGGCGAGCATAGCAAATTTGTCAGGTTGGTGACGGCTTTTTGACAGGATTTAGAATCTTTTTTGCAAAGCGCCAAACGGGCTCAACCCTTCACATTCTTTCGAAACGGGCCGGTCCCGTCCCGTGCCCCTCGATCGTCGCTCCGGTGTCGTTCCCGTATGTGCCCCGCCTCTCCAATACGGGCCGAACGAACGGCACCACTACGTCACGAATCGTGACATCCCCTCGCCTGTCGATGCCGACGAACGTCGCGCCGAAACACCGACCGTCGGCCACGTCATGCGTCCTGATGGCACGGCGCCAAGCCGCTTCCCCGCTCCGTCACCGCGTCAATGCACGGCCTTGCGATACAGCGCAACGTACCCCGCGAGCATCAGCAGCAGCGATCCGCTGATCCGGTTCAGCCACTTCTCCCCGGCCGCCTTCCATACGCGAACCGAATGCACGCCCAACAGCGCGTAACCCGTCATCCCGATTACATCGATGGCGACGATCGTCGCCGCGAGAATCGCGTACTGCGGCGCGATCGCATGCGACCGGTCGACGAATTGCGGCAGCAGCGCGGACATGAACAGGTAGTACTTCGGATTGCTCATCGCGACGAAGAAGCTCTTCAGAAAAGCGCTCCGCCGATCGGGCGTCGCCGGCACGCGGGGCTGCGCAGCCGCGGCCCCGCCGCTCGACGCCAGCATCCGGATGCCGACATACGCGAGCCACGCCGCACCGAGCAGCTTCAGCGTCACGAACGCCGTTTCCGACGCGTCGAGCAGCACGCCGAGGCCGAACCCGACCAGCGCGACGAGCACGACGTCGGCGGTGACGGCGCCGAGCATGCCGACCATCGCGTGACGCAATCCGTAGCGCGAACCGTTGCTCATCGCGAGCAACACCGTCGGGCCGGGCGTCGCGACACCGACGGACAGGATCAGCGCAAAGGCGAGCAAGGCGGAGAGCGACATGGCGTGGCGTTCCTTTTGACGAGAGCGGTACGGACGGCATCGACGCGATCGCGCCCGGCACCGCAACCGATGCGGACGGTTTGTTACGACGAATGCGGACTTCGCATGATCGCATGTCCGCCCCGACGCCCGCTCGGCGGTTGTGCGCCGTCGCCGGACGGCACCGGTTATCTCAAATAGTGGACAGATCTTTCCGTAAACGACAATGATTCTCGTTTACGCTAGACTCCGCCGCTCGATAAAACACGTCCGCGACAGTACGGACGCGTCACGCCGCCTGGATTCCGACTTACCGCCCTGGGATGGATCACCGACCACACCCGATTTGCGTCCCATGTCGACACTTTCGTTACCCGTCCGGCGTCTCACGCCGATTGCCTTCGGCATTGCGCTCGCCTGCACCTTCCCGGCCGCCGCCCGGGCCCAACAGGCCACTTCCGCCACCAACGCCGCACCCGACACCACCATGCTGCCGTCGATCGACGTGACCGGCGCGGCCGAGCCGCTGCCCGGCGACCTCGCGCCGACCTACGCCGGCGGCCAGGTCGCGCGCGGCGCGGATTTCGGCGTGCTCGGCCGGCAAAAGGCGAGCGACGTGCCGTTCAGCATGACCACCTACACGTCGAAACTGATCGAGGACCAGCAGGCGCGCACGCTCGCCGACGTGCTCGACAACGATCCGGCCGTGCGCAGCGCCTCCGGCTACGGCAACTTCTCGCAGGTCTTCGTCATCCGCGGTTTCGAGCTCGCCGGCGACGACGTGTCGCTGAACGGCCTGTACGGCGTCACGCCGCGGCAACTCGTCCAGACCGATGCGGTCGAGCGTGTCGACGTGTTCAAGGGCGCGAATGCATTCCTGAACGGTGCATCGCCGAACGGCTCGGCGGTCGGCGGCGGCGTGAACCTGCAACTGAAACGCGCGGACGACAAGCCGCTCACGCGCGTCACCGTCGACGGCGCCACGTCCGGCTCGCTCGGCACGCATGTCGACATCGGCCGCCGCTTCGGCAGCGACGGCCAGTTCGGCGTGCGCGTGAACCAGTCGGTCAGCGGCGGCGACACCGCTGTCGACGACGAGCGCCGCCGCAGCAACGTGACGGCGGTGTCGCTCGACTGGCGCGGCGACAAGCTGCGCCTGTCCGGCGACTTCCTGTATCAGCGGCAGCGGATCGACAACGGCCGCCCGGTCGTGCTCGTCAGCGGCAATCAGTTGCCCGCCGTGCCGTCCGCGACGCACAACTATGCGCAGCCGTGGAGCTTCAGCGAACTCGAGGACACGGTCGGCATCGTGCGCGCCGAGTACGACTTCCTGCCCGCGTGGACGGCCTACGTATCGGCCGGCGCACGCCATACGAACGAGCACGGCGACTATTACACGCCGACTTACTCGTCGTCCGGCACGACCGGCTCGCGCCTGAGCGTGCCGCACAAGGAAGATGCGCAGTCTGCCGAAGCCGGCGTGCGCGGCCGCTTCACGACCGGCCCCGTGTCGCACTTCGTGACGGCCGGCGCGTCGTTCATCCGCATCGACAGCCAGTCCGCGTACACGATGTCGAACGCGTTCCCGACGACGCTCTACGATCCGGCGCCGCTCGCGTCCCCGCCAACCGCCTATGCAGGCGGCGACATGAACGATCCGGGCACCGTCACGAAGACCTGGCTGCGCAGCCTCGCGGTATCCGATACGCTCGGCTTCCTCGACGACCGCGTGCTGTTCACGATCGGCGCGCGGCGCCAGTCGATCTCGGTCGACAACTTCGACTACACGGGCGCGGTCGCCACCACCTACAGCGACGCGATCACGACGCCGGTGTTCGGTCTCGTCGTGAAGCCGTGGCGCAACGTGTCGATCTTCGCGAACCGCAGCGAAGCGCTCGCACAGGGCGAGATCGCGCCGAACACCGCACGCAACGCGGGCCAGGCGCTGTCGCCGTACCGATCGAAGCAATATGAAGCCGGCGTCCGCTACGACACCGACAAGTACGGCGCGTCGCTTGCGCTGTTCCAGATCGAGAAGCCGATGGCGTACACCGATCCGGCGACGAACCTGTTCGGCGCCGACGGCACGCAGCGGCACCGCGGCATCGAGACGGCCGTGTACGGCGAGCCGTGGAAAGGCGTGCGGCTGATCGCGGGCGCGACGTATCTCGACGCGACGCTGCGGAACACGGCGGGCGGCGCGAACGACGGCCACCGGCCGATCGGCGTGCCGTCGTTCCTGCTCAACGCAGGCGTCGAATACGACGTGCCGATGCTGAACGGGCTCACGCTGACCGCGCGCTGGATCCACACGGGGCCGCAGTACCTGGACGTCGCGAACACGATGTCGATTCAGGCATGGGACCGCTTCGATCTCGGCGCGCGTTACGCGACGGACTTGTTCGGCAAGAAGACGACGTTCCGTGCAACCGTGCGCAACGTCGCGAACAAGTCGTACTGGTCGTCGACGATCGGCGGATATCTGACGCAGGGCGACCCGCGCTCGGTGTGGCTGTCGGTGACGACGGATTTCTGACGGGCGCCGAAGGGACTGGCGGGCAGCCCCCAGAGTTTGCTATACTCTCGGTCTTCCGGAGAGATGGATGAGTGGTTTAAGTCGCACGCCTGGAAAGCGTGTATAGGTTAATCGCCTATCGGGGGTTCGAATCCCCCTCTCTCCGCCAGTATTCAATGCCCGCGCCAGCGGGCATTTTCGTTTCCGGAGAAAAGCAGGCCGATGGTTCGGCGGCGGGATTCGAACGGATTCGCTTGCAATCGAATCCGCGGAATCCGCGGCCAGCGCTTGTGCGGGCGAATCACCCTCTCCTCGCCAAAAGCATGAAGCCAGCCGATTTCCTGAGAAGTCAGGGGGCTTTCCATTCGGCACGTCGACACCCTGCTCCCGCCTGCGCTCACGGATGCCGAATGTAATCCACCAGCGCCCGCGTATATTCATCCGGCCGCTTGTCGCACAAACTCACCGCGATCGCCACCGCGAACCCCGCCGGCACGCCGAAGACGCCTGAGCTGATCGGCTCGATCCCGAACCACGCGCGCCCGGCGAACCCGGTCAGTTGCGTGAAGAACGGATAAGTCGACACGATGTAGTACACGCACACCGCCAAGCCCGTCACCATCCCGGCGATCGCGCCGCGCGTCGTCGTGCGCTTCCAGAACACGCCCAGCACCAGCACCGGAAAGAAGCTCGACGCCGCCAGCGAAAACGCGGCGCCGACGAGAAACAGGATCTTTCCGGTATTGAGCGACGCGACATACGACGCGAACAGCGCCACCCCCAGCAGCAGCACCTTCGAGATCGTCACGCGCCGCTGACTCGTCGCATCGGGCGCGACCATGCAGTAATAGACGTCGTGCGACAGCGCGTTCGCGATCGTCAGCAGCAGCCCGTCCGCGGTCGACAGCGCCGCGGCCAGCGCACCGGCCGCGATCAAACCCGACACCACGTACGGCAGCCCCGCGATCTCCGGCGCGGCCAGGACGACCATGTCCGGCTGCATCTGGATTTCCGACCAGTGCACGATGCCGTCGCGAATCACCTCGACGACGCTGATCAGGTCGGGTTCGAAGTGATGCCATTGCGTGACCCACGCCGGCAATTCGGCGAACGGCCGCCCGACCAGATTCGCGAGGATCTCGTACTTGATCAGCACCGCGAGCACCGGCACGCTCAGGTAGAACAGCGCGATGAAGAACAGCGTCCAGCCGACGGAGCGCCGTGCGGACGCGACCGACGTGGTCGTGTTGTAGCGCGTCAGGATGTGCGGCAGGCTCGCGGTGCCGAGCGACAGGCACAGCAGCAGCGCGAGGAAATTCCGCTCGCGCGGCTTGCGTTCGTCTTCGCTCGCAGCCGGAAACGGCTCGTGCATCGGCACGGGCGGCTCGGCACGCGCGAGGAGGTCGTCACGCGCCTGTGTCCACGCCACGCGCGCCGCCGCCGGATCGCGCGGGAAATCGGCCAGCTCGCGCTCGAGCTGGCTGATCTCGCGCAGCGGCCCGTTGTGGCGCCGCAGGTCGGCAAGCCGGTCGACGAGATGCCGGCGCGCGTCCGCATGGGACGCCGGCAACCGGTCGAGCCGCGTCTGGATCTCCGCGGCTTGCCGGCGGTACGCATCGCGCACCTGCTGCTCGTCGCGCGCGTCGCGCACCTGCGCCTCGCGCGCCGCGACGCGCTCCATCAGCTTGCCGTAATTGAACTGCGGCACGGGCCCGAGGCCATTCTTCATCGCGATCAGCGACACCGGAATCAGGATCGCGCTGATCAAGATGATGTACTGCGCGACCTGCGTCCACGTGACCGCCCGCATCCCGCCGAGAAACGAGCACACGAGAATGCCCGCGAGGCCGCAGAAGATGCCGATCGCGAAATCGACGCCGATGAAGCGCGTCGCGATCAGGCCGATCCCCTGGATCTGCGCGACCAGATACACGAACGAACACAGGATCGCCGCACCGGCGGCGAGCGCGCGCACGGCCGTGCTCGAAAAGCGCGTGCCGAGAAAATCGGGAATCGTGTAGCGCGCGAGCTTGCGCACATACGGCGCGAGCAGGAACGCGACGAGGCAGAACCCGCCCGTCCAGCCCATCACGTACGCGAGCGCGTCGTAACCGGTCGCGTAGAGCGAGCCGGCCAGGCCGATGAACGACGCGGCCGACAGCCAGTCGGCCGCCGTCGCCATCCCGTTGAACGCGGACGGCACGCGCCGCCCGGCCACGTAGTACTCGACGAGGTCGGACGTGCGCGACAACAACCCGATCACCGCATACACGGCGATCGGCACGAACAGGAACACGTAGCCGATCCAGACGCCCGAGCCCGTCGCGCGCTCGATCCGCCACATCAGCAGCACGAACCCGAGAAACCCGAGCGTGTAGAGCGCGTACGCGCGTATCAGTCGATGCGTCAGCATGAATCAGCGCCCGCCGCTCGCAGGGCCGGCGCGTGCCGCATGCTCGTCGTACGCGCGGCGCAGCGTACGGTCCGCGCGTTGCATCAGCCCGATGTAGACGACGATCAGCACGAGGTAGACGAGAATCGCGCCCTGTGCGCCGACATAGAACGGCAGGCTGAAACCGGCGAAGCGAACGCCTGCGAGCGCGGGTCCGAAGAACGGCACGATGAACGACACCGCGAAGCCGATCACCATCAGCACCGCGATCAGCGCGACGTTGAAACGCCAGTAGCGTGCGTGCGCACGTGCGAGCGGCGCGGGAACGGGAGGTGGCGCGGCAGGCGCCGAGCGGGTCGGAACGGTCATGCCGTTATGTAGCAAAAAGCCCCTGCGCGGGCAATCCGGATTGCCGCGCAGGGGCTCGCGCGCATGACGCGCAACCGTGTGCTCAACGCACTTCGGTGAGCTGCTCGAGGATGGCCGGATTCTCGAGCGTGGACGTGTCCTGCGTGATCGCCTCGCCCTTCGCGAGCGAGCGCAACAGGCGCCGCATGATCTTGCCCGAGCGCGTCTTCGGCAGGTTGTCGCCGAAGCGGATGTCCTTCGGCTTCGCGATCGGCCCGATCTGCTTGCCGACCCAGTCGCGCAGCGCCTTCGCGAGCGCCGCGGCTTCGTCGCCCTCCGGGCGCGAACGCTTCAGCACGACGAACGCCACGACCGCTTCGCCGGTCGTGTCGTCCGGACGGCCGACCACCGCCGCCTCGGCCACCAGCTCGTGCGACACCAGCGCCGATTCGATCTCCATCGTGCCGAGCCGGTGGCCCGACACGTTCAGCACGTCGTCGATCCGGCCCATGATCGTGAAGTAGCCGGTCTCCTTGTCGCGCACGGTGCCGTCGCCAGCGAGATACAGCCGACCACCGAGCTCCTCGGGGTAATAGCTCTTCTTGAAGCGCTCCGGGTCGCCCCAGATCGTGCGGATCATCGCCGGCCACGGGCGCTTGACCACGAGAATCCCGCCTTGCCCGTTCGGCACGTCCTGGCCCGTCTCGTCGACCACCGCGGCCGTGATGCCCGGCAGCGGCAGCGTGCACGAGCCCGGCACGGTCGGCGTCGCGCCCGGCAGCGGCGTGATCATGTGGCCGCCGGTCTCGGTCTGCCACCACGTGTCGACGATCGGGCAGCGCTCGTGGCCGACGTGCTTGTGGTACCACATCCACGCTTCCGGATTGATCGGCTCGCCCACCGTGCCGATGATGCGCAGGCTCGACAGGTCGTAGCTCTTCGGGTGAACCTTGTCGTCGGCTTCGGCCGCCTTGATCAGCGAGCGGATCGCGGTCGGCGCGGTGTAGAACACGGTGACCTTGTGATCGTCGATCATCTTCCAGAACCGGCCGGCGTCCGGATAAGTCGGCACGCCTTCGAACACGACCTGCGTGCCGCCGCACGCGAGCGGGCCGTAGGTGATGTACGTATGGCCCGTGACCCAGCCGATGTCGGCCGTGCACCAGAACACGTCCGTGGGCTTCCAGTCGAAGGTCCACTTCATCGTCTGCGCGGCCCACAGCAGGTAGCCGCCCGTGCTGTGCTGCACGCCCTTCGGCTTGCCGGTCGAGCCCGACGTATACAGGATGAACAGCGGATGCTCGGCGCCGACCCAGGTCGGCTCGCAGCGCTCGGATTCGCCGTCGACGAGCTCGTGCATCCACAGGTCGCGCTCGGCATGCCAGTCGATCTTGCCGCCGGTGCGGCGATAGACGATCACGCTCTTGACCGCCTCGCAGCCGCCCATCGCGATCGCCTCGTCGGCGATGCTCTTGAGCGGCAGCGTCTTGCCGCCGCGGGCCTGCTCGTCGGCGGTGACGAGCGCGACCGCGCCGACGTCGACGAGCCGCTCGTTGAGCGATTTCGCGGAGAAGCCGCCGAACACGACCGAGTGCGTCGCGCCGATGCGCGCGCAGGCCTGCATCGCGACGATGCCTTCGATCGACATCGGCATGTAGATGACGACGCGATCGCCCTTCGCAATGCCGCGTTTCTTCAGCGCATTCGCGAAGCGCGACACGCGTGCGAGCAGGTCGGCATAGGTGACGCGGGTGACGGTGCCGTCGTCGGCCTCGAAGATCACGGCGACGCGCTCGCCGTTGCCGGCTTCGACGTGGCGGTCGAGACAGTTGTACGACGCGTTCAGCTCGCCGTCCTCGAACCACGTGTAGAACGGCGCGTTGCGCTCGTCGAGCACCTGGGTGAACGGCTTGTGCCACGCGAGGCCCTCGCGCGCGAGGCGCGCCCAGAAGCCTTCGTAATCCTGCTCGGCCTCGGCGACGAGCGCGCGATAGGCCGGCATGCCGGAAATGGTCGCCGTCTTCTCGAGCGCCGCGGGCGGCGCGAACTGACGGGTTTCGTGAAGAACCGATTCAATCGCAGACATCGACTACCCCTTGGTGAACATGAATCCTCTGCATGGCGGCGCGATCGTGCACGCCGCGCGTCTTGGCCGGCGCTCGCGCGCCGCTGTCTCCCACCCCACCCGCACGCGGCCGCGACGGCCTGCGCACGATGCTGCACCGCACCACATCACATCACGCGAACGCGACCTGCGGCCCGGCAGTGTCCACGATAAGCGCTCCAACTTACCCGTCACTTACGCGGCATGGCCGCTTCATGCGCCGGGCGGCGCCGCATCGAGGTCAGCTTTACGCTGTTACAACCGCGACCCTACAATCCTAACTGAACTCGCCTTTCGGATTCCAGCTTGAATCGCTACGCCCTCTTTCTCATCCTGTCGATGCTGTTCGTCGGCAGCAACGTCGGTATCGGTAAATCCATCGTTGCATTCGTCCCCGTCGCCATCCTCGCCACGCTGCGCTTCGTGATCGCGATCGCCGTGCTGTGGCCGCTGTTCAGGCCCGTGAAGATGCGCGCGGTCAAGCGCGGCGAATGGCTGAACCTGTTCCTGCAGGCCTTCTTCGGCACCTTCATGTTCACGCTGCTGATGCTCAACGGCGTGCAGCGCACGAGCGCGGTGGCCGCGGGCGTCATCACGAGCACGATCCCGGCGATCGTCGCGCTGTTCGCGTGGCTGATCCTGCGTGAAAAGCCGAACGGCCGGGCGCTCGTGTCGATCGCGCTCGCGATCGCAGGCGTCGTGACGATCAACCTCGCCAACGGCGGCGCGGCCGGGCACGGTGCGCACGGCGACGCGTCCGGTTCGCTGACCGGCAACCTGCTGATCCTCGGCGCGGTGTGCTGCGAATCGATCTACGTGATCCTGTCGCGCCGGCTCACGCAAACGCTCGCACCGATCGACATCTGCGCCTATACGCACCTGTTCGGCCTGTTCCTGATGCTGCCGCTCGGCGCGACGGCGCTGTGGCGCTTCGATTACGCGAGCGTGCCGGCCGGCACCTGGGCGCTCGTCGTCTGGTACGGCCTATCGGCCAGCATCTTCTCGTTCTGGCTGTGGATGAAGGGGATCCGGCACGTGCCGGGCAGCCTCGCCGGCGTGTTCAGCGCGGTGCTGCCGATCGCCGCGGCCGCGTACGGCATCGCGTTCCTCGGCGAGCGCCCGACGCTCGCGCACGGCATCGCGCTCGCGTGCGTCGTCACCGGCATCGTGCTCGCCAGCCTGCGTGTGAAAAACGTGCCGGCCGCCGCCTCGTGATCCGTCCCTCGCAGTACCGGCGCGTCGCTGCAGCCGCGCCGGCCGACGCGTTACAATAGCGCGCCTTTTCAAGATTACCCCCGATACCTGCGCCCCGCGCCCGTACTCCGACATGTCCGCCCCGCATTCGCCCGGCCGCCCTGGCCGTCGCCCGCTTCGTCCGCTTCCCGCGCTGATTTTCATGAGCCGCTGGCTCCAGGTCCCGCTTTACCTCGGCCTGATCGTCGCGCAGGCCGTCTACGTGTTCCTGTTCCTGAAAGAAGTCTGGCACCTGCTGTCGCATGCGACGGGCCTCGACGAAATCAGCGTGATGCTCGCGGTGCTCGGCCTGATCGACGTCGTGATGATCTCGAACCTGCTGATCATGGTGATCGTCGGCGGGTATGAAACGTTCGTGTCGCGGCTCGGCATCGAGGGCCATCCCGACGAGCCCGAATGGCTCGACCACGTGAACGCGGGCGTGCTGAAGGTCAAGCTGTCGATGGCGCTGATCAGCATTTCGTCGATCCACCTGCTGAAGACCTTCATCAACCCCGACCAGCACACGACGCACGCGATCATGTGGCAGGTGATCATCCACGTGTCGTTCCTCGTGTCGGCGCTCGTGATGGCGTGGGTCGATCGCCTGACGACGCACACGCATCCGGCCCATTTCCACGAGACGCATGCGCCAGCGGCGTCCCGACCGGCGGCCTGAACCGTCGGCCAACCCTTCCCCACTGTCCCCACAGAGTCTCAGCCATGACCGTCATCAAACAGGAAGACCTGATCCAGAGCATCGCGGATTCGCTGCAGTACATCAGCTACTACCACCCACTCGACTACATCCAGGCCCTCGGCCGCGCGTACGAGCTGGAAGAGAGCCCGGCCGCGAAGGACGCGATCGCGCAGATCCTCACGAACAGCCGCATGTGCGCGGAAGGCAAGCGTCCGATCTGCCAGGACACCGGCATCGTGACGATCTTCGTGAAGGTCGGCATGGACGTGCGCTGGGACGGCGCGACGATGGGCCTCACCGACATGATCAACGAAGGCGTGCGCCGCGGTTACACGCACCCGGACAACGTGCTGCGCGCGTCGATCGTCAATCCGCCGGAAGGCGCCCGCAAGAACACGAAGGACAACACGCCGGCCGTGATCCACTACGAGATCGTGCCGGGCGACAAGGTCGACGTGCAGGTCGCGGCGAAGGGCGGCGGCTCGGAGAACAAGTCGAAGTTCGTGATGCTGAACCCGTCCGACTCGATCGTCGACTGGGTGCTGAAGACGGTCCCGACGATGGGCGCCGGCTGGTGCCCGCCCGGCATGCTCGGGATCGGCATCGGCGGCACCGCCGAGAAGGCGATGCTGATGGCGAAGGAATCGCTGATGGAGCCGATCGACATCCAGGAAATCATCGCGCGCGGCCCGAAGGACTGGGTGGAGGAACTGCGCGTCGAGCTGCACGAGAAGGTCAACGCGCTCGGCATCGGCGCGCAGGGCCTCGGCGGCCTCGCGACCGTGCTCGACGTGAAGATCATGGCGGCGCCGACGCACGCGGCCTCGAAGCCGGTCGCGCTGATTCCGAACTGCGCGGCCACGCGCCATGCGCACTTCGTGCTCGACGGGTCGGGCCCGGCCAAGCTCGAAGCGCCGTCGCTCGACGCTTGGCCGAAGGTGCAGTGGGAACCGAACACCGAAACCAGCAAGCGCGTCGACCTGAACACGCTGACGCCGGAAGAAGTCGCGAGCTGGACGCCGGGCCAGACGCTGCTGCTGTCGGGCAAGATGCTCACCGGCCGCGACGCCGCGCACAAGCGCATCGCCGACATGCTCGCGAAGGGCGAGAAGCTGCCGGTCGACTTCACGAACCGCGTGATCTACTACGTCGGCCCGGTCGATCCGGTGCGCGACGAAGTGGTCGGCCCGGCCGGCCCCACGACGGCCACGCGCATGGACAAGTTCACCGAGACGATGCTCGCTCAGACGGGTCTGATCTCGATGGTCGGCAAGGCCGAGCGCGGGCCGGTCGCGATCGATGCGATCAAGAAGCACAAGGCGGCCTACCTGATGGCGGTCGGCGGCGCGGCCTACCTCGTGTCGAAGGCGATCCGCGGCGCGAAGGTGCTCGCGTTCGAAGACCTCGGCATGGAAGCGATCTACGAGTTCGACGTGCAGGACATGCCGGTGACGGTCGCCGTCGATTCGTCGGGCACGTCGGTGCACCAGACGGGTCCGAAGGAATGGCAGGCGAAGATCGGCAAGATCCCGGTCGCTGCCGCTTAAGCGCGATCGAACGAAAGGCCGGACGGACGTCCGGCCTTTTTACTTCTCATTCTCATTATTGTGCGCGGCCGGTTGTTCGAGGCTGATTCTCATTACACGCAAAAGGCAGGCCCGACAAGGCTTCGAGGCTTGGCTTTTCTCGTTCGAGCGATTATCGTTCGGTTTCTGAAGCCCCACTGAACAAGGAACAGCCATGCAAGGCGACAAGAAAGTCATCGAATATCTGAACGCCCAACTGAAGAATGAACTCACGGCGATCAACCAGTACTTCCTGCATGCGCGCATGTACAAGCACTGGGGCCTCGACAAACTCGGCAAGCACGAATACGACGAATCGATCGGCGAAATGAAACACGCCGACTGGCTGATCGAGCGCGTGTTCATGCTCGACGGCCTGCCGAACCTGCAGGACCTGCACAAGCTGCTCGTCGGCGAGGAAACCGAAGAGATCCTGAAGTGCGACCTGAAGCTCGAGCAGATCTCGCAGTCCACCTGCAAGGAAGCGATCGCCTACTGCGAATCGGTGCGCGACTACGTGTCGCGCGAGATCTTCGAGAAGATTCTCGACGATACCGAAGAGCACATCGACTGGCTCGAAACGCAGATCGACCTGATCGGCAAGGTCGGCCTGCAGAACTATCAGCAAACGATGATGGGTTCGGCCGAGTAATCGCGCCACCCGCCAGCCCGCCGCCCGCCCGACGATGACGAACCCGTCCGCCGCTACCGCTCCGCGCGCCACCGCCCCTGTCGGCATCTTCGACTCGGGGCTCGGCGGCCTGTCGGTGCTGCGCGCCGCGCGCGCGCATCTGCCCGACGAATCGTTCGTCTACGTCGCCGACTCGCACCACGCGCCGTATGGCCCGCGCGACGAGGCATTCATCACGGAACGCACGCTGGCGATCGGCGAGTGGCTCGCCCGCGAAGGCGCGAAAGCGCTCGTCATCGCGTGCAACACGGCAACGGCACGGGCGATCGCGGCCATCCGCGAACGCCTGTCGATCCCGCTCGTCGGCGTCGAGCCGGGCATCAAGCCGGCCGCCGCGCTGTCCGCGACCGGCGTCGCGGGCGTGCTCGCCACGCAATCCACGTTGAACAGCCCGCGCTTCCAGGCGCTGCTCGACCGCTACGGCGCGGGCCGTCGCTTCATCTGCCAACCCGGCCACGGGCTCGTCGAGGCGATCGAACGCGGCGACACGAATTCCCCCGCGTTGCGCGCGCTGCTCGAGCGTTACATCCAGCCGATGCTCGACGACGGCGCCGATACGCTGGTACTCGGCTGCACGCACTATCCGTTCTTCACGGAAACGATTCGTAACCTTGTGGGCGAGCGCCTGACGATCGTCGACACGAGCGATGCCATCGCGCGCCAGCTCGCGCGGGTGCTCGACGAACGCGGGCTGCGCGTGCCGGCCGGCACGCACGCCGCGCCGCCGCGCTTCTGTTCGACGAGCGACGGCCTGCAACTGCGCGCGCTCGCGTCGACGCTGCTCGGCCTCGATGTGCCGGTCGAATCCGTCACCATTTCCTCGCCGAACGCGCACGCCTGCGCGACCGCCTGACGCGGGCCGGCAGGTCCGCTCTTCCCTGCTTCGCCACGCCCGCCGCTTCAAGGGTCCGATGGTTTTAAAAAAAGCCGACCCAGGCTTGTCAACGTCTGCAAAATTAATGATAATAATTCGCATTAACGTTAGCTATCGCAACTCATCATGATCGTCTGCGTGTGCAAGTCTGTTTCCGATCGCAAGATTCGCGCGTCCCTCGCCGAGGGCGTGAACTCTTTCGATGAACTCCAGTTCGAGCTCGGCGTGGCCACGTGCTGCGGCAAGTGCGAGGAGTCCGTACGCGACCTCATGGCCGAGCAAGGCGTCTGCGCGAGCCGGTGCGGCGTCGAGCATCATGCGCATCCGATCCCGGTCACGTTCTACGACCGCAAGGCGGCCTGAGCGACACCGAGCGTGCGCATGCGGCCAGGCCGCATTTTTTGTTGTGACCGTCAGCAAGCCACCGTCTGCGCGAGCCAACGGCTTACCTGCCAAGGAACCTGTGATGGAATTGCTGATCGGATTCGTAACCACCGTTTGCATCTCGCTGCTGATCTTCCGCAAGTGATGCCGATTCACCCGCCGCGCCCCGGGTGCGGCGTCGTTCTTTCAAGCTAACATGCAGGCTTCGCATCTCGCTCCTGCCGGCGCCATGCCGGCTGCACCACGTATGAATTCCCGAGTGATCGTCGTCGCGGTCGGTGTGCTTGCCGCACACGCGATCATGCTCACGGCCGCGTGGCTCCATCGCAACGCGCCGCCGCCGAAATCGGTCGAGGTCCAGACGATCACCGCGCAGCTCATCACGCCAGCACCGATCGCGCAGCAGGTCGCGGCCGAGTCGATCCCGCAGCCCGCGCCGCCGAAGCCCGTGCCGCGCGTGAAGCCGAAGGTCGAGCCGAAGCCGGTGCAGAAAGCGGCGAAGCCGACCCCGCAACCGGTTGCGCCGTCGCCGGCCCCGTCGCCCGTCCCCGCTCCCGCCGCCGATCCGACACCGGCTCCGGCCGCGCCCGCTCCCGCGGCACCGGCCGCCACGCCGGCCCCGGCGCGCGAAACGATGCAGGTCAGCGCACCGAAGAACGTGCCGACGCTCCAATGCAACTTCGTGAAGCCCGACTATCCGTCGATGTCGCGCCGCCGCGGCGAATCGGGCACCGCCTATGTTCACTTCGTCGTCGGCGTGACCGGCAAGATCGAAAGCATCGATCTGCAAAAGAGCAGCGGCTATCCGCGCCTCGACGATGCCGCCCTCGACGCGATGCGCTCGACCACCTGCCGTCCGTATGTCGAGAACGGCCAGGCGATCCGCGCCGCCCGCACGCAGCCCTACAGCTTCGGGCTCACCGACTAACCTGCCTCATCCGGAAGATTCAAAGGAAACAAAAATGCAAAGCTACGGTATCGCGCACGTCTGGGCGCAAGGTGATTTCGTCACACGCGCGATTGCGATCACGCTGCTCGTGATGTCGGTCCTGTCGTGGATCGTGATCGTCGTCAAAGGCTGGAACGTGATCCGCCTGAATCGCCTCACGAAGAACGCCGAACAGGCATTCTGGCATTCCGACAATTTCGACGACGGCATCAAGAAGCTCGGCCTCGCCGCCTCGACGCCGAACGACAACCCGTTCCTCGCGCTCGCGCTGTCGGGCAAGGAAGCCGCCGACCACCACCATCAGACGCAACCGCACCTGCACGATCGCATGGACGTATCGGACTGGGTCACGCGCTGCCTGAAGGACACGATGGACGAAGGCATTTCGCGGATGCAGAGCGGCCTCGCGATCCTCGCATCGGTCGGCAGCACGGCGCCGTTCGTCGGCCTGTTCGGCACGGTCTGGGGGATCTACCACGCGCTGCTCGCGATCGGCGCCACCGGCCAGACGTCGATCGACCAGGTCGCGGGCCCGGTCGGCGAATCGCTGATCATGACGGCCTTCGGCCTGTTCGTCGCGATTCCCGCCGTGCTCGGCTACAACGCACTGACCCGCGCGAACAAGGGAGTCGTCAGCAAGCTGCGCCGCTTCGCGCACGGCCTGCACGCGTACTTCGTGACGGGCGCGAGCCTCGCGTCGTCGTCGACGCGCGACGGCCTGCGTCTCGCATCGCGCGCCGCCAGCTGAGACGAGGTGATCCATGGCCATGAACACCGGTTTCAGCGACGATGACGACGACGCCGTGATGAGCGAGATCAACATGACGCCGCTCGTCGACGTCATGCTCGTACTCCTGATCATTTTTCTCGTGACGATCCCGGCAATGCAGCATGCGGTGAAGATCGACCTGCCGCACGCCAGCAGCCAGCCCGTCGACGAAAAGCCGCAGACCGTCGACGTCGCGATCCAGGGCGACGGCACGATCCTGTGGGACGACCACACGGTTACGCGCGAACAACTGCAGGCACGCATCGCGGAAGCCGCGAAACGCACGCCGCAGCCGGAATTGCACCTGCGCGCGGACCGCAAGGTGGCGTACGAGCACGTCGCGGAAGTGATGTCGGATGCGCAGGCAGGCGGCTTGACGAAGCTCGGCTTCGTGACGGAGCCCGGCGCAAAAGCAAAGTAACGTGCACACGTCCCGCCGCCGGTAGTAACTGGCGCACCTAACCGGGCGTCCCTAACCGGGCGTCCCTAACCGGGCGTCCCTAACCGGGCGTCCCCAACCGGGCGTCCCCAACCGGGCGTCCCCAAAGTAAAAGGCCTTCATCGCCAGATGAAGGCCTTTTTTCATGCGCACGCGGGCGCCTTCGGGCGGCGGGCTCTTTGGCGGTATCGGTTGCGCCTCGAGCAACGCAAATGCGACTCTGCCGTGGTCTGCACGGACTGCGCGTTCTGCCCTATCTGGCTCACAATATATGCGGCCACCTGATTTCGCTCAGAACTTCCTTCACGAAATGGGATTTCAATATAGGCCCGCCCGTCCGCGCATTCAAGGTTCCGGCGATTGAAACTTGCGATTGCAGGCGACGCTTCAATGACAAAACAAATTTGCGTCGTCGTGGGCGCCGTGTTCAGGTCGCCGAAACATCGGCCGCCGCTTCCTTCTTCGCGCGCTCGGGGCAACCCGGCTCCTTGTACGCGCCATGGTCGAGCTTCTCGACCAGGTAATCGACGAACGCACGTACCGCCGGCGGCATCCCCTGTCGCGATACGAACACCGCATACAGCTGCGGCACCGGCAGCGTCCAGCCGGGCATCACCGGCGACAGTTGCCCCGCGCGCAGCGCGTTGCCGTACATCATCTCCGGCAGCGCCGCGATGCCGAGGCCATCGAGCACGGCTTCGCGGATCGTCATCAGGTCGGCCGTCACGAGCCGCGGATCGTGCTCGTGCACGTGGCGCGTTCCGTCCGGCGCGATCAGGTTGAATACGTGCCGGCCGTCGACGCTCGGCGTATCGAGCGTCTCGAAGCCGGTCAGGTCGTCCGGCGCCAGCGGCGGCGCATTCTGGCTCAGCAGGCTCGGCGCGCCGACCAGCATCTGCTCGGTGCGCCACAGCGGCCGCACGACGATGTTGGCGTTCTGCGGCGGCTCCGAGCGCACGCGCAACGCGACGTCGATCGAATCCTCGAACAGGTCGATCACGCGATTCGTCACGCGCACATGCACTTTCACCTCGGGATAGCGGCGCAGGAATTCGGGCAGGATGCGCGACAGCATCGTCTGCGACAGCGTCACCGGCACGCTGACGCGCACCGAGCCGCGCGGCGACGCGCGCAACTGCTGCACCGCATTCATCGCGGCCCTCGCTTCGGCGAGCATCGCCTGGCAATGCTGGTAGAACAGCTCGCCCGCCTCGGTCAGTGCGAGCTTGCGCGTCGAACGCTGCAGCAGGCGCACGCCGAGCGCCGCCTCGAGCTCGGTCAGGCGCCGCGACAGCCGCGATTTCGAGATGCCCAGCACGCGCTCGGCGGCCGAGAAGCCGCCATGTTCGACGACCTGCGAAAAGTACATCAGGTCGTTCAGGTTATGTGCATCGATATTCATCTCATCGTTCCAATTTCAGAACAATCCATTGCGAACCGCCGCGAATCGCGCGGTAAAACGCCCCATATAATAGCGCCATGTTTCAAAAATAACGCTATTCCGATGATGTCGAGGGCTTCCCATGACCACCGCTCGCTCGCTTGATCGCACCTACCCCGCGCTTCGCACCATCGAAGGCGGCGGTTTCGTGGTTCACCGCCCGTTTCCGACGCGGCTGCTGATGGATTTCGATCCGTTCCTGCTGCTCGACGAAATGGGGCCCGTCGACTACGCCCCCGGCGAAGCCGTCGGCGCGCCCGATCATCCGCATCGCGGCTTCGAAACCGTGACCTACGCGCTCGACGGACGTTTCCGTCATCGCGACTCGTCCGGCCATGCCGGCACACTCGGCCCCGGCGACGTGCAGTGGATGACGGCCGGCGCCGGCGTCGTGCACAGCGAGATGCCGGACCCGGCGTTCGCTCAGGCAGGCGGGCGCTCCCACGGCTTCCAGCTGTGGGTCAACCTGCCGCGCCGCGACAAAATGATCGCGCCGCGTTACCAGGAGATCCCGGCTGCCCGCATTCCGACCGCGACGTCGCCGGACGGCCGCGCGCACGTGCGCGTTATCGCCGGCGAAGCGTTCGGCGTACAGGCCGCGATCGAGACGCGCACGCCGATCCTCTATCAGCACTTCACGCTGGCGCCCGGCGCAACGGTCACGCAGCCCGTGCCGGCCGGTTACCGCGTGTTCGCCTATCCGATCGACGGAACGGGCCTCTACGGGCCCGACCGGCAGGCTGTCGACGCACGGCGCATGATCGTCTACGGCGACGACGGCGACGTTGTCACGTTCGCTGCCGGCGATACGTCGCTCGACCTCCTGCTGATCGGCGGCGTGCCGCTCAACGAGCCGATCGTCCGTTACGGCCCGTTCGTGATGAATACCGAGGAAGAGATCCGGCAGGCCGTCGTCGATTACCAGACCGGCCGCATGGGCCGCATCGATGCGTGAGCCAGTGAGGCGCAGGTGCCGCGAAGCCCGTGGTTTTGCGTCACAATGAGTGCTTGAATCATGCATGTGGCGACCCGCCACCAGAAGGAACTCCTGCCCTTGAACTTCGAACATCTGATCCAGATCAACTCCGACGATCCGGCCGTGCCGGCCCTCACCCGCGACCAGCTCTGGGAAGGCCTCGTGCTGCGCGCGGAACAGCCGCAGCTGTTCGTGATCGGTCTCGACAGCTGCGTCATCCACGAACGGACGGACACGACGCTCGAACGCGAACTGCATTACGGCCACGCGACCGTGCGCGACCACGTGACGTTCACGCCGAACCAGCAGGTCCGCTACGACATCCGCGCGGCCGACGGCGAGATCGGCGGCTCATTGACGATGACGATCGAGGAGCGCGACGACAACGAGCTGTTCCTGCGTTTCGAGTACCGCACGACGCTGACGGTCACGGACGACAGCGAAGAAGCGCGACAGACGCACGGGATCGTCAAGGAGGCGTACCGCACGTCGGATATCGATACCGTTCGCCTGATCCGCGAATACGCGCAGGGTCGCAAGGATCCCGATCCGCTGCACTGAATCCCCGTGGCGGCCTGCGGGCCGCCTTTCTTGATTCAAGCTATCAGAACTGACATCTCAATTGATAAAGAGTTTTTGTAAATGGGAATGGTTATCATTTAGAATTCATTCCATCGTATCGACAGTCACCGCTCAAACCGAATGACCGACACCATGCGCCCGACCACGCTGACCCTGCGCCGCACCACCGGCACCGCAGCCAGCAGCCGCCAGAAGACGGCAGCGGTCACCACGCCGACGAAACCCGCCGGCAACCGCGATGCAGGCACGCGGGTCGTCAACAGCGATGCGCTGCTGCAAGGCCAAAGCCACGTCAGCATCGCGCATAACGGAGAGACTTATCAGTTGCGCGCCACGCGGCTCGGCAAACTGATCCTGACGAAGTAACGACCGAGTATTGTGGGGACCACCTCCCTGAGAGGTGTTGGGCAGTAGCCAGCGTAACGGCTTGCACGCGAGATCTAGACCCCTTCGTGCAAACACACTCAAGCAGCCGTTGCAGCAAGCCAAGCCACTTTTTTGGTTCTCGCACAAGGAAGAAAAAAAGCGACACGTCGAAGGACGTGTCGCTTTTTTGTTTGAGCAGACAATGCGCGCAGCGCGTTGCCCGGGTGTCGTTGCTGCCGTCGATGCGCGACAGCGAGAGCGGCATGCGCGCCGCGTCAGAACCCCCAGAACATCAACCACCATGCGCTGTCGACGACGGCCAGCCCGACGGCGAACCACGCGAATGCCGCGAGCCGGCGCGGCCACGCCGCATAGCGCCCCGTTACCTTCCACGCGAGCCATGCACTCCATACGTTGGCGCCGACCAGAATCGCGATACGCACATCGGATGCCCAGCCGAGCGGCACATGCTCGGCGCGCAGCAACGACAGCGTCGTGGCCGACAGCCCGAGGAACACGCCCGCACCCGCGATCGGGATCAGCGCCTGTGCGAGATGATGCAGGCGCACGCGATCGAAGCGGCCGAGCATCAGCGTGGCGCCGGCCAGCAACGCCAGCAGCGCCGTGCCGTACACGAGGCCCGTGCCGACGATGTAGCTGACGACCAGCCCGCCATCGAGCCACGAGAACACGTCGTTGCGGTCCGGGTAGTGCGTGAGCAGGAACCACGGCGCATTGGTCTCGAGCGGCCACGTGATGTCGCGGTCGATCAGCCAGCCCGCGAGCCATTGCTTGATCTGCACGAACCAGGGGCTGACGGTCCAGTGGAACGCGCCGATCGCCACGCCGAGCAGGCCGTACAGGATCAGCGCGGTGTCCCACGGGTTAGCCTGTTCCGCGCCGAGGTTCACGACTTCGTCGGACGGCGAACGCAGCGACAGCGAAATCGCGTCGCGGTGCCCGCTGCAGCGGCCGCACATATGGCAGGCCGCCGCACCCTTCATGTTGCGCAACGGCACGAGCGGCGCGCAGTTGATCGGAATCACGCGATGGCCGTGCTCGCCGTTCTTGTACGAACGGCGCCATGCATCCTCGTCGACCTTGTAGCGCATCGGCGCGAGCCGTGCGAGCAGCCCGAACACGCCGTTGACCGGACACAGGTACTTGCACCACACGCGTTTCTCGCGGCCGTACAGCACGCCGATCACGATCGCGCCGACGGTCGAGCCGCCGAGCACGAACAGCACCGCGAGCGGGTACTGGTACACGCTCACCATCTGCCCGTAGATCGTCGTGATGCCGAACGCGACGAACGGCCAGCCGCCCCACCGGATCCAGCGCGGAATCGGGCCGCCGCGGCCGAACTTGCTCGCGTATTCGGTGAGCGCGCCCTCCGGGCACAGCACACCGCACCAGACGCGGCCGAGCATCACCATCGACAGCAGCACGAACGGCCACCAGATGCCCCAGAACGCGAACTGCGCGATGAGCGTGAGGTTGTTCCACAGGTGCGCGGAATCGTCCGGCAGCGGCAACACCGCCGGCACGATGATCAGGAACGCGTAGACGGCGACGACGATCCACTGGATACCGCGGATCAGCGCACCGTGGCGCTGCATCCACTGGCCGGCCTGCGCGAGCCAGCCCGGCTTGACGGCGGCGACGACGCTCATGCCGCGCGACCCGCTGCAACGGCCGGACGGCGGCTCGCGCGCTTCATCAGCAGCCAGACGACCGCCCAGTACACCGCATACGCCACCAGGTTGGTCAGCGCCGGGTGCGCACGATAGCCGGTCAGCGTCGCGACGAGCGAACCGAACGTGCCCGAATCATCGAGGATCGCGGACGTATCCCACACCTGCGAGATGCCGAGCGGCAGGATTTCCTTGTCGATCAGCTTGTCGACGCCGGTCTGGAACAGGCCCGCGCCGAGAAACAGCAGCATCACCTCGGTGACGCGGAAGAAATGCCGCCACGAAAAATACTTGCCGCCGAGCTGCAGCAGATAGAACGTGAGGAACGCGAGGCCGAGACCGATCACGACCGCGAGCATCTGGCTGCCGTCGACGTGGCCCGACTGGCCGAAACCGAGGCCGTACAGGAAGATCACCGTCTCGCTGCCTTCGCGCGCGATCGCGAGCGCGACCAGCACGGCGACGCCCCACCAGTTCGAATCGCGCGTGCTTTGCTGCAGCGACTGCTCCATGTCGCGCTTCAGCGTGCGGCCGTGCCGGCGCATCCACAGCACCATCTGCACGATCAGCACGCATGCGATCAGCACCATCGCCGTCTGGAAATAGTCCTGCGCATCGCCGGACAACACCTCGGTGAACCCGACCAGCGCGGCGCCGAGGCCGACGGCCATCAGCAGGCCGACGCCGACGCCGGCCCAGAGGAAAGGCAGGCCGCGGCGCGCATCGTCGTCGCCGTTTTTCAGCCATGCATAGAGAATGCCGACGACGAGCAGCGCTTCGACGCTCTCCCGCCAGACGATGAACAAGATCTGACCCATCGATACCTCCTGACGCGCGGGGCAAGGGACTGGACGCCCGCGCGCAGATAAAACGCGTTACTTCGCGACGATCACGCCCTGCGCCTGCTGATGAAAATCGTCGAAAAACTTGTATTCGCCCGGCGACAGCGGGGCGACGACCACGAACGAATCGGCGCCCGGCGCGAGCACCTTCTCCTTGCGCAACTGCACGCTCTCGAATTCGGCGGCGCCCTTGCCGGTGTTCCTGATCTCGATCTTGAAACGCTGGCCGGCCGGCACTTCGATGCGTGCGGGATTCAGCTTGCCGTCCGTCATCTCGAGCTTGAACGTCGGCAGATCGGCCGCATGCGCCGCGCCGGCAAGCCACAGCGCAGCGGCTGCGGCAACGATTTTCTGGGGAATTTTCATTCTGGGTTCTCTACGCCGACGGCGCGCCGAAGCGCGCCGTTCGTCATGCCACCGATCAGTAACCGCCCTTCTTGCCGATACCGGCGAACGGGAAGTCGTACTCGAGCGTGATGGGCTTGAACCACGGGCCCACGCCCGTTTCCTTGTCGACGTGACGACCGAACGCCATGTGACCCGACTGCATCGGCGGCTTGACGACCATCGTCAGGTGATACTTGCCCGGGCCGGCGAGCTTCACGTTGTCGCCGTAGTGCGGGCCGTCGCTCGCGACCATGCCCATCAGGTCGCCCTCGGCCTTCCACTTCGGATCGCCCTGCTTCGTCAGCTTGTACGTGACCTGCAGGTACGGCATCCAGTCGCCTTCCGCGAAACCGGTCGGGTTGTTCTTGACCGCATGGATGTCGGCCTCGAGGTGGATGTCGGAATCCGACGCCTTGCGCATCATGCCTTCCGGGTCCATCGTGATCGGCTGCAGATACACCGCACCGATTTCCATGCCGCCCTGGATCTGCTGCTTGCCGATCGGATACTCGGCCGCCGAGGCCGACATCGCGGCCAGCGCCGCCGCTACCGCAACCGTCGTGCGGATGAACGAAGAACCCAACATGGACACTCCTTGTTATTTGTCTGACTATCTTGACGACATGCGAGCCGCCGCCGGGCCGCCCGCTGGAAACACTAACGCGACGAAGAACGTTAATGCGAACTATTCTCAATACATGAGGAGTTTAGCACCGAACCCGTTTCGGAACAAACGGAGCGCGCCGTAAACCCCTGATCCGACAAGGCTTACAGGCGCTTTACCAAAAGGATTCGGTGACGCTTGGAAAGATTTACCGGCCGCCGCTGATGTGGTCGCCGACGTTCGCGCCGAACACGCGTTCGCGCAGCACGGCAAGCTGGTCGCGGGTCGCGGCGGCTTTCTCGAATTCGAGGTTCTTCGCGTAGTCGGCCATCTGCTTCTCGAGACGCTTGATTTCCTTCGCGAGTTGCTTTTCCGACATGTCCTCGAATTTCGCGCGCTGCTGCGCCTCCTTCAGCTCCGCACGCGCGTCGTCGGCGTTGTAGACGCCGTCGATGATGTCCTTGATGCGCTTCACGACGCCGCGCGGCGTGATGCCCATCTTTTCGTTGTAGGCGATCTGCTTCGCGCGGCGCCGCTCGGTTTCGTCGATCGCGCGCTTCATCGACTCGGTCATGTTGTCCGCGTAGAGAATCGCCTTGCCGTTCACGTTCCGCGCGGCACGGCCGATCGTCTGGATCAGCGAGCGCTCGGCGCGCAGGAAGCCTTCCTTGTCCGCGTCGAGGATCGCGACGAGCGACACTTCGGGAATGTCGAGGCCCTCGCGCAGCAGGTTGATCCCGACCAGCACGTCGAACGTGCCGAGCCGCAGGTCGCGGATGATCTCGACGCGCTCGACCGTATCGATGTCGCTGTGCAGATAACGCACCTTGACGCCATGGTCGGCCAGGAACTCGGTCAGCTGTTCGGCCATGCGTTTCGTCAGCACGGTAATCAGCACGCGCTCGCCGGCCTTCACGCGCGCGTTGATTTCGGTCAGCACGTCGTCGACCTGCGAGCTCGCCGGCCGCACTTCGATTTCCGGATCGACGAGGCCCGTCGGTCGCACGACCTGCTCGGCGATCTGCCCCGTCACGCGCTTCTCGTAATCGGCCGGCGTGGCCGACACGAACACGACCTGGCGCATCTTGCGCTCGAACTCGTGGAACTTCAGCGGCCGGTTGTCGAGCGCCGACGGCAGGCGAAAGCCGTAATTGACGAGGTTTTCCTTGCGCGCGCGGTCGCCGTTGTACATGCCGTTCAGCTGGCCGATCAGCACGTGCGATTCGTCGAGCAGCATCAGCGCATCGGGCGGCAGGTAGTCGACGAGCGTCGGCGGCGGATCGCCGGGCGCCGCGCCCGAGAAATGCCGCGAATAGTTCTCGATGCCCTTGCAGAAGCCGAGTTCCTGCAGCATCTCGAGATCGAAGCGCGTGCGCTGCTCGAGGCGCTGCGCCTCGACGAGCTTGCCCTCGCGATGGAAGAACTCGAGCCGTTCGCGCAATTCGTCCTTGATCGTCTCGACCGCGCGCATCACGGTGTCGCGCGGCGTCACGTAATGCGACGACGGATACACGGTGAAACGCGGAATCTTCTGCCGGACGCGCCCGGTCAGCGGGTCGAACAGGTGCAGGGTCTCGACCTCGTCGTCGAACAGCTCGACGCGCACGGCCATTTCTGCGTGTTCGGCCGGGAAGATGTCGATCGTGTCGCCGCGCACGCGGAACGTGCCGCGCTGGAAATCCTGCTCGTTGCGCGTGTATTGCATCGCGATCAGCCGCGCGATCACGTCGCGCTGGCCAAGCTTGTCGCCGGTGCGCAGCGTGAGGATCATCTGGTGGTATTCGGACGGATTGCCGATACCGTAGATCGCCGACACCGTCGCGACGATCACCACGTCGCGACGCTCCATCAGGCTCTTCGTCGCCGACAGCCGCATCTGCTCGATGTGCTCGTTGATCGACGAGTCCTTCTCGATGAACAGGTCGCGCTGCGGCACGTAGGCTTCAGGCTGGTAGTAGTCGTAGTACGAGACGAAATACTCGACCGCGTTGCGCGGGAAGAACTCGCGGAATTCCGCGTAAAGCTGGGCCGCGAGCGTCTTGTTCGGCGCGAACACGATCGCCGGGCGGCCGAGCCGCGCGATCGTGTTGGCCATCGTGAAAGTCTTGCCCGAACCGGTCACGCCGAGCAGCGTCTGGAAGGCAAGGCCGTCGCCGACGCCTTCGACGAGCGTGTCGATCGCGGTCGGCTGATCGCCCGCGGGCGGATAGGGCTGGTAAAGCTGGAACGGCGACCCTTCGAAAGTGACGAATTTGGATTCGTCGAGCGCGTCGCCGACTTCGGCATGATGTTCGGACATGGAATGCGGCCGGAGCAAGGGCAAAGAAAGCATTCTAGCGCTTCGCGGCCGCGCGAACTGCTGTCGGCTCCTGACGCCCGACGGTCGCCCGAATTCACGATTCGCCGCCCCGATCGCGATGGAATCGCCGCCCCCGCCAGCGCGAATTCGCTACAATGTCAGGCTGCTGCGCTTTCCGGCGTCGCGCCGTTGGCGCGCTGCACTGCGCCCGCCCCGCCGGCTGAAAGCCTGACCCTCTTTTCACTACTGCCGAATCATCATGTCGCTCTTCTCCGCTGTCCAGCTTGCTCCCCGCGACCCGATCCTGGGCCTGAACGAAGCCTTCAACGCCGACGCGCGTCCGACCAAGGTCAACCTCGGCGTCGGCGTGTACACGAACGAAGACGGCAAGATTCCGCTGCTGCGCGCGGTTCGCGACGCGGAGAAGGCGCGGGTCGAGGCCGGCCTGCCGCGCGGCTACCTGCCGATCGACGGGATCGCCGCCTACGATGCGGCCGTGCAGAAGCTGCTGCTCGGCAACGACTCGCCGCTGATCGCGGCGGGCCGCGTGGTCACGGCCCAGGCACTGGGCGGCACGGGCGCGCTGAAGATCGGCGCCGATTTCCTGCGCACCGTGAATCCGAACGTGAAGGTCGCGATCAGCGATCCGAGCTGGGAAAACCACCGCGCGCTGTTCGAAGCGGCCGGCTTCGAAGTCGTCGCGTACCCGTATTACGACGCGGCCACCAACGGCGTGAACTTCGAAGGCATGCTGTCGGCGCTGAACAGCTACGCGGCCGGCACGGTCGTCGTGCTGCATGCGTGCTGCCACAACCCGACCGGCGTGGACCTGACCGAAGCGCAGTGGCAGCAGGTCGTCGACGTCGTGAAGGCACGCAACCTCGTGCCGTTCCTCGACATGGCCTACCAGGGCTTCGGCGAGAACATCGAAGCCGATGCCGCTGCCGTGCGCCTGTTTGCCGCGGCCGACCTGAACGCGTTCGTGTCGTCGTCGTTCTCGAAGTCGTTCTCTCTGTACGGCGAGCGCGTCGGCGCGCTGTCGATCATCACGTCGAGCAAGGAAGAAGCCACGCGCGTGCTGTCGCAACTGAAGCGCGTGATCCGCACGAACTACTCGAACCCGCCGACCCACGGCGGCGCGGTGGTCGCAGCGGTGCTCGCGTCGCCGGAACTGCACGCTTCGTGGGTGCAGGAACTCGGCGAAATGCGCGACCGCATCCGCGCGATGCGCAACGGTCTCGTCGAGCGCCTGAAGGCGAGCGGCGTCGATCGCGATTTCAGCTTCATCAACGCGCAGCGCGGGATGTTCTCGTATTCGGGCCTGACCTCGGCACAAGTCGATCGCCTGCGTGACGAGTTCGGCATCTATGCGGTCAGCACGGGCCGGATCTGCGTCGCCGCGCTGAACACGCGCAACCTCGACGCGGTCGCCAATGCGGTCGCAGCAGTCCTGAAGTAAAGCGGTGCCGGGCGGCAGCCGCCATCGGCCCCGCCCTGCCGACATGAAAAACGCGCTCCGTGGAGCGCGTTTTTTTTTGTGCCGTTCAGCGCGGCGGGCGGCCACACCGCCCGCCCCCGCGTTACTGCATGAACCAGCCGTGGCTGACGACCACCGACTGGCCCGTAAGCGCGGCGCTCGGGAATGCCGACAGGAACAGCACCGTCTGCGCGACGTCCTGCACCGTCGTGAACACGCCGTCGACCGTGTTGCCGAGCATCACCTTCTTGATCACTTCCTCTTCGCTGATGCCGAGCTCCTTCGCCTGCTCCGGAATCTGCTTGTCGACCAGCGGCGTACGCACGAAGCCCGGACACACGACGTGCGAGCGCACGTTGTGCTTCGCGCCTTCCTTCGCCAGCACGCGCGCCAGGCCGAGCAGCCCGTGCTTGGCCGTCACGTACGCCGACTTAAGCGGCGACGCTTCGTGCGAGTGCACCGAACCCATGTAGATCACGACGCCGCCGCGATCGTCCTTGTACATGTGCTTGAGCGCGGCCTTCGTCGTCAGGAATGCGCCGTCCACGTGGATCGCCTGCATCTTCTTCCAGTCGGAGAACGAATAGTTCTCGATCGGGTTGACGATCTGGATACCGGCGTTCGACACGAGGATGTCGATCGAGCCGAACGCTTCGGCCACCTTGTCGATGCCGGTGTTCACGGCTTCCTCGCTGGTCACGTCCATCGCGACGCCGATCGCCTTGCCGCCCGCCTTGTTGATCTCGTCGGCGACCGCGTTCGCGCCGTCCTGGTTCAGGTCGGCGATCGCGACGGCCGCGCCTGCCTTGGCCAGCTCCAGCGCGATTTCCTTGCCGATGCCGCTCGCGGCGCCCGTGACGACGGCGGTCTTGCCGCTCAGATCTGCTGCCATGTCCTTCTCCTCCCGTTGTCGGATCGATAAAACACGCGCCCGCCGCATCCGCGCTCATCGCGAAATCGTATCGGCGTGCCAGCCGTCATTGTGCACGATCGGCCCCGCCGTTCGCGCGCAAAACGTCTAAGCTTAAAGGTCGATTCCGTTCGACAGGAGGTTCTCATGCACTATCGACGGCTAGGCCGCTCCGGCCTGCAGATCAGCGAGCTTTCCCTCGGTTCGTGGGTGACGTACGGCAATCAGGTCGATCAGCGGGTCGCGCGCGAATGCCTCGCCGCGGCCCGCGACGCGGGCGTCAATTTCTTCGACAACGCCGAAGTCTACGCCGGCGGCAAATCCGAGGAAATCATGGGTCACGCGCTCAAGTCGCTCGACTGGCCGCGTATCAGCTATATCGTGTCCACGAAGTTCTTCTGGGGGCTCGCGGAAGCCCCGAACCAGTATCACACGCTGAACCGGAAATACCTGCTGAACGCGATCGACGGCTCGCTGCGCCGGCTGCAGCTCGACTATGTCGACCTCGTCTATTGCCATCGGCCCGACCCGCATACGCCGATCGAGGAAACCGTGTGGGCGATGAGCGACATGATCGTGCGCGGCAAGGCGCTGTACTGGGGCACGTCGGAATGGAGCGCCGACGAGATCCGCGCAGCGTGCGAGATCGCCGAGCGGCATCATCTGCACAAGCCGGTCGTCGAGCAGCCGCAGTACAACCTGTTCCACCGCACCCGGGTCGAACAGGAATATGCGCGGCTCTACGACGATTACGGTCTCGGCCTCACGACGTGGAGCCCGCTGGCGTCGGGACTGCTTACCGGCAAGTACCGCAACGGCGTGCCGGCCGGCAGCCGCGCGCAGTTGCAGGGCTACGACTGGATGCGCGAACGCCTGACCGATCGGGCCGCCAACGACATCGTCGAACGGCTCGGCGAGATTGCAGCCGAACTCGGCTGCAGTACCGGCCAATTGGCAATCGCATGGGTGCTCGCGAATCCGCGCGTAAGTTCGGTCATCACGGGCGCATCGCGGGTCGACCAGATCGGCGACAACATGCGCGCGCTCGACGTTGCCGCGCAGCTGACGCCGGACGTGAAGCAACGCATCGAGGCCGTGGTCGGCGACGCATACGAGTAAGGCGACTCACGGCCACTCGCGTACAATACGCGGCCTCGGCGCCCGGCCTGACGGCCGCGCACGATCCGCTTTCATCGATTCACCTTTCGTTTCAGGCAGCCCGCCATGCTCAGTTATCGTCACGGTTTTCACGCAGGCAACCACGCGGACGTGCTCAAGCACGCCGTCGTCGTCCAGCTGCTGCGCTACCTGAACAAGAAAGACAAATCGTACTGGTACATCGATACGCATGCAGGCGCCGGCGTGTACTCGCTGCGCGACGGTTATGCAGCGAAGACGTCGGAATTCGATACCGGCATCGGCCGGCTGTGGAACGAAAAGAACCTGCCGGAGGCGCTGGGCGACTACGTGGATGAGGTCCGCGCGCTGAACGCCGACGGCGAACTGCACTTCTATCCCGGCTCCCCGTACATCGCATGGCGGTCGATGCGCGAGCAGGATCGGATGCGCCTGTTCGAAATGCACACGACGGAAATCGATGTCCTGCGCCACAATTTCCGCGACGCGGGGCGACGCGCGATGATCTTCGCCGGCGACGGCTTCGAAGGTATCAAGGCGCTGCTGCCGCCGCCGCCGCGACGTGCACTCGTACTGATCGATCCGTCCTACGAGGACAAGAAGGATTACGCGCGCGTGGTGAGTTGCATGACGGAATGCCTGAAGCGTTTCGCGACCGGCTGCTATGCAGTCTGGTACCCGCAGGTCACGCGGCTTGAATCGCAGCGCTTTCCCGAACAGTTGAAGCGCCTTCAACCGAACAACTGGCTGCACCTGACGCTGACGGTGTCGAATCCGCCGGCCGACGGACTGGGCCTCTACGGCAGCGGGATGTTCATCCTGAATCCGCCGTATACGCTCGCTCAGAGCATGAAAGAGGTACTGCCCTACCTGGTCGAGATGCTCGGACAGGATAGCGGTGCCCGCTGTCAGATCGAGCACCGCGGAAACTGATCGGGCGACTGGTCGTTAGGGCTGCGGTCTAGGCGCGAGCCTCGGCTGGTTGGCCGGCTGCCCGCCCCAGGCGGGAACGTTGATATACGGCGCGACGAACAGCGGAACCGACGTATTCGGCGTCTGCCCGGCCGGGGCCCGCATGCCTGCGGGCTCGACGATCGGCTCCGACGACAACGGTGCCGTCTGCAACACCAACCCGCCCTTGCCGTCCTGGATGCCGCGCTGCGTATCGAGAACGAGCGGCCTGGACGACGTCGCGGCACCGGCCGCGAGGCCATGAACGAGCACGGTCGCGCCCAGAACGAGACGCGCGCGAGCACGACGACGCACATCGACACGCAAATGCATGATCGTGTCCTTCAGGATGAAAAGCAGGTCCATACCATAGCGCTGCGCCGACGTTTTCGCCAGATCCGGCGCACAAAAAAACAAAGCCCCGTCAATACGGGGCTTGCTTGTCGTTCGGTGCCGCTCGGCACCTGACGGTGACTTCGATTACAGCGAGTAGCCGTTGGTTTCGAGCGAGCGGATGCGGCTCTCGAGCTGGACGATGTCCGACGACGTGGCGAGGTAAGCCTCACGGCGCTCACGTTCTGCGGATTCGAACCAGTTGCTCAGCTTTTCGACGATGTAGGCGATCATGACGTTCTCCAAGGAAGAGGGACCCCTGGTGAATCGAGATTCAGGGATTTCCCGTATAGGGTTATCCCGAATTATAGCGATGCCGCACCAAGATGCTAGTGAAATACGCGCATGGAGGCCATTCCAATTCGGAATGGCGGCAGTCGAGCCGCCCGTAACTCTTTGATTTTTAATGATATGGAGTCCGAGCCCGTTTTGAGACTCGAAGGTCTGCACTAATTTGGTTCGCTGGCGGGGTCGGCGAGACGCGCCAAAATCGGGCATTCTGGTCGCCCGTCACCATGACAGTGCGCGGCCAGATCGGCCAGTGTGTCGCGCATGTCGCTCAGTTCCGCGATGCGTTTGTCGAGTTCGGCCACGTGCTCAAGCGCGATCGATTTCACTTCGGCACTGGCGCGGGAGCGATCCTGCCAGAGCATCAGCAGTTTGCGAATGTCTTCGACGAGGAAGCCGAGTCGTCGCGCCTGACGGATGAACCGCAGAATATGGATTTCGTCCGCGCCGTAGATCCGGTAGCCGGCATCGGTACGCTTGCTCGGCGCAAGAAGGCCGACTTGTTCGTAATACCGGATCATTTTCGCGCTGACTCCGGATTCGCGCGACGCGTCGCCGATATTCATTCCCCCGCCCTCTTCATCAAGCTCTGGTTTCGAACACGAACGTCGACGGATGCTCGTGTCGACGACACTTCGATCGTATCAAATCATGGGGTTTCGTTCCGAGGGAGAGCTTCGCAGGCAGCAGGAACGCAACTCACCGATCTCTGGCGCGCACGCGGTTGAGTTACGAGGAATGAGCGCTTCTCGCATTTATGAGCGCTTCTCGCATTTTTGGGGCGCCGAAATGCAAAAACCCCCGCCTGATCGGGCGGGGGTTTCTGGCTTAGGGAGCCTGACGATTACCTACTTTCACACGGGAATCCGCACTATCATCGGCGTAGAGTCGTTTCACGGTCCTGTTCGGGATGGGAAGGGGTGGGACCGACTCGCTATGGTCATCAGGCAAAGAGGGTTGTTCTGCTGGCGTGGCCAACAGAACCAATCTTGGAAGAAGCAGTAATTTCGAGTTGTGTGTATCGCACACGAGAATCAACAAGTCCTGTTAAGACAGACTTGTTATAGGATCAAGCCTTACGGGCAATTAGTATCGGTTAGCTGAACGCATTACTGCGCTTACACACCCGACCTATCAACGTCCTGGTCTCGAACGACCCTTCAAGGAGGTCTAGCCTCCAGGGATATCTCATCTTAAGGCGAGTTTCCCGCTTAGATGCTTTCAGCGGTTATCTCTTCCGAACATAGCTACCCGGCGATGCCACTGGCGTGACAACCGGTACACCAGAGGTTCGTCCACTCCGGTCCTCTCGTACTAGGAGCAGCCCCCTTCAAATATCCAACGCCCACGGCAGATAGGGACCAAACTGTCTCACGACGTTTTAAACCCAGCTCACGTACCTCTTTAAATGGCGAACAGCCATACCCTTGGGACCGGCTACAGCCCCAGGATGAGATGAGCCGACATCGAGGTGCCAAACACCGCCGTCGATATGAACTCTTGGGCGGTATCAGCCTGTTATCCCCAGAGTACCTTTTATCCGTTGAGCGATGGCCCTTCCATACAGAACCACCGGATCACTATGACCTGCTTTCGCACCTGCTCGACTTGTCGGTCTCGCAGTTAAGCACGCTTATGCCATTGCACTATCAGCACGATTTCCGACCGTACCTAGCGTACCTTCGTACTCCTCCGTTACGCTTTGGGAGGAGACCGCCCCAGTCAAACTGCCTACCATGCACTGTCCCCGACCCGGATCACGGGCCAAGGTTAGAACCTCAAACAAACCAGGGTGGTATTTCAAGGACGGCTCCACCGAAACTAGCGTTCCGGTTTCATAGCCTCCCACCTATCCTACACAGATCGGTTCAAAGTCCAATGCAAAGCTACAGTAAAGGTTCATGGGGTCTTTCCGTCTAGCCGCGGGTAGATTGCATCATCACAAACACTTCAACTTCGCTGAGTCTCGGGAGGAGACAGTGTGGCCATCGTTACGCCATTCGTGCAGGTCGGAACTTACCCGACAAGGAATTTCGCTACCTTAGGACCGTTATAGTTACGGCCGCCGTTTACCGGGACTTCAATCAAGAGCTTGCACCCCATCATTTAATCTTCCGGCACCGGGCAGGCGTCACACCCTATACGTCCACTTTCGTGTTTGCAGAGTGCTGTGTTTTTATTAAACAGTCGCAGCCACCAGTTTATTGCAACCCCTTCACCCTCCTGGCGCAGGCCAGTCAAGCTACAAGGGCGTACCTTATCCCGAAGTTACGGTACCAATTTGCCGAGTTCCTTCTCCCGAGTTCTCTCAAGCGCCTTAGAATACTCATCTCGCCCACCTGTGTCGGTTTGCGGTACGGTCATCGTTAGACTGAAGCTTAGAGGCTTTTCTTGGAACCACTTCCAATTGCTTCGCGACCTAAGTCGCTCGCGCCACACCCTTGAATCCTGCGCCCGGATTTGCCTAAGCGCCTTCTCCAATGCAGCGACCGGGACTTCCAACACCCGGACAACCTTCCGCGATCCGTCCCCCCATCGCATCTAACGACGGTGCAGGAATATTGACCTGCTTCCCATCAGCTACGCATTTCTGCCTCGCCTTAGGGGCCGACTCACCCTACGCCGATGAACGTTGCGTAGGAAACCTTGGGCTTACGGCGAGGGGGCCTTTCACCCCCTTTATCGCTACTCATGTCAGCATTCGCACTTCCGATACCTCCAGCACGCTTTTCAACGCACCTTCGCAGGCTTACGGAACGCTCTCCTACCATGCGAGCAAGCTCGCATCCGCAGCTTCGGTATATAGCTTAGCCCCGTTACATCTTCCGCGCAGGACGACTCGATCAGTGAGCTATTACGCTTTCTTTAAAGGGTGGCTGCTTCTAAGCCAACCTCCTGACTGTTTTAGCCTTCCCACTTCGTTTCCCACTTAGCTATATTTGGGGACCTTAGCTGGCGGTCTGGGTTGTTTCCCTCTTGACACCGGACGTTAGCACCCGATGTCTGTCTCCCGTGATTGCACTCTTCGGTATTCGGAGTTTGCTATGGCGGGGTAATCTGCAATAGACCCCCCAACCATGACAGTGCTCTACCCCCGAAGGTGAGACACGAGGCACTACCTAAATAGTTTTCGGAGAGAACCAGCTATTTCCAGGTTTGTTTAGCCTTTCACCCCTATCCACAGCTCATCCCCTAACTTTTCAACGTTAGTGGGTTCGGACCTCCAGTACGTGTTACCGCACCTTCATCCTGGCCATGGATAGATCACCTGGTTTCGGGTCTACGCCCAGCAACTGAACGCCCTATTCGGACTCGCTTTCGCTACGCCTGCCCTATACGGTTAAGCTTGCTACTGAACGTAAGTCGCTGACCCATTATACAAAAGGTACGCCGTCACCCCTTGCGAGGCTCCGACTGTTTGTATGCATGCGGTTTCAGGATCTATTTCACTCCCCTCCCGGGGTTCTTTTCGCCTTTCCCTCACGGTACTGGTTCACTATCGGTCGATCACGAGTATTTAGCCTTGGAGGATGGTCCCCCCATCTTCAGACAGGATTTCACGTGTCCCGCCCTACTTGTCGCACACCTAGTTCTTTCATACTGTTTTCGCCTACAGGGCTATCACCTGCTATGGCCGCACTTTCCAGAGCGTTCGGCTAACAATACAAATAAAGAGTGCAAGGCTCATCCCATTTCGCTCGCCACTACTTTGGGAATCTCGGTTGATTTCTTTTCCTGCGGTTACTTAGATGTTTCAGTTCACCGCGTTCGCTTCACATGGCCTATGTATTCAGCCATGGATACTCCATAAGGAGTGGGTTTCCCCATTCGGATATCCCCGGATCAAAGCTTGTTTGCCAGCTCCCCGGGGCTTTTCGCAGGCTACCGCGTCCTTCATCGCCTGTGATCGCCAAGGCATCCACCACATGCACTTGTTCGCTTGACCCTATAACGAGTCTGTCTCATCTTTCGACGCTACAGTCGCTACAGGTTGAGTTCTCGCGTGTCGCTCAGCGTTAGTGCTTTAGCACTTACGCGGAGCCCACACTACGTGTGTGCCGTATTCCAAATTGAGCCGAACATGAAGTTCGAATCATCTTGAGATACATCGATACAATCACAACCCGGATAGTTTCCACGTCCATCTCAAAGACGCTTCCGCTATCCAAATTACTTACTTCTTCCAGATTGTTAAAGAACGACAGCCGATACTTACTACGTACCGCTCTGACTGGCTCAATCGCCAATGACAAAGGTTCGACGCAGTCGAACGCTTGTCATTGAAGATTGGTGGAGGCAGACGGGATCGAACCGACGACCCCCTGCTTGCAAAGCAGGTGCTCTCCCAGCTGAGCTATGCCCCCCATGAGTACAGATGCCTCAGGTGTGTACCGCCAGACAAATGGTGGGTCTGGTTGGATTCGAACCAACGACCCCCGCCTTATCAAGACGGTGCTCTAACCGACTGAGCTACAGACCCCTGAGTCTGTCTTTAAATTTACAGCCGATAAGCGTGAGCGCTCAACTTCGCGAGATAGCTCTGGAAAGGAGGTGATCCAGCCGCACCTTCCGATACGGCTACCTTGTTACGACTTCACCCCAGTCATGAATCCTACCGTGGTGACCGTCCTCCTTGCGGTTAGACTAGCCACTTCTGGTAAAACCCACTCCCATGGTGTGACGGGCGGTGTGTACAAGACCCGGGAACGTATTCACCGCGGCATGCTGATCCGCGATTACTAGCGATTCCAGCTTCATGCACTCGAGTTGCAGAGTGCAATCCGGACTACGATCGGTTTTCTGGGATTAGCTCCCCCTCGCGGGTTGGCAACCCTCTGTTCCGACCATTGTATGACGTGTGAAGCCCTACCCATAAGGGCCATGAGGACTTGACGTCATCCCCACCTTCCTCCGGTTTGTCACCGGCAGTCTCCTTAGAGTGCTCTTGCGTAGCAACTAAGGACAAGGGTTGCGCTCGTTGCGGGACTTAACCCAACATCTCACGACACGAGCTGACGACAGCCATGCAGCACCTGTGCGCCGGTTCTCTTTCGAGCACTCCCACCTCTCAGCAGGATTCCGACCATGTCAAGGGTAGGTAAGGTTTTTCGCGTTGCATCGAATTAATCCACATCATCCACCGCTTGTGCGGGTCCCCGTCAATTCCTTTGAGTTTTAATCTTGCGACCGTACTCCCCAGGCGGTCAACTTCACGCGTTAGCTACGTTACTAAGGAAATGAATCCCCAACAACTAGTTGACATCGTTTAGGGCGTGGACTACCAGGGTATCTAATCCTGTTTGCTCCCCACGCTTTCGTGCATGAGCGTCAGTATTGGCCCAGGGGGCTGCCTTCGCCATCGGTATTCCTCCACATCTCTACGCATTTCACTGCTACACGTGGAATTCTACCCCCCTCTGCCATACTCTAGCCTGCCAGTCACCAATGCAGTTCCCAGGTTGAGCCCGGGGATTTCACATCGGTCTTAGCAAACCGCCTGCGCACGCTTTACGCCCAGTAATTCCGATTAACGCTTGCACCCTACGTATTACCGCGGCTGCTGGCACGTAGTTAGCCGGTGCTTATTCTTCCGGTACCGTCATCCCCCGACCGTATTAGAGCCAGGGATTTCTTTCCGGACAAAAGTGCTTTACAACCCGAAGGCCTTCTTCACACACGCGGCATTGCTGGATCAGGCTTTCGCCCATTGTCCAAAATTCCCCACTGCTGCCTCCCGTAGGAGTCTGGGCCGTGTCTCAGTCCCAGTGTGGCTGGTCGTCCTCTCAGACCAGCTACTGATCGTCGCCTTGGTAGGCCTTTACCCCACCAACTAGCTAATCAGCCATCGGCCAACCCTATAGCGCGAGGCCCGAAGGTCCCCCGCTTTCATCCGTGGATCGTATGCGGTATTAATCCGGCTTTCGCCGGGCTATCCCCCACTACAGGACATGTTCCGATGTATTACTCACCCGTTCGCCACTCGCCACCAGGTGCAAGCACCCGTGCTGCCGTTCGACTTGCATGTGTAAGGCATGCCGCCAGCGTTCAATCTGAGCCAGGATCAAACTCTTCAGTTCAAACCTGTTACTGTTTTCGGTTCAGTTAAGAACCGGTCGCTCACTCAAAGCTGACAGGAATATGAATCACTTCATAAACCTGACTTACTTTAGTGTGAGACTCTTGATACTTTTGCTATCTGATCCGAGGATCAGCTCGCTTCCATCAAGCGCCCACACTTATCGGCTGTTAATTTTTAAAGAGCATTCTGCGAGGGAACCTGAAGTTTCCCGGCAGCGCTGCGTTTTCAGCAGCAGAGAAACGAGATTATGAACCGCGTTTCGCAGCTCGTCAACAACTTTCTGCACTACATCGTTGCGACTGCGGGGCCATCTTCCTGCGCCGTCGGGCTCGTGACTTCCGAACCTCTCAACAGCACCGCTTCCCTTCCTCCCGCGCCGCGTTTCCGTTAGCGCGAAAGAGGCGTGATTCTATGCAGCCCACCCCGCAAGCGCAAGGGGTTTGAAGCAACTTTTTTACAGACGCCGCAATTCGGCCGTCCGGCCGTGCCCGGGCACGATGCCGCTTATGGTGCAAAGAACGGACTAGAATGTGAGGTTCTTCGCCTCTTTCTATATACGTCTTTAATATGCGCCAGCGAATCGCCAAACGCCTCCCCCCCGATGCCGACAAACTGGTCGGTCTGTCACTTGCGCTCTTCGCGTCGGGCAGCCGCATCGAGGATCGCTTCTGGGAAGCGAAGCTCGATGCGCTGCTCGCCAAGATTGTCCGCAACGGCAATCAGACCACGCTCGACGCCGCGCTCGACCATCTTCAGCAAAATCATCCCGACGCCTACGGCGCGCTCGCCGACATGGCCGAGACGCACAGCGAGTCGATGGTGATCGAACACGACGGCCAACCCTACGATGCGCTGCTGGTCGCCGTCCCGGTTCTCGCCTGGACGCGCTACATGATTCCGTCAGGCCCGCTCAAAGGCGACGTTGCCGACGCGCTGCGAACGCACCTGCAGGCGCATGTGCTCGCGAACGGCACCCTCGTCGGGCTCGCACCGTTTCTCTACAGCATCGACCAGTTGCCGCGGCACCACGTGGAAACCTATCGGCTGGCCCAGCAACTCGCCCATGCGGCAATCGGCCAGCACACCCCGAAGCTGAGCTTCGGCGACCTGCCGGAAACCTCGCCGATCCTGGCCGATCCGCGCTTCCTGCTGGCCGTCGTCGCCGCGCCGGCCGGCTCGCCGCTGTTCCGCTGGCAGGAAGAAGAAAACGGCAGCCGGATCGAGCGCGGCCAGTGCCTCGAACAATGGACGGCCCAAGGCGGCCCGAACCTGTCGATCGCGTTGCCCGGCTGCGAGTTCGAATGCCTGCTTCCGGACGCGTACTACTCGGCCTGTCGCGATGCGGACGAACGCGTGCGTCCGCACACCGTCCGAACGGCCATTCGTTATCTATTCGACACACTTGGTGCGGCGCCGCAGGAATTGCGCGCGGTGGTCGCCGGCTTCGGCGAACGTCGTGTCGACGAGTATCGCGTCGGCTTCACGCGGCGTGCCAGCAACGACGTGATCTACGGCGTCGTGTGGCCGCTCTACGGCCGTGAAAACGGCGACGTATCGATCGACAACGCGACGCTCGAAGGCGAAGCGCCGATCGAAGGGCCGCTCGAGGAAATCGTGAGCCTGCTGAAAGAATGCGGCGTAACCGACGTCCGCCGGCACGCGGGCCGCTTCGAGCCCGAATACTGCGACGACTGCGGCGTGCCACTTTACGCCGATCCGCTCGGCGAAATCGTCCATGCGGAAATGCCGGAAGACGCGTCGCCCGCCCAGCCGCACTTCCACTGACCCGCCCCGCAGGCCTCGATGGCCTGCCCTGCCCGAAGCCGCTTCCGGTGCCCACCGAAGCGGCTTTTTTCTTATCCGATGCCCGTCGTCCAAAATTTCGAACTTTTCCTAAGCCTTTCAGCCAAGCAGACATCGTGTAAGGTCTTTGTCATTATCGGGGCCAGCTAATACCCGACAGCAGTCAATGACTCACTTCACGGAGGTTGAATATGCGGTTCTTGGTACTTAACTCAGACGCCGAGCGGCGTGACGGACTGAAGACCCTGTTGCGGCAGATCGACCGGCACGCCAGCATCAACGATGCGCCTGACGGCTTCCAGGCGCGCCGGCTGCTGCGCACCCAGCGTTTCGACCTCGTCGCGATCGACTGGCTGGACGTGGGCCGGGTGAGCGAGCTTCAGGCACTCGGCAACGCGTGCTCGCCGACACCGGTCGCCGTTCTGGTCGACGACATCTCGCCCGACGCCATCCAGCGCTTCTTCAATTACGGCGTCGCGGGCGTGATCCCGCACTCCACGCGGCCGCACCTGATCGTGCGCGCGCTCGAGATCGTCCTGCTGGGCGGATACTACATTCCGCCGATCGCCCTCAGCCTCCTGCCGTCCACGGCGACAGCGACGGCGCGCCACGATGCCCATTTCCAGACGCTCGCCGGCTCGCTGCCCCGGCGCCCGCCGAGCGGCCTCCTGTCACCGCGCCAAGCGCAGATCATGCGGTTCGTCCACATGGGCAGCACGAACAAGATGATCGCGCGTACGCTCGGCATCAGCGAAGGCACCGTGAAAATCCACCTCGCGAGCATCTTCCAGCAGCTCGGTGCCGCAAACCGCGCCGCCGCGGTCGCGATCTACAACGGCTGGCTGTCGCCCCATCTCGAGGTGTTGCTGGCGAACCGCAACCGCGCCCGCAAGCCGGCGATCGGCGAACACGGCCCGGCTCCGCTGCGTACGCAACGGCACGACCGTCCGTACCCGTTGCCCATCGCGAATGCCGGCACGCAAGACCTGCCGCTCGCCGCCGAGCCGCCGGCACGGTTCCGGCGCGGACGCTAGGCCAACAGTCTCGATATTGCGACGGTCGGACATGTGCAGGCTCCCACCTTTGATGCTCAACGAGTAATATGGACGCATGGGTTTTCTTTTCACACCGCTTCCGCTCTGGGTTGGCATCGGTGGCTGGATCGCCGCCGTGGCCCTGCTCGCGCTCGCGATCTGGAATCGCCCCTTCGTCCGTCTGCAAGACGCCACGCTTCAGCACGTGTGGCTTGCGCTCGTCACTGCGATCACGGTCCTGTGGGCCTCGAACGCATGGCTCGAAGATGGCATCGTCATGCATCTGCTTGGCGCAACGCTGCTCGTCACGCTGTTCGACTGGACACTCGCACTGGTCGCCATGGGCGCCGTCACGGCGGTTGCCGCGCTCATCTTCGACGCACCGTGGCAAGGCATCGGCCTGACCTATCTGATCTACGGTGCGCTGCCTGTCGGCGTGTCGGCGTTGCTGCAACGCGCCGCGCTCGCGTGGTTGCCGCACAACCTCGCGTCGTTCATCACCGGACAGGGTTTCCTGTCGCCGGCCATCGCGATCGTCGCGGTCGCCGCCGCGGCGGCCGGTGTCCAGCTCGCGCTCGCGGACGGCGTACCCGTCGTGATTCCGGCCGGCTATCTGCTGAACACCGCGCTGCTTGCGCTCGGCGAAGCATGGTTCACCGGCATGGCAACGGCACTCATCGCCGTCTATCGTCCTGCGTGGGTCACGACCTTCGACGTCCGGCGCTACCGCCTTGGTGGCCCGCGGGCCTGAATTCCTCCGAATCGGCTCGGCGCACACGCATACCGACGGATTCCACGGCGCGCGCCGAATACGTCACCTACTGCCGCACAACTTTTTTACGCTAAGATTGAACTCCTGTTCTTCATCGGGCATCTATACGTGCCCGATGTCTCCTTCGCTCCTCACCAATAACCAGATGGACAGCTCACCTGCCTCGCTCCGGATTTTCCGGGCGCTCGGCAAGCTGGCAGCCTGTATCGCGGGCCTGTCGCTTGCGCTTCCCGCTCCGGTATTCGCCGACCTGCTCGACCAGCGCTCCGAACTGATCAACAAATTCGTCAACGAGATGCATGCCGATCCGCTCGCCGCCGATTGTGCGGCGCACGGCAGCTTCATCGCCAGCACCTCGACGGCCTTTGACCGAGTCGACTTCGCGCCGAATGCATTCGACAGCGGCAACGCGACGATCACGCCGTGGAATGACTCGTTCGACCAAGGCAAACAGCGCGTGAAAGTCGACAATATCGTCACCGTCGACGGGCTCGGCATCCACAGCGACGGCAGCGATCCGACGCCGCTGAAATTCCGCTGCGGCTATGTCGGCCAGCAAATGCTCGCGTTCAGCTGGAACGATCCGGTTCCGCCGCTGAAGCCGCGCGTCGAGCGCTCGTCGTCTTCGACGAAGAAGTTCAAGGGCAAGTCGCACCGCGGTAAAGCCAAGGCGAAGGCATCGGGCCGCACCGGCAGCAAGAAGGCCGTCGCAACGAAGAAATCGAGCGGCCAGCACAAAGCCGTGAAGAAAAAAATTGCGAAGAAGTCCTGATACGGCGGACGGGTCAACAGCAGCAAAAAAGCCGGCGCATCTCGCGATGCGCCGGCTTTTTCATGCGACGACGGCTGCGCTTACGCGAACGTGTCGACGTGCACCAGGATCGCGGCCAGCATCGCCGCACCGAGCGCCGCGCTGCGCTCGCCGTTCCAGCCGACGCGCTCGTCGGGGAGGTTCGCGTTGTCCTTGAACGGCATCTCGAGCGTCAGCGACAGACAGCCGAACTGGTGACCAATGTACTTCGACGCGAGCTTCAACGCATCTTCCTTGTACTTGCTCGCCGCGTAGCCATGCTCGGTCTGGAAGTCGGGGCTTGCGACCTTGAACGCGTCGATGAACGCAGCCTGCTCCTTGCCCTGCTGCTCGGTAAAGCTCGGCAGCATCTCCGAGCCGGCGACGAACACGTACGGCAGATCCTCGTCGCCGTGAATATCGAAGAACATGTCGCAGCCGATTGCATGGATCGCGTCGCGCACGGCCAGCACCTCGGGGCTGCGCTCGGCATCGGGCGCCATCCACTCGCGGTTCAGGTTCGCGCCGGCCGCATTGGTGCGCAGGTTACCGTGCACGCTGCCGTCCGGGTTCATGTTCGGGACGATGTAGAAGGTCACGCGATCGTAGAGCTTGCGCGCCACCGGGTCGCCGGCCCAGTCGCCCCAGCCGGCCAGCCGCTTGACCAGGCCTTCGACGAACCACTCGGCCATCGACTCGCCCGGATGCTGGCGCGCGATGATCCACACCTTCTTCTTCGGCGCACCGTCGGTTTCCGGCGTGCCGAGCGTCAACAGCGACATCGGACGGCCTTCGACCGTGCGGCCAAGCTCGACGACGCTGGCCTGCGGCAACTGCTGGACCGCCCCGAGAAACGCCGCGTGACGCTCTTCCGAGTACGGTTCGAAATACGCGTAGTAGATGCTGTCGAACTCCGGCGTATGGTCGATGGTCATCGTCTTGCCGTCGAACGTCGTCGGCACGCGGAACCAGTCGACCCGGTCGTAGCTCGCGACCGCTTGGTAGTTGCGCCAGCCGGACGGATACGCGCATTCGGCTGCGTTCTCGAACGTCATCACGCACCGCTCGCCGCGCGCCCCCGTCAAGCGGTAGTAAAACCATTGCGCGAACTCCGAACGATTGTCGCCACGCACGCGCAGCCGGATTGCATCGGGGCTGTCGCACGACACGACGTCGATTGCGCCTGCGTCGAAATTACTGGTAATCGAAAGGGCCATCTATCTCTCCTTTGTCGACCGGTGTTAGCGCTTCAGCGCTTACACCGGTCCCATGCAAAGCTGTCGACCGGTGTTAGTGCTTCAGCGCTTAGACCGATTCCATGCAAAGCTGTCGACCGAAGCAGGCGGTGTACCGCCCGGCCGGCCTCGTGCATGCGCCTGCCGCCTCGCGAACGGCCGGCAGGGTCACTCGCCGACGCGCCGGCGATATACGTAAGTCGAATCGTTCGATGCGGCCGCATCGAACGCATAGCCCTCGGTCGAGAATGCCTTCAGCGCCTTCGGGTCGGCGATACGATTCTCGACGACAAAACGCGCCATCAGGCCGCGCGCGCGTTTCGCATGGAAGCTGATGATCTTGTAGCGGCCGCCCTTCCAGTCCTCGAATACCGGCGTGATGACCGGCGCGGCCAGCAGCTTCGGCTTGACCGACTTGAAGTATTCGGTCGACGCGCAGTTGATCAACACGCGCGCGGCGCCGCTGCGCGTCTCGAGCTGCTCGTTCAGCGCCCGCGTGATGCGGTCGCCCCAGAACGCATACAGATCCTTGCCGCGCGCATTCGCGAACCGCGTGCCCATCTCGAGCCGGTACGGCTGCAGCAGATCGAGCGGACGCAGCAGCCCGTACAGGCCCGACAACACGCGCACGTGCTGCTGCGCATAGTCGAGATCGGAGGACGACAGCGATTTCGCGTCGAAACCCTCGTAGACGTCGCCATTGAACGCCAGCACGGCCTGCTTCGCGTTGGCCGGCGTGAACGTCGGCGACCAGTCGGCATAGCGCTGGAAGTTCAGGCGCGCGAGAGGATCGGAGATATCCATCAGCGTCGCGATGTCCTGCGGCGACAGCTTGCGCAGGCCATCGATCAGCTCCGACGCGTCGTCGACGAATGCAGGCTTCGTGTAAGACTGGACGTGCGGGGGCGTATCGTAGTCGAGGGATTTGGCGGGAGAGAGAACGATTATCATAGAGGCTCGCTGGCACGCCGTGCCTTGCGGTCAGACGAAAACCTCCGATTGTAACGAATGGCCCGCTCTCTCGCCCCGCATGCCGCACACCGCGTCGTGCTCGACTCGAACGTCTGGATCGACATCCTCGTATTCGACGACCCCGCTACGCGCCCGATCCGTGCCGCGCTGGAGCACGGCATGCTTGCCGCCGTGATCGACGGCCGCTGCCTGACCGAACTCGAATACGTGCTCGACTATCCGCAGTTCCAGTCGCGGGCGATCGACAAGGCCGACGCGCTCGCCACGGTCGCCCGGCTCGCGAGCCTCGTCGAACCGCCGCCCGTCGACGCCGACGCGCCGCCGCTGCCGAAGTGCAAGGACCGCGACGATCAGAAATTTCTCGAACTCGCCCGCGCCGCGCAGGCCGAGTGGCTCGTGTCGAAAGACCGCGCGCTGCTGAAGCTCGCGAAGCGCACCGCACGCGACTTCGGTTTCCGGATCGCGCAACCCGCGCCGTTCGTGGAAGCCTGCGCGCTCGACGCCGCGCCGCCCGCCACGACGACGCCCGCCTGACGCAATCCATCCGAATCCGACCGTATCGATGAACGCTCCTTCAGATATGCCAACGACGCCCGTTTTCCCCTCGCGCCTGCCGAACGTCGGCACGACGATCTTCACGGTCATGAGCGCGCTTGCCGCCGAAAAAGGTGCGGTGAACCTCGGCCAGGGTTTTCCCGATTTCGATTGCGATCCGCGCATCGTCGATGCGGTCGCAACCGCGATGCGCAACGGGCACAACCAGTATCCGCCGATGGCCGGCGTCGCGCCGCTGCGCGACGCGATCGCCGACAAGATCGCGCAGGTGTACGGCCGGCGCTACGATCCGGCCACCGAAATCACCGTGACGGCCGGCGCGACGCAGGCGCTGCTGACGGCGATCCTGTGCGCGGTGCATCCGGGCGACGAAGTGATCGTCGTCGAGCCGACCTATGACAGCTACCTGCCTTCGATCGAGCTCGCCGGCGGCAAGCCCGTGTTCGTCACGCTGGAAGCGCCCGACTACGCGATCCCGTTCGACCGCCTCGCGGCAGCGATCACGCCGAAAACGCGGATGATCCTGATCAATACGCCGCACAACCCGACGGGCACCGTGTGGCGCGAGGCGGACATGCGCAAGCTCGAGGACATCGTGCGCGGCACCAACGTGCTGATCCTGTCCGACGAGGTCTACGAACACATGGTCTACGACGGTGCGCGCCACGAGAGCGTCGCGCGCTACCCGGAACTCGCCGCGCGCAGCTTCATCGTGTCGAGCTTCGGCAAGACCTACCACGTGACGGGCTGGAAGGTCGGTTACGTCGCGGCGCCAGCCGCGCTGACCGCGGAATTCCGCAAGGTCCACCAGTTCAACGTGTTCACGGTGAACACGCCGATGCAGATCGGGCTCGCCGACTACCTGCGCGACCCGGCGCCGTACCTGTCGCTCGCGGGCTTCTATCAACGGAAGCGCGACTTCTTCCGGGCCGGCCTCGAGCGCACGCGCTTCAAGCTGCTGCCGTGCACGGGCACGTACTTCCAGTGCGTCGATTACTCGGCGATCAGCGACCTGCCCGAAGCGGAATTCTCGAAGTGGCTCACGTCGGAGATCGGCGTGGCCGCCATTCCGGTGTCGGCGTTCTATCACGAGCCGCACGAATCGGGCGTCGTCCGCTTCTGCTTCGCAAAGCAGGAAAGCACGCTCGCGTCCGCGCTCGATCGGCTGGCTCGCCTGTAAGCGCCGCACGGGCGGCCGCGCGCCGCCCTTCGGGAACCGCGCTTATGAACGTGCGACGTTCGCCGCTTCGACATACGCCTTGCGCTCGGCTGCCACGCGTTGCGCGGCCGGGCGTTCACCCACCGTCTTCGCGTGCGCCTTCCAGTCGATGCCTGCCTCGAGCAGGAAGTCGCGGTCGAATATGGCCTTCGTCGCCATCCCGATGACCGGCAGATGAACCCAGGCGGCAATGTCCGCGAGGCCGAACGACTCGCCGAGCACATACGGCGAAAACCGCGTCATCTGCCTGAATGCATCGATCGCGCGCGGCAGGCGCTTCTCGACGTGCGCCTTCATCCCGTCGCTCACCTTGCCGCCGAAAAACGCTTCCGTATACACCTCGCGCGCCATCCATTCGAGATACAGCTCGAGCGTCTCGACCAGTTCACGCACCTTCGCCGCCGCGAACGGGCTCGCGGGGAAAATGCCTTTCTCGGGATAGCGCGCCGCCAGGTATTCGACGATCACCTGCGACTCGAACAGCGCGCCCTCTTCGGTCTTCAGGAACGGAATCTTGCCGAGCGGCGAATCGGCAAGCCGGGCCGGGTCGCTGATCGGCAAACCACACACCACCTCCTCGAACGGAATGTCGTGCTCGAGCAGGACGAACTTCACCTTGTTGTAGTAGTTGGACAACGGAATACCGCACAGCTGTAGCATTGGCATCTCCTTCCTTGCTGAAGCGCGGCCGCATCGACGCGGGCCGCATCGGGATTCATCGCGCTGAAAAGCACGTTCGTGCTAGTCTAAAGCAAGTCGTGCGTCCGTCACGACAACATTACCTCCGCTGCGGCGTCGGCTCCGCCCGTCCGCGCGACACACGCGGCGCCGCCGCCGCGCCACCCGATGGAGACACGCTCGCATGAGTGCTGAACTGCTGGCCTCGCGTCCGCCCGAGAGCGAATCGACGCTCGTCCTCACGCTGTCCAATCCCGGCGCGCGCAACGCGCTGCATCCCGACATGTATGCGGCCGGCATCGAAGCGCTCGCCACCGCCGAGCGCGATCCGGCGATTCGCGCCGTCGTGCTGACGGGCGCCGATCGCTTCTTCTGCGCAGGCGGCAACCTGAACCGGCTGCTCGAGAATCGCTCGAAGGATCCGTCCTTCCAGGCCGACAGCATCGACCAGCTCGCGGCATGGGTCACGGCGATCCGCGCGTCGACGAAGCCGGTGATCGCAGCCGTCGAAGGCGCGGCAGCCGGCGCGGGCTTCTCGTTGGCGCTCGCGTGCGACCTGATCGTCTCGGCACACGACGCGAAATTCGTGATGTCGTATGCGCGCGTCGGTCTGACGCCCGACGGCGGCGGCTCGTGGTTTCTCGCCCGCGCGCTGCCGCGTGCGATCGCGGCCGAAATCCTGTTCGAAGGCAAGCCGGTGGCCGCCGAACGCCTGCATGCGCTCGGCGTCGTCAACCGGCTCGCCGCGCCCGGCTCGGCACTGGGCGACGCACTAGCATGGGCCGACGCGCTCGCTGCCATTTCGCCGAATGCGCTCACGCGCATCAAGTCGTTGCTCGACGACGCGACCGCGCAACCGCTGGATGCGCAGCTCGGCACCGAGCGCGATCATTTCGTCGCGTCGCTACATCATGCGGACGGCCTCGAAGGCATCACTGCCTTTCTCGAGAAGCGCCAGCCACGCTACAAGCGCTGATACGCCGCCACGCCGCCGCGCCCATCCGATGCGGCCCGTCGCCGCCGCGCGCGACGTCGCGGCGCTCTCCGGGCCGGCCGCGCATGCGCGTCGGCACGCGCGTTTCCGTCGCCAGCAGCCCGTGTCGATCCATGCTCTAATGACCGCCTGTCGCGGCGCCGCCGGCGCCGTTTTCGCGCATGCCACACAGGAGTTGACGATGATCGACGTCTATAGCTGGGCGACCCCGAACGGCCACAAGGTGCACATCATGCTCGAGGAAACGGGCCTCGCGTATCGCGCGCATCCGGTCGATATCGGCGCGGGCGACCAGTTCGAGCCCGAGTTCCTGAAAATCAGCCCGAACAACAAGATCCCCGCGATCGTCGATCCGGACGGCCCCGGCGGCCAACCGATCTCGCTGTTCGAATCGGGCGCGATCCTGATCTACCTCGCAGAGAAGACCGACAAGTTCCTGCCGACCGATCCGGCCGCGCGCTATGCGACGCTCCAGTGGCTGATGTTCCAGATGGGCGGTGTCGGCCCGATGCTCGGGCAGGCGCACCACTTCCGCCTGTATGCGCCGGAGAAGATCGAGTATGCGGTCAACCGCTACACGAACGAAGCGAAGCGCCTGTACAACGTGATGGAAAAGCGCCTCGGCGAATCCGAATACCTCGCGGGCGACGCGTACACGATCGCGGACATTGCGACGTTCCCGTGGACGCGCTCGTGGCAGAACCAGGGCATCGTGCTCGACGCGTTGCCGAACGTGAAGCGCTGGTACGAGGCGATCGCCGCGCGACCGGCCGTGCAGCGCGGCGTCGAGGTGCTCGCGTCGATGCGCAAGGCGCTGCAGGACGACAAAGCGCGCGAAGTGCTGTTCGGCGCAACGCAGTACGCGAAACACTGACGAGCGTATGACGAGCGGAGCGGCATCCGTGCATGCCGCTCCGTGTGTCAGAAGTAATGCAGCGTGATGAACTCCGCCGCGCATACCGGCAGCGGCGCGTCGGGGCGCTCGACCTGCATCGATACCGACCACGTCACCTGGATGCCGCCGCGCGCGGCGTCGGCGGTTTCCTTCACCGCGAACAGCGCACGCACGCGCGCCCCGACCGGCACCGGCTTCAAGAACCGCACGCGGTTCAGCCCGTAGTTCACGCCCATCTTTTGCTCGAAACGCATTGCGTCGGTCATCAACGCGGGAATCAGCGACAGCGTCAGGAACCCGTGCGCGATCGGCCCGCCGAACGGCGACTCGCGCCGCGCGCGCTCGGGGTCGACGTGAATCCATTGATGATCGCCGGTCGCGTCGGCGAAACCGTCGACGCGCGCCTGATCGATCTCGCTCCAGCCGCTCGCGAGCGGCTCCGCGCCGACCCGCTCCCGCAACGCCTGCGCCGATGCGATCAGCGGCAAGGTCACGTCGGTCATGGGTTCGCGCCCCCCGGATGGCGCAGCCCGAAAATCACTTTGGTCTGCACGGTGATCACCGTCTCGCCGGCTTCGTTCACGCCGACCCATTCGGTCGACACGATGCCGCGATCGGGCTTGCTCTCCGACACGCGCTTGTCGTGCACCTTCTGGTACATCGTGATCGTATCGCCGGCGCGAACCGGCTTCAGCCAGCGGATCGAATCGATGCCCGGCGAGCCCATGCTGGTCGAATCCGATCCGAGCTTGCGGACCAGCAGGCTCATGAACACGGAGCACGTATGCCAGCCGCTCGCGACGAGGCCGCCGAAATGCGATGCCTTCCCCGCTTCCTCGTCGACATGGAACGGCTGCGGATCGTAGCGCTTCGCGAACGTCTTGATGTCGTCGGGCTCGAACGTGTAGCGGCCCACTTCGGTCGTGCTGCCGACCACCAGGTCTTCGTAACTGATGCCCACGGATAAGTCTCCTTGTCTGGCGCGCTCGCGCGTCGCCGTCATGCTACGTCGGTTTGCGCGAAATCGGGCAGCGCCGCGATGCGGGCGAGATGATGATCGGTATCGCCAAGCGTCGTCTCGATGATCGACAGCCGCTTGAACAGGTGCGCGGCGGCCACCTCGTTGGTCACGCCCATGCCGCCGTGCAACTGGACGGCCTGCTGGCCGACGAAGCGCGCGGCCGCGCCGACCCGCGCCTTCGCGGCCGACACGGCCTTGCGCCGCGCATCGGCATCGCCGCTCGCGTAGCGCACCGCCGCGAGATAGGTCAGCGAACGCGCCTGCTCGGCATGAATCAGCATGTCGACCATCCGGTGCTGCAGCGCCTGAAAACGCGCGATCGGCACGCCGAACTGCTCGCGCGTCTTCGTGTATTCGACCGTCGCGCGATTCAGCTCGTCGAGCGCGCCGACCGCTTCCGCGCACAGCAGGAAGGTCGCGTAATCGGCGATCTGCTCGAGTGCCGCCGCGTCGCGCGCACCGCCCGTCAGCAGTCGGGCAGGCGTGTCGTCGAACGCGATCGTCGCGGCACGCTGGCCGTCGATGGTCCGGTAGTCGACCACCTTCGCGTTGGCCGCATCGCGTTCGACGACGAAGAGGCCGATGCCGCCGCCGTCGACCCGCGCCGGCACGATCCACGCATGCGCCTGGGCGCCGTGCTGAATCACCGACTTGGTGCCGGTCAGCCGGTACGTGCCGCCCTGCTCGCGCGCCCGCGTGTCGAGTTCGTACAGATCGTAACGCGCCCGCGGTTCGTGGAACGCGACCGCCAAGCGCTTTTGCCCCTGCGCGACCGCCTCCAGCAGCGCGGCGTCGGCGCCTGCGCCGGAGCCGGCGATCCGCAGTGCTTCGACGCCGACCGCCGTGGCCCAGTACGGCTCGATCACGAGCGCGCGGCCGAGCTCCTGCATCACGACCAGCATGTCGACCGGGCCGCCGCCGAAGCCGCCCTGTGCGTCCGGCACGGGCAACGCGGTCAATCCCAGCTCGGTGAATGCGCTCCACTGCGCATCCGACACACCGGCATCGCTGCGCACGATCGCCTGGCGCGCTTCGAAGCCGTATTGCTCGCCGAGATACCGGCGCAGCGCGTCGGCGAACTGCTGCTGTTCATCGGTAAAGCTGAAATCCATGGTTGTCTCCGTTCCCTGATCACAGCCCCAGAATCATCTGCGCGATGATGTTCTTCTGGATCTCGTTCGAACCGCCGTAGATCGACGTCTTCCGGTAATTGAAGTAGTACGCGGCGAGCGGCGCCGCATCGTCGTCGCCCGCGATGCTGTGTTCGCGCTCGCCGTCGAGGAACGGCACGTCGAACGGGGCGGCCAGCGGGCCGATCGCTTCGACCATCAGCTCGGTGAGCGCCTGCTGCACCTCGGTGCCCTTGATCTTCAGCATCGATGCCTCGGGGCCGGGCCCCTTGCCGCTCGTCTCGCGGCTGACGACGCGCAGCACCGTCACTTCCAGCGCCATCAACTCGACTTCGAGCGCCGCGACCTTCGCGGCGAATACGGGATCGGCGAGCAACGGCTTGCCGTTCTTGCGCTGGTTCGATGCGACGCGCTTCAGGAACGCGAGCTCCCGCTTCGACGCGCCGACGCGCGCGATGCCGGTGCGCTCGTGGCCGAGCAGGTATTTCGCGTAGGTCCAGCCGCGGTTCTCGTCGCCGACGAGGTTCTCGACCGGCACCTTCACGTCCTCGAAGAACACCTCGTTGACCTCGTGATCCTCGTCGAGCATCACGATCGGGCGTACCGTGATGCCGGGCGTCTTCATGTCGATCAGCAGGAACGAGATGCCCTCCTGCTTCTTCGCGGCCGGATCGGTGCGCACGAGGCAGAACATCATGTCGGCGTACTGGCCGAGCGTGGTCCAGGTCTTCTGGCCGTTGACGACGTAGTGATCGCCGTGGCGCTCGGCGCGCGTGCGCAGCGATGCGAGATCGGACCCGGAACCCGGCTCCGAATAACCCTGGCACCACCAGTCCGAGCCGTCGAGAATACGCGGCAGGTAGTGGCGCTTCTGCGCTTCGCTGCCGTATTTCATCAGGACCGGCGCGACCATCGACACCCCGAACGGCAACACGGTCGGCGCACCGATCCGCGCGCACTCCTCGTCCCAGATGTGTCGCTGCGTCGCGTTCCAGCCCGGGCCGCCATATTCGACCGGCCAGGCGGGCGCGGACCAGCCGCGCTGGCCGAGGATCCGGTGCCAGCTCGCGAAGTCCTCGCGGTCGAGTCGTTTGTGATCGAGTACCTTGGCGCGCAGTGCGTGAGGCAAGTTGGCCTCGAGCCAGGCGCGGACGTCGGCGCGGAACGCGTCGTCGGCGGGGGAATAGTCCAGATCCATGCGCAGTGTCTCCTGTCGACCGGAGTTAGTGCTTTAGCACTTACTCCGGTCCCATGCTTCGCGGTCGATCAGCATCAGCGCTTCCGCGCTTGCTCTGATCCCATGCAAGGCTCGCCGCGACCGTCCGGCCCGGCAAGGACACACTGCGTACGTTATTGCAGCGGTTCTTTCAGCGCGGCTGGAATCGGCAGCGGCATCACGTCGATGCCTTCTTCGACCAAGGACTGCGCATCCTCCGGCGTCGTGACGCCGCGAATGCTGCGTGCCGGCGCCTCGTTGTAATGGATGCGCCGCGCTTCCTCGGCGAAGCGCTCGCCCACGTTCTCGGTCTTCTCCAGCACCTCGCGCAGCGCACGCATCACCTGCGCCTGCAGCGCACGCGGATCGGCCGGCTGCGCCTGCGTCGCGCCCGACAGGTTCAGGCGCGGCGCCGACGGCATCCGGTTGATCTCCGTCGTTCCGCACACCGGGCATTCGACCAGCTTGCGGGACAACTGCGCTTCGAATTCATCGGCGGAAGCGAACCAGCCTTCGAACCGATGACCGTGCGGACACTGTAAATCGAGGACCTTCATGCTGAATCAGGGCGTGTGACGAGTGTAGCGCAAAAAGCGGTTTTGTGAACGGTCGTGCTAAATCCGGATCGCGCGGCACGAACGCGCCGCGTCACGGAATTGTAACGCGCCGCTCCGGCCGCCGCCGACGCCGTGCTCAGGGCGCGACGACCGGCCCGAGCGGCCACGTGCCGGACAGCACCTTGTCGAGCCACATCGCGCCGATGATCGTCTTCACGTCGGTGATCTGGCCCGTGCGCACCCATTCCTGCAGGTCGGCCGGCGTCGCTGTGAAGGTTTCGAGGAATTCGCCGTCGTCGAGCTTGCGTTCGCCGGCCGTCAGCCCGCGCGCGAGATACAGGTCGATGAACTCGGTCGAATAGGAAATGATCGGATGAATGCGGGCCAGGAACACGTATTCGCGCGCCGTGTAGCCCGTTTCCTCGCGCAGCTCGCGCACCGCGCACGCGAGCGCGCCTTCGTTCGGGTCGAGCTTGCCGGCCGGGAATTCGGCCATCACCTTGCCGATCGGATAGCGGAACTGGCTTTCCATCAGCACGCGGCCGTCGTCGAACAGCGGGATCACCATCACCGCACCCGGGTGCTGCACGTATTCGCGCGTGGCCTTCTTGCCGTCCGGCAGACGGACGGTGTCGCGCTTGAGCTTGAGGAACGCGCCGTCGAAGATCGCCTCGCTCTCGAGGCAGGTTTCGGTCAGTGCGGCGTCGTGATTGGGTAGTTCGGCCATCGGCGGCTCCTGAATGAGCACGACGGACGGCCGAAGCCGTCAGCGTCGTTTGACGAGATACTGGAACGTGAAGCCGGGAAACGCGAACACGACGAAGAGACTGAACGTGATCGCGTAAAACTGCCAGCCCTGTTCGAAGCGGTTGCCGGCGCGCGACTCGAGCCAGAAGCCGAGCGCGCCGACGACGAAGTACAGCACGATCAGCTCGCCGATCCGCACCCACGCATTCTTCTTCGTCGCGCCGAACGGCACGACGGCGAAGAGGCGTTGGTTCAGGAACGGCAGGTTGGCGCAGACGAGCGCCAACAGCACGATGAACCAGCCGGCTGCCGACATTACAGCGGCAGCGTGTGACGGATTGCCTGCAGGCAGGCGGTCAGCAGCGGGCTCGGGATCAGGCCGAGCACGACGACCGCCACGCCGTTCAGCACGAGGATCGTGCGCTTGCAGAAATCGCCCGTGATCGGCGTCGAATCCTGCGGAGCATCGAAGTAAATCACCTTGACGATGCGCAGGTAGTAGAACGCGCCGAACAGCGACGTGATCACGGCCAGCACGGCCAGCCACGTGAGGCCCGCGTTGACGGTCGCCTCGAGCACGGCGAGCTTCGCGTAGAAGCCGACGGTCGGCGGGATGCCGGCCAGCGAGAACATCATGACCATCATCACGAACGCGAACACCGGGCTGCGCTTGTTGAGGCCCTTGAAGTCGTCGATCGTCTCCGCTTCGAAATCGCGGCGCGCCAGCAGCATCACCACGCCGAACGAGCCGAGCGTCGTGATCAGGTAGACGATCGCGTAGAACATCGCCGAGCTGTACGCGTTCGCCGGCGCCGCCGCGTCGCCCTTCACGATGCCCGCGAGCAGGCCGAGCAGCACGAACCCCATGTTCGAGATCGCCGAGTACGCGAGCATCCGCTTGATGTTGCGCTGGACGATACCGGTGATGTTGCCGACGATCAGCGACAGCGCGGCGAGGATCACGAGCGCGGTCTGCCAGTTCTGCGCGAGCGGCAGCAGGCCCATCACCAGGAAGCGCAGGCCCCACGCGAACGCGGCAACCTTCGGGCCGCCGCCGACGAACAGCGTCATCGCGGTCGGTGCGCCCTGGTAGACGTCCGGCACCCACATGTGGAACGGCACGGCGCCGAGCTTGAACGCGATACCGGCGACGATGAAGATCACGCCGAACATCAGCACGGCCGCGTCGGTATTGCCGCCGACCGCCTTGTACACTTCGCCGAGCTCGAGCGAGCCGGTCGCGCCGTAGAGCATCGAGATGCCGTACAGCACGAAGCCCGACGCGAGCGCGCCCAGCACGTAGTACTTCATCGCGGCTTCGCTCGACTGCGCTGCGTCGCGACGCAGCGCGATGACCGCGTACAGCGACAGCGACATCAGTTCGAGGCCGAGGTACAGCGTCAGGAAGTTGTTGCCCGACACCATGACCAGCTGACCGAGCAGCGAGAACATGGCGAGCAGGAACACGTCGCCGCGGAACATGTCGCGGTCTTCGAGGTACTTGCGCGAATAGACGAGCGAGACCGCGAACCCGAGCGACACGACCGCCTTCATCATGCTCGCGAACGAGTCGACGACGATCATCTTCGAGAAGAAGTAGTACTGCTGCGGGTCGAGCGCCTGGACCGCGAACCACACGCCGGCGACGACCGACGAGACGACCGCGATCAGATAGGTCAGGCGGCGGCCGGAAGCACCGGTAAAGGTGTCGTTCAGCCATGCGACGACGATGGCGGCCAGCACCAGCGCGTCAGGCAACAGGACATTCATAGAGGCGTTTTGCATGATCTTGAGTTCCTCCGCTCGCGATTACTGGGCCAGCGGCAGCTTCGACTGCGCGACGTGGGAGAGGAGGTTTTCCACGGAAACGTGCATCACGTCGGTGAAGGGCTTCGGATACAGGCCCATCAGCAGCGTGAACGCGGCGAGCACGGCCAGCATCAGGAATTCGCGACGGCCGATGTCCTTCAGCTTCGCAACATGATCGTTCGCCACCGCGCCGAAATACACGCGCTTGTACATCCACAGCGTGTAGGCCGCGCCGAGGATCAGCGTGAATGCCGCGCCGAATGCGATCCAGAAGTTGTACTGGACGGCCGCGAGAATCACCATGAATTCGCCGACGAAACCGGACGTACCCGGCAGCCCGCAGTTGGCCATCGAGAACAGCATCGCGAACGCCGCGAACTTCGGCATCACGTTGACGACGCCGCCGTAGTCGGCGATCTGGCGCGAGTGCACGCGGTCGTACAGCACGCCGATGCAGAGGAACATCGCGCCCGACACGAAGCCGTGCGAGATCATCTGGATGATCGCGCCTTCGACGCCGAGCTGGTTGAAGATGAAGAAGCCCAGCGTGACGAAGCCCATGTGCGCGATCGACGAATACGCGACCAGCTTCTTCATGTCGGCCTGCACCATCGCGACGAGGCCGATGTAGATCACCGCGATCAGCGACAGCGTGATCACGACGGGCGCCAGGAAATGGCTCGCGTCAGGCGTGATCGGCAGCGAGAAACGCAGGAAACCGTATGCGCCGAGCTTCAGCATGATCGCCGCCAGCACGACCGAGCCGCCCGTCGGCGCTTCCACGTGCGCGTCCGGCAACCACGTGTGCACCGGCCACATCGGCACCTTCACCGCGAACGCGAGGAAGAACGCAATGAACAGCAGGATCTGCGGCGTCATCGCGATCTTCGCGTTCTGCCACGTCGCGAGGTCGAACGAGTGCGTTTCCGTGTACAGGTAGATCAGCGCGACCAGCATCAGCAGCGAACCGGCCAGCGTGTACAGGAAGAACTTGAACGCCGCATACACGCGGTTCGGGCCGCCCCACACGCCGATGATGATGTACATCGGGATCAGGGTCGCCTCGAAGAACACATAGAACAGCAGGCCGTCGGCCGCCGAGAACACGCCGATCATGATCCCGGACAGGATCAGGAACGCCGCGAGGTACTGCGCGACGTTCTCGGTGATCACTTCCCATGCGGCGATCACGACGATCACCGTGATCAGCGCGGTCAGCACGACGAACCACATCGAGATGCCGTCGACGCCGAGGTGATACGCGATATCGAAGCGTTCGATCCAGGTCGACTTCTCGACGAACTGCAGCGCAGCCGTGCTCGAGTCGAAGCCGGTGATCAGCGGGATCGTGACCGCGAGGCCGAGCAGCGCACCGATCAGCGCGACCCAGCGGGCCGTCCCCGGATTTTTGTCGTTACCGACCGCAAGCACGAGGAGGCCGAAGACGATCGGCAGCCAGATCGCGGTACTGAGAATCGGAAAAGCGTGCATTAGTGTTGTCCCCCCGCCTTATTTGCCGCCGAGCGTTACAAACAGGGTCAGGAGCCCCAGCATGCCGATGATCATGGCGAACGCGTAGTGATAGATGTAACCGGATTGGAGGAAGCGGATCACGCCGGCGAACCAGCCGATGAACCGGGCGCTGCCGTTGACGAGGCCGTCGATCACCACGACGTCGCCCTCCTTCCACAGGCCGCGGCCGATCGCCACCGAACCGCGGGCGAACACCACTTCGTTGATCTTGTCCATGTAGTACTTGTTGTCCAGCAGCGTGTAGATCGGACCGAATGCACGGCGGATCGACGCCGGCAGCTCCGGACGCTTCAGATACAGGAACCACGCGACGACGACACCGGCGAGCGCCAGCCACACCGGCAGGCCCGACACCGAGTGCAGGCCCATGCCGACCCAGCCGTGGAACTCTTCGGCCATCTCGGCCAGCGCCGGATGGTTTTCGCCGATGAAGATGACCTTATCGAATGCGACGCCGTGCTGGAAGAAGTCGCCGAACAGCATCGGGCTGATCGCGATCGCGCCGATGATCACCGACGGGATCGCCAGCAGGACCAGCGGCACCCACACGACCCACGGGGTCTCGTGCGGCTCGTGCGCGTGGTCGTCATGGCCGTGGCCATGACCATGATCGTCGTGGCCGTGCGCGGCCGCCATGCCCATCGGCGATTCCGGATGCTTCGGATTGCGGAAGCGCTCTTCGCCGTGGAACACCAGGAAGTACATGCGGAACGAGTACAGCGCCGTGACGAACACGCTCGCGACGACCGCGAAGTACGCGAAGCCCGAACCCGGCAGGTGCGACAGCTTCACCGCGTCGATGATCGAGTCCTTCGAGTAGAAGCCCGAGAAGAACGGCGTACCGATCAGCGCGAGCGACCCGATGAGCGACGTGATCCACGTGATCGGCATGTACTTGCGCAGGCCGCCCATGTTGCGCATGTCCTGGTCGTGGTGCATGCCCATGATGACCGAGCCGGCGCCGAGGAACAGCAGCGCCTTGAAGAACGCGTGCGTCATCAGATGGAACACGGCGACCGGGTAAGCGGACACGCCGAGCGCGACGGTCATGTAGCCGAGCTGCGACAGCGTCGAGTACGCGACCACGCGCTTGATGTCGTTCTGGACGATGCCGAGGAAGCCCATGAAGAGCGCCGTGATCGCGCCGATCACCGTGATGAACGACAGCGCGGTGTCCGACAGTTCGAACAGCGGCGACATGCGCGACACCATGAAGATGCCGGCCGTCACCATCGTCGCCGCGTGAATCAGCGCCGAGATCGGGGTCGGGCCTTCCATCGAGTCCGGCAGCCACACGTGCAGCGGGAATTGCGCCGACTTGCCCATCGCGCCGATGAACAGGCAGATACAGGCAACGGTCAGCAGGCCCCAGTCGGTGCCCGGGAAGTGCAGGCTCGCGAGTTCCGCGCGCTTCGCGAACACTTCGCCGTAGTTCATCGAGCCGGCGAACGCGAGCAGCAGGCCGATGCCGAGCAGGAAGCCGAAGTCGCCCACGCGGTTCACGAGGAACGCCTTCATGTTCGCGTAGATCGCGCTCTCACGCGTGAAGTAGAAGCCGATCAGCAGGTACGACACCAGACCCACCGCTTCCCAGCCGAAGAACAGCTGCAGGAAGTTGTTGCTCATCACGAGCATCAGCATCGAGAACGTGAACAGCGAGATGTACGAGAAGAAGCGCTGGTAGCCGTCTTCTTCCGCCATGTAGCCGATCGTGTACACGTGCACCATCAGCGAGACGAAGGTCACGACGACCATCATCATCGCGGTCAGCGAATCGACGAGGAAGCCGACTTCGAGCTTCAGCGAGCCGACGTTCATCCATTCGTAGACGGTCGCGTTGAAGCTCGCGCCGCCCATCACGTCGAAGAAGACTTTCGCCGACAGGAGGAACGCGATCAATACGCCGAGGATCGTGATCCGGTGTGCGCCCTTGCGCCCGACTGCGTTCCCGAACAGCCCCGCAATCAGCGAGCCGGCCAGCGGAGCGAGCGGAATCGCCAGCAGCAGGTTTTCATTGAGTGTCGTTGACATAACAGCGTTGCCTGAAATTAACCTTTGAGCTGATCGAGATCCTCGACATTGATCGTGTCGAGCTTACGGAACAGGGTCACCAGAATCGCGAGACCGATCGCGGCTTCCGCTGCGGCGACGGTCAGCACGAAGAACACGAAGATCTGGCCGTGCACGTCGCCGAGGTAATGCGAGAACGCGACGAAATTGGTGTTCACCGCCAGCAGCATCAGTTCGATCGACATCAGGATGATGATGACGTTGCGGCGGTTCAGGAAGATCCCGACGATCGCGATCGCGAACAGGATCGCGCCGAGCACGAGGTAGTGAGCAAGGGTCAGCATGGTTTTCTTTTCCTCCGCTTAGCCGTTGGTGCCCGAACCGGCTTCGCTTTGCGCCGTTTCCGGCTGCGGCTTGTCCGCTTCCATCTTCACGAGGCGCACGCGGTCGTTGCGGCGCACCTTGACCTGATCCGACACGCGCTGGCGCTTGCTGTCCTTGCCCTTGCGCTCGGTCAGGCCGATCGCGGCGATGATCGCGACCAGCAGCACGAGGCCGGCGATTTCGAACGCGAAGATGTAGTCGGTGTAGATCACCTTGCCGATCAGGCGCGTATTCGACCAGTTGGCCATCTCGCCCGTCGCCATCGCATGCACGGTGTGCGTGTCGCCGTAACCGCGCCACAGGATCAGCGCGGTTTCGATCACGATGATCGCGCCGACCACGGTGGCCATCGGCACGAAGCGCTTGAAGTCGCGGCGCAGGTAGTCGATGTTGATGTCCAGCATCATCACGACGAACAGGAACAGCACCATCACCGCGCCCACGTAGACCAGAACCAGCAGGATCGCGAGGAACTCCGCCTCCAGCAGCATCCAGATCGCGGCGGCGTTGAAGAACGCCAGCACAAGGAAAAGCGCAGACGCCACCGGGTTGCGCGAAGTGATCACCTTCAGCCCTGATACCACCAGGAGCAGCGCGAAGATGTAGAACAGTACGGTCGTGAATTCCATGATTACCGGTTCATCGTTAGGCCATAGTCAGGCGCGGCTTGCGGGACGCCCGCACCCGTCGCGGCGGCTCGGCCCGTCGATGCCGGGCCGGCACTGCAAACACAATCAACGATACGGCGCGTCGGCAGCCTTCGCCGCGGCGATGTCCTTCTCGTAGCGATCGCCCACCGCGAGCAGCATTTCCTTCGTGAAATACAGGTCGCCGCGCTTTTCGCCGTGGTACTCGAGAATCTGCGTCTCGACGATCGAATCGACCGGGCAGCTCTCTTCGCAGAAACCGCAGAAGATGCACTTCGTCAGGTCGATGTCGTAGCGCGTCGTGCGGCGCGTGTTGTCCGCGCGCGTTTCCGACTCGATCGTGATCGCGAGCGCGGGGCACACGGCCTCGCACAGCTTGCACGCGATGCAGCGCTCTTCGCCGTTCTCGTAGCGGCGCAGTGCATGCAGCCCGCGAAAACGCGGCGAAATCGGGGTCTTCTCTTCCGGGAACTGCACGGTGAACTTGCGCTTGAACGTGTAACGACCGGTCAGCGCGAGCCCCTTCAGCAGCTCGGTCAGGAAGAAAGTCTTAAAGAAGTGTTGGATAGCCGTCATGATTTCGTCCGATCTTTACTTCACCCAGATGTTCAGCGGCGACATCATCCAGAAGCCGACCACGACCACCCAGATCACCGTGACGGGCAGGAACACCTTCCAGCCCAGACGCATGATCTGGTCGTAACGGAAGCGCGGGAACGTCGCGCGCACCCAGATGAACACCGACAGCAGCGCGAAGACCTTCAGCACCAGCCAGAAGATGCCCGGGATGAACGACAGGAATTCGAACGGCGCGTCCCAGCCGCCGAGGAACAGCGTCGCCGCCAGCGCCGAGATCACGATCATGTTGATGTACTCGGCGAGGAAGAACAGCGCGAACGCCATGCCCGAGTAATCGATCATGTGACCCGCGACGATTTCCGACTCCCCTTCCACCACGTCGAACGGGTGACGGTTCGTTTCGGCGATGCCCGAGATGAAGTAGACGACGAACGCCGGCAGGAGCGGCAGCCAGTTCCACGACAGGAAGTTCACGCCGTGGCCGGCGAAGAAGCCATGCTGTTGCGAACCGACGATTTCCGACAGGTTCAGGCTGCCGGCGGTCATCAGCACGAGCACCAGCGCGAAGCCCATCGAGATTTCGTACGACACCATCTGCGCCGCGGCGCGCATCGCGCCGAGGAACGCGTACTTCGAGTTCGACGCCCAGCCGGCGAGAATCACCGCGTACACGCCGATCGACGAGATCGCCATCGCGTACAGCAGGCCCGCGTTCACGTTCGCGAGCACGGCTTCGGCCTGGAACGGAATCACGGCCCACACGGCGAATGCCGGCACGACGGTCATCACCGGCGCGATCAGGTACAGCCAGCGGCTGGCGGCACTCGGCTGAATGACTTCCTTCAGCAGCAGCTTCAGCACGTCGGCGATCGGCTGCAGCAGGCCGCCGGGGCCGACGCGGTTCGGGCCGAGACGCACGTGCATCCAGCCGATCAGCTTGCGCTCCCACAGAATCAGGTACGCGACGCACAGCAGGATGACGACGGAGACGACGAGGATGCGCACGACTGCCCACACCGTCGGCCACGCGAAGCCGAGAAGCTCGGCCCCGCCCGCGTTGATCGTATCGAACAAGCTCATTTACGCCTTCTCCACCACCAGTTCACCGGACAGGCTGCCGAGCGCTGCGCCGGCAGGCGTCGCCGCCGACACGCGAACGACCGTCTCCGCAAGATTCGCGTCGCGCACGGCCGGCAACTGCACCGCACGCTCGCCCTGGCGCACGCGCACGGCGTCGCCTTCCTTCAAGCCCAGCTTGTCGAACAGCGCGGCCGGCAGGGCTGCGGCATTCGCCGCCTTCGCGGCGGCCGTCAGGTGCAACGCACCTGCGCGGCGCACGAGCGCGTCGGCGTGATAGATCGGCACGTCGGCCAGGCGCTCGAAACCGCCGTTCGCGGCATTCGCCGCGGCGCGAGCCGGCACGACCGACGTCCGGTTCGACAGGCGACCCGCGACGCCGGCGTCGCCGAGCGCGGCGACACGCACTTCTTCCGCGGTCTCGTATTCGAAGTTCGGCAGGCCGAGCAGGCTGCCGAGCACGCGCAGCACCTTCCAGGCCGGGCGCGTATCGCCGAGCGGACGCACGACGCCGTTGAAGCTCTGCACGGTGCCTTCCGCGTTGACGAACGTACCGGCCGTTTCAGTGAACGGTGCGATCGGCAGCAGCACGTCGGCGTAGTCGAGGCCGTGCTTGAACGGCGACATCACGACGACCATCTCCGCCTGGTTCAGCGCGGCCAGCGCCTGTGCCGGATCGGCGGTGTCGAATTCCGGCTCGACGTTCAGCAGCACGTAGCCCTTGCGCGGCTGCGCGAACGCTTCGCGTGCGTTCAGGCCGCCTTCGCCCGGCAGTGCGCCGACGACGTGCGCGCCGACCGTGTTCGCCGCTTCCGTCAGGAAGCCGAACGTGGCGCCGGTGTTGTCGGCGATCCACTGCGCGACGGCGTGCAGCTGCGCGAATTGCGGATGACGGACCGCGACGTTGCCGAGCAGCACCGCGCGGCGTTCGCCGTTCGCGAGCGACTGCGCGACAGCTTGCGCGGCCGGCGATGCGGCGACGCCAGCGAGCGCATCGGGCAGCGCGACGCCGCGCAGTTGCGCGACGGCCGCGGCGATGCCGGCCAGCTCGTCGAGCCATGCGGACGGCGCGGCGACGATGCGCTGCGCGGTCGGGATCAGCGAATCGTCACCGGTCGCGTGCAGGAAGTGCAGCTTCGCGCCGTTCTTCGCGGCCTGACGCAGGCGCGATGCGAACAGCGGATGATCGCGGCGCAGGAACGAACCGACGACGAACGCGGCGTCCACGTTCGACAGATCGGAGATCGGCATGCCGAGCCACGGTGCGCCCTGGACCGGCGCCGAGAAATCCTGCTGACGCAGACGGAAGTCGACGTTCGGCGTCTTCAGTTCGGTGGCGAGCTGCTTCACGAGGAACAGCTCTTCCGCGGTGCTGTGCGCGCTCGCGAGCATCGCCAGCGCGTTCGCGCCGTGATCCGCGGCGATGCCCTTCAGGCCCTTCGCGACGTATTCGAGCGCGGTCTGCCAGTCGGTTTCGATCCACTGGCCGCCCTGCTTCAGCATCGGCTTCGTCAGACGCTCTTCGCTGTTGAGGCCTTCATACGAGAAGCGGTCCTTGTCCGAGATCCAGCATTCGTTGATGGCTTCGTTCTCGAACGGCAGCACGCGCATCACGCGGTTGTTCTTCACCTGCACGACGAGGTTCGCGCCGACGGAATCGTGCGGGCTCACCGACTTGCGGCGCGACAGTTCCCACGTACGGGCGCTGTAGCGGAACGGCTTGCTGGTCAGCGCGCCGACCGGGCACAGATCGATCATGTTGCCCGACATTTCGGAGTCGACCGTCTTGCCGACGAACGTCGTGATTTCCGAATGCTCGCCGCGGCCCAGCATGCCGAACTCCATCACGCCGGCGATTTCCTGGCCGAAGCGGACGCAGCGCGTGCAGTGGATGCAGCGCGACATTTCTTCCATCGAGATCAGCGGGCCCACGTTCTTGTGGAACACCACGCGCTTCTCTTCCGAGTAGCGCGACGACGACTTGCCGTAGCCGACCGCCAGATCCTGCAGCTGACATTCGCCGCCCTGATCGCAGATCGGGCAATCGAGCGGGTGATTGATGAGGAGGAATTCCATCACCGACTGCTGCGCCTTCACAGCCTTGTCGGACTGCGTGCGGACGATCATGCCGGCCGACACGGGGGTCGCGCAGGCAGGCACGGCCTTCGGCATCTTCTCGACTTCGACGAGACACATCCGGCAGTTGGCCGCGACCGACAGTTTCTTGTGATAGCAGAAGTGAGGAATGTACGTATCCGCCTTGTGCGCAGCCTGGATCACCATGCTGCCTTCGGGCACCTCGACCTTCTTGCCGTCTATTTCAAGTTCAACCATGATGGTGAATGGTCCTTAACCTATTTCCGCCCGTTCGCGCCTTCGCCCGACCGTGCGCTCAAATTCCGCAACCGGTGCGCTTCAGGCTGCCGCCGCGTGCGCGTGGCCGCCGACCATGCAGTGCTTGTGCTCGACGTGGTACGCGAATTCGTCCCAGTAGTGCTTGAGCATCCCGCGTACCGGCATCGCCGCCGCATCGCCGAGCGCACAGATCGTGCGGCCCATGATGTTCTCGGCCACCGAATTCAGCAGGTCCAGATCTTCCTGGCGCCCTTCGCCGTGCTCGATACGGTTCACGACGCGATACAGCCAGCCGGTGCCTTCACGGCACGGCGTGCACTGGCCGCACGATTCCTCGTAGTAGAAGTACGACAGGCGCAGCAGCGAGCGCACCATGCAGCGCGTCTCGTCCATCACGATCACCGCGCCGGACCCGAGCATCGAGCCCGCCTTCGCGATCGAATCGTAGTCGAGATCCGTCTGCATCATGATGTCGCCCGGGATCACCGGCGCCGACGACCCGCCCGGAATCACGGCCTTGATCTTCTTGCCGCCGCGCATCCCGCCGGCGAGCTCCATCAGCGTCGCGAACGGCGTGCCGAGCGGCACTTCGTAGTTGCCCGGACGCTCGACGTCGCCCGACACCGAGAAAATCTTCGTGCCGCCGTTGTTCGGCTTGCCGATCTCGAGGTAATTCTGCGGCCCGATGGACAGCAGGAACGGGACCGCCGCGAACGTCTCGGTGTTGTTGATCGTGGTGGGCTTGCCGTACACGCCGAAGCTCGCCGGGAACGGCGGCTTGAAGCGCGGCTGGCCCTTCTTGCCTTCGAGCGACTCGAGCAGCGCCGTCTCCTCGCCGCAGATGTACGCGCCGTAACCGTGGTGCGCGTGCAGCTGGAACGAGAATTCCGAGCCCATGATGTTGTCGCCGAGGAATCCGGCCGCGCGCGCTTCATCGAGCGCGGCTTCGAAGCGTCGATACACTTCGAAGATTTCGCCGTGGATATAGTTGTAGCCGACGGTGATGCCCATCGCGTACGCGCCGATGGCCATGCCTTCGATCAGCGCGTGCGGGTTCCAGCGCAGGATGTCGCGATCCTTGAACGTGCCCGGCTCGCCTTCGTCCGAGTTGCAGACGAGGTACTTCTGCCCCGGGAACTGGCGCGGCATGAAGCTCCACTTCAGGCCGGTCGGGAAGCCCGCACCGCCGCGGCCGCGCAGGCCCGACGCCTTCACGTCGGCGATCACCTGCTCGGGCGGGATCTTTTCTTCGAGAATGCGGCGCAGCTGCTTGTAGCCGCCGCGCGCAACGTAGTCTTCGAGATGCCAGTTCTCGCCGTTCAGACCAGCGAGGATCAGCGGTTTGATGTGACGGTCGTGGAGGGACGTCATTTCGAGAGCTCCTCAAGCAGCTGGTCGATCTTCTCGCGGCTCATGAAGCTGCACATTCTGTGATTGTTCACCAGCAGCACCGGCGCATCGCCGCACGAGCCCATGCATTCGCCTTCCTTCAGCGTGAACTTGCCGTCGGGCGTGGTCTCGCCGAAGTCGATGCCCAGCTTCTGTTTCAGGTAGTCGGCAGCCGCTTCCGCGCCGCCGTGCGGGCCGAGCTGGCACGGCAGGTTCGTGCAGAGCGTGATCTTGTGCTTGCCGACCGGTTTGAGCTCGTACATCGTGTAGAACGTCGCGACTTCCTGCACGGCAACGGCCGGCATGCCGAGATAGTCCGCGACGAACTGCATCAGTTCGGGCGACAGCCAGCCATGCTCTTCCTGAGCAACGGCCAACGCCGACATCACGGCGGACTGTTTCTGATCGGCGGGATACTTCGTCAACGCGCGATCGATTTCCTTCAGGCCTTCAGCTGAGATCATTTTCAGACACGACTCTTTCAATTCCTACCGAACGAACAACCTGCCGCACATCGGGGTGCATGGACGGCAGACCTGGCGCTCACTCTGTTGACAGCTTGCGAAGCCGCGCCGGTTCGGCGCATACCGCATGTGACTTCGCGTGCGACTGACTGCTCACCGCCCGCGCTCGCGGGCGGCGCAACCATTAGCGATCGATTTCGCCGAACACGATGTCCTGCGTACCGATGATCGTGACGGCGTCGGCGATCATGTGACCGCGCGCCATTTCGTCGAGCGACGCCAGGTGCGCGAAACCCGGCGCGCGAATCTTGAGGCGATACGGCTTGTTGGCGCCGTCGGACACGAGGTAGATGCCGAACTCGCCCTTCGGATGCTCGACCGCCGCGTACGCTTCACCTTCCGGCACATGGAAACCTTCGGTGAAGAGCTTGAAGTGGTGAATCAAGTCTTCCATGTTGGTCTTCATGCCGACGCGCGACGGCGGGGCAACCTTGTGATTGTCCGTCATCACCGGGCCCGGATTCTTGCGGAGCCAATCAATACACTGTTTCGCGATGCGGACCGACTGGCGCATTTCTTCGACGCGCACCAGATAGCGGTCGTAGCAATCGCCGTTCACGCCGACCGGCACGTCGAAATCTATCCGATCGTACACTTCGTAGGGCTGCTTCTTGCGCAGGTCCCACGCGATGCCCGAGCCGCGCAGCATCGGGCCCGTCAGGCCCATCTGCAGCGCACGTTCGGGGCTGACCACGCCGATCCCGACCAGACGCTGTTTCCAGATCCGGTTGTCGGTCAGCAGCGTTTCGTATTCGTCGACGCACTTCGGGAAGCGCGTGAAGAAATCGTCGATGAAATCGAGCACCGAGCCGCTGCGCGCTTCGTTCATCTTCGCGAGCGCCTTCTCGTTGCGAATCTTCGACGCCTTGTATTGCGGCATTGCGTCAGGCAGATCGCGATAGACGCCGCCCGGACGATAGTAGGCCGCGTGCATCCGGGCGCCGGACACCGCTTCGTACACGTCCATCAGGTCTTCGCGTTCGCGGAACGCGTACAGGAACACGGCCATCGCGCCGACGTCGAGCGCGTGCGCGCCGATCCACATCAGGTGGTTCAGCACGCGCGTGATTTCGTCGAACAGCACGCGGATGTACTGCGCGCGCTCCGGCACGTCGATGCCGAGCAACTTTTCGATCGCGAGCACGTAGCCGTGCTCGTTGACCATCATCGACACATAGTCGAGACGGTCCATGTACGGCACGGACTGGATGAAGGTCTTGGATTCCGCGAGCTTTTCCGTCGCGCGGTGCAGCAGGCCGATGTGCGGATCGGCACGCTGGATGACTTCGCCGTCGAGCTCGAGCACGAGGCGCAGCACGCCGTGCGCTGCCGGGTGCTGCGGGCCGAAGTTGAGCGTGTAGTTCTTGATTTCTGCCATGACGCCCCCTTAATGTTTCAGACCGCCATAGCGATCCTCGCGGATCACGCGCGGCGTGATTTCGCGCGGCTCGATCGTCACCGGCTGGTACACGACCCGCTTCTCTTCCGGGTCGTAACGCATTTCGACGTAGCCCGACACCGGGAAGTCCTTGCGGAACGGGTGACCGATGAAGCCGTAGTCGGTGAGGATGCGGCGCAGGTCGGGGTGGCCTTCGAACACGATGCCGTACAGGTCGAACGCTTCTCGCTCGTACCAGTTCGCCGAGGTCCAGATGTCGACCAGCGACGCCACGATCGGCAGATCGTCGTCCGGTGCGAACACGCGCAGGCGCAGGCGCCAGTTGTTCGTGACCGACAGCAGGTGCGACACGGCCGCGAAGCGCGGGCCGTCGTAGGCGCCGTCGCCGAAGGTCTGGTAGTCGACGCCGCAGAGGTCGATCAGTTGCTCGAAACGGAGCTTCGGATCGTCGCGCAGCGTCTTTGCGACTTCGAGGTAATCGCTCGCCTTCACGACGAGCGTCAGTTCACCGATCGCTTCGGTGAGGCTCACCACGCGCGCGCCGAGCGCGGCTTCGAGGTTGGCCTTGAGGGTCTCGATTTTGCTTGCCATATTGAGGGGACGCTCGGGGCTTTATTGACGGGCGATGGTATTGGTGCGGCGGATCTTCGCCTGAAGCTGGATCACGCCGTAGACCAGCGCCTCGGCCGTGGGCGGACAGCCCGGCACGTAGACGTCGACCGGCACGATCCGGTCGCAGCCGCGGACCACCGAGTACGAGTAGTGGTAGTAACCACCGCCGTTCGCACACGACCCCATCGAGATCACCCAGCGCGGCTCGGCCATCTGGTCGTACACGCGGCGCAGCGCGGGCGCCATCTTGTTGCACAGCGTGCCGGCGACGATCATCACGTCCGACTGACGCGGACTCGGACGGAACACGACGCCGAACCGGTCCAGATCGTAACGGGCCGCGCCCGCATGCATCATCTCGACGGCGCAACACGCGAGCCCGAACGTCATCGGCCACAGCGAGCCGGTACGCGTCCAGTTGATCAGCTTGTCAGCCGTCGTGGTGACAAACCCTTCCTTCAAGACCCCTTCGATACTCATTTGCTTTCCACTCCAGACGAGCGACCGAGCGTGGCCGCCCATGCAAACCGGCGATTAACCCATCACTCCCAGTCGAGGCCGCCTTTCTTCCAGATATAGGCAAAGCCCAGCAGGAATTCGAGCAGAAAAATCATCATTGCGATGAAACCCGGCCAGCCGATGTCCCGGAGCGCGACGCCCCACGGAAACAGGAATGCGGTTTCGAGATCGAAGATGATGAACAGGATGGCGACGAGGTAATACCGTACGTCGAATTTCATCCGGGCGTCTTCAAAGGCTTCGAAGCCGCACTCGTACGGTGCGTTCTTCTCGACGTCCGGCTTGTTGGGACCAAGGAGCTTGCCGATGCTGACCAGCGCTATACCTAAACCAGTGCCCACGAGGAGGAACAACAAGACGGGGTAATAGGCTGCGAGGTTCAAGGCAATCCTCTATCGGTTGGTTCTGAGCGTCCGGAGAATACCACTTCCGGCGGAAGGAATCATTTCGGAGTGCAGGCGATCGCAAGACAACCGCAAGCACACCCCACAAATGAAAAATGCCAGCCACTAGAAGCGGCTGGCATTGAGTAACTTTGGTGCCGACGGCGAGACTCGAACTCGCACAGCTTTCGCCACTACCCCCTCAAGATAGCGTGTCTACCAATTTCACCACGTCGGCACTGCATGCAACTCGGGTTGTGCTGCTTGTTCCCGCGAATCGCTTCAAGAATTAAATTCTAACCCGAGTTCAGGATTTGTTCAACGCACAACCGCAAAAAATTAACTTTTTATTTCGGGACGTCCTGGCCCGGCGCGCTTGCGGCCGAACCGGCGGCGGCAGACGCCGCGACGGCCGGCGCCGATGCCGCGGGAGCCGATGCCGGTGCGGTCACCGCCGCGCCGAGCACGCCTGCCGACGGCGTCGACTTGTACGAACCGAGGTACGTCAGCGCGAGCGTCGCGACGAAGAAAATCGCCGCGAGAATGGCCGTCGTGCGCGACAGGAAGTTCGCCGAGCCCGTCGCACCGAACAGGCTGCCCGACGCGCCGCTGCCGAATGCGGCGCCCATGTCGGCACCCTTGCCGTGCTGCAGCAGCACGAGCCCAATCACACCGAGTGCAGACAGCACCTGCACCACAATAATCAGCGTCTTGAATAACAGCATCACACCCACCCGATTGGATCGGGCGACCGGACCGACCGGCCGCCGTCATGGTTCAATTCGATCTCGGACCGCTCAACGCGCGGCCCGGCAGATCGCCAGAAAATCTTCCGCCTTCAGCGACGCGCCGCCGATCAGGCCGCCGTCGATGTCCGGTTGCGCGAACAGCTCTTCCGCGTTGTCCGGCTTCACGCTGCCGCCGTACAGCACGGACACGTCCGCCGCACCCTTTGCCGCGAGACGCGTACGCAGGAACGCGTGCACGTCCTGCGCCTGCGCCGAGCTCGCGCTCTTGCCCGTGCCGATCGCCCACACCGGCTCGTACGCGACGACGATGCGGGCGGCTTCGTCGGCCGTCAGCACGGCCAGCACCGCGTCGAGCTGCGCACCGACGACCCGCTCGGTCGCACCCGACTCGCGCTCGTCGAGCGTCTCGCCGACACACACGACGGGCGTGAGGCCGGCCGCGAGCGCGCGTTGCGTCTTCGCCGCGACCGTCTCGCTGCTTTCGCCGTGATACGCGCGGCGCTCCGAATGGCCGACGATCGCATATTGCGCGCCGAACTCCGCCACCATCGCAGCCGCGACCTCGCCGGTGAACGCGCCTTGCTCGTGCGCGGACACGTCCTGCGCACCGAACGCGACACGGCCGCCGCCGAGCTGCGCCTGAACCTGCGCGAGATACGGGAACGGCACGCACACGCCGATCGACGTTTCAGCCGCCACCGCGCCCGCACCCTGCACCACTTCGTTCAGCAGCGCCTGGTTGCCGGCCAGCCGGCCGTGCATCTTCCAGTTGCCGATCACTCGCTTTGTTCGTTGTTTCGACATCGTGTCTGTCTCGTCACTATCTTGTCATTAACGTGCCGGAACCCGGCCGTCAGGTTGGATCTGGCGAAGCAAACCCGCGATTTTACTGCGCGCGGCTTGAACCGGTCAAACCGCGTATGTCAAGCCCGCCGCGCGGGCCGTCATGCGTTCGCACCCCAATCGAGCACGATCTTGCCGATGTGCTCGCCGCTCTCCATCAGCGCATGCGCCTGCGCGGCCTCGCCGGCCGGCAGCACACGATAGATCACGGGCTTGATGCGGCCGTCGGCCAGCAGCGGCCACACGCGCGCCTTCAGCTGCGCGGCGATGCGCGCCTTGAACTCGACCGGGCGCGGGCGCAACGTCGAGCCCGTCACCGTCAGCCGGCGCCGCAGGATCTCGTTCAGGTTGACCTCGGCCTTCGCGCCGCCGAGCAGCGCGATCAGCACGAGACGGCCGCCGTCCGCGAGCGCGGACAGCTCGCGCGGCACGTACGAGCCCGCCACCATGTCGAGGATCACGTCGACGCCGCGATCGTGCGTCAGCGACTTCACGACTTCGACGAAGTCTTCCGTCTTGTAGTCGATCGCGCGCTCGGCGCCGAGCGCCTCGCACGCACGGCACTTGTCGGCGGTGCCTGCCGTCGCGAACACGCGAAAGCCGAGCGCATGCGCGATCTGGATCGCCGTGACGCCAATGCCGCTCGAACCGCCCTGCACGAGCAGCGTCTCCTGCTCGCCGCCCTCGCCCGCGCCGAGCTGCGCACGGTCGAACACGTTGCTCCACACGGTGAAGAACGTTTCGGGCAACGATGCGGCCTCGATGTCGGTGAGGCCGTCGGGCACCGGCAGGCATTGCGGCAGCGGCGCGACCGCGTATTCGGCATAGCCGCCGCCCGCGAGCAGCGCGCACACGCGATCGCCGAGCTTCAGGCCGAACGGATTCAGCGCCGCATCGGACAAATCGCCGCCGACGATCTCGCCCGCGACCTCGAGGCCCGGCAGATCCGACGCACCCGGCGGCGGCGCATAGGCGCCCTTGCGCTGGAACACGTCGGGCCGGTTCACGCCGGAAGCCGCCACCTTGATCAACACCTCGCCGCGCTTCGGTTCGGGCCGCGGACGCTCCGCGAGCTTCAGCACGTCGGGGGCGCCGAATTCGGTGATTTCGATGGCTTTCATGGTGAGAGTCGCTCCAGGATCGGAATCGGATGGCACGCCCGTGCGCACGGCGCGGGCGCCTGGCCGGCGCTGCTGCGCCGCACAACGATGCTACAGAAAAAACGGCCGGCACGCTTTCGCACTGCCGGCCGTTGATCCGCCTGTCCGCTTACTGCTGCGGCGGCGTATCCGACTGCGCTGCCGCCGCTGCTTCATTCAGCAGCGCCTTGGCCGACAGACGCACGCGACCCTTCTCGTCCGTCTGGATCACCTTGACCTTCACCTGCTGGCCTTCCTTCAGGTAGTCGTTGATGTCCTTCACGCGCTCGTTGACGATTTCCGAGATGTGCAGCAAGCCGTCCTTGCCCGGCAGCAGGTTCACGATCGCGCCGAAATCGAGCAGCTTGAGCACCGTGCCTTCGTACACCTGGCCGACTTCGATTTCAGCCGTGATTTGCTCGATGCGCTTCTTCGCTTCGGCCATGCCGTCGCTGTTCGTGCTCGCGATCGTCACGACGCCGTCGTCCGAGATGTCGATGGTCGTGCCCGTTTCCTCCGTCAGCGCGCGGATCACCGAACCGCCCTTGCCGATCACGTCGCGAATTTTTTCCGGGTTGATCTTGATCGTGATCATGCGCGGCGCGAATTCCGACAGTTGCGTGTTCGCACCCGACACCGCCGAGGTCATCTTGCCGAGGATGTGCATGCGGCCTTCCTTCGCCTGCGCGAGCGCGACCTGCATGATTTCCTTCGTGATGCCCTGGATCTTGATGTCCATCTGCAGCGCCGTCACGCCCTGCTCCGTGCCGGCCACCTTGAAGTCCATGTCGCCGAGGTGATCTTCGTCGCCGAGGATGTCGGTCAGCACCGCGAACTTGTTGCCTTCGAGGATCAGGCCCATCGCGATACCCGCGACGTGCGCCTTCATCGGCACGCCGGCGTCCATCAGCGCGAGGCAGCCGCCGCATACCGACGCCATCGACGACGAACCGTTCGACTCGGTGATTTCCGACACGACGCGGATCGAGTAGCCGAACTCGTCGGCGCTCGGCAGGCACTTGACCAGCGCGCGCTTAGCCAGCCGGCCGTGGCCGATTTCGCGGCGCTTCGGCGAGCCGACGCGGCCCGTTTCGCCGGTCGCGAACGGGGGCATGTTGTAGTGGAGCATGAAGCGCTCGCGGTATTCGCCTTCGAGCGCGTCGATGATCTGCTCGTCACCCTTGGTGCCGAGCGTCGCGACGACCAGCGCCTGCGTCTCGCCGCGCGTGAACAGCGCCGAGCCGTGGGTGCGCGGCAGCACGCCGGTGCGGATCTCGATCGGGCGCACGGTGCGCGTGTCGCGACCGTCGATGCGCGGCTCGCCGTTCAGGATCTGCGAACGGACGATCTTCGCTTCGATGTCGAACAGGATGTTGCCGACGGTGGCCTTGTCGGCCGCGACCGTACCGGCCGCCAGCGCCTCTTCCTCGAGCTTCGCCGACGTCGCCGCGTAGACTTCCTTCAACTTCGCCGAACGCGCCTGCTTGTCGCGGAGTTGGTAAGCGGCGAGCAGATCGTTCTGCGCCAGCTCGGTCACGCGTGCGATCAGCGCCTCGTTCTTCGGCGCCGGCTGCCAGTCCCACTCGGGCTTGCCGCCGTCGCGGACCAGATCGTGGATCGCGTCGATCGCGACCTGCATCTGCTCGTGGCCGAACACCACGGCGCCCAGCATCACGTCTTCCGACAGCTGATCGGCTTCCGACTCGACCATCAGCACGGCGCGCTCCGTACCCGCGACGACGAGGTCGAGGCGCGATGCCTTGAGCTGCTCACGCGTCGGGTTCAGCACGTACGCGTTGTCGATGTACGCCACGCGCGCGGCGCCGACCGGGCCGTTGAACGGCAGGCCCGACACGGCGAGCGCAGCCGATGCGCCGATCAGCGCGGGGATGTCCGCCGGGATTTCCGGGTTCACGGACAGCACGTGGATCACGACCTGGACTTCGTTGTAGAAGCCTTCCGGGAACAGCGGGCGCAGCGGACGGTCGATCAGGCGCGACGTCAGCGTCTCGTGCTCCGACGGACGGCCTTCGCGGCGGAAGAAGCCGCCCGGGATCTTGCCGGCCGAGTAGGTCTTCTCGAGGTAGTCGACGGTCAACGGGAAGAAATCCTGGCCCGGCTTCGCCGACTTCGCGCCGACGACGGTTGCCAGCACGACGGTGTCTTCGACGTCGACGATCACGGCACCGCTCGCCTGGCGGGCGACTTCACCGGTTTCGAGGCGCACCTTGTGCTGGCCCCATTGGAATTCCTTCACGACCTTGTTGAACATGGACATGGTTGCTCCTTTGTATTCATGCATTTCGTTCGCCGCGCCGGCAATCCTGCGCGGCGGCGTCCCGACCGAATCACCCGGAGCAAGGTGTGTTTTTTATGCCATTCCAGCGCGGCGCTCATGCAGCGACGCGCTGGAATGACACAAATCCCGCCCCGGTATCGGTCGTGGCGGCGGCCCCGCACGAACGTGCCGGACAGCCTGCGATGCGCGTGACGCTACGCACCGCGCAAAAACAAAATGCCTGTATCAGCGGACTGACACAGGCATCTTGCTGGCGGCAATCGCCTCGATTACTTACGCAGACCCAGCTTCTCGATCAGTGCGCGGTAACGGTCGGCATCCTTGCCCTTGAGGTAGTCGAGCAGCTTGCGGCGGCGGCTCACCATGCGCAGCAGGCCGCGGCGGCTGTGGTGATCCTTCGCGTGGGTCTTGAAGTGACCCGTCAGTTCGACGATACGTGCGGTCAGCAGTGCGACCTGGACTTCGGGCGACCCCGTGTCGTTGGTACCGCGGGCGAACTGAGCAACGACTTCCGACTTCTTGATATCTGCAACAGACATGTGATTTCCTTTCTAACTGAACAGGCGGACACGGAAGAATGGCCGTGCCGTGATTTACAACCGGCGCGCATTGTAGCACAACTCGGTGCCGTTCTTACCGCTTCCCGTCACGGGCGCGTCATCGAGCACGTCGACGGCATCTCCGTACGCGGCGCCGGCACCGCGAGCACCGTCCGGAAGCCGTAGCCCGACCCTTCGTTGTCGAAGCGCACGCCCGGCGTACCGGCCTTGTCCATTTCCATCACGTAAAGGGGTTGGATCAATTGGTGATCCTGCGCGCGCATCCGCGACGCGTGGAAGCCGTCGTCGAACGACAGGCCCTCGAGCGCACGCGCGACCGCGACCGGGTCGGCCGACCCCGCGCGGGTCATCGCGGCGGCCAGCATGTCGATCATCTGGCTCATCCGCCGCACCGGATAGTCGTCCTGCGCGACCGGAAAACGGGCCCGGAACGCGCGGTAGAACGCGTCGGATCGGGCGCCGCCCGCGTTCGGGTGCCAGTCGGCGACCGCCACGACACGGCCTACGCCCGCGTCGCCCAAGGCCGCCGGCGCGCCGAGGCTGTTGCCGTAGAACGTGTAGAACTTCGCGTCGAGCCCCTGTTCGCGCGCCGCCTTCACGAGCAACGTGAGGTCGTTGCCCCAGTTGCCGGTCACGACGGCGTCCGCACCGCTCGCGCGGATCTTCGCGATATACGGCGAGAAATCCTTGATCCGGCCGATCGGGTGGAATTCGTCGCCGGCGATCGCCACGTCCGGACGCCGTGCGGCCAGCGCCTGCCGCGCGAGGGCGCTGACGTCGTGGCCGAAGCTGTAGTCCTGGTTCAACAGATAGACCTTGCGCAGCGCGCGATCGCGCGCCATCACGTCCGCGAGCGCGGCCATCCGCATGCCGGCATGCGCGTCGAAGCGGAAATGCCAGAAGCTGCAGCGCGCGCCGGTCAGCGCCGGATCGTCGGCCGAATAGTTCAGGAACAGCATCCGGCGGTCCGGATCGCGCGCGTTCAGCTTGTCGAGCGCCGCGACGAGCGCGGCCGCGACGGCCGAGCTGTTGCCCTGCGCGACGAAGCCGATATGGCGGTCGGCGGCCGCGCGCAACTGCACGAGCGCCTCCTCCGGGCTGCCCTTGCTGTCGAGCACCACGAGTTCGAGCGGATGTGCGCCGTCGCGCAGCTTCACGCCGCCCGCCGCATTGACCTGCTCGACGCCGAAGCGCAAGTTGCGCTCGACTGCCGCGCCCGCGTTCGCGAACGGGCCCGACATCCCTTCGATCAGCGCGATCCGCACCGGCTCGCCGCCGGCGAATGCGGACGACACCAGCATCCACCCCGCGCTCCACGCGAGCGCGCATCGCTTCCACCCCAGCATCGGCCACCTGCCCTTCAATCTGCCCGAGAAGCGCGGATCATAGGCCCCCGCACCCGCCGCCCGCAAGCGCGGCGGTGCGCGATCCGCACCGATTTTTTCCGCGCGATGCGCGATCGCGCGCCGTCCGTGATAAAACGGGGCTTGTTTCCGTGTTCTGGAGAATCCGATGCGCATTCGCATTCCCGCGCGCCTGCCGGTGCTGGCCGCCTGCGCCGCCGCGCTGCTGGCCGGTTGCGCGCAACCGTGGCAGCAATACCAGGCCGGCCAGGACGAATCGGCGATCGTCGCGCGCATGGGGCCGCCGCGCGAGATCTACGACCTGCCCGGCGGCGGCAAGCGCCTGATGTGGCCGACCCAGCCGATGGGCGAGATCACGATCGCGGCCGACGTCGATGCAGCCCACCGGATCGTCAACGTGCGCCAGGTGCTGCAGCCGAGCGAGTTCTATCGCGCGGAGATCGGCAAGTGGACGAAAACCGACGTCCTCGTCAATTTCGGACGCCCGGTCGAGACCTCCTACTTCCCGTTGATGAAGCGCGAGGTCTGGACGTACCGGTATCTGGAGGACAACGTCTGGTACATGATGTACAGCTTTTATTTCGATCCGCAGGGCATCCTGCGCACCACGCAGAAAACGCCGGACCCGCTGCACGACCCCGATCGCCGCAACCTGTTCTGACCGATTGCGCATTTACGCGCAATTATCGCAATGGCCATTCGCGAATTATTGCTGAATGGCCATTTCATTTTTTCCGTCGCCTTATTTGATTCAACGAATAAGACGGAAAACTTTTCCGAATCAATGACATTACGATGGCGATCCGCTGAACGCCCCGTCATGCGGGCCGTTGCGCGCAAACAGGCATGGGCAGTGCATCTCATGCGTCGCGTTGGTGCATGCAATGCACTACGCCCAATCAATTTGAAACAATTTGTTTCAATCCACCCGGACTGCTAGGGCATACCCCTAATATCAGCGAAACCAAACCTTTCAATTTAGAAAGAATGCCATTACGTCATTTCGTTCGGTATTTATTTGCCTTTATCGGAAAGGAGTCCTCATGAATCGCCCCAAGAGCATGCTGGTTGCCAACATTGCCTGGGCCCGCGAGACGCGCGAACACACGCCCGGCTTCTTCGACGCGCTCGCGCGCGGCCAGAACCCGCGCGTCCTGTGGATCGGCTGCGCCGACAGCCGCGTGCCGGCCGAAACCATCACGCACTGCGCACCGGGCGAGCTGTTCGTCCATCGCAACATCGCGAACCTGTTCCACCCCGACGACGACAATTCCGCCAGCGTGCTCGAGTACGCGGTGCGGGTGCTGAAGGTCGATCACGTGATCGTGTGCGGCCACTACGGATGCGGCGGGGTCCGCGCGTCGCTGCTGCCGCCGCCCGCCGACCTGCCGCACGTCGCGCGCCGCATCGCGCCGCTCTGCGCGCTCGCGCGGCGTCATCGCGACACGCTCGACGGGCTCGACGACCTGGCCGCCGCCGACCGCCTCGCCGAGTTGAACGTGCTCGAACAGGTGCGGCTGCTGCGCGCGTCGCCGATCGTACGCGGCCGCGAACGGCCGCCGCTCGTGCACGGCTGGATCTTTTCGCTCGCCGACGGGCTTCTGAAGGAGCTCGATTCCGGCTACACGGTGCCGCCGGCCGAACCCGAGCCCGAGCCTGCTGCGGCCGCCGCGCTCGGCTGATCCGCGCCCCGCCCTCCATGCCAACGAAACCACCCCCAACCATGAAACTGAACGAGCGTCTGTCCACCCTGCCGCGCGACATCGTCGCCGGCATCGTCGTTTTCCTCGTCGCGCTGCCGCTCTGCCTCGGCATCGCCAACGCCTCCGGCGTCGAGCCGTTCGCCGGGCTCGTGTCGGGCATCGTCGGCGGCATCGTCGTCGCGCTGCTGAGCGGCTCGTCGCTGTCCGTCAGCGGGCCGGCCGCCGGCCTCGTCGTGATCGTCGTCGAAGGGATCGCGCAACTCGGCAGCTTCTCCGCGTTCCTGCTCGCGGTGCTGCTGTCCGGCGTGCTGCAGTTCGGCCTCGGCATGCTGCGCGCGGGCCGCTTCGCCGCCTATGTGCCGTCGCCCGTCATCAAGGGCATGCTCGCCGCGATCGGCCTGCTGCTGATCGTGAAGCAGATTCCGTTCGCGTTCGGCATCGGCGGCCAGGCTGCGCAATCGTTTGCGAACTGGCCGGGCCTGCCCGTCGCATGGGCCGCCACGGCCATCGCGTTCGTTTCGCTCGCGCTGCTCGTGGCGTGGGACACCCCCGCGCTGCGCCGCTTCGCGCTGGTGCGCTCGGTGCCCGCGCCGCTCGCGGTGGTCGTGCTCGGTATCGGCGCGACGCTCGCGCTGGGCGTCGTCGCGCCCGCGGTCGCGCCGGGCGCCGCTCATCGCGTCACCCTGCCCGAACTCGGATCGTTCGCCGCCTTCGCCGCGTCGCTCAAGCACGCGGAGCTCGGCCAGAACTTCGCGCAGCTCGTCAATCCGGACGTATGGCGCGTGGCGATCACGCTGGCGGTCGTCGCGAGCCTCGAGACGCTGCTGTGCCTCGAAGCGGTCGAACAGATCGATCCGAAGCGCCGGCCGACGCAACCCGATCGCGAGCTGAAGGCACAGGGTGTCGGCAACCTCGTCGCGGGCGCCGTCGGCGGCCTGCCGATCACGTCGGTGATCGTGCGCAGCTCGGCCAACGTCAACGCCGGCGCGCAAAGCCGGATGTCGGCGATCGTGCACGGGATCCTGCTGCTCGCGAGCGTGTTCGCGCTCACCGGCCTGATCAACCTGATCCCGCTCGCGAGCCTCGCCGCGATCCTGATCCATACCGGTCTGAAGCTGGCGAAACCCGCGCTGTTCCGCTCGGTGATGAAGCAAGGCCCGGCCGCGTTCGTGCCGTTCGCGGCGACGATCGCGGGCGTGCTCGCGGTCGACCTGCTGTTCGGCATCGCAATGGGCCTCGCATGCAGCGTGCTCGCGGTCGCCGTCGCGAACCTGAAGAGCCCCGTCACGCTCGCGCAGCACGACGATCACTTCCTGCTGTCGTTCCGCAAGGACGTGTCGTTTCTCGGCAAGGTGCAGGTCAAGCACCACCTGCGGCACATTCCGGACCGGGCGGCGGTGATCATCGACGCGACGCGCGCCGACTACATCGATCACGACGTGCTCGAACTGCTCGATGCGTTCGTCGCCGATGCGCCGCGGCGCGGGATCGCGGTCGAGTTCCGCCGGCGCCATCCGGCGCCACGCGCGGCCGCGCGCCGCTGGCTGTTCCGTGCGCCGGCCGCCGAATGAGCGGCCGATGAAAAAACGCCCCGGCGGCGCAGGGCCGCACGGGGCGTTTCGGGGTCGCGTCGCGCGCGGCGCTTACGAGCGCTGCGGGTTGACCTTGTCGTCCTTCGAATGCAGCTTGTTCAGCGCGGAAATGTATGCCTTCGCGGACGCGGCGACAATATCCGGATCGGTACCGACGCCGTTGACGATCCGCCCGCTCTTCGACAACCGGACGGTCACTTCGCCCTGCGCCTGCGTGCCGGTCGTGATCGCGTTCACCGAGTACAGCAGCAGCTCGGATCCGCTACCGACTTCGCCTTCGATCGCATTGAACGTCGCATCGACCGGACCGTTGCCGCGCGCCTCGCCGGTCACTTCCTTGCCTTCGACCGCGAATACGACCTTCGCCTGCGGCTGCTCGCCCGTTTCCGAACGCTGCGACAGCGACACGAACTTGAAGTGCTCCTGCTCCTGCGCGAGCGCCGATTCCTCGGACACGATCGCGATGATGTCCTCGTCGAAGATCTCCGCCTTGCGGTCGGCCAGATCCTTGAAGCGCATGAACGCGGCATTCAACTCGGCTTCGCTGTCGAGCGATACGCCGAGCTCCTGCAGGCGCTGCTTGAACGCGTTGCGGCCCGACAGCTTGCCGAGCACGATCTTGTTCGCGGTCCAGCCCACGTCTTCCGCGCGCATGATCTCGTAGGTGTCGCGCGCCTTGAGCACGCCGTCCTGGTGAATGCCCGACGCGTGCGCGAATGCATTCGCGCCGACCACCGCCTTGTTCGGCTGCACGACGAAGCCGGTGATCTGCGACACGAGCTTCGACGTCGGCACGATCTGCGACGTGTCGATGCCGACGTCGAGACCGAAGTAGTCCTTGCGCGTCTTCACCGCCATCACGATTTCTTCGAGCGACGTGTTGCCCGCGCGCTCGCCGAGACCGTTGATCGTGCACTCGACCTGACGCGCGCCGCCGATCTTCACGCCGGCGAGCGAGTTCGCGACCGCCATCCCGAGGTCGTTATGGCAGTGCACCGAGAAGATCGCCTTGTCCGAGTTCGGAATGCGCTCGCGCAGCGTCTTCACGAGGTTGCCGTAGAGTTCCGGCACGCCGTAGCCGACCGTGTCGGCGATGTTGATCGTCGTCGCGCCTTCGGCGATCACGGCTTCCAGCACGCGGCACAGGAAATCCATGTCCGAACGGCTGCCGTCTTCCGGCGAGAACTCGACGTTGTCGGTGAACTTGCGCGCGAAACGCACCGCGAGGCGGGCCTGCTCGAACACCTGGTCGGGCGTCATCCGCAGCTTCTTTTCCATGTGCAACGGCGACGTCGCGATGAACGTGTGGATCCGGAAGCTGTTGGCCGGCTTCAGTGCGTCGGCCGCGCGCTGGATGTCCTTGTCGTTGGCCCGCGCCAGCGAGCAGATCGTGCTGTCCTTCACGAGACCGGCGATCGTGTGGATCGCGTCGAAATCGCCGTTCGAGCTGGCCGCGAAGCCGGCCTCGATCACGTCGACCTTCATCCGCTCGAGGTGCTTCGCGATGCGGATTTTCTCTTCCTTCGTCATCGACGCGCCGGGCGATTGCTCGCCGTCACGCAACGTCGTATCGAAAATGATCAGCTTGTCTGTCATGGGGGGCTCCAGGGCTCTTTTATACGGAAGTCAAACGTAACGAGATCGCGCCACCGCTGGCGACGTTCAACAACAGACGAGGCTTGAGACGGAGGGCGAGAACGGTCAGCGCGGCAGGCGCGCCAAAGCTAGCGCGCGTAGCGGCGCACCGGCTAGAAGGAGGGAGAGGTGGGGAAATGCAGTCATGCCGAAGACTATAGCGACATTCCGTTGGCCGCGCAATCGGACGGCACCCGGGAATCGACGCAGCCCGGCTCGAAAAAGGGCCAAATGAAAACGGCGGCCCCGAGGCCGCCGCTTCCGGCACGCGCAGCGTCGGCGTCAGTGATCGCGCTGCGACGAACGCGCCGGATTCGCGCGCCCGCGCACGGCCATGTAGGCCCAGAACACGTAGCCGGACAGCCCGTACAGCACGAACAGGCAGAACAGCATCAGCGGCGGATCGGACGACACGAGCACGAACGCGACGACGACGAGCAGGATGGCCGCGAACGGCACGCGGTGCCGCACGTCGAGCGCCTTGCCGCTGTAGAACGGCGCGTTCGACACCATCGTCACGCCCGCGTAGATCGTCAGCACGAAGGCGACCCACGGCAGCCAGCCGAGCTTCATCGGCACGCGGTTGTCGGTCGCGAGCCACACGAAGCCCGCGATCAGCGCGGCCGCGGCCGGGCTCGGCAGCCCCTGGAAAAAGCGCTTGTCGACCACGCCGATGTTCGTGTTGAAGCGCGCGAGACGCAGTGCGGCGCCCGAGCAATAGACGAACGCGGCGAGCCAGCCCCAGCGACCGAGATCCTTCAGCACCCACTCGTACATCACGAGCGCGGGCGCCACGCCGAACGACACCATGTCCGACAGGCTGTCGAACTGCTCGCCGAACGCGCTCTGCGTATGCGTCATGCGCGCCACGCGCCCGTCCATTCCGTCGAGCACCATCGCGACGAAAATCGCGATCGCGGCGATCTCGAAGCGCACGTTCATCGCCTGCACGACCGCGAAGAAGCCGCAGAACAGCGCGGCGGTCGTGAATGCGTTCGGCAGCAGATAGATGCCGCGCGTCTTCAGGAACCGCTGGCGCGCGGCGCGGCGGCTTTCGAGCGGCGCCTGATCGGGCGCCATCACCTTGTTGCGGCGGAACGGGCGTGGCGTCTGGCTGGAGCCGTTGCGCGGCCGACGCGGTTTGAATGCGGCCATCGTGCGCCCCGCCCCTTACTGCTCGAGCTCGGCGAGGATCGTCGACGACGCGTAGACCTTCTCGCCGATCGACACCTTCGCGCGGCTGCCGAGCGGCAGGTACACGTCGACGCGCGAACCGAAGCGGATGAAACCGTAGCGCTGGCCGCGCGACAGCGGCTCGCCGGCACGGACGTAGCAGAGGATCCGGCGCGCGATCAGGCCGGCGATCTGCACGGACGTGACCGTCTTGCCGCTCGCCGTCTGGATCACCACCGCATTGCGCTCGTTCTCGGTCGACGCCTTGTCGATCGCCGCGTTCAGGAACGCGCCCGGGAAATATTCGACCTTGCTGATCGCGCCATCGACCGGCGAACGCTGCGAATGGACATTGAAGACATTCATGAACACGCTGATCTTCAGCGCTTCGCGGTTCGCGTACGGATCCTGCGCGGTCTCGACCGCGACGATGCGGCCGTCTGCCGGGCAGAGCACCGCGTTCGGCTGCGCCGGGATCGGGCGCTGCGGATCGCGGAAGAACTGGACGACGAAGACGAGCAGCAGCCAGAACGGCCACGCGAAGCCGAAGCCCCCGACGGCATGGATCAACAGCGCGATGACGGCTGCAATCGCGATGAACGGCCAGCCTTCGCGCGCGATGATCGGATGAGGATAGTTCATGGATTCGTTCTGTGTTCGGTGAATTGCAAAGCCCGTAGCATAACAAAAGCCGCCCGGGGCACTGCTGCCTTCGGACGGCTTTTTGATGCCGGCCCTTCGCTCGAAGGGCCGGAACAGCACGGGGTGCTTAGTTCTTCGTCTGGTCGACGAGCTTGTTCTTCGCGATCCACGGCATCATCGCACGCAGCTTCGCGCCGACCTGCTCGATCTGGTGCTCGGCCGTCAGGCGGCGGCGCGACTGCAGCGTCGGGGCGCCCGCCTTGTTCTCGAGAATGAAGCTCTTCGCGTACTCGCCCGTCTGGATGTCGGTCAGGCACTGCTTCATCGCCTTCTTCGTCTCTTCCGTGACGACGCGCGGGCCGGTCACGTACTCGCCGTACTCGGCGTTGTTCGAGATCGAGTAGTTCATGTTCGCGATGCCGCCTTCGTAGATCAGGTCGACGATCAGCTTCAGTTCGTGCAGGCACTCGAAGTACGCCATTTCCGGCGCGTAGCCGGCTTCGACCAGCGTCTCGAAACCCGCCTTGATCAGCTCGACGGTACCGCCGCACAGCACGGCCTGCTCGCCGAACAGGTCGGTTTCGGTTTCTTCGCGGAAGTTCGTCTCGATGATGCCGGCACGGCCGCCGCCGTTCGCCGCCGCGTACGACAGCGCGATGTCGCGTGCCGCGCCCGACTTGTTCTGCGCAACCGCGATCAGGTGCGGCACGCCGCCACCTTGCGAGTACGTGCCGCGCACGGTGTGGCCCGGGGCCTTCGGCGCGATCATGATCACGTCGAGGTCGGCGCGCGGGATCACCTGCCCGTAGTGGACGTTGAAGCCGTGCGCGAATGCCAGCGCCGCGCCCTGCTTGATGTTCGCGTGCACTTCCTTCGCGTACACGTCGGCGATCTGCTCGTCCGGCAGCAGCATCATGACGACGTCCGCGCCCTTCACCGCTTCCGCGACTTCCTTGACCGACAGGCCGGCGTTCTCGGCCTTGCTCCACGACGCGCCGCCCTTGCGAAGGCCGACCGTCACGTTCACGCCGCTGTCCTTCAGGTTCAGTGCGTGCGCATGGCCTTGCGAGCCGTAGCCGATGATCGTGACTTGCTTGCCCTTGATGAGGGAGAGGTCGGCGTCTTTGTCGTAGAAAACGTTCATGATGGTTCCTTCGCTAATTCAAAAATTCAACAATTCGTTCGGATGGGGTACTGCGAGCCGGGACATGACGGCGCACCCGGCGTGCCTTCTTGCAATATCGGCATCACACCTTCAGGATGCGCTCGCCGCGTCCGATGCCGGAGCTGCCGGTCCGCACGGTCTCGAGGATCGCGGTGGCGTCCAGCCCCTGGATGAATGCGTCGAGCTTGTCGCTCGCGCCCGTCAATTCGATCGTGTAGGTCTTCTCGGTCACGTCGATGATGCGGCCGCGGAAAATGTCCGACATCCGCTTCATTTCTTCGCGCTCCTTGCCCACTGCACGGACCTTGATCAGCATCAGCTCGCGTTCGATGTGTGCACCGTCGGTCAGGTCCACCACTTTCACCACCTCGATCAGGCGGTTCAGATGCTTCGTGATCTGTTCGATCACGTCGTCCGAGCCAATGGAAACGATGGTCAGCCGCGACAGCGATTGGTCTTCGGTCGGCGCCACCGTCAAGGTTTCGATGTTGTAGCCGCGTGCGGAAAAGAGACCGACCACGCGCGACAGCGCGCCCGGTTCGTTTTCCAGCAGGACGGAAATGATGTGTCTCATGTTCGCTTCTTCCAGAATGTGTCCGTGTCGATTCGCTCGCGCCGCGCGCCGCCGCGTGCCGCGCCGCCCTTCGTGAAGGCGGCCGCATCGCGCGCTGCGCGCGTCGCGCCGTTACAGATCTTCCGATCCGAGCAGCATCTCGGTGATGCCCTTGCCGGCCTGTACCATCGGCCAGACGTTTTCGGTCGGATCGGTCTGGAAGTCGAGAAACACGGTGCGGTCCTTCAGGCGCAGCGCTTCCTTCAGCGCCGGCTCCACATCCGAGGTCTTTTCGATCCGCATGCCGACATGGCCGTACGCTTCGGCGAGCTTCACGAAATCGGGCAGCGCATCCATGTACGAATGCGAATAGCGCTTGCTGTATTCGATCTGCTGCCACTGGCGGACCATGCCGAGGTAGCGGTTGTTCAGCGAAATGATCTTCACGGGCGTGTCGTACTGCAGGCAGGTCGACAGTTCCTGGATGCACATCTGGATCGAGCCTTCGCCCGTGATGCACAGCACGTCGTCGTCCGGATGGGCCATCTTGACGCCCATCGCCGCCGGCAGGCCGAAGCCCATCGTGCCGAGACCGCCGGAGTTGATCCAGCGACGCGGCTTGTTGAAACGGTAGAACTGCGCGGCCCACATCTGGTGCTGGCCGACGTCCGAGCACACGAATGCGTTGCCGTCCGTCAGCTCCCACGCCTTCTCGACCACGTACTGCGGCTTGATGATCTCGCTTTCGCGGTCGTACTTCAGGCAGTCCTTCGCACGCCAGCTCTCGATGTCCTTCCACCATTGCGCAAGCGCCTCGGTGTCGGGGCCATGCTCGGCCGTCTGCAGTTGTTCGATCAGCTCCTTCAGCACTTCCTTCACGTCGCCGACGATCGGGATGTCGACCTTCACGCGCTTCGAGATCGACGACGGGTCGATGTCGATATGGATGATCTTGCGCGGACGCGACGCGAAGTGGGCAGGATCGCCGATCACGCGGTCGTCGAAGCGCGCGCCGATCGCGATCAGCACGTCGCAGTGCTGCATCGCCATGTTCGCTTCGTAGGTGCCGTGCATGCCGAGCATGCCGAGGAATTTCTTGTCCGACGCGCGATAGCCGCCGAGGCCCATCAGCGTGTTCGTGACCGGGTAGCCGAGCAGGTCCGCGAACTGGTTCAGTTCGCGCGACGCGTCGGCGAGGATGATGCCGCCACCCGTGTAGATGTACGGGCGCTTCGCCGTCAGCAGCAGCGACACGGCCTTGCGGATCTGGCCCGAATGACCTTTCGTGACGGGATTGTACGAACGCAGCGACACGCTCTTGATCGGCTCGTACTGGCACGGCGTCTTCGAGATGTCCTTCGGGATGTCGATCAGCACCGGGCCCGGACGGCCCGTGCGGGCGATGTAGAACGCCTTCTTGACGGTTTCCGCGAGGTCGCGCACGTCCTTCACGAGGAAGTTGTGCTTCACGCAGGGACGCGTGATGCCGACGGTGTCGCATTCCTGGAAGGCGTCCTGACCGATCGCGGCCGTCGGCACCTGGCCGCTGATCACGACCATCGGGATCGAATCCATGTACGCCGTTGCGATGCCGGTCACCGCGTTGGTGACACCGGGGCCCGACGTCACGAGGCAGACGCCGACATTGCCGGTGGAGCGCGCATACGCATCGGCTGCGTGCACGGCCGCCTGTTCATGGCGCACCAGCACGTGCTGAATCTTGTCCTGCTTGTACAGCTCGTCGTAAATGTAGAGAACCGAGCCGCCGGGATAGCCCCAGATGAATTCGACGTTTTCGTCGGCCAGTGCCTTCATGAGCACGGTGCCGCCGATGGAGTCGCTATCGGGAGGGGAAAGGGGTTCCGACGTGGAGAATTCCGCGCTGGGCATGTTCATGTTGACCTTTCGAATTTTCGGCAAAAAATTGATCGGGTGCTCTCTGCCGGGCTTGTGGCTCGGGTTCAAGCGGCGCGTCTAGTTTGAAGGGCGGGCTTCTTGGGCCAGCCTCAAATGAGACCATCACTTCATGTTGCGAATCGCCGACGATAGCGGGTAGCGATTGAGCCGTCAAGCAAAATATCCCGCAGCGCATCATGCGCGCCGCCCGGCGCCCCGCCGGCGCGGTTCGCGCGCAACGTGCGGCGCCCGACCCGGTGCCAAGCCGCGCGAAAATTTGATAGCATCCGCGGGTTTTACGAAATTTTTCGACCTTTTACACCACGCAGCGGGCCGCAGCGCATACCTTCACGGAATGGCATCAGACAAGGAACTCGCCGACTTTCTGGCGGGCGTCGAAAGGCGCGCGTTCAAGCAGGCCGCGTACGCCGTGCGTGACGACGATGCATCACTCGACATCGTGCAGGACGCGATGATCAAGCTCGCTGAAAAGTACGGCGACCGGCCGGCGGCCGAGCTGCCGCTGCTTTTTCAGCGGATCCTGCAGAACGCGATCCACGACTGGTTCCGCCGGCAGAAGGTCCGCAACACCTGGGTGACGCTGTTCTCGTCGCTGAACAGCACCGACGACGACGACTTCGACCCGCTCGAAACGCTCGAATCCGCGGACGACAACGCGGGCGTCGAGAGCAGCGAGCACCGCCTCGAAAGAGAGCAGGTTCTGGCCCTGATCGACGAGGAAATCCAGAAACTTCCGGCGCGTCAACGGGAAGCGTTCCTGATGCGTTATTGGGAAGATATGGATGTCGCCGAGACTGCCGCCGCGATGGGGTGCTCCGAGGGCAGCGTCAAGACGCACTGCTCGCGAGCCACTCACACGCTGGCGCAAGCGCTCAAGGCCAAAGGAATCACGCTATGAGCTCCGCTCCCGCAAACCGAGAACTCGAATTCGCGCTGAAGGTGCGCCGCGCGCTGGATGAGCGCGCAGCCGCCCTGCCTGCCGCGACCACCGATCGGCTGGCCGTCGCCCGCCGGGCCGCGCTCGCGCGCAAGAAGCCCGAAGCCGCGAGCGCGCCGGTGTTCGTGCCGGCCTTCGCCGGCGCGGCCGGCGCCTATGGCCCGACGCCCGCGAACCGCCCGCCGGCCGGCCGCCCGTCGTTCGCGCGCCGGCTGCTGCGCGCATGGCCGCTCGCGTTGCTGCTCGCGGGGCTCGTCGGCATCGCGTACTGGGAAGACATGCAGCGCACCGCCGAACTCGCCGATATCGACGCGGCGATGCTCAGCGACGACCTGCCGCTCAATGCGTATCTCGACCACGGGTTCAACGCGTATCTTTCGCGCGCTCACTAACAGACAATAACGAGGGGATCGTACGGGTGAGTCAGAAGCGCGGCCTGGCCGTATTTTTCGGATGCGTGATCGCGATCGCCGTTTCCTACGTCGCCACGTATCCCCGATTCCACCCGGCCCCCGCGACGGCGCCCGTCGCGACCACCAGCCCCGCCGCGCCCGCGTCGACCGCGACCGGCCTGACCGCCGAACTCCCCCCGCTGCCCCTGCCGCTGCCGGCCGCCGCCGGCCCGCTGTCGTGGGCGCGCCTCACGCCGGCGCAGCACGCGGCCCTCGCCCCGTTCGCCGACCAGTGGGACGGCTTCAGCGACGCCCGCAAGCGCAAATGGCTGAAGATCGCATCGCGTTTCGCGAAGTTGTCGCCGGATGATCAGAAGCGCCTGCAGGAGCGGATGACCGAATGGGCGAAGATGACGCCCGAGCAGCGCCGCGTCGCGCGCGAGAACTACCAGAGTGCGAAGGAGCTGTCCGCCCAGGCGCGCGAGCGCGCGTGGAAGGCCTACCAGCAACTGCCCGAGGAGCAGAAGGAACGGCTTGCCGCCGCCGAGCGCCGTCGCAAGCCGAGTGTCGTCAGCGCGCCGCCGACCGCCGCCGACCGTGACGTCCGCCGCCTCGTCAACGCGCACGAACACCCGGCGAGCGGCGCGGCGGCGGCCGCGGCGCCCGCGTCGGCCGGTGCCGCCGCGCAGCCGGCGCCCGCGTCGTCGACCTCCGGCACCGCATCCGCGCCGGCCGCCGTGGCGCCGGTGTCGCCCGCCGACGCGCCTTCGCTGTTCAAGGGCTCCTGAGCGGCCGTGGCGAGCACCGGCGCACCCGAAACCCCGGCCGTCGCGCCGTCCGTACGGCGACGCCTCGCCGCCCTGCTCTACGAAGGCGTGCTGCTGTTCGGCGTCGTGTTCTTCGCCGGGCTCGCGTTCAGCCTCGCGACACAGCAACGCAACGGCCTTGTCCATCACAACCTGCTTGCCGCATGGATCGCGCTCGTCGTCGGCGCGTATTTCGTGTGGTTCTGGACGCACGGCGGCCAGACGCTGCCGATGAAAACCTGGCGGCTCCGGCTCGAATCGTCGAGCGGCCGGCCGCTGAGCGCCGGCCACGCGCTCGTCCGCTACGTGCTCGGCTGGCTGTGGTTCCTGCCGCCGCTCGCGCTGCACCCGCTCCTCGGCCTGTCGGTACCCGTCACGCTCGCGCTCACCGCCGCATGGATCGTCGTGTGGGCCGGCGCGGCCCGACTGCACGCCGGCCGCCAGTTCCCGCACGACCGGATCGCGCGCACGCGCGTCGTCGCGATCCCGCGCTGACGCGCCGCATTCGCCAGACGAAAGCCGCTCGTCCGGCGCGCTCGCCGAGCCGGACGCCCTTACCAAACAAGCGACGATCGTTCGGTGCGACAGGTTACGCAACGCCCATCCGTTCACTGCTAAACATCCTTCGACGGCCGTAATAAGAACGTCTCGTGACTGTCACGGCACAGTCACGCCCGCATGGCGGAATGCCGGTAATGTCAACCGGCGCGAGTCATGCATGGGCCAGAAAACGTCCGCGACCTCACTGTTTCGTCACCCCATCGGCGCTCGCGCCGCCACTGCGTTCCTGTCCGGCTCGGGGGCAACCGACGGCGTGGTGTCGCACAAGCCGCCCGTCGCGCACACCACGCAGCACGAGGACCCCGAGCCGTCCGCCCATCGCTACCGCACCATCTGGCTGTCCGACATCCACCTCGGCTCGAGCGGCTGCCAGGCGCCTTACCTGCTGGACTTCCTGCGTCACAACGACTCGGAATACCTGTACCTCGTCGGCGACATCATCGACGGCTGGCAGTTGAAGAAAGGCTGGTACTGGCCACAGGCGCACAACGACGTCGTGCAGAAGATCCTGCGCAAGGCGCGCAAGGGCACGCAGGTGGTCTACATCCCCGGCAACCACGACGAAGGCGCGCGGCAGTTCTGCGATCTCGCGTTCGGCGACATCCAGGTGCGCGGCGAGGCATTCCACACGACGCTCGCAGGCAAACGTTTGTGGATCGTGCACGGCGACCTGTTCGACGGCGTGATCCAGCACGCGAAATGGCTCGCGTACCTCGGCGACACGCTCTACACGCTGATCCTCGTGCTGAACCGCTGGTTCAACCGGATCCGCAGCCGGCTGGGCTTCCAGTACTGGTCGCTGTCGCAGTACCTGAAGCACCAGGTGAAGAACGCGGTCAACTTCATCTCGCAGTTCGAGACCGTGATGACCGACGAGGCGCGCCGCCGCGGCTGCGACGGCGTCGTGTGCGGCCATATCCACAAGGCCGAGATCCGCGACATCGACGGCGTGCTGTACTGCAACGACGGCGACTGGGTCGAAAGCCTGTCCGCGCTCGTCGAAACGATGGAAGGCGAACTGAAGATCGTCTACTGGACGGTGATGCGCGCCGCGCCGTCGGAGACCACGTCGCGCAAGGCCAAGGCCACTGCCTGACACCCCCTTACTTACAGGACAGATGCCGCGATGAAGATCATGATCGTCACCGACGCGTGGGAACCGCAGGTCAACGGCGTCGTGCGCACGCTGAAGAGCACGTCGCGCGAACTCACGGCGCTCGGCCACCGCGTCGAACTGCTGACGCCGCTGGAATTCCGCACGGTACCGTGCCCGACCTACCCCGAGATCCGCCTGTCGATCCTGCCGTACCGCAAGCTGCGCGCGCGGATCGATGCGTTCGCGCCCGACGCGCTGCACATCGCGACCGAAGGCCCGCTCGGGTTGGCCGCCCGGCGCTATGCGCGCACCCGCAAGCTGCCGTACACGACCGCCTACCACACGCGCTTTCCGGAATACGTGCAGGCGCGCTTCGGCATTCCGCTCGCCGCGACCTACCGCTTCCTGCACTGGTTCCACGGCCCGTCGCTCGCGGTGATGGCGCCGACGCCGGTCGTCAAGCAGGATCTCGAGAAATACGGCTTCACGAACGTGGTGCTGTGGACGCGCGGCGTCGATCTCGACATCTTCCGGCCGATGGAGTCGAAGGTGCTCAACACCGCGCGGCCGATCTTCCTGTACGTGGGGCGCGTCGCGATCGAGAAGAACGTCGAGGCGTTCCTGCGCCTCGATCTGCCCGGCTCGAAATGGGTCGCGGGCGAAGGCCCCGCGCTCGCGGAACTGAAGTCGCGCTACCCGGAGGCGAACTATCTCGGCGTGCTGTCGCAGGCCGAGCTCGCGAAGGTGTATGCTGCGGCCGACGTGTTCGTGTTCCCGAGTCGCACCGACACGTTCGGCCTCGTCCTGCTCGAGGCGCTCGCCTGCGGCACGCCGGTGGCCGCGTATCCCGTCACGGGCCCGATCGACGTGCTCAGCGGAGGCGACGCCGGCGCGATGCACGAGGACCTGCAGGAAGCCTGCCTCGAGGCGCTGAAGATCGAACGCACGACTGCGCGCGCGTGGGCCGAACGCTTCTCGTGGCGCGCGGCGTCCGAGCAGTTCGCGTCGCATCTGAAGCCACTGCCGAAGACCGCGTACTCGCCCGCCGAAGGTGCCGCCGTTTGAAACGAGACCTGAACGACAAGACCCCGCCCTTTAACGCAACGCCGCAACGGCACCGGCCGTTCGACGAGGAAGAGCCGCACGCCGAAACGGACGCGCATCCGCACGAGCCGCTCGGCCCGGACGATCAACTGACGCCGCTGCCGCCGAACCCGTACAAGCGCCACCGCGGCATCACGCGTGCGTGGTTCGCGCTCAAGCATTCGCTGAACGGCTTTCGCGTCGCGATCCGCGAGGAAAGCGCGTTTCGCCAGGAACTCACGCTCGCCGCGCTGATGCTGCCGATCGGCGCGTTCGCGCCGGTGCCGGCCGCGTCGCGCGCGCTGCTGATCGCCTCGGTGCTGCTGGTGCTGATCGTCGAGCTGCTGAACTCGAGCGTCGAAGCCGCGATCGACCGCATCTCGCTCGAGCGCCACGAACTCTCGAAGCGCGCGAAGGACCTCGGCAGCGCGGCCGTGACGGTCGCGCTGTTCGCGTGCGTGACGACCTGGGGCTTCGTGCTCGGTCCGGTCGTCGCACGCTGGCTCGGCTTCTAGGGCGCCTGCCCCGCCCCCCGCGTGCGGCGCTGCACCATGCGCCGCGCGGGGCCGCGATCACGAAATGCCCCGATGTGGCGAAACCCCGGTTTATAATCGTCCGCTAGACATAGAACAGCAACCCGCGCCGGACGAATCACGCAGCATCGATTGCAGCGCCCGCCAGTCCGGCATACACAGGGCCGGACGACATGGAAGCGAAACCTCCCCGCCGCACCCGCGAACGGATTCTCGAGTTGTCGTTGAAACTCTTCAACGAGATCGGCGAGCCGAACGTCACCACCACGACGATCGCCGAGGAAATGGAAATCAGTCCAGGCAACCTGTACTACCATTTCCGCAACAAGGACGACATCATCAACAGCATCTTCGCGCAGTTCGAGCAGCAGATCGAACGGCGGCTGCGCTTCCCCGAGGATCATCGTCCGACGATCGACGAAACCTGGTCGTACCTGCAGTACATGGCCGATTTCATGTGGACCTACCGGTTCCTGTATCGCGACCTCAACGACCTGCTCGCACGCAACCGCACGCTCGAGACGCACTTCAAGCAGATCATCAGCCACAAGGTGCGCTTCGCGCACGACATGTGCGAGCTGCTCGTCTCCGACGCCGAAATGGTCGCGACGCCCGCCGAGATCGAAGTCATCGCGACCAACATGGCGGTGATCTCGACATACTGGCTGTCGTATCAGTACGTGATGCATCCGCGCAAATACAACGACCAGGACGCGATCCGCGAAGAGCTGCACCAGGTGAGCATGCACGTGATCTCGATCATGGCCCCGTACCTGCGCGGCCGCTCGCGCCAGCTGTTCGACGATCTGGTCTCCGGCAAGCTGCCCAAGCGCCAGTTCTCCGACTACCTGCCGCCGCGCGACGGTTCGCCGCGCCCGGCCGGCGGGCCCGTCGCCACCGGTCAAGCCGCCGCCAAGGACGCCAAGCAATGAAGGCAGTCTGCGTTTACTGCGGCTCGTCGTCCGGCGTGCGGCCCGTCTATGCCGATGCCGCGCGCGCGTTCGGCCGCGCGCTGGTCGACGCGGGCCTCACGCTCGTGTACGGCGGCGGCCGCGTCGGCCTGATGGGTGTGATCGCCGACGAAGTGATGGCGGCAGGCGGCCGTGCGGTCGGCGTGATCCCCGAGTTGCTCGTCGACAAGGAAGTCGGCCATACGGGGCTGTCGGAACTGCACGTGGTGCCCGACATGCACCATCGCAAGAAGATGATGGCCGACCTCTCCGACGCGTTCGTCGCGATGCCCGGCGGCGCCGGCACGCTCGAGGAGCTCTTCGAGGTCTACACGTGGGCGCAGCTCGGCTATCACCGCAAGCCCGTCGCGCTCTACAACATCGATGCGTTCTACGATCCGCTGATCGCGCTGTTGCGCCATACGGTCGACGAAGGCTTCATGCGGCCGGCCTATTTCGACGCGCTGTGCGTCGAATCGGAACCCGCCGCGCTGATCGAGCGGCTGCGCCGCTACCAGCCGCCCGCCCGCGACAAGTGGGCGCCCGACGCAGCGAAGTAACCCTCACCGGAGCCCGCACGCGATGACCGCACCATCCTACCGCAAGGCCGTCCTCATCACCGGCGCGAGCCGCGGCATCGGCCGCGCGACCGCCGTGCTCGCGGCCGAGCGCGGCTGGGACGTGGGCATCAACTACGCGCGCGACGCGGCGGCGGCCGAACGGACCGCACAGGCGGTGCGCGACGCGGGCGGCCGCGCGTGCATCGTCGCGGGCGATGTCGCGAACGAGGCGGACGTCGTCGCGATGTTCGACACCGTTGCCGCCGAATTCGGGCGGCTCGACGCGCTGGTCAACAACGCAGGCATCGTCGCGCCGTCGATGCCGCTCGCCGACATGCCGATCGACCGGCTGCGACGGATGTTCGACACCAACGTGCTCGGCGCCTACCTGTGTGCGCGCGAAGCCGCGCGCCGGCTGTCCACCGACCGCGGCGGCCGCGGCGGCGCGATCGTCAACGTGTCGTCGATCGCGTCGCGGCTCGGCTCGCCGAACGAGTACGTCGACTACGCGGGCTCGAAAGGCGCGGTCGATTCGCTGACGATCGGCCTGGCAAAGGAACTCGGCCCGCACGGCGTGCGCGTGAACGCGGTGCGCCCCGGCCTGATCGAGACCGACATTCATGCAAGCGGCGGCCAGCCGGACCGTGCGGCCCGTCTCGGCGCGCAGACACCGCTCGGCCGCGCGGGCGAAGCGCAGGAGATCGCCGAGGCGATCGTCTGGCTGCTCGGCGATACGGCGTCCTACACGACGGGCGCCCTGCTCGACGTCGGCGGCGGCCGCTAAGCTGACGCGCGGCGCAACAATACGGCGGTCGAAACCGCGCCGTGGTCACGGCGCCACAAATCTCCACAATTCCGTGACAGTTTCAGTAAACGTCCGTAACAATTTCGTGTTCTACTAGCGGACATTCAGACAGGTGTCTTGAACACGCTGTCCGTTACCCGGATATAGCCCCTTATCGGTCCTGCCCATGTCGCCGGACCGGCTCGCTCGACCCGAGATCTTTTCCATGCCTGGAACCGCAGCGCCCAGCCGGCGACGCACGCCCGTGCCCGCCCCGGCCGCGCACACCCGCTCGACCGCCGATACCCACGTCATCGCGACGCTGGACGTCGCCGGCACGCCCGTCGCCGCCTCGATCGCCGTCACCAGCCCCCCACGCGAGCGCTCGCTGCTGTTCGGCTGGCGCGCATGGCTGTTCGTCGCCGCACTGGTGTGTGCGTACACGCTGCCCGGCGTGCTCGGGCACGATCCGTGGAAACAGGACGAAACCTACACGTTCGGCATCATCCAGCACATGCTCGAGACCGGCGACTTCGTCGTGCCGACCAATGCCGGCCTGCCGTTCATGGAAAAGCCGCCGCTTTACGCGTGGGTCGCGACCAGCCTCGCGTGGCTGCTGCAGCGCGTGATGCCGCTGCACGACGCGGCGCGCCTGGCGAGCGCGCTGTTCGCCGCGCTCGCGTTCGGCTTCATCGCGCGCGCGGCCCGCGTGGCCAGTCGGGCGGACGACTGGTTCGACCTGCGCGTGCTCGGCCCGGTCGTACTGAGCGCGGGCACGCTCGTCGTCATCAAGCACGTGCACGACATGATGACGGACGTCGCGCTGTTTGCCGGCACGGCAATGGGGTTCTGCGGGCTGCTCGAACTCGTGATGCAGCACGTCGCGCGTGCGCAGCCGATGCTGCACGGGCTGCCGGCGCATCCGGCGAGCCGCTGGGCCGCGCCGATCTTCGGCGCGGGCGTCGGCGTCGCATTGATGGCGAAGGGGCTGTTCGTGCCGCTCGTGTTCGCGGCTACGCTCGTCTGCACGCTGGCGCTCTATCCGGCCTGCCGCACCCGCTCGTTCGCACGCGCGCTCGGCATTGCCGCGCTCGTGTTCGCGCCGTTCGCGCTGATCTGGCCGACCGCCCTGTTCCTGCGCTCGGAAACGCTGTTCATGACGTGGTTCTGGGACAACAACGTCGGCCGCTTCTTCGGCTTCTCCGTTCCCGAACTGGGCGCCGAAAACGACAAGCCGCTCTTCATCCTGCGCGCGTTCCTGCTCGTCGGCTTCCCGGTCGCGCCGCTCGCGATCGTCGCGCTCGCCCGCGGCGCATGGCGCGACTGGCGCGCGCCGCGCATCGCGCTGCCCGTGCTGTTCGCCGGCATCGGGCTCGCGGTGCTGCAGGTGTCCGCGACGTCGCGCCAGCTCTACATCCTGCCGTTCTTCGCGCCGCTCGCGCTGGTCGCCGCGCAGGCGATCGACCGCCTGCCGCGCCGGCTGCATCTCGCGTGGGATTACTTGAGCCGCATCCTGTTCGGCACGGTCGTCGTGCTCGCATGGGCGATCTGGGCGGTGATGGCCGATCCGGCCGCGTCGCATGCCGATCTCGCGCTGCTCGGCCGCTGGCTGCCGCTCGACTGGACGATGCCGATCCAGCCCGCGCTCGTGACCGGCGCGCTCGCGCTGACGGTCGGCTGGCTGACGCTGCTGCCGAAGCTGCGCACGACGGGCCTGTGGCGCGGCGCGCTGTCGTGGGGCGCCGGCGCGCTCGTCGCGTGGGGGCTGATCTATACGCTGCTGCTGCCGTGGCTCGACGTCGCGAAGAGCTATCGCTCGGTGTTCGACGACCTGAACGCGCATCTCGCGCTCGAATGGAACGACGGCGACTGCATGGCGAGCCTGCACGGGCTCGGCGAATCGGAAGCGCCGATGCTGTACTACTTCTCCGGCATCCAGCACACGCCGATCGACGACGCGAAGACGACGCGCTGCACGTGGATGATCGTGCAGGGCGTACGGGCCGTCGATCCGGCGCCGGGCAACGAATGGAAGCTGTTCTGGACCGGCGCCCGCCCGGGCGACAACGCGGAACTGCTGCGCGTCTACGTACGCACGCCCGAACAGCACCTGCAGTGACACGGGGCGGCGCGATGCGCCGTCCTGCCCGCCTTGACTGTCCTCTTCGGCACCGGCCGCGCGCTTTGCGCGACGCCGGCCGCCACGAACCCGCCAGCGTGCGCGGGCTCGCCGCCCGTTTCCTCGTCGCGCCCAGGCCCGATCGTCAGAACGACGAGCCGGGCTCCCGCAGAAACGCCGTTTCCTCATCGGTCGACACGCGACCGAGAATCGCGTTCCGGTGCGGAAAGCGGCCGAAGCGTTCGACGACCGCCGCATGCAGCAACGCGAAGCGGTGATAACTCTCGCACCCGGCCTCGTCGCGGATGCCCGCGCACAGGCGCACGGCCTCGCGCTGGCTCTCGACCGATTCGTCGTGCTCGAACGGCAGATACGCGAACGCACGATGATGTCCGCTCGGCAACTGCGCGTCCCAGCCGGCCGCGACGACGCGACGGGCAAGCGCGAGCGCCTTCGGATCGGCGGCAAACGCGCGCGGCGTGCCGCGATGGATGTTGCGCGAGAACTGGTCGAGCACGACGATCAACGCCAGCGCCCCCTCCGGCGAACCGGCCCAGTGATCGCAGGCGCCGTCGCATGCGGCGTCGAGCAGCGCGCCGTAACGCGTGCGCAGCACGTCGTCGAACGCCGCGCCGCCGTTGAACCAGATCTTGCGTTCCTGCCCGAATTCGGCCGAGCCCGGCTCGCCGAACCAGAAATCGAGAATCTCCCGTGCCTGCGGATCGAGCGCCGCCGCGGCCGCTTTCCCGGTATCGATCGTCATGCAAACTCCAGTACGAGGCGCCGTGTGCGCGCGCTCTTCTTTTCCAGTTTCGCGACCCGCAGCCCGCCGATTTCGGACGTGTTGCGCACATGCGTGCCGCCGCACGGCTGCAGGTCGACGTTTTCGATGCGCAGCAGCCGCACGCGGCCGAGGCCCATCGGCGGCTTCACGCTCATCGTGCGCACGAGCTCGGGCCGCTCGGCCATCTCGTCGTCGGTGATCCATTCGGTCGTGACCGGATGCGCGCCGACGACGAGGCCCGCGAGGCGCCGCTCGACGTCGTCGCGGTCGATCGCGTCGGACGTCGCGAAATCAAGCCGCACGTAGTCGGCCGTCACGCTGCAGCCGTCGACCGAGTACGGCAGCACCGCGCACATCAGGTGCGCGGCCGTGTGCAGGCGCATGTGCCGGTAGCGGCGCACCCAGTCGATCGCGGCGACCACGCGCGTGCCGGGCGCAAGCGTCGCGACGCGCGCCTCCTGGCCCGGCGCGGGCACGTGCACCGCGTCGTCGGGCGTCGCGCCGTCGAACTTCGCCTTGCGCGTATCGGCAATCGCGATCGTGCTGCCGTCGGGCAGCGTCAGCGTGCCGGCGTCGCCGGCCTGGCCGCCGCCGAGCGGATAGAACACCGTGCGATCGAGCCGGATGCCATCGTCGCCGACGGCCTGGACGGTCGCCTCGCATTGCGTGAGGTACGCGTCTTCGCGAAACAGCGCTTGTGTCGTCATCGGGGGAGCCTCGTGTCGATGGGGGAAACGGCCAGTGTCGCGCCGCGCTGCACGTGCGCCCAGACGCAGATCGTCCCGCGCGCGGGCGGCGGCGTACCGGTGGATCAACCGGGCCGGTTGCGCATCCAGTCGGCCGTGTCGTAGAACGAATGCATGAGCCGCTCGCGCAGCGGCTCCGGCAACCCGACGTCTTCCATCGCCCACGCCATGCAGCGCAGCCACTGGTCGCGCTCGACCGACGCGATCGGGAACGGCAGGTGCCGCGCGCGCAGCCGCGGATGGCCGAACCGGCTGATGTAGTGGTCGGGGCCGCCGAGCCAGCCGCACAGGAACCAGAACAGCTTGTCGCGCGACCCGTCGAGCGAAGGCGGATGCAGCGCGCGAATCTGCGCGAACTCGGGTTCGAGGTCCATCAGGTCGTAGAAGCGGTCCACCATGTCGCGCACGCGGGCTTCGCCGCCCACGAGCTCGAACGCCGTCGGCTGCGACGGCGCATCGTCATTCACATCGGTCATACGGATAGTCGGAAAACGGGATCTTCGGGCTGCGGGCGACGCTCAGGCGTCGCGCAGCGACTGCAGCGCGGGGCGCCGCAACACATTATGCAGGCTCAGCCAGCCGGCCGCACCGGCGCAGACGACGCCGGCCGCGATGCCGGCCGGCACGAGCCACGGATCGACGGCGAGCCGGAAATCGAACACGCGCGACGCGAGCACCCAGCCGACCGCGATCGCGCCCGCCGACGCCAGCGCGCCGGCCAGCGCGCCGACCACGATGAATTCCGCGCGCTGCACCGCATTGACCTGCGCGCGCGACGCACCGAGCGCGCGCAGCAGCGCGGCCTCGCGCACACGCTCGTCGCGCGAGCCGGCGAGCGCCGTGTACAGCACGAGCACGCCGGCCGCGAGCGTGAACGCAAACAGGAACTGCACCGCCCCGACCACCTGCAGCATCATCCGCTGCAACTGCGCGAGGATCGGCGCGACGTCGATCGCGGTCAGGTTCGGGTAGCGCGCGATCAACGGATCGAGCAGCGCGGCGTCCGATGCCGGCAGATGGAAGCTCGTCAGATAGACGGCCGGAAAATCCTTCAGCACCGGCGGCGGCATCAGCACGAAGAAGTTGACGCGGAACGAGCCCCAATCGAGCTTGCGCACGCTCGTGACGGGCGCGTCGACCGTCAGCCCCGTCACGTCGAAGCGCAGCGTGTCGCCCGGCTTCACGTTCAGCGTCTTCGCCAGGCCGGCTTCGATCGAGATCTGCGGCGTGGCCGCGGTACCGAACCAGTCGCCTTCGACGATCCGGTTGTCCGACGGCAGTTCGGTCGTGTACGACAGGTTGAATTCGCGATCGACGAGCCGGCGCGCCTCTTCGGACGGGTACGCGTCCGGATTCACCGGCTTGCCGTTGATCGCGACGAGGCGGCCGCGCACCATCGGCGCCGGTACGGCGTCGCGCACGCCGTGCGCAGCCAGATAGGCGGCGACATCGGCGCGCTGGTCGGGCTGGATGTCGATCAGGAACTGGTTCGGCGCGTCCGGCGGCGTCGACTGCCGCCAGCCCGCCACGAGGTCGTTGCGCGTGATCGCGATCAGCAGCAGGCACATCAGGCCGAGCGCGAGCGCAGTGATCTGCAGCGCGCTGGCCGTGCCGCGCCGATGCAGCGACGCCAGCGCGTAGCGCCAGCCGACGCCCGCGGCCACGCGCGCATCGCGCACCGCGCGCGCGGCGGCGAACAGCACGAGCCGGGCGATCAGCGCGAAACCGACCAACGCGCCGGCAAAGCCGCCCGCGACGATGAGGCCGAGCTTCAGGTTGCCGGCGGCCGCGATCAGCAGCCCCGCGAACAGCACGACACCGATCGCATACGCGGCCCACGCGGTGCGCGACGCGTCGCCCCACTCGCGCCGCAACACGCGCACCGGCGGCACGCGCGTGAGCGGCACGAGGGGCGGCAGCGCGAAACCGAGCAGCAGCACGAGCGCCGCGCCCATGCCGATCAGCGCCGGCCACGGCGTCGGCGGCGGCAGCACGACGTCGATCAGGCTGCCGAGCGCGGCCAGCAACGCCCAGTGGCCGCCATAGCCGAGCACCGCGCCCGCGGCGCCCGACACGATGCCGACGCCGGCGAATTCGAGCGCGAACAGCGCGCCGAGCGTGCGGCGGCTCACGCCGAGGCAGCGCATCGTCGCACAGCCGTCGAGATGGCGCCGCATGTAGCGCTGCGCGGCCATCGCAATCGCGACCGCCGCGAGCAGCGCGGTCAGCAAGGCGACGAGCGTCAGGAAATGGCGCGCGCGATCCAGTGTCTGCCGCACCTGCGGCTGCCCTTCCTGCAACGACTCGAGCCCGACGCCGCGCAGCTTCCCGCCGTCGACGCGCGCGTGTGCATACGCTTCGAAGCGCGCGACGGCCGGTGCGTCGCCCGCGACCAGCAGCCGGTACGTGACGCGGCTGCCGTAGCCCGTGAGCCCGGTCGCGGCGAGCTCGTCCGCGCGCATCATCAGCCGCGGGGAAAAATTGACGAACGAAAAGCCGCGATCGAGTTCGCGGGCAATCGCGGCGGCGACCGTAAACGTGCGCAGCCCGACGCGCACCGTATCGCCCGCCTTGAGGTGCAGCGCATCGAGCAGCGCCGGGTCGGCCCACACGGTGCCGGGCGCGGGAATCGCGGTCGCCTTTTGCGCGACGGTCGCGCCGGCCGGCAGGATCTCGACCGCGCCGCGCAGCGGATAGCCGGGCGACACGGCCTTCACGGCCGCGAGGCGCGACGGCGCCGCGTCGGCGGCCTGCCCGCCCGCGGCGGACGCGATCATGCTCGGGAAGATGGCCGTCGTCGCGGTACGCAGACCGAGCGCGCGAGCCTGCCGGTCGAACGATGGATCGACGGGGCGATCGGCGCGCACGACGAAATCGGCGCCGAGCATCTGGCGCGCGTCGCGCTCGAGCCCCTGGCGCAGCCGATCGGCAAGAAAGCCGACGCTCGTCAGCGCCGCGACCGCGAGCACCAGCGCGAGGACCAGCAGCGTCAACTCACCCGCGCGCCAGTCGCGCGCGGTCATCCGGGCGGCCTGATGGATCAGGTCGCGCAGGCCGAAGCGGCCCGCATGCGCGCGCCCGTCATGGCCGGGTTGCCCGGCCGGCGGCTGCCCCGCGTGTTGCGGCCCCTTCAATCGCGTTTTCCTCCGATCGAGTTGAGCCGCGACACCATGTGGTTCGCCATCCCGCGAAAACCGCCCGACACGCCGCGCCACAGGCGCGGCAGCGCCCATGCCGACGCCGCGACGAACGCGGCGAGCAGCACGAGGAAGGCGAGCGGAACGAAGAACGCGAGGACCAGGCCGCCGACCACGAGACCGTCCTCGGTCGATGACGCGACCCAGTTCGAAATCGGTTCGGGAGACAGGTTGATCAGCGCGCGCGTGCCGGCCTTCGCCACGTGCGCGGCGCCGGCGAGCGAGCCGCCGGCGAGCCCCGCGACCGCCAGCATGGTCGGATCGGCATGGCCGAGCGCGCCGGCCGCGAGCACGGCGCCGGCCGGAATGCGGATGAAGGTGTGCACGGCATCCCACAGCGAGTCGAATGCGGGGATCTTGTCGGCAAGGAATTCGGTCACGGCGAGCACGGCCGCGGCGCCGATGACCCACGGCGACGTCAGCACGGCCAGCGTGTCGGGCAGGTGGAGCCAGCCGAACCGCGCCAGCACGCCGGCGATCAGCACCGCCAGGTACAGGCGCAGGCCGCTCGCCCACGCGAGTCCCGCGCCGAGCGAAATGGCTTCGATCATGGCCCTCTCCTTGCACTTTCCGTGCGTTTTGCCGATTGATCGGATCGGGTCGGACAGACCGGCCGCGCGGCGCGTGGCGACCGGCACCGCGTGCCGCGAGCAGCACGGCGGTATTCAGGCCCGAATGCGTTCCATTATAGACAGGCCGGGCGACCGACCGCCGCAATTCCGCGGCGGCGCGGCGCCCGGCAGGCCGTCGTCAGGCGGCCGACGACAGTTTCAGGCCGACCAACCCCGCGACGATCAGCGCCGCACTCGCGACGCGCGCGACGGTCAGCGCCTCGCCCATCATCACGATCCCGAACACGAACGCGCCGACCGCGCCGATGCCCGTCCACACCGCGTACGCGGTGCCGAGCGGCAACTGGCGCATCGCGACCGCGAGCAGCCCGAAGCTGGCCAGCGCCGTCACGATCGTAAACAGCGACGGACCGAGCTTCGTGAAGCCGTCCGACGATTTCAAGCCGGCCGCCCAGGCCACTTCCAGCAAACCGGCGATCAACAACCATACCCACGCCATCTCGACGTACTCCGTATCGGATGGGGCCGTCCCCGTTGAAGCGAATGACCCGGGGTCGTCCCCGGGCGGCGCCGAGTATAACAAGAGGCTTACGGACCTGCCGGCTGTGGGCCGCCGCGGCGGCCGATGCGGGGCGCGATCGGCCTGACGCGGTCAATTCGTCACGCGCTTGGGCGCGACGCCGCCGACGCAGCGGTCGTCGCGGTACAGCGCCCACTCCTCGCACACGCGGCCGTCCTTGAACACGCACATGCCGACCTGCCCGCGCGGCAGGCTGCGGATCACGTGGCGACCGCCGAGCTTCTCGCAGTTGACCGATGCGGGATTGGCCAGCGCCACCTGCGCGGGCGGCTGCTGCCCGGGCGGCTGCTGCCCGGGCGGCAGCGGCTGGGCGAACGCGCCGGGCGCAGCCAGCGCCAGCGCACAGCTGACGACCAGACGGACGGACATTGCACGCTCCTCGTTTTCGTTCGGGGAACGGTCAGGATAGCGGGGATTGCGCAGCCGGTGTGCAAGGGCGGCCGCGGTCGCGAAACTGTCGCGCCGGCACAACCCTGCCGGTGCGCGGCTTCCGACCGCATGCCCCGCCGCGCACCGCCCGTCACACCGCGCCGACGAGCCGATAGCCGACGCCCGTCTCGGTGACGATGTGCTCGGGCTGCGCGGGATCGGCCTCGAGCTTCTGGCGCAGGTGCGCCATGTAGATGCGCAGGTAATGATGGCTCTCGACGTGCGACGGCCCCCACACGTCGCGCAGCAGCTGGCGGTGCGTGAGCACGCGCCCCGCGTGACGCACGAGCGTCGCGAGCAGCCGGTACTCGAGCGGCGTCAGGTGCACGATCGCGTCGTCGCGCCACACCTGGCGCAGCGCGAGATCGACGGTCACGGCGCCGAAGGTCACCTTCGGCGACTCGTTCGCGCCGCCCTGGTTGCGCCGGCGCAGTTGCGCGCGCATCCGCGCGCGCAGTTCGGACACGCCGAACGGCTTGGTCAGGTAGTCGTCGGCGCCCGCGTCGAGCGCCGCGACCTTCTCCTCCTCCTGCGTGCGGGCGGACAGCACGATCACCGGCACCTCGGACCAGCCGCGCAGCTCGCGGATCACGTCGAGGCCGTCGGTGTCGGGCAGGCCGAGGTCCACGATCACGAGGTCGGGCTTGCGCGTCGCCGCGTCGATCAGCCCCTGCTTGCCCGTCTCGGCCTCGAACACCGCGATGTCCTCCTCCTCGAGCGCGGCGCGCACGAAGCGGCGGATCTGCTTTTCGTCCTCGATCAGGACGACGGTCAGGCTGGGTTCACTCATGGTCTGGCAATGGCTCGGATGGGGGCGATGCGCCCGGCAGGTCGGATTCGTCGTCGGGCGCGGCCGGCGCGGCCGGCGGCGTGTCGACCGGCAGCGTGAACCAGAAGCGCGCGCCCGTCACGCGGCCGTCGGGCGCGGTGCGGTTGAGCGCGCCGATTTTACCGCCGTGCGCCTCGACGATCGCGCGGCAGATCGCGAGCCCGAGCCCGATGCCGGGCGTCGCCGACTCCTTCTCGCCGCGCGTGAACTTGTCGAAGATCCGCGTCTCCATGCCGGCCGGCAAGCCGGGGCCGTGATCGTCGACGTGCACGCGCACGAACGGGGTCCCGTCGTCGGTCACGCGCTCAGCGCCGATGTCGAGCGACGTATCGGGCGGCGTGTACTTCGCCGCGTTCTCGAACAGGTTGGTGAACAGCCGCTCCATCAGCACCGCGTCCATCTGCAGCAACGGCAGGTCGGCCGGCAGCGCGACGCGCACGGGATGACGCGCGAGCACCCGCCGGCAGGCGGCGAGCGCCGCGCCGACGGTTTCCTCGAGCAGCGACCACTGGCGCTTGAGCTGCAGGCTGCCGCCCTGCAGCCGCGCCATGTCGAGCAAGTTCGTGACGATGCCCGTCATGCGCAGCGCCTCGTCGTGAATCGCGTCGACGAGTTCGCCCTCGCGCTGCGCGAGCCGCGCGGCCGCCGCGGCGTCGCCCGCGTCGGCGGCCGCGCGCCCGTTCGCGAGCATCGACGAAAAGCCGACGATCGTCGTGAGCGGCGTGCGCAGGTCGTGCGAGATCGCCGACAGCAGCGAGTTGCGCAGCCGCTCGGACTCCATGTTGACGAGCGCGTCGCGCGCGATCTCGACGTAATGGACGCGCTCGAGCGCAAGCGCGATTTGCGCGGCGAATGCGTCGAGCATCCGCTGCTGCTCGGGCACCTCGAGTTCGCGCGGCTCGCGCGATGCGACCGCGAGCACGCCGCGCGTGCGCATCGGCGCTTTCAGCGGCAGGTACAGCGCGGCCGTCGCCGGCAGCGTATCGGTGCCGCGCCCGGCCGGCTTCTGCTGGTCGTACACCCACTGGCCGACGTCGCGGTCGAGCTCCGCGCCCGTCAGCGTGACGGCCGCATCGGGCTCCTCGATCTTCTGCCGTACCTGGTCCGCGCTGTCGGGCAGCAGGAACGCGACGCGGGCGCGGAACACCTCGCCCACGTGGCGGCTGCCGATCTCGACGATCTGCTCGGTCGTCAGCGCCGCGCCAAGCTCGCGCGCCATCGCGTAGATCGCGCCGGTGCGGCGCTCGCGGCGCTGCGCGACGCTCGCCTGGCGCGTGAGCGTCGACGTCAGGTGGCTGATCACGAGCGACGTCAGCAGCATCCCGAAGAAGGTCAGCAGGTATTGCGTGTCGCTGACCGAGAACGACATGCGCGGCGGCACGAAGAAGAAATCGAACGCGGCCACCGACAGGAACGACTGCAGCACGCCCGGGCCGCGCCCGAGCCGCACGGCCGAAAACACCACGCCGAGCAGGTACAGCATCACGAGATTCGTGAGGTCCAGCCGCCCGGATACGACGCTCGCGACGACGGTGATCGCCGCACAGATCGCGGCCGCATACGCGTAATGGCGCGGCGGCGAACGATGCGTGCCGAACTTCGCGAACGCATCGCGCCAGTCGCGCGCCCGCGCGTCGAGCGGCGCGGCGCGCGCCTCGTCGCTCGCGGACGCGCGAATCAGCATCAGGTCGACGTCGCCCGCGCGTTCCGCCAGTTGCTCGCCGAACGGCCGCGCGAAGCGGCGCGCGAGCCCGACCTTCGGCGAGCCGCCCGCGACCAGCTTCGATACGTTGCGCACCTTCGCATAGCCGATCAGCGCGGCGACCGCGTCGGCGCCGGCGAGCGTGGCCGTCTCCGCGCCGAGCTCGGCCGCGAGCTTCAGCGCGTCGAGCGTGCGCTGCCGCCGCGCGTCGGGCAGCCGCTGCAGGCGCGGCGTCTCGACGTACACGGCGATCCAGTCGGCCTTCAGGCTCGCGGCCAGGCGCGCCGCCGCGCGCACGAGCGTCGGCGCTTCGGCGCCCGGGCCGACGCACACGAGCAGCCGCTCGCGCGCCTGCCAGATGCGCTGGATCGACCGGTCGGCGCGGTATTCGCGCATCTGCGCGTCGACGCGATCGGCCGTGCGCCGCAGCGCCAGCTCGCGCAGCGCGATCAGGTTGCCCTTGCGGAAGAAGTTGCGCACCGCGCGCTCGGCCTGCTGCGCGAGATAGACCTTGCCGTCGCGCATGCGCTCGAGCAACTCCTCGGCCGGCAGGTCGACGAGCGTGACTTCGTCGGCCGCGTCGAACACGCGATCGGGCACGGTCTCCCACACGCGGATGCCCGTGATCGCGCCGACCACGTCGTTCAGGCTTTCGAGGTGCTGGACGTTGACGGTCGTATACACGTCGATGCCCGCGTCGAGCAGCTCGTAGACGTCCTGCCAGCGCTTCAGGTGCCGGGCGCCCTGCACGTTCGAATGCGCGAGCTCGTCGACGAGGATCAGTTGCGGCGCACGCGCGAGCGCGCCGTCCAGATCGAATTCGGCGAGCGTGCGGCCGCGATAGTCGAGGCGCGCGGGCGGCAGCACGTCGAGGCCGTCGAGCAGCGCGGCGGTCTCGCCGCGGCCGTGGGTCTCGACGATGCCGACGACGACGTCGACGCCTTCCTGCCGGCGCTGCCGCGCGGCCTGCAGCATCGCATAGGTCTTGCCGACGCCGGCGGACGCGCCGAAGAAGATCTTGAGCTGGCCGCGCCGCTGCTTTTCTTCGTCTCGCTGCAGCTTGTCGAGAAGTTGGTCTGGATCGGGACGGTTCATGCGTGAGGAAGGCGGAGCGCCCGGATGCGCGCGGGTACGAGCATTGTGGTTCCAAATCGCCGCAAAAGGCAAAGACGGCGCGCGCGCCGTCGGGAAAAGCGCATCCGGCGCGGTTCGGGCGCGCCGGATGCCGGTCGGTACGCGCGATCGGTCAGTGCGCAGCCTGCGCCGCGTCGAGCGCCAGGTTCAGCTTCAGCACGTTCACGCGCGGCTCGCCGAGCACGCCGAACTGGCGGCCCGTCGTGTTCGCGGCAACGAGTTGCGCGACCGCGTCCGGCGCCATGTTGCGGACCTTCGCGACGCGCTCGACCTGGTACGCGGCGGCGGCCGGCGTGATCTCCGGATCGAGGCCGCTCGCCGACGCCGTCACGAGATCGACCGGCACCGGCTTCGACAGGTCGGTGCCGGCGTCGCGCAGCGCGGCGAGGCGCGCCTTCACCTGGTCGGCGAGCGACGGGTTCAGCGGGCCGAGGTTCGAGCCGCCGGAGCCGGCCGCGTTGTACGGCATCGGCGCGGTGGCCGACAGCCGGCCCCAGAAATACTTCGGCGCGTCGAACGGCTGGCCGATCAGCGCGGAGCCGACGACCTTGCCGTCCTGTTCGATCAGGCTGCCGTTGGCCTGCGACGGGAACACGGCCTGACCGAACACGGTCATCGCGGCCGGGTAAGCGAGCCCCGTCACGGCGGTCAGGATGACGAACAGTACGACGAGCGGGCGAATCAACGATTTCATGATGGTTCCTTCAGGTGCGGCCGGCTAGGTGCGGCCGGCTCAGGCCCAGCCGAGCGCGGCGAGCGTCATGTCGATCAGCTTGATGAACGGGAACGGCAGCAGCACGCCGCCGAGCCCGTAGACCAGCAGGTTGCGGCGCAGCAGCGACGCGGCGCCGAGCGGCCGGTAGGTCACGCCTTTCAGCGCGAGCGGAATCAGCGCGACGATGATCAATGCGTTGAAGATCACCGCCGACAGGATCGCGGACGCCGGCGAGCTCAGGTGCATGATGTCGAGCACGCGCAATTGCGGGTACGTCGTCACGAACGCGGCCGGAATGATCGCGAAGTACTTCGCGATGTCGTTCGCGATCGAGAACGTGGTCAGCGACCCGCGCGTCATCAGCATCTGCTTGCCGATCTCGACGATCTCGATCAGCTTCGTCGGGTTCGAGTCGAGGTCGACCATGTTGCCGGCCTCCTTCGCCGCCTGCGTGCCGGTGTTCATCGCGACCGCGACGTCCGCCTGGGCGAGCGCCGGCGCGTCGTTGGTACCGTCGCCCGTCATCGCGACGAGGCGCCCGGCCGCCTGGTGCTCGCGAATCGTCGCGAGCTTGGTTTCCGGCGTCGCTTCCGCGAGGAAATCGTCGACGCCCGCTTCCGCCGCGATCGCCGCGGCCGTCAGCCGGTTGTCGCCCGTCACCATCACGGTCTTGATGCCCATCTTGCGCAGCTCCGCGAAGCGCTCCTTGATGCCGCCCTTCACGATGTCCTTCAGCTCGATCACGCCGAGCACGCGCGCCGCCCCTTCCTGCAGGTCGGCCACGACGAGCGGCGTGCTGCCGCGGCGCGCGACGTCGTCCACCGCGCGGCGCACGTCTTCCGGAAAGCGGCTGCCGTGCGTCTCGACGTAGCGGCGAATCGCATCGGCCGCGCCCTTGCGGATTTCGCGGCCCGGCAGATCGACGCCGCTCATCCGCGTCTGCGCGGAAAAGCCGAGGAACGTCGCGTGCAGTTGCGCCATGTCGCGCTGGCGAATGTCGAAGCGCGCCTTCGCGAGCACGACGATGCTGCGGCCTTCCGGCGTTTCGTCGGCGAGCGACGACAGTTGGGCGGCATCGGCCAGCGCTTCCTCGGTCACGCCGGGCGCCGGCACGAACGTCGACGCCTGGCGGTTGCCGAGCGTGATCGTGCCGGTCTTGTCGAGCAGCAGCACGTCGACGTCGCCGGCCGCCTCCACCGCGCGCCCCGACGTCGCGATCACGTTCGCCTGCATCATCCGGCTCATCCCGGCCACGCCGATCGCGGACAGCAGGCCGCCGATCGTCGTCGGGATCAGGCACACGAGCAGCGCGACGAGCGCGGTGATCGTCACCACGTGGCCGGCCTTCATCGCCTCGACCGAGAACATCGAGAACGGCAGCAGCGTCGCGGTCGCGAGCAGCATCACGATCGTCAGCGCGACGAGCAGGATCGTCAGCGCGACTTCGTTCGGCGTCTTCTTGCGCTTCGCGCCTTCGACCATCGCGATCATCCGGTCGAGGAACGCCTCGCCCGGATTCGCGGTGACCTTCACGACGATCCAGTCCGACAGCACGCGCGTGCCGCCCGTCACCGACGAGAAGTCGCCGCCCGATTCGCGGATCACCGGCGCGGATTCGCCGGTGATCGCCGATTCGTCGACCGACGCGACGCCGTCGAGCACCTCGCCGTCGGCCGGGATCACGTCGCCGGTCTCGACGAGCACGACGTCGCCTTTACGCAGGTCGGACGCGGTCGTGATGCGGATCGGCGACTTCGGATGCGGCTCGTTGAGCTTCTTCGCCATCACGTCCTTCTTCGCGCTGCGCAGCGACGCGGCCTGCGCCTTCGAGCGCCCTTCCGCGAGCGCTTCGGCGAAGTTCGCGAACAGCACCGTGAACCATAGCCACAGCGCGACCGCGAGGATGAAGCCCGCGGGCGCCTCGGCCTGGCCGGCGAGCGCCGCGATCCACAGGATCGTGGTCAGGATGCTGCCGACGTACACGCAGAACATCACCGGGTTGCGCAACTGCGTGCGCGGCGTGAGTTTCTTGAACGAATCCACGATCGCCGGGCGCAGCAGCGCCGGATCGAACATGGACCGTGTTGCGGAATGTTGAGTCATTGCGATCTCTTCAAGCTCTTCAGTCTTTTCAATGTGTCGCCATGCGGGCGCGCGTCACGCGCCCAGCCACATCATCAGGTGCTCGACGCCCGGGCCCAGCGCGAGCGCCGGCACGTAGGTCAGCGCACCCACCAGCAGCACGGTGCCGAGCAGCAGCACGACGAACAGCGGGCCGTGGGTCGGCAGCGTGCCGCTCGTCGCCGCGATGCGTTTCTTCGCGGCGAGCGAGCCGGCGATCGCCAGCACCGGCACGATCGTGCCGAAGCGGCCGAACCACATCGCGATCGCGGTCATCCAGTTGTAGAACGGCGTGCCGACCGTCAGGCCCGCGAACGCGCTGCCGTTGTTGTTCGCGGCCGAGCTGAACGCATAGAGGATTTCCGAGAAGCCGTGCGGGCCGGGGTTCGCGATGCCGGCCTTGCCCGCGTCCGCCAGCACCGCGATCGACGTACCGACCAGCACGAGCAGCGGCGTGAGCAGCACGACGATCGACACCATCTTCATCTCGTACGACTCGATCTTCTTGCCCACGTATTCCGGCGTGCGGCCGATCATCAGGCCGGCGACGAACACCGCGAGCAGCGCGAACACGAGCATCCCGTAGAGGCCGGAGCCGACCCCGCCGTAGATCACCTCGCCCAGTTGCATCAGCAGCATCGGCACGAGGCCGCCGACCGGCGTCAGCGAATCGTGCATCGCGTCGACCGCGCCGCACGACGCGGCCGTCGTCGCGACCGTGAAGATGCCGGTCTGCGCGATCCCGAAGCGCGTTTCCTTGCCTTCCATGTTGCCGCCCGGCTGCAGCGCGCTCGCCGACTGGTCGACGTGCAGCGCGACGAGCGTCGGGTTGCCGGCCTGCTCGGCGCTCACCTCGACGCCGGTCGCGACCGCGAACGCGACCGTCATCGCCGCGAGCACCGCGATACCCTGCCGCCGGTCGCCGATCATCCGGCCGAACACGAGGCACAGCGCGGCCGGGATGATCAGGATCGCGAAGATCTGCACGAAGTTCGCGAACGGCGTCGGGTTCTCGTACGGATGCGCGGAGTTCGCGTTGAAGAAGCCGCCGCCGTTGGTGCCGAGCATCTTGATCGCTTCCTGCGACGCGACGGGGCCCATCGCGAGCGTCTGCTTCGTCAACGGGGTCGGCACCGTGACCGCGTTGCCCTTGTCGTCCTTCACCGGGTTGCCCTGCGCGTCGAGCTTCGGCGCCGCATAGGTGCTCGCCTGCAGCACCGGCACGTCCTGGTACGCCTTCAGGTTCTGCAGCACGCCCTGGCTCATCAGCAGCGCGGCGACGAGCGCGGCCATCGGCACGAGCACGTACAGCGTCACGCGCGTCAGGTCGACCCAGAAGTTGCCGATGGTCTGCGCGGTGTGGCGCGCGAAGCCGCGGATCAGCGCGATCACGACGACGATGCCGGTCGCCGCCGACAGGAAGTTCTGCACGGTCAGGCCGAGCATCTGCGTCAGGTAGCTGACGGTCTGCTCGGGCGTGTAGTCCTGCCAGTTCGTGTTGGTGACGAAGCTGACGGCCGTGTTGAACGCGCCGTCGGCCGTCATCGCGCCGAACTGCTGCGGGTTGCCGGGCAGCAAGCCCTGCAGGCGCAGCAGCCCGTAGAGGAACAGCACGCCGAGCGCGTTGAACGCGATCGTCGCGACCGCGTATTGCTTCCAGTTCATCTCGGTGCCGGCGTCGACGCCCGCGACGCGGTACAGCACACGTTCGAGCGGCCCGAACACGCGCACGACGCGCGCGCTGCCGTCCAGCACCGCGGTCAGATAGCGCGCGACCGGCACGGCCGCCGCCAGCAGCACGACGATGAACAGCAGCGTCTGCAACAGGTTGTTCGCGTTCATTCGATGTCCTCCGCGCGCAGCAGCGCAAAGACGAGATACGCGAACAGCAGCGCGGTGGACGCGCCCGCCAGCCAAAGCATCCAGGTCATGCTCGCCCCCCGCGACCGTATTGCACGAGCTTCTCGCAACCGGCAACCAGACCGAGGATCAGCACGGTGAAAAGCACCAGGGCGCCGATGAATACCCCATCCATTTTTGTGTTCTCCGTCGTCGAAATCAGACGACTGGAACGTTATGGGAACGCACGTAAAGGGCGGGTCAAAGGTATCGGGGCGGATATAAAAAACGTGTAAACGCGAGGCGGGAGAAAAACTGAGGCGGGACGGGCGGCACCGCAGCGCCGCCCGCGAAGGCGCGTGCCGGCATGGCGCCGGCACGGAAAGGAACGGTCAGGGAACGAGAATCGTCGAGCCGGTGGTCTTGCGCGCTTCCAGATCCGCATGCGCGCGGCCGACTTCCGCGAGCGGATAGCGCTGGTTGATGCTCGTCTTCACCTTGCCCGACAGGATCACGTCGAACAGCTCGGCGGCCGCCGCTTCGAGATCGGCGCGCTTCGCGATGTACGAGAACAGCGTCGGCCGCGTGAAGAACAGCGAGCCGCGCGACGAGAACTCCTTCGAGTCGATCGGCGGCAGCGGGCCGGACGCGTTGCCGAAGCTGACGAAGTAGCCGAGCGGCGCGAGGCTGTCGAGCGAGCCGACATAGGTGTCCTTGCCGATCGAATCGTAGACGACCGGCACGCCCGCGCCGTGGGTGATCTCCTTCACGCGCTGCGTGAAGTTTTCGCGCGTGTAGACGACCGGGTGATCGCAGCCGTGCGCCTTCGCGAGTTCGGCCTTTTCGTCGGAGCCGACCGTGCCGATCACGGTCGCGCCGAGCGCCTTCGCCCACTGGCACACGAGCAGCCCGACGCCGCCGGCCGCCGCATGGATCAGGATCGTGTCGCCGGCCTTCACCGGGTACGTGCGACGCAGCAGATAATGCGCGGTCAGCCCCTGCAGCATCACCGACGCCGCATCGTCGTAGCCGATGCCGTCGGGCAGCTTCACGAGTTTCTCGGCCGGCAGCACGCGCTCCTGCGCATACGCGCCCGGCGGCTGCGCGACGTAGGCGACGCGATCGCCGACCTTCAGCGCGCTCACGCCGTCGCCGACGGCCGTCACTTCGCCGGCCGCCTCCATCCCGAGGCCCGCCGGCAGCGGCTGCGGATACAGGCCCGTGCGGAAATACACGTCGATGTAGTTGAGCCCGACCGCGTGCTGGCGGATACGTACCTCGCCGGCCTTCGGCGCGTCGACGTCGACATCGACCCACTTCATCACGTCCGGGCCGCCCGGCTGGTCGTATCGGATTGCTTTCGGCATCGTTTTGCTCCTCGTCTGTCTGTCGGTCAGGGAAATCCGGATCGCCGATGCGCGCGCCGCACCGATTCGTACGGAAGCCGGCAGGCGCGCATGGCGACGCACGATTCTCGCGCGTCGCCGCCGTCCGTGCATGGCCCTGCCGCCGGCAGGGACAATCGGCCGACGCCCGCGCCTAGCAAACGTCCTGCATGTTCCGCGCCAGATCGTCGAGCAGCATCCGCGCGGTCGCGACGTTGGTCGCGACCGGCACGTCGTGCACGTCGCAGGCGCGCACGAGCGCGGTGATGTCGGGGTCGTGCGGCTGCGCGGTCATCGGATCGCGCAGGAACACGACGATGTCGACGCGGCCGTCGGCCAGTTCCGCGCCGATCTGCAGGTCGCCGCCGAGCGGCCCCGACAGCTTGCGCTCGACGTCGAGCCCGTGCGCGGCGGCGATACGGCCGCCCGTCGTGCCCGTCGCGACCAGCCGGCATTGCGCGAGCGTGTCGCGATACTGGCCCGCGAGCGCGACGATCTCGTCCTTCTTCGCGTCGTGCGCAATCAATGCGATGCGGGGTTTGCTCATCTCCGTTTCCTTCGTCGTTCGGTTGTTCGGTCGTTGTGTCGTGGTCGTGAATCGCAAAGCGCGGGTCAGAACGTGCCCGGATACGCGCCGCCGTCGAGCAGCCAGTTCTGCCCGGTGATGTAGCCGGCGTGCACGCTGCACAGAAATGCGCAGGCCGCGCCGAATTCGGCGCGCGTGCCGAGGCGCCCGGCCGGGATGTCCCGGGTGCGCCGCGCACGCATCTCGTCGACCGTCACGCCCTGCGCCTTCGCCGATGCGGCGAGCGTCGTCGCGATCCGGTCGGTGTCGAACAGCCCCGGCAGCAGGTTGTTGATCGTCACGCCCTGCCCCGCGACCTTGCGCGACAGCCCCGCGACGAAGCCGGTCAGCCCCGAGCGCGCGCCGTTCGACAGCGCCAGCACGTCGATCGGCGCCTTCACGGCCGAACTCGTGATGTTGACGATCCGGCCGAAGCCGCGGCCGATCATCCCGTCGACGGTTGCCCGGATCAGCTCGATCGGCGTCAGCATGTTCGACTCGAGCGCGCGGATCCAGTCGTCGTGGGAGAAATCGCGGAAATCGCCGGGTGGCGGGCCGCCGGCATTCGTCACGAGAATGTCCGGCTGCGGGCACGCGGCGAGCGCGGCCGCGCGGCCGTCCGGCGTCGTGATGTCGCAGGCGACCGCCGTGACCGACACGTTCGCGCCGGCGCGGATCTCTTCCGCGGTTTCCTCCAGCGTGTCGCGCGTGCGCGCGACGATCACGAGGTTCACGCCCTCCGCGGCCAGCGCTTCCGCGCAGCCGCGCCCGAGGCCCTTGCTCGCCGCGCACACGAGCGCGGTCTTTCCTTCAATGCCGAGATCCATCGTCGCTTCCCTGGTGGCGCGCGTGCCGGCGCGGCCCCGCGTTGCCGCCGGCGGGCGGGCGAACGGGCGTGCGCGGCACGCGGATTGTCGTGAGACGTCGATAATATCCGGATCGCGTGGCGCGCCTTGGTAAAATTGCGGCCATCGGCGACGGCCGGCACGTGCCCGCCGCCGCCCCCGATCCCCTTTCGCCGCCAAGGCACCCCGTCATGAAACAGGACAGCCGTTTCCCGAACCTCTTCATCACCGATCACCCACTGATCCAGCACAAGCTCACGCACATGCGCGACAAGGACACGTCCACGCGCACGTTCCGCGAACTGCTGCGCGAGATCACGCTGCTGATGGGCTACGAGATCACCCGCAACCTGCCGATCACGACCAAGCGGGTCGAAACCCCGCTGGTGGCGGTCGACGCGCCGGTGATCGCGGGCAAGAAGCTCGCGATCGTGCCCGTGCTGCGCGCGGGCATCGGGATGTCGGACGGCCTGCTCGATCTCGTGCCGTCCGCCCGCGTCGGCCACATCGGCGTGTACCGCGCCGACGACCACCGTCCGGTCGAATACCTGGTGCGCCTGCCGGACCTGGAAGACCGCATCTTCATCCTGTGCGACCCGATGGTCGCGACCGGCTATTCGGCCGTGCACGCGGTCGACGTGCTCAAGCGCCGCAACGTGCCGGCCGCGAACATCATGTTCGTCGCGCTGGTCGCCGCGCCCGAGGGCGTGCAGGTGTTCCAGGACGCGCACCCCGACGTGAAGCTGTTCGTCGCGTCGCTCGATTCGCACCTGAACGAGCACGCGTACATCGTGCCGGGCCTGGGCGACGCCGGCGACCGCCTGTTCGGCACCAAGAACTGACCGAAGCGAGCGGCCGCGACGGCCGCCCTGGTCGTTCGGCCATGCGCGGCGGCCCCGAACCGGCGGTCGCCGCGTGATAAAATCACGCTCCACTCGACACGCGCGGCCCCGCGGCTTCATGCCCGCCGACACGGCCGCCGATTCAACGACACACTGCAACAATCGCCCGCGCTGCGCGCCCGGGCACGGAGAAAGGTATGGCTGGTCATTCGAAATGGGCCAACATCAAGCATAAGAAAGCGGCAGCCGACGCGAAGCGCGGCAAGATCTGGACCCGCCTGATCAAGGAAATCCAGGTCGCAGCGCGCCTCGGCGGCGGCGACGTCAACTCGAACCCGCGCCTGCGTCTCGCGGTCGACAAGGCAGCCGACGCGAACATGCCGAAGGACAACGTCAAGCGCGCGATCGACCGCGGCGTCGGCGGCGCGGACGGCGCGAACTACGAAGAGATCCGTTACGAAGGCTACGGCATCGGCGGCGCGGCGATCATCGTCGACACGCTGACCGACAACCGCACCCGCACGGTCGCGGAAGTCCGTCACGCATTCTCGAAGTTCGGCGGCAACATGGGCACCGACGGCTCGGTCGCGTTCATGTTCGATCACGTCGGCCAGTTCCTGTTCGCGCCCGGCACGTCGGAAGAAGCGTTGATGGAAGCGGCGCTCGAAGCCGGCGCGAACGACGTGACCCCGAACGACGACGGCTCGATCGAAGTGCTGTGCGACTGGCAGGCGTTCTCGGCGGTGAAGGACGCGCTCGAAGCCGCGGGCTTCAAGGCCGAACTCGCCGAAGTGACGATGAAGCCGCAGAACGAAGTCGAATTCACCGGCGACGACGCGGCGAAGATGCAGAAGCTCCTGGACGCGCTCGAGAACCTCGACGACGTGCAGGAGGTGTATACGAACGCCGTCATCGTCGAGGAATGAAATGCCGGCCGCCGCACCTGTCGCGGCGGCGGCCCGACCGATTCCGCGGCCGGCGCGCCTGAGCGTGCCGGCCGCCCTGTTTTCTAGTCTGCGGGGAATCCCATGAAACTACTCGTCGTCGGTTCCGGCGGCCGCGAACATGCGCTGGCGTGGAAGCTCGCGCAGTCGCCGCGCGTCCAGATGGTCTACGTCGCGCCCGGCAATGGCGGTACGGCGCAGGACGAGCGTCTGAAGAACGTCGACATCACGTCGCTCGACGAACTCGCCGATTTCGCGGAACGCGAAGGCGTCGCGTTCACGCTCGTCGGGCCGGAAGCACCGCTCGCGGCCGGCATCGTCAACCTGTTCCGCGCACGCGGCCTGAAGGTCTTCGGCCCGACCCGCGAAGCCGCGCAGCTCGAAAGCTCGAAGGATTTCGCGAAGGCGTTCATGAAGCGCCACGGCATCCCGACCGCCGACTACGAAACCTTCGCCGACGCGGCCGCTGCCCACGCGTACATCGACGCGAAGGGTGCGCCGATCGTCGTGAAGGCCGACGGCCTCGCGGCCGGCAAGGGCGTCGTCGTCGCGATGACGCTCGAAGAAGCGCATGCGGCCGTCGACATGATGCTGTCGGGCAACAAGCTGGGAGACGCCGGCGCGCGCGTCGTGATCGAGGAATTCCTCGACGGCGAGGAAGCGAGCTTCATCGTGATGGTCGACGGCAAGCACGCGCTGGCGCTGGCATCCAGCCAGGACCACAAGCGCCTGCTCGACGAGGATCGCGGCCCGAACACCGGCGGCATGGGCGCGTATTCGCCCGCGCCGATCGTCACGCCGCAGATGCACGCACGCGTGATGCGCGAAATCATCATGCCGACCGTGCGCGGGATGGAGAAGGACGGCATCCGCTTCACGGGCTTCCTGTACGCCGGCCTGATGATCGACAAGGACGGCAATCCGCGCACCCTCGAGTTCAACTGCCGGATGGGCGACCCGGAAACGCAGCCGATCATGGCGCGCCTGAAGAGCGATTTCTCGAAGGTCGTCGAACAGGCGATCGCGGGCACGCTCGATACGGTCGAGCTCGACTGGGATCGCCGCACCGCGCTCGGCGTCGTGCTGGCCGCGCACGGCTACCCGGACGCGCCGCGCAAGGGCGACCGCATCAACGGGATCCCGGCCGAGACCGAACAGGCCGTGACGTTCCATGCAGGCACGACGCTCGCCGACGGCGACAAGCTCGTGACGTCCGGCGGCCGCGTGCTGTGCGTGGTCGGCCTTGCCGATTCGGTGCGCGAAGCGCAGCAGCATGCGTACGACACGATCAACCAGATCAATTTCGAAGGCATGCAGTACCGCCGCGACATCGGCTTTCGCGCGCTCAACCGCAAGAGCGCGTGACGTCGCCATCGCCGCCCCGCGCCCGCGCGGCGGCGGCCCGTCTGCCGGGGTTCGATAGAATGCCCGGCAGACGCTTTTTTTACGGCCCTCGCTCAGCGCGGGGGCAGCCAGTCCAGACATGACCGATTCGACCTACGACGTGGCGCGTGTGCGCACGTACCTCCAGGGCCTGCAGACACGTATCGCCGACGCGCTCGGCGCGCTCGACGGCACGCCGCTCGCGACCGACACGTGGCAGCGCGGGCCGGCCGAACGCCTGCGCGGCGGCGGTTGCACGCGGATTCTCGAAGGCGGCCGCGTGTTCGAACGCGCGGGAATCGGCTTTTCCGACGTCGCGGGCGACGCGCTGCCGCCGTCGGCGAGCGCGGCGCGCCCGCAGCTCGCGGGCCGCGGCTTCGAGGCGCTCGGCGTGTCGCTCGTGCTGCACCCGCGCAATCCGTACTGCCCGACCGTGCACATGAACGTGCGGATGCTGATCGCGACGAAACCGGGCGAGGCGCCCGTGTTCTGGTTCGGCGGCGGCATGGATCTGACACCGGTTTACGGTTTCGAGGACGACGCGCGCCATTTCCACCAGACCTGCAAGGATGCGCTCGACCCGTTCGGCATCGAGCTCTACCCGCGCTTCAAGCAATGGTGCGACGAATATTTCTTCCTGAAGCACCGCAACGAGATGCGCGGCATCGGCGGGATCTTCTTCGACGATTTCTCGGAACCCGGTTTTGAACGCTCGTTTGACATGATGCAAAGCGTCGGCGATGCGTTCCTGCACGCTTATCTGCCGATCGTCGAGCGCCGCGCCGGGCTGCCGTACGGCGAGCGCGAACGCGACTTCCAGGCATACCGCCGCGGCCGCTACGTCGAATTCAACCTCGTGTTCGACCGCGGCACGCTGTTCGGCCTGCAAAGCGGCGGCCGGACCGAGTCGATCCTGATGTCGATGCCGCCGGTCGCGAACTGGCGCTACAACTGGCAGCCCGAGCCGGGTTCGCCCGAAGCGCGCCTGACTAGCGATTTCCTCGTGCCGCGCGACTGGGTTTGAGCCCGCGCGCCCCGCTGCCCCAACGAAAGGACGCGTTTCTGGACACCATCGCCCGCCCCGCCCCGCTGCCGCGCCGTATCGGCTTGCTGGGCGGTACTTTCGACCCGATCCACGACGGCCATCTCGCGCTCGCGCGCCGGTTCGCCGCGCTGCTCGACCTGACCGAACTCGTGTTGCTGCCCGCCGGGCAGCCGTACCAGAAGCGCGACGTATCGGCCGCCGAGCACCGGCTCGCGATGACGCGCGCCGCCGCCGGCACGCTGTCGATGCCGGGCGTGACCGTGACCGTCGCAACCGACGAGATCGAGCACGCCGGCCCGACCTACACGGTCGAGACGCTCGCGCGCTGGCGCGAGCGGATCGGCCCGGATGCGTCGCTGTCGCTGCTGATCGGCGCCGACCAGCTCGTGCGCCTCGATACGTGGCGCGACTGGCGCACGCTGTTCGACTACGCGCACATCGGCGTGTCGACGCGCCCGGGCTTCGAGCTCGACGCGGCGCCGCCGGACGTCGCGCGCGAAATCGCCGCGCGGCAGGCCGGCGCCGACGTGCTCAAGGCCACGCCGGCGGGCCGCCTGCTGATCGATACGACCCTTTCGTTCGACATCGCCGCGACCGACATCCGCGCGCACCTGCGCGAATGCATCGCACGCCATGCGCAAATGCCCGACGCGTCGGCCGAACATGTGCCGGCCGCCGTATGGGCCTATATTCTTCAACATCGCCTCTACCATTCCTGAATCCATGGATATTCGCAAACTGCAGCGCGTGATCGTCGACGCACTCGAAGACGTCAAGGCGCAAGACATCAAGGTGTTCAACACCAGCCACCTGACCGAACTGTTCGACCGCGTGGTCGTCGCCTCGGGCACCTCCAACCGCCAGACCAAGGCCCTCGCGTCGAACGTGCGCGACAAGGTCAAGGAAGCCGGCGGCGACGTCGTCAGCTCCGAAGGCGAGGACACCGGCGAATGGGTGCTGGTCGACTGCGGCGACGCGGTCGTGCACATCCTGCAACCGGCGCTGCGCCAGTACTACAACCTCGAGGAAATCTGGGGCGACAAGCCCGTGCGGATGAAGCTCGGCGGCGGCAAGGGCAACGGCTTCGCCACGGCGAGCGAAGACGACGAAGAAGAGGAAGAAGCGCCCGCACGCCCGGCGCGCAAGACGGCCGCCCGGCGCCGCTAAGCCGTCACGCGTCTCCCGATGAAGCTTTTCATCCTCGCGGTCGGCCACAAGATGCCGGGCTGGATCGCATCCGGCTTCGACGAATACACGAAGCGGATGCCGCCCGAACTGCGCATCGAGTTGCGCGAAATCAAGCCTGAACTGCGCTCGGGCGGCCGCAGCGCCGACAGCGTGATGGCGGCCGAGCGGCAGAAAATCGAGGCCGCGCTGCCGAAGGGCGCGCGCATCGTCGCGCTCGACGAGCGCGGCCGCGACTGGACCACGATGCAGCTCGCGCAGGCGCTGCCCGGCTGGCAGCAGGACGGCCGCGACGTCGCGTTCGTGATCGGCGGGGCCGACGGGCTCGATCCGGACCTGAAAGCGCGCGCCGACGTGCTGCTGCGCATCTCGAGCATGACGCTGCCGCACGGCATGGTGCGCGTGCTGCTCGCCGAACAGCTTTACCGGGCGTGGAGCATCACGCAGAATCATCCCTACCACCGCGCATGACGCGTCGTCCTCGAGACGCGCGCCGCGCGCGCTCAACGAGATAACGACACCATGCCGTCCAGCACGTCCCCCGCGCTTTTCCCGATCCTTTACCTCGCTTCGCAAAGCCCGCGCCGCCAGGAGCTGCTGCAGCAGATCGGCGTGCGCTTCGAGCTGCTGCTGCCGCGCCCCGACGAGGACGCCGAGGCGCTCGAGGCCGAACTGCCCGGCGAAACCGCCGACGCGTACGTGCGACGCGTGACCATCGCGAAGGCCGAGGCCGCGCGCTCGCGCCTCGTCGCGAGCGGCAAGCCGGCCGCGCCGGTGCTGGTGGCCGATACCACGGTGACGATCGACGGCGCGATCCTCGGCAAGCCGGCCGACGCCGACGATGCGCTCGCGATGCTCACCCGCCTCGCCGGCCGCGAGCACGCGGTGCTGACCGCCGTCGCCGTGATCGACGCCGGCGGCGCACTGCTGCCGCCCGCGCTGTCGCGCTCGTCGGTGCGCTTCGCGGCCGCGTCGCGCGATGCGTACGCGCGCTACGTCGAAACCGGCGAGCCGTTCGGCAAGGCCGGCGCGTACGCGATCCAGGGCCGCGCGGCCGAATTCATCGAGCGAATCGACGGATCCCATTCAGGTATCATGGGTCTGCCCCTTTTTGAGACTGCCGCGCTGCTGCGTACCGCACGCGTCGCCTTCTGAACCGCACCATGAACGAAGAAATCCTGATCAACCTCACGCCGCAGGAAACGCGCGTCGCACTCGTCCAGCAAGGCGCGGTGCAGGAGCTTCACGTCGAGCGCACGCTGTCGCGCGGGCGGGTCGGCAACATCTATCTCGGCAAGGTCGTGCGCGTGCTGCCCGGCATGCAGTCGGCGTTCATCGACATCGGCCTCGAGCGCGCGGCGTTCCTGCACGTCGCCGACATCTGGCATCCGCGCCTCGCGGGCGAGCCGCAGTCGGGCGCGCCGCACCAGCCGATCGAGAAGATCGTGTTCGAGGGGCAGACGCTGATGGTGCAGGTGATCAAGGATCCGATCGGCACCAAAGGCGCGCGGCTGTCGACGCAGGTCAGCATCGCGGGACGCACGCTCGTCTATCTGCCGCAGGAGCCGCATATCGGCATCTCGCAGAAGATCGAAAGCGAGGCCGAGCGCGAGGCCGTGCGCGCGCGCCTGACGGCCGTGATCCCGCCGGACGAGAAAGGCGGCTACATCGTGCGCACGATCGCCGAGGACGCCACCTCCGACGAGCTGGCCGGCGACGTCACCTACCTGCGCAAGACCTGGGCGACGATCGTCGCGCAAGCGCAGCGGCTGCCGGCGACGAGCCTGCTGTACCAGGACCTCGATCTCGCGCAGCGCGTGCTGCGCGATTTCGCGAACGACGACACGACGCGCATCCAGGTCGATTCGCGCGAGACGTACCAGCGCCTCGCTGAATTCGCGGGCGAGTTCACGCCGGCCGTGAGCCCGAAGCTGCATCACTACACGGGCGAGCGGCCGCTGTTCGACCTGTACAACATCGAGACGGAGATCCAGCGCGCGCTGTCGCGCCGCGTCGACCTGAAGTCGGGCGGCTATCTGATGATCGACCAGACCGAGGCGATGACGACGATCGACGTGAACACCGGCGGCTACGTCGGCGCGCGCAATTTCGACGACACGATCTTCAAGACCAACCTCGAGGCCGCGCACACGATCGCGCGACAGTTGCGGCTGCGCAACCTCGGCGGGATCATCATCATCGACTTCATCGACATGGAGAACGCCGAGCATCGCGACGCGGTGCTGTCCGAGCTGAAGAAGGCGCTGTCGCGCGACCGCACGCGCGTGACGGTCAACGGCTTCTCGCAGCTCGGGCTCGTCGAGATGACACGCAAGCGCACGCGCGAATCGCTCGCGCACGTGCTGTGCGAACCGTGCCCGACCTGCCAGGGCAAGGGCCAGGTGAAGACGTCGCGCACCGTGTGCTACGACATCCTGCGCGAGATCCTGCGCGAATCGCGGCAGTTCAACCCGCGCGAGTTTCGCGTGATCGCCGCGCAGCAGGTGATCGACCTGTTCCTCGACGAGGAGTCGCAGCATCTCGCGATGCTGATCGACTTCATCGGCAAGCCGGTGTCGCTTCAGGTCGAGTCGAACCTGAGCCAGGAGCAGTACGACATCGTGCTGATGTAACGTTGCGTCCATCCGCCGCCGGCAGCGCCGCGCGGCGCCCCGATGCGGCGGCCGGGCCGTTCGCGTATGCCGCGCCAGCACCGCCGCCGCCCTTTCATCGATCCTTTTCGCATTCACCCCCAGACCATGAGCCAACGCCACAACCGCCGCCAGCGCAAGAAACTCCACATCGGCGAATTCCAGGAACTCGCGTTCAACGCCACCGCGCATTACCGCAACGACATGACCGACCTCGAGCGCGGCCAGTTGATCGATGCGTTCATCGACTTCGTCGAAGCGAACGGGCTGCTGACCGTCGCGTCCGCGGACGAAGGCATCGGCGCATACGTGATCTCCGGCGCGCCGCGCGGCACGACGACCGACGCCGACCGCGAACTCGTGCGCGGATGGCTGGCCGACCGTCCGGAGCTGACCGACGTCAAGGTCAGCGAATTCACCGACGCGTGGTATCCGGACGCCTGATTTCCCGGTTTCGCGTTGCGTCGAACGGTGCCCGAGCCTGCCCGCCGTCACGGCGAGCCAGGCCGGCGCCGCTTCTTCCGGACGATCGTGACGGCCGCTCGCGTCGCCGGGCCGCTGTCGCCGTCCGCGTATGGCGGCTCAGGCCCGCGAGCCAGGGCACCGGCTGCAGCGCCTGCACCGCGTCGTCGTGGCCCGGGCGCCGCAGCCGGACCGCCACCCGCTCCGCTCCCTTCCTTTCCCCCACGATCCGCTTGCAACCGGCCATCGAAATCGGTCCTGAAAGCAAGACACGTTAAACTCTCACCTCGCGTGGTGCGCCGCCCGCACCCGCCATCCATCGCCAGCCGCGTGCCCTCGGGCCGCCCCCGACCCATGGAGTGAGTGTCAATGAGCGGCGGACTCCCGTTTCCCGCATCCCGCAAGTCGTTGCCGTCCTCGACGGTCTTCCTGATTCTCGCCGTCGCCGCGTTGCTGTCCGGCTGCGGGCTGCTGCCGGTCCAGAACCCGCCCGCGCCGATCAGCGAGGCGCTCGTCGAGCCCGTCGAGGAGACCGCCGGCGAGCCGCTGACGATGCCGCCCGTGCCCGCGCCGACGCAACCGGAGGAACCGGAAGCGCCGAAGAAGCCGCACCGCGAGGTGGCACGGCCGAAGCCCGTGCAACGCCCCGAATCGCCGACCCCGCCGCCGCCGCCGCCCGCGCCGCTCGTCGCGACGCGCGCGCTCGACCGCACCCAGATCCATGCGCTGCTCGACAGCGAGGTCGCGCGCCGTAACGGCAAGGTGGTCGGCCGCGCGGTCGACATGGTGGTCGACGCGAGCGGCAAGCCGCGCGAGATGATCGTCAACCTGCAGGGCTTCATGGGGATCGGCGACCGCAAGGTCATCTTCCCGTGGAACGTGTTCCGCTTCACGCCGGGCGGCAAACAGGAGCCGATCGTGCTCGACGTGCCGTCGGGCGACCTGCCGCCCGCCGCGCGGCCGAAGGCGGCGCCGCTGTCGGGGTCGGCCGCGGCGTCGCCGGCGACGCGGCTGCCGATGCTCGACAGCGACGTCGAGCGTCCGAACGGCACGAAGATCGGCCGCATCGTCGACGTGCTGATCGACCGCGGCGCCCAGCCGCAGGCCGTCGTGCTCGATCTCGGGGGGCTCGTCAATACCGACCGCCGTTCGATCGCCGCGAGCTGGGGCGCGCTGCGCTTCGTCACGCGCGACAAGGCGCTGCACCCGCAGCTCGACCTGAACGACGCCCAGATCAAGGCATCGCCGCCGTACGCGGCCGACAAGCCGATCGTCGCCGTCTTCCCGCCTGTCGCCCCGGCCGCGCCGGCTTCGTCTGCGAGTGCCATCCGATGACGATCAAGCATTCCGTCAGCGTTCGCAGTCTGCGCTCCCTCGACTGGCTCAACTTTTTCGTTGCAAACGTTCAAACCGGGTTCGGTCCGTTCATCGCGTCCTATCTCGCGTCGCACAAGTGGACGCAGGGCGAGATCGGCATGGTGCTGTCGATCGGCACGATCAGCGCGATGGTCAGCCAGGTGCCGGGCGGCGCGGCCGTCGACGCGCTGAAGAACAAGAAAGGCGCGGCCGCGTGGGCGATCGCGGCCATCATCCTGTCCGCGGTCCTGCTCGCGTCGAGCCCGACGATCGTGCCGGTGATCGCCGCCGAGGTGTTCCACGGCTTCGCGAGCTGCATGCTGGTGCCGGCGATGGCCGCGATCTCGTTCTCGCTCGTCGGCCGCGCCGATCTCGGCGACCGGCTCGGCCGCAACGCGCGCTGGGCGTCGATCGGCAGTGCGGTCGCGGCGGGCCTGATGGGGCTGACCGGCGAATATTTCTCCGCGCGCGCGGTGTTCTGGCTGACCGCCGTGCTGGCGCTGCCCGCGCTGTTCGCGCTCGCGATGATCCAGCCGACGCACGAGGTGATTCCGCAATCGTCGAAGCACGACGACGCCGACGAAGGCGAGGAACGCGAAACGCTGCTCGAGCTGCTGCGCGACCGCCGGATGCTGATCTTCGCGGCCTGCGTCGTGCTGTTCCACCTGTCGAACGCCGCGATGCTGAACCTCGCGGCCGGCGAAGTCACTGCCGGGATGGGCGAGAACGTGCAGCTCGTGATCGCCGCGTGCATCATCGTGCCGCAGGCGATCGTCGCGATGCTGTCGCCGTGGGTCGGCCGCTCCGCGCAGCGCTGGGGGCGCCGGCCGATCCTGCTGCTCGGCTTCTCCGCGCTGCCGGTGCGCGCGCTGCTGTTCGCCGGCGTCAGCAGCCCGTACCTGCTCGTGCCGATGCAGATGCTCGACGGCATCAGCGCGGCCGTGTTCGGCGTGATGCTGCCGCTGATCGCGGCCGACGTCGCGGGCGGCAAGGGCCGCTACAACCTCTGTATCGGGCTGTTCGGGCTCGCGGCCGGGATTGGCGCCACGCTCAGCACGGCCGTGGCCGGCTACGTCGCCGATCACTTCGGCAACGCGGTCAGCTTCTTCGGGCTCGCGGCCGCCGGCGCGCTCGCGGTGCTGCTGGTCTGGCTCGTGATGCCCGAAACCCGCGTCGAGAACGGCGACGCGACGGCCGCCGAACCGGCGGCCGCCTCGCCCGAACAGGCGCATTGACGGCGGCGCGCCGCCGCTACCCGCTTCTTGGCCGACGCACGATGGATACGATCAGGACACTCAACGAAGCCCGCCAGCAGATCCAGCAGTCGATCTTCGATCTGTTCAAGGGGTTGTCATTCGGCGAGCGGCTCGCGCAAGGCGCGCTGATGGCGCTGCAGGCCGTCTGCGGCGCGTGCCTCGCGTATGCGATCGGCCGCGCGATGCATACCGAGCAGGCCGTGTGGGCGGCGATCACCGCGATCGCCGTCACGCAGCACAACTACTCGGACACGATGTCGCTGTCGCGCGACCAGTTCATCGGCGCGATGGTCGGCGGCATCCTCGGCTTCGCCGGTGCGGCGTTGGGCGGCGATCGCCTCGTCGCGTATGCGATCACGGTCGCGGTCGCGATCGTCTGCTGCTGGTGCCTGAACGTCGGCAGCGCCGCACGGCTCGGCGGCGTGACCGCGACGATCGTGCTGCTGTTCCCGGGCAACGGCCCGCTGTGGGACGTTCCGCTGATCCGGCTCGGCGAAGTGACGCTCGGCACGGTGTGCGCGCTGGGCGTGTGCTGGCTGATGTCGAGAATCGAGCGGCGCTGGTTCCGCCGCGCGGCGGCAAAGTGACGCTGGGAGCCGGCGGCCCGGCGCGCATCGCGGCATCGCGATCCATGCCGGGCCGCGGGCCGGATCAGTCGCCGATCCGCAGCACGATGCCGGAACCGATCTGCACCAGCAGGTGATCCCCGCCGACGCCGACCCATTGATAGCCGCGCGGTGGTGGGCTCAGATGATAGCCACGCCAGTCGTCGATCACGTATTGGCGATCGCGGAACTCGGGAGGAAGCCGGTCGCCCTTGTGCCACTCGCGGCGCGGCTGGTCGGCCCAGCGCGGCGGTACGTCGTCGTCGCGATGCATCGCGTGGCCGGGCGGCACGTGTTTCGGGCCATGGCCGTGCTGCATCCCGTGGCCGCCGCGGTCATCGCGATTGTCGTGGTCCTGCGCCATTGCCGCGGTAGCCGCGCAGCCTGCGGCGATCAGTGCGGCCAGCATCATGCCGTGCATCCTCTTCATTGTCCTTCCCTCCGTGGTATCACGTCGAACAAGAAACGACCGGGACTGCCCGACGAAGACTAGCACACGGCATCGCGGCCGCCTCACCGCGCGTTACGCCGCTTGCTGCTGATACTGGATCCGGTGCAGGTGCGCGTAGAGGCCGCCGTGGCGCAGCAGCTCGTCGTGGCTGCCCTCTTCGACGATCTTGCCGGCCTCGAGCACGAGGATGCGGTCCGCGCGCTCGATCGTCGACAGCCGGTGCGCGATCACCAGCGTCGTGCGGCCTTCCATCAGCCGCTCGAGCGCGGCCTGCACGTGGCGCTCCGACTCCGAATCGAGCGCCGACGTCGCTTCGTCGAGGATCAGGATCGGCGCGTCCTTGTAGATCGCGCGCGCAATCGCGAGCCGCTGGCGCTGGCCGCCGGACAAGCGCATCCCGTTGCCGCCGACCAGCGTATCGAGCCCGTCGGGCATCGCGGCGACCGCATCGGCTAGGTTCGCGGCCTCGAGCGCGGCCTGCACGCGCGCGCGGTCGGGTGTCTGCCCGTAAGCGACGTTCGCGGCGATCGTGTCGTTGAACAGCACGACGTCCTGGCTGACCATCGCCATCTGGCTGCGTAGCGCGTGGAGATCGTAGTCGGACACCGGCACGCCGTCGACCAGGATCGTGCCGTCCGTCGGGTCGAAGAAACGCGGCAGCAGGTTCACGAGCGTCGTCTTGCCGCTTCCGGACGGGCCGGCCAGCGCGATCATTTCGCCCGGCGCGACCTTGAACGAGATGCGGTCGAGCGTCGGCCGTTCGGCCGCGCCGTAGTCGAACGACACCGCGCGGAACTCGATCTCGCCGCGCGCATGCGGCAGCGGCCGGCCGCCGCCCTGCGGCTCGGCCGGCTCGTCGATCAGCCCGAAGATCAGCTCGGCGGCCGTCATCCCGCGCTGCAGCGGCTGGTTGACGTCGATCAGGTGCTTGAGCGGCGAGATCACCAGCAGCATCGACGTGACGAACGCGACGAACCCGCCGACCGTCGTCTGGTCGTTCGACGACTGCACGACCGCGATCGTGATCACGACCGCGAGCGCGATCGACGCAAGGAACTGCGTGAGCGGCTGCGCGAGGCCGCCCGAGATCGTCATGCGCATCGCGTAGCCGCGCAGGCGCTTGCTCATCGTCGTGAAGCGGTCCGTCTCGTACGCTTCGCCGTTGTGCACCTTGACGACCTTGTAGCCGCCGACCGTCTCCTCGACGATGTACGACAGCTCGTTGGTCAGCGTCTGGTGCTCGCGGTTCAGGCGACGCAGCCGGCGGTTGATCTTGCTGACGAGCCAGCCGATGCCCGGCAGGATCACCGCGACGATCAGCGTGAGCCGCCAGTTCAGGTAGAACAGGTAGCCGAGCAGGAAGATCACGGTCAGCGAGTCGCGCACGAGCGTGACCATCACGCCCGTCAGCACCGACAGGATCTGGTTGACCTCGAACACGATCGCGTTGATCACCGTGCTCGCGGTTTCGCGCTGGAAGAACGACGCGCCGGTATGGATCATCCGCCGGAACATCTCGAGCCGCAGTTGCAGCAGGATGCGGTTCGATACGTAGTTGAGCAGGTAATTCGACGCGTACTGCGACACGCCGCGCACGAGCGCGAGGCCGATCACCGCGATCGGCACGTACCATTTCGCGCGGTCGCTGCCGTGCGAGCCGAAGCCGTGGTCGAGGAGCGGCTTGAGCAGCGCCGGGATACCGGCTTCGGTGGCCGCGACGACGCCCATCGTCACCACGGCGAGCACGACGATGCCGATGAGCGGCCGGATATACGGCCACAGGCGCTTGAGGACCGTCACCGGCGAAGTGCCGCTGCCGTCCATCGGTTTGCGAAGAGTGTTCTGGGTTTCCAAGGCAATCCTTCTTGAGCCGCGATGCGGCGCCCGGCGCGTGGCCGCCCGGGTGTGCGCCCTGGTCGGGCGAGTGCCGAAAAGGGCTCAACATTATAGCTGCACCGCCCCCGCCGGCACGGTCGGCGCCGATGCTGCCCGCGGCCGCCCCGAAGGTATACTGCCGCTCACCGTTTTCTCCGCCTTTCCGACGATTTCATGGCTGAACCCTCCCTCGGCGTCGCCCTCATCGCCCTCAACGCATCCGCGCGGCTCGCGCAGTGTCTCGATGCGCTGTCGTTCGCCGACGATATCGTCGTCATCGACGGCGGCAGCACCGACGATACCGTCGCGATCGCGCAGGCGCACGGCGCGCGCGTGATCGTCGAGCGCGACTGGCCGGGTTTCGGGCCGCAGAAGAACCGCGCGCTCGACGCGCTCGGCACCGACTGGATCCTGTCGCTCGACACCGACGAAGTGGTCACGCCGGAACTCGCGCAATCGATCCGCGACGCGATCCGCGCGCCGGCCGCGCAGGTCTATGCGCTCGACCGGCTGTCGAGCTTCTGCGGCCAGTGGATCCATCACAGCGGCTGGTATCCGGACTGGGTGCCGCGGCTGTTCCGGCGCGGCGCCGCGCGGTTCTCGGACGATCTCGTGCACGAACGCCTCGTGTTCGAGACCGCCGCGCAGCGCCTGCCCGGCAAGCTGATGCACTACTCGTACGAGGATTTCGAAACGGTCGTGCGCAAGCTCGACGCGTATTCGACGGCCGGCGCGCGCCAGCGCCGCGCGGCCGGCCAGCGCGGCGGCTTCGGCAAGGCGCTCGGCCGCGGCGCCTGGGCGTTCGTGCGCACCTACGTGCTGCGGCGCGGGTTCCTCGACGGCCGCGCGGGCTTCATGATCGCCGTGTTCAACGCGGAAACCGTGTATTACCGCTTCCTGAAGCTCGGTCACGAACCGGCCCGCTAGGCACCCGCCGGCGCGCGGCCGGCCCGGCGTTACAATGCCGGGTTGCGCGCACCGCGCGTGCCCGCCCGAACGGCTGCGCCGCGCGCCGCCCGCCACGACGACCACCGAATCCGACCGCCATGTTCTCCATCATCATCCCGACCTGGAACAACCTGCCGTACCTCAAGCTCGTCGTCGACAGCCTGCGCCGGCATTCCGCGTACGACCACCAGATCGTCGTGCACGTAAACGACGGCTCGGACGGCACGCTCGACTGGGTGCGCAGCGAAGGGATCGAACACACCGCGTCGCCGACCAACATCGGCATCTGCCATGCGGTCAACCTGGCCGCCGCGCGCGCCGTGCGCGACTACGTCGTCTACATGAACGACGACATGTTCTGCTGCCCGGGCTGGGACACGGCGCTCGTGCGCCGCATCGAACGGATGCCGACCGACCTGTTCATGCTGTCCGGCACGATGATCGAGCCGGTCGACACGCGCAATCCGTGCGTGGTCGTCAGCGATTTCGGCCGCGACGCCGAGCAATTCGATGCGACGGGCCTCGTCGCCGCGACGCCGAAGCTGGCGCGCGCGGACTGGCTCGGCTCGACCTGGCCGCCGACGCTCGTCCACCGCGACTGGTGGAACCGCATCGGCGGCTACAGCAGCGAGCTGTCGCCGGGCATGAGCAGCGACAACGACTTCTCGATGAAATTCTGGGACGCCGGTTGCCGGATCTTCATCGGCGTCGGCGACAGCCTCGTGTATCACTTCCAGCAAAAGAGCACCGGCAAGATCGTCAAGAACGACGGCCGCCGTCAGTTCCTGAACAAATGGGGCATGACCCAGGCGACGTTCGACCGCTACTACCTGCATCGCGGCGAGCCGGCAGGCACCCGGATCGCGCTCGATACGCCGGCCGTGGAAGGCCGCCTCAAGCGCGCGCTGCTGCGTTCGCGGATCAAGCGCGCGTTCAGCTGATCGGGCCCCGAAAACCGCACGGAAACCTGTCCTGCTTCGCGTATACTGCGCCGTTCGTCCCGGGTCTCTCGCCGGGGGCGCGACGCGGCGCGGTGCACGCCGTTCGCGCGCCGCATTCGTCCATACGCCAGGTTCCGATGCTTTCGTTTTCCACTCCCGCCACGCGGCGCCTGACCGCCGCCCGTGCATTCGCCGTCGCCGCGCTCTGCATGGTGCCCGTCTCGACCGCGCTGACCAACGTGTTCTGCGGGCTGTTCGCCGTCGCGCTCGTGATCTCCCCCGAATTCTGGCGCAACCTGCGCTCGCTCGTCGCCGACCCGGCTTCGCTCGCGGCGCTGCTGATCCTGGCCGCGCTGGCCGTGAGCGTCGCCTATACGGTCGCGCCGCACAACAAGGCGTGGAACTGGGTCGCGAAGTACGACAAGCTGCTGCTGCTGCCGTTCGCCGTGCTCGCGTTCCGTCATTCGAACTGGGCGCCGATCGTGCGGCGCTGCTGGTTCGCCACGCTGTGCGCGATCCTGCTGCTGTCGACGACCAACTACCTCGGCCTGACCGCGATCGGGCCGGCGCATGCGACCCAGTTGCCGCTGTCGCGCGCGTGGGTGTTCAAGAACCATATCGCCGCCGGCATGTTCGGGGCGTTGCTCTTTTACCAGGCAGCCGATCTCGCGCTGGCGGCCCGCACGATGCTGTCCCGCGCCGCGTACGCGGGCGTCGCCGCGTGGTCGCTCGTCAACGTGTTCGTGATGCTGCAAGGGCGCACGGGGCAGGTCATCGCGCTGTTGCTGATCCTCGTCGTCGCCGTGCGTTTCGTGCTGCTGCTGCGCCGGCGGTCCGCGTTGCGCGCGGGGCTCGCCGCCGGCGTGCTCGTCCTCGCGGGCGCCGCGCTCGTGGTCGCCGCCTGCACGGTTCACAACGGCCGGCTGACGAAGGTCGTGACGGAAGTGCAGCAATACCGGCAGAGCGATGCGGCCACGTCGACCGGGCTGCGCCTCGAGTGGTACAAGAAGGGGCTCGAACTGTATCGCCAGCGCCCCGTGCTCGGCTACGGCGCAGGCGGCCTCGAATCCGAATTCGAAAAGCTCACGGCCGGCAAGACGGCGGCCGAAGGCCAGCTCACGTCGAACCCGCACAACGAATATTTGCTGATGGCCGTGCAACTCGGCTCGCTCGGCGTGCTGCTGTTCGTCAACCTGATCGTGCAGATCGCGCGCGGCAGCCGGGCGCTCGATCCGCGCTCGCGACACTTGCTGCTCGCATGGCTCGCGATCTTCGCGATCGGCAGTCTCGCGAATTCGCTGTTGCTGGATTTCGCCGAAGGGCACCTGATCGTGCTGCTGGCCGGCATCCTGCTCGGCTGCGGCGAGCGCAGCGAAGCGCTGCCGCGCGAAACGTCGGCAATCCGACGCAGCGTGTAACACCCGCCGGCCTACGTTCCGCTGCCCACGCCGACCGGTTCGGCGGCAGCGGACCTCCGCACAGTCGATGCGGGCGAGCCGCGTGGTTCTCCGCGGAACGAAGCCCCAGGCCAACGAAGAAAAACGCGCGTTCGCCGGGCGTCAATCGGGTCCGGCGCGGCCCAGCCGCGACGTGTCGACGACGACGTCGGCCGGACCCGGCTGATTCAGCCCGAGCATCTCGGCAGCCGCGGCCTTCACGCGCTGCGCCCCAAGATGGACGAGGCAGTCGCTGCGGCTGTCGACATGACGCTCGCAGCCTTCGTGCCGGCACGGTACGCAATCCCCCTCCCCTTGCAGCAGCCACACGTTCCCGTGCCGGCCCGAGCCGCGCAGCGGCCACGGATTCTCGGTCGCGGGCCAGTGCTGCGGCCACGGCCCCCAGCGCACGGGGTCGGACGGCCCGAACAGTGCAATCGTGTCGGTGCCGGTCGCGGCCGCGACGTGCGTCGCGCCGGTGTCGGGCCCGATGAAGAGCCGCGCGCGCCGCACGAGCTCCGCGCTCTCGCCGAACGTCAGGCGCCCGACCAGGTTCAGCACGTCGCCGCCCGCCTCGGTCGCGACCTGCTCCGCATACTCGCGCTCGCGGTCGGCCGGGCCGCCCGACAGCGCGACCGCGAAGCCTTGCTCGCGCAGCCAGCCGATCATGTCGACCCAGCCGTCGAGCCGCCATTGCTTGTAACGGAACATCGGATACGGATGCAGCACGACCAGCGGCTTGCCGGCGCGGATCGCGGGCGACTCGGCGAGCCACGCGTCGAAACGCGCGCGTCGCGCGGGATCGTCGCCGATGCCGGGTGCGACGACCTCGGATACCGGCTCGATGCCGATCACCGGCGCGAGTGCGAGCGTACTGACGACCGTATGCGCGGATTCGTGGTGATTGATCGCGATCCCGTTCAGCATCATCCGCGCGAGCCACGTGACGCGGTTCGGGTCGACGAGACCGACCCGCTTGCGGCCGGCGAACCAGCTATAGAAACGCGGCCGGTCGGAACTCAGCGCCGCGCACGCGAGATCGTAGCGGCGCCACATCGACAGCGCGTCGCGCAACCGCTCGCGAAACCCCGCGCGCTGCGCGACCACGATCACGCGTCGCACGTCCGGATTGTGCTCGAGCACGCCCTCGGTGCCGCGAAACACCAGCATGTCGATCTGCGCGTCCGGCCAGCGGGCCTTCAGCGATCGGACGAGCGGCGTCGTCAGCAGCACGTCGCCGATACGGCGCGGCGCGGCAACGAGGATGGTTCGGGGCGGACGGGCGGAAGAAAACAGGGCCACGGCGATCGTCTGGCTGGCTGAACAAGGCTGGCAATGTACAGGATTTTGCAGCAGCCGGCGCGGCGTCGCGCACCGGCCGCGCCGGCAGCCGCGATGCGACCCCGCCCGCGGGGGCGTCGTGCGGTACGCGGCCGCACGGCGCGCCCGGCACTACGAAGCGGTCGTCACGATCGCGGCCGCCGTGGCGGCGGCCGGCGGCTCACGCGTCGCATCGGCCGCAGCGTCGTCGCGATGGCCGGCCTGCGGCAGCAGGTGACGCACCGCGCGCTCGACCGCATCGACGCCGATCGCTTCGACGGTCGGGCCCGCGCGCAGGATCACGTGCGGCACGCCAAGCGGATGCCAGCGCAGGTATTTCTCGGGACGGTCCTCGAACAGCGCGGCCACCGGTACGCCGAGCGCCGACGCAAGATGGACGGGTGCGCTGTCGGCCGAGACGATCATATCGAGCAGGCTTGCGGCCGCCACCAGTTCGGCGATCGACGCAGGCGCGACATGCCGTGCATTCACGTCGCGCCATACTTCGTCTTCGACAGCCCGGCCGACGGCAGGATCGCGAAACACGATCACGTCGGCGATCGGTGCGAGCCGCTCGCCGAGATCGCGCCAGCGGTCGGCCGGCCAGCGGCGCTCGACCGCCTTGTTCGACACGAACAGCCCGATGCGCGGCTTCGTCCGCGGGCCGAGCAGGCGATGCCACGCCTCCTGCAGCGTGGGATCGGGATGCACCGACAGCTCGAGACCGTCGAGATCGGCATCGCCGAGTTCGGGCACGAGCCGGAAGCCCGACAACGCTTCATGGCACATCGGCCGCTGCGCGACATGCTCGGGCTTGCGATCGTCGAATTCGGTCCTGGCATCGTGCCAGCGGCAATCCTTCGCGCGAAGCTGGCGCGCGAACTGCATGCTGCTGCGATGCATGCCGCCGTTCGGCACGATCACGAGGTCGAACCGCAAGCGGCGCAGACGGCGCACGAGCCGCAACCGGTCGAAGAATGCGCGCATCCGCCCCGGACGGTCGTTGCGCTCGCACTGACGGCTGTACACGTAGGTGTGGATCGCGTGCACGTTCGGGTTTCCGGCCAGCGCGGCCGCGTTGTAGCGGTTCGCGACCACATGCAGCTCCGCGCCCGGCCAACGCGCCTTCAGCGCGCGGAGAAACGCCGTCGTGCACAGCATGTCGCCCAGAAAATCAATCCGGATCACGAGGATCCGCTGCGTCGGGTTCCCATTGGCCATGGTCATGTGGTGACAATCCGTTTTTATCGTCGAGACGGGCCGTTCCACGGCATCCCGTTCGGGGGCTACACCGCCGCGCGTTGCCGCACCCCGCATGGATCCGCCCCTGTTTATTCGCGCGCCACCGGCGCGGCGTCGCTCGCCGTGCGAACCCGCGGCAGGCGCGGCGTTCGGACGGTCAGCGCGGGATTGTATAGCGTCCGGATGGCCAGCCCAAGTCCGATTACCGTCGCACGTAAAAACGGCCCGCCGCACCGCACGATGGCGATGCGACGGGCCGCCTGGACGCGACACCCGCCGAAGCGGGCGCAGTCAGTACGTGATTTCGACGACGCTGCCGTCGAACGCCGCGCGCAGCTCCGCCAGCAGCACGTCGCTCGGCTTCACGCGCCATGCGTCGCCCAGACGCATTTCGCCCTGCGCGCGTGCGTTGCTGTAGTGGATCTGGACTGCAAGCCCGTTCGGCAGCGGCGGCGGCGGACGCCGACCGCCATCGCGGCCGCCGCCGCGCGGCGCGGGCGCGTCGACCGCGTTCGCCGCGGCCGGATCGTCCTTCGACACGTGCGGCTCGAGCACGCGGCGCAGCGCGAGCGCGTCGGCGTTGCCGTTCATCGTCAGCCGCACGGCCTGCGCATAGCGGCTGCGCGCGCGTTCAAGATCCATCACGGTATCGGCCGTGAAGCGAATGCCGCCGGTGAACGCGTCGTTGCGCGCCTGCCCCTGCACGATCAGCAGCTCGTCCTCCTTGAACAGCGCCTTGTTCGCCTCGAACTGTTCGTTGAAGATCGTGATCTCGCACTGGCCCGTGCCGTCGTCGAGCAGCGCGATCAGCATCTTGCCGCGCTGGGTCATCTGCGTGCGCAGCGACGCGATGATGCCGGCGACGAGCTTGTCGCGCCCTTCCTTCAGGTCACCGATCTTCTGCCGCACGAAGCGGCGCACTTCGTCGCGATACGCGTCGAACAGGTGGCCGGACAGGTAGAAACCGAGCGCGGCCTTTTCTTCCTGCAGGCGACGCTTGTCGTCCCACGCGGGTTCGTCGACGAGCGCATGCGCATGCGGCGACTCGGCGCCCATGTCGAACAGGCCCGCCTGCATCGCATTCGCTTCGGCCTGCTCGGCCGCTTCCATCGCGAGCGGCACCGACGCGATCAACTGCGCACGGTTCGGGTTCAACGAATCGAACGCGCCGGCGCGAATCAGCGCCTCGACCGTGCGGCGGTTGACGATGCGCCGGTCGATCCGCTCGCAGAAGTCGAACAGGTCGGTGAACGCCTTTTCCTCGCGCGCGCGCAGGATTTCCTCGATCGCGTTCTGGCCGCTGCCCTTCACCGCGCCGAGGCCGTAGCGGATCGTGCGCGAGCGCTTGCCGTCGGCTTGCGCGACCGGCTCGAACCGGTAATGCGACTGGTTGATGTCCGGCGGCAGCACGACGAGGTTGTTCACGACGCAGTCGTCGAACAGGATCTTCACCTTGTCGGTGTCGTCCATCGCGAGCGTCATGTTGGCCGCCATGAACTCGGCCGGATGGTGCGCCTTCAGCCACGCGGTGTAATACGCGAGCAGCGCATACGCGGCCGCGTGCGACTTGTTGAAGCCGTAGCCCGCGAACTTCTCCATCAAGTCGAAGATCTCGTCGGACTTCTCGCGCGTGAGGCCGTTCTTCGCCGCACCCTCGGCGAAGATCTCGCGATGCTTGGCCATCTCCTCGGGCTTCTTCTTGCCCATCGCGCGACGCAGCAAGTCCGCCCCGCCGAGCGAGTAGCCGCCGATGATCTGCGCCATCTGCATCACCTGCTCCTGATAGACCATGATGCCGTAGGTCTCTTTCAGGACGGGTTCGACGCGCGGATCCGGATAGTCGACCTTCTCGCGCCCGTGCTTGCGTGCGCAGAAGCTCGGAATCAGGTCCATCGGGCCCGGACGGTACAACGACACGAGCGCGATGATGTCCTCGAAGCGGTCGGGCTGCGCATCCTTCAGCATGCCCTGCATCCCGCGGCTTTCCAGCTGGAACACCGCGACCGTGTTGGCCTTCTTCAGGATCTGGAACGAGGCCGGATCGTCGAGCGGCACCTGCGCGAGCGACCAGTCGGCCTTCGACGGATCGAGACGGCGGATGTAGCGCTCGGCCCAGTCGAGGATCGTCAGCGTCGTGAGACCCAGAAAGTCGAACTTCACGAGGCCGACGGCTTCGACGTCGTCCTTGTCGTACTGGCTGACCACGCCGCCGTCGTCGCCCTGCGTGTACAGCGGGCAGAAATCGGTCAGCTTGCCGGGCGCGATCAGCACGCCGCCCGCGTGCATCCCGACGTTACGCGTGAGGCCCTCGACGCGCTGCGCGAGATCGAGCAGCTGGTGCACTTCGTCCTCGTGGTCGTAGCGCTCCTGCAACTGCGGCTCTTCCTTCATCGCGTCGGCAATCGTCACGTGCTTGCCGGGCTTGAACGGGATCAGCTTCGCGACGCCGTCGGTGAACATGTAGCCGAGGTCGAGCACGCGGCCGATGTCGCGCACGGCCGCCTTCGCGGCCATCGTGCCGAACGTGGCGATCTGCGATACCGCGTCCGCGCCGTATTTCTCCTTCACGTACTGGATCACGCGATCGCGGCCGTGCTGGCAGAAGTCGATGTCGAAGTCGGGCATCGACACGCGTTCCGGGTTCAGGAAGCGCTCGAACAGCAGGTTGTAGCGCAGCGGATCGAGGTCGGTAATGCCGAGCGCGTACGCGACCAGCGAGCCGGCGCCCGAGCCGCGGCCCGGGCCGACCGGCACGCCGTTGTTCTTCGCCCAGTTGATGAAGTCCGCGACGATCAGGAAGTAGCCGGGGAAGCCCATCTTCGTGATGGTCCCGCACTCGAATTCGAGGCGCTTGTAGTACGTGTCGCGCTGCGCGTCGCGCTCGGCTTCGACCGGATACAACTGCGCAAGGCGAGTCTCGAGCCCTTCCTTCGACAGTTGGACGAGGTAGTCGTCGAGCGACATGCCGTCCGGCGTCGGAAACAGCGGCAGTTTCGGCTTGCCGAGTTCGAGCTTCAGATTGCAGCGCTTCGCGATCTCGACCGTGTTCGCGACCGCCGACGGCAGATCGGCGAACAGCGCGACCATGTCGTCCTGCGTGCGGAAATACTGGTCGGTCGTGAAACGCTTCTGGCGCCGCGGGTTCGCGAGGATGTCGCCTTCCGAGATGCACACGCGCGCCTCGTGCGCGGTGAAATCGTCGTCCGTCATGAACTGCGTCGGGTGCGTCGCGACGACCGGCAGCTTCAGCGACGCGGCGAGCGTCGCGGCCTGCTGGATGTACGCCTCGGCGCCCGGCTGGCCGTAACGCTGCAGCTCGATGTAGAAGCCACCCGGAAACACCCGCGCCCAGCGCTCGGCGTGACGGCGCGCAGCGTCTTCGTTGCCCGCGGCCAGCGCGAGCCCGATATCGCCCTGCTGCGCGCCCGACAGCGCGAGCAGCCCCTGCGCGCGGTCGCCGTCGAGCCAGCTCGCGTCGAGTTCCGCGCGGCCGCGGTACTGGTTCGTGAGCCACGCCTTCGACAGCAGCTCGCAGAGATTCAGGTAACCGACCTTGTCCTTGACCAGCAGCAGCAACCGCGACGGCTTGTCGCGGTCGTCGGGATTGGCGATCCAGACGTCGCAGCCGGCGATCGGCTTGATGCCCTTGCCGCGGGCTTCCTGGTAGAAACGGACGAGACCGAATGCGTTGCCGAGATCGGTGAGCGCGAGCGCACCCTGACCGTCCGCGGCCGCCGCCTTGACGATGTCGTCAATGCGCACGATGCCGTCGGCGATCGAGAATTCGGAGTGAACGCGAAGATGGACGAAGCGAGGATCTGACATGGGCGCTATTGTAGCCGCGTCGCCGCGCAGGCTGCCCAAAAAATGCCCGCTTCGGCCGTTCGGCCGATGCACGCGGCGACGCGTCGCGCGGTTGGCCGATCGGCCGGGTACCGATGCCCGCGCCGTTTGCGGGATAATACGGTTTTTCGAATCAACGCCCCGGCTTCGCACCCTTTTTTGCGGGCCGCCGTGCGGCCGTTTTCCCGTCGGACCATCATGACCATCGTCAACCTCGCCGCCTACCACTTCGTCTCGCTCGACGCGAACGAACAATGGCGCCCGCTCGTCACCGCCCGCTGCAACGAACTCGGGCTGCGCGGCACGATCCTGCTTGCGCCGGAAGGCATCAACCTGTTCATCGCCGGCACGCGCGAAGCCACCGACGCGTTCATCGCGTACATCCGCCACGATCCGCTGTTCGAAGGCAAGTTCGCGACGCTGCAGTTCAAGGAAAGCCTGTCCGACTCGCAGCCGTTTCGCCGCATGCTCGTGCGCCTGAAGCGCGAGATCATCACGATGAAAAAGCCCGCGATCAAGCCGGAACTCGGTCGCGCGCCGTTCGTCGACGCCCGCACGCTGAAGACGTGGCTCGACCGCGGTCACGACGATACGGGCCGCCCGGTCGTGATGCTCGACACGCGTAACGCGTTCGAAGTCGACGTCGGCACGTTCGACAACGCGCTCGACTACCGGATCGACAAGTTCAGCGAATTCCCGGAAGTGATCGACGCGCATCGCGCCGACCTCGAGGGCAAGACGGTCGTGTCGTTCTGCACCGGCGGCATCCGCTGCGAGAAGGCCGCGATCCACATGAAGGAAATCGGCATCGAGAACGTGTACCAGCTCGAAGGCGGGATCCTGAAGTACTTCGAGGAAGTCGGCGGCGCGCACTATCACGGCGACTGCTTCGTGTTCGACTACCGCACCGCGCTGAACCCGCAGCTCCAGCCCACCGACAAGGTCACGTGCTTCGCGTGCCGCGCGGTCGTCACGCCGGAAGCGCAACAATCGCCGCACTACGTGCCCGGCAAGTCGTGCCCGGCCTGCGCAACGGCGGCCAGCGCCGCGTAACCGCGCGTCGCACCGCGCCCCGCCGATGAACCACGGCTATCGCGGCCGCTTCGCGCCATCGCCCACCGGCCCGCTGCACTTCGGCTCGCTGGTCGGCGCGCTCGCGAGCTGGCTCGACGCACGCGCGCACGGCGGCACCTGGCTCGTGCGCATCGAGGATCTCGACGGCCCGCGCACGGTGCCCGGCGCGGCCGACGACATCCTCGCGACGCTCGCGCATTTCGGCATGACGCCCGACGAGCGGCCCGTCTGGCAGAGTACGCGCGACGCGGCCTACACGGCCGCGCTCGAGCGGCTCGTCGCGGCGGGGCTCGTGTATCCGTGCGGCTGCACGCGCAAGGAAATCGCCGATTCGCTGCGCGCCGCCCACGAACGCCACACGACGCTCGCGTATCCGGGCACCTGCCGCACTGGCCTGCACGGCAAACCCGCGCGCGCATGGCGGCTGCGCGTGCCGGACGGCGACGACGCGCTCATCGCGTTCGACGATCGCTGGCAGCACACGCAATCGCAGAACCTCGCGACCGAAGTCGGCGATTTCGTGCTCAAGCGCGCGGACGGCCAATGGGCGTATCAGCTCGCGGTCGTCGTCGACGATGCCGACGCCGGCATCACGCACGTCGTGCGCGGCGCCGACCTGCTCGATTCGACCGCGCGCCAGATCCATCTGCAGCGCTGCATCGGCGTGCCGACTCCCGCGTACCTGCACGTGCCGGTCGTCGTCGACGCCAACGGCGAAAAGCTCAGCAAGCAGACCGGCGCGACGGCGCTCGAACGCAACGATCCGCTGCCGGCGCTGCGGGCCGCGGCCGCGCATCTCGGACTGTCGAACGATGGCGATCTGCCGAGCCAAACGATCGACGCGTTCTACGCGGCCGCCACCGATGCGTGGGCGCGTCGCTTCGGGCCGCGCGCCGGTTGAATCGCCCGCAGGGCACCCGCCCGTACCGACGACGCTCGTGCATCCGTCGGCGTCGAATCCGATCGCATGAGAGCGTGACGCAGGCCTGAGCGCTCCGTCCGCTACCGTCGTTGCGCAATGCGCAACGGCATCGCATCGAAATATCCGCCCCCGCGCGGCACGCAATCGCCCGCGCACCCACGCCCTGCCCCGATCGCATCGCCCAATGAAAAAACGGGCACATGCTCGTCGCATGTACCCGCCTGTCCGGCAGCGCTCCCGCGCCGCCCTGCCGCTTCGCCCGGCTTACGCCGACGGTTTGCGCGGCATTCCGAACCCGCCGAGCAGCGCGGCGACCTGACGCTTCGGCCCTTTCTTCTCGGGCTGCTGCGCGGCCTGCGTGTCGTCCGGCTGCTTCGCCGGCGCCGACGGCTCGTACGGTTTCAGGAAGAAATCGTCGACGGGCGCTTCGTGCCGGCGATGATGGCCGCCACGCTCGGAACTGCCCGACCGGCGACCCGCTGCACCGCGATGCTCGTCGCGCTCGCGCCGGCCGCCCCGTTCGCCACCGCGCTCGCTGCTGCGCTCGCCGCCGCGCTCGTCGTGACGCTGGCGCGCGGGCTTGTCGAGCTTGAGCGTCTGCACTTCGAGCGGACGCTTGATCAGCTTCTCGATATCGGCGAGCTGCTTGCGCTCGTTCGGGCTGCACAGCGACAGCGCGTCACCCGTCGCCCCGGCGCGACCGGTACGGCCGATCCGGTGCACGTAGTCTTCCGCGCTGAACGGCAGGTCGAAGTTGATCACGGCCGGCAGCTCGGCGATGTCGAGACCGCGCGCGGCCACGTCGGTCGCGACCAGCGCCTCGATTTCGCCGCGCTTGAACGCGTCGAGCGCCTGCATCCGCTCGATCTGCGTCTTGTCGCCGTGAATCGCCGACGCGACCACGCCGTCGCGCTCGAGATTGCGCGCGAGGCGGCTCGCGCCGATCTTGCTGTTGCAGAACACGATCACCTGCTTGAGGCCGCGATCGCGCAGCAATTGCACGACGGCCGCCTGCTTGTCGCCTTCGGCGACGTCGTAGACGATCTGCGTGACGTTCGCGTTCGTCGAATTGCTGCGTGCGACTTCGATCGTCTGCGGGTTGCGCAGATAGGTCGACGCGAGCTTCTTGATTTCGCCCGAGAACGTGGCCGAGAACAGCAGCGTCTGACGCTCCTTCGGCAGCAGGTTCAGGATGCGCTGCAGATCGGGCAGGAAGCCCATGTCGAGCATCCGGTCGGCTTCGTCGAGCACGAGGATCTGCACCTGGCCGAGGTTCGCCGTCTTTTGCTGCACGTGGTCGAGCAGGCGGCCCGGCGTCGCGATCAGGATCTCGACGCCGCGGCGCAGTTCGGCCGATTGCGGGTTCATGTCGACGCCGCCGAACACCACCGCGCTGCGCAGCGGCGTGTGCTTCGCATACGCGTGCACGTTCGCGGCGACCTGGTCGGCGAGTTCACGCGTCGGCGTGAGAATCAGCGCCCGCACGGGATGGCGCGCCGGGGACGCGCTCGTATTGGCTTGCGGCAGCAGACGCTGGATGATCGGCAGCGAGAAGCTCGCGGTCTTGCCGGTGCCCGTTTGCGCGGCGCCCATGACGTCGCGGCCGGCGAGCACGACCGGAATGGCCTGAGCCTGAATCGGCGTCGGCGTCGTATAGCCCTGCTCCGCAATGGCTTTCAGGATATCGGCGGCAAGGCCGAATTGGTCGAAGGTTGCGTCGACGGGCTTGGCGACAGAATCGGACATGGTGGCGTTTCGCTCAAAAGGCGCGGCGGGGACATCGTGCGTCAGGCCGGCCGGGCCTGCGCTCATCACAATTCGGAAATAGACGGAGCCGCGGCGCGCCGCGCGGCGCCGCTCTGGTGCTTGGGACCGGTTCGATGCGAACGCCGGACGCCAGGCCGTGCGGACTCCGTTCGGCGCGAATGCCGGCGGAAAGGGCCGTATTGTAGCACCGTGCGCGCATCTGTCCGTGACAACGCCGCGAACGGCCGCGACCGCGGCTCGCGCGGCGTGCCTGTCCGCCCCGCGCGACCGGGCGATTGGCCGATCGGACTATCCGTATCGGCCAGCGAACCATATTAGGGGCTCGATCCTGGAATCCCACACGGGCATGCCCGCCAGCCCGCCCGTGCGCCCGGCCGTCAACCCGGCAACGGGTCACGCAGGCGAATACGCGCTGCGCGCGCGTCCGCCGCTCAGCCCTTCTTCTTTTTCTTCTCGACCTGCACGCAGTCGCCCAGCAGCGGCGGCGACTGCGGGTCGGCGATCTCGTCGCGCAGCGTCGCTTCCTTGCCCTTCGTCCACCAGGTATAGCGGCCGGCCTGGTAGCGCGCGCCCGACGCCGACACCGTATCGACGAACAGCATCTGCTTGCCGTCCACCGGCACGAGCGCGAAGCTCTGGCCGTTGCCCGCGAGCCAGTACGACACGCGCACCGGCTGCTTGTGGTTCGCGCACTGGTAGAGGGTTTGCTGGCGCGCGTCGGCGTCGATCTCCTCGACGGTCAGTTGCGCGGCGTGCGCGACCGAAACGGCGGTGCCGGCAAGCGCAAGCGCGGCGAGGGTGTAGCGAATCATGCAGGTCCTCTCACGAGACGTTGGAAACGCGCCCTTGCGGGACGCGCGGTTATTGTTTGCAGGATCGGCGGGGAAATCGCGCCGATCGCCAGAATCAGGGATCGATCACGTCCGCGCACGCATCGGTCGGCGCCGCGGCGAGATGGCCGACGAGCGGCACGATCTTGAGCCCGGCCGACGCCACCCGGCACGGCGCTGCCGCGACGCCGCAGCCGGCGAGACCCGCAACGAGCGCCAGCGCGGCGCCCAGCTTTCCGATACGCAACCATCGCGACGCCATCGTCCTCTCCTCGTTCCGTCAGCGCGCCGACACGGGCCGGACGGCCGCGGCAGCGCGCTTCGCCCGTTCGCGGGCTTCGTCGACGGTCGCGCCGGTCGCCAGCGCGACGCCCATGCGCCGCTTCGCGAAACTTTCCGGCTTGCCGAACAGGCGCAGGTCCGCGCCCGGCACCGCGAGCGCGTCGCGCACGCCTTCGAACGCGATCCCGCGCTCGTCGAGCCCGCCGTAGATCACCGCCGACGCGGCCGGCGTGCCGAGCGCCGGATCGACCGGCAGGCCGAGAATCGCGCGTGCGTGCAGCTCGAATTCCGACTGGCGCTGCGAGGCGAGCGTGACGAGGCCCGTATCGTGCGGCCGCGGGCTCACCTCGGAGAACCATACGTCGTCGCCGCGCACGAACAGCTCGACGCCGAACAGCCCGCGCCCGCCGAGCGCCTCGGTCACCTTGTGCGCGATCTCGCGCGATTTCTCGAGCGCCGCCGCGCTCATCGGCTGCGGCTGCCACGATTCGACATAGTCGCCCGCCACCTGCACGTGGCCGACCGGTTCGCAGAAATAGGTGCGCGTGTCGAGCGTCGCCGGGTCGATCGCGCGCACGGTCAGCTGCGTGATCTCGTAGTCGAAATCGACGAAGCCCTCGACGATCACGCGGCCGTGGTTCACGCGCCCGCCCGCCATCGCGTAGTCCCACGCGGGTTTCACGTCGGCGTCGGTCTTCACGACCGACTGCCCCTTGCCCGACGACGACATCACCGGCTTCACGACGCACGGCATGCCGATCTTCGCGACGGCCGCGCCGAAGGCCTCGAACGAATCCGCGAACGCATACGGGGAAGTCGGCAGGCCGAGCGCCTCGGCCGCGAGCCGGCGGATCCCTTCGCGATTCATCGTGAGCTGCGTCGCGCGCGCGGTCGGGATCACCTCGGCGAGGCCGGCCGCCTCGATCGCCGCGAGCGCGTCGGTGGCGATCGCCTCGATCTCGGGGACGATCAGGTGCGGCCGTTCGGCTTCCACGACGGCCCGCAGCGCGGCCGGGTCCGTCATGTCGATCACGTGCGCGCGATGCGCGACCTGGTGGCCCGGCGCGTCCGGATAGCGATCGACCGCGACGACTTCGACGCCGAGACGCTGCAACGCGATGATGACTTCCTTGCCGAGTTCGCCGGCGCCGAGCAGCATGACGCGCGTGGCCGAGGGTGAAAGCGGCGTACCGAGCCGCTGACCGATCTGCATGTGATTTCCCGCTGGTTCTGTTGGAGGACGAAAACGGCTTCGATGTTAACACGGGCATCCGCGCCGGTTTGGGCGGTTTGGCCGCGCCCGCGCGTGGTCGCGCGAGGCCCGCGGGCGGGCCGCGAACGTTTTCGCGCGCGAAGTGTCGGCTCGCCTGCCGCGGGGCGGGTGCGTTACTCTTACGCCTTGATCAGAATCCGAAGAGGAACGAGGCTCATGTCCCACCTGTCCGCGGCCGCACGCGCACGCACCGGCCTGCTTCGCCCGTTGCGCGCGCCGCTTTGCGCGTTGACGCTTGCCACGCTTCTCGCCGCCTGCGCGATGCCGACCCATCCCGATTCCGCCGCCCCAGCACCCGACCCGTACAACCCGGCCGCCGTCCAGCTGCTCGACGACACGAGCTGGGAGCTCACCAGCTGGGTGAACGCCGACGGCACGCCGCGCGCGATCCCGCACGGCGACAACGGCGAGCCGATCAAGCTCGCGCTGTCGACCGACTCGGGCATCCGCCGCGCGAGCGGGTTCTCGGGCTGCAACCGCTACATGGGCACCTACGCGATCAAGAACGGCCTGCTGAGCTTCGGCCCGCTCGCCGGCACGCGAATGGCCTGCCCGAACACGCTCGGCGGCCAGCTCGAATCCGCGTACCTCGACGCGCTCGCCCACATCGAGAAAACCGGCGTGCAGATGCGCGCGCCGCAGCAATTGCAGATCGTGACCCAAGCCGGCGCGACGCTGACGTTCACGCAGCGGAGCCCCTGATGAACGGCGCACGCGAAGGCCGACCGACCGCCTTCGCGTGGCGCGCCACGCGCACGTGCCACCCACGTGCGTCGCGCGGCATGAATCGGAATCACGCCGCGTCAGAGTCTTGTTCGCCGGCCGGTTAAACTCGGCGGGTCGCGCCCCGTGCGCCCCGCCCCACTCCTGTTTCAAAGCATGCACACGGTTGTCTTCGGCTGGTTCGGCATCTCCGCCGTCTGGTTTCTCCTTCTCTTCTGGCGTCTCGTGCAGGCGATGCTGCCCGGCGGCGGCGGGCTCGCCGGCCGCGGCTCGATCCGCCTGTGGCTCGGCTTCGCCGCGGTGTTCGTCGCAAGCTGCACGCTGACGAGCCCGCTGTCGGGCCCCGACACGAACGCGCTCGGCCATGCGTGCTCGGCCGGCTTCGCCCACGTGCTCGGCCCGATCGGCACGCCGGTCGCGATGGTCGTGCTGTTGTTCGCCGGCTTGCCATGGCTGACCGGCATCGGCTGGCGGCAGTTCGCCGCGTGGGTCGACACGTCGTTCGGCGTCAAGCTGTCGCGCGACGGCGGCGACGACGACGCGCGCGGGATCGCCGACCTGCCGCGCAGCGCGCTGCATCGCGACGACGACGTCGTGCAGCCGACCACCGCGCACACCGTCAACTCGATGGCGCCGCGCCAGAACGGCCGGTATTCGCGCCCGACGGTGTGGAAACCCGATCCGCAGGCGCGCCCGAAGCCGCGCAGCAAGACGCCGCCCCGCCCGCTCGCGGAGCCCGTCGCGCCGTCGGGCTGGCTGAAGCCGACCGCCCCGCCGCGCACGCCGGCGCCGCCCGCGCCGATCCCGGCCAGCGCGATGCCGCCGCCGACGACCGGCAGCACCGCCAGCCTCGCGCGCGCCGCGGCGAACGCGCAGGTGCCGCGCCCCGCGCCCGCCCCGCTTCCGGTCGGATTCGAACCCGTCCGGCCGCGTCCGACCGCCGCGCGACCGGCCACCGCCGCGCTGACGCAGACGGCGCCGCGCGCGACGGTCACCCCGCGCCCGGCCGGTACGCCGCCGCAGCGTCCGCCGGTGCGGCCGGTCGCGGGCACGGCGGCCGCCGGCCCGTCGGACGCGGCACGACGCCGCCCGGCGCCGCCCGCGCCGGCGCGCGCACCGCTCTATGCATGGAACGAGAAGCCGGCCGCGCCGATCACGCCGGCGCCGAGCGTTCACGACACGCTGCGTTCGATCGAGGCCAGCACCGCGCAATGGGCGTCGCTGGGCGGCGCGCAATCGGCCGATGCCACGCGCGCGGCGACCGCTGCCGCCGCCGTGGCCGGCGTCGCCGCGACGGCAGGCAGCGTGGCCGCGCCGGCATCCGCGGCCGCGTCGAACGCGTTCGTCCCCGCGGCGCAGGACATCGCAGCCCAGGACGGCGATGTCCCGGCCGCACACGATGCCGCGCCTGCTCGCGACGACGGCGCGCCGATCGTGCTCGACGCCTTCATGCCGGTGCAATCCGGTATCGCGCAGGCCCCGCGTGTCGATTCGCCCACCCCGGCGCTCGACGACGCTGCACCGTCCACGCGACCGGATACCGGCATCGACGATCGCGCGTTCGCGCATCGCGCCGACGACGAAATCCGTCGCGTGGACGATGCGGCCGCTGCGCCGTCGTTCGACGCACCCCTCGACGTCGCGCCTTGGGACGATGTCGTCAGCCCGCCGGTTTCCGCGCGCGACGTGTCGACCGAACACCCGATCGCCGAGCCGCTGGCACACGCCACGGGATCGGAGTCCGCTCATTCGGCGTTCGCGCAAGCAGGCAATGCAGCGGTTCGCGACCTCGGTGCCAGCAAGCCGACCGCGTCCGTCGATGTCGACGACGAGGACGACGCACGACCGGCGCCTGCAATCGATCGCGCGGCACCGGTCCACTTGCATGCCGATCCGCACGCCGACGTGAAGCCGCCGGCCGACAGCCTCGTGTCGTTCGCCGCCCTGCCCGCTTCGGCGATTGCGGCAACGCCCGCACCGGCCGTATCGCATCCCGCACCGGACGCAGCCAAGCCGATCGAGACGGAACCTGCGGCGTCGTTGCCGGCTGTCGCTCCACGCGCGACGCCCGCCGCCACGTATTGGACACCTTCGACGGTGCAGCCCACCGCGGCCCCGTCGACCGTCTCCGCCGAATTGCCGAAATCACCGGCGGCTCAGCCGTTTGCCGCAACATCGACGGCATCGACCGCCGCTGCGTCGCCGCTGGCCGGCACGGCTGACGGTTCGACGGCACACGCGTCCGCACTCGCCTCCACATCGAGCATCGCGCCCGTCGCCGCCGCAGTTTCGTCGGTCGGCGTAACCGGCACGGCGTCCGCGTCGCCATCGCAACCTGCCGCATCGGCACCACCCGCTACTTCCGCCGCGTCGGCGTCGCCGGCCGGTGTGACGGGCCTGACCTACGGTTCGCTTTCGCGCGCTTCGACGCCCGCATCGACCGAGGCGCCCGCCGTGACGCCATCGGCCGCCGGCGCATCGGGTTCGCCGTTCGGTTCGACTGCGCAGGCACCTACAACGCCGGCGCCCGCCACCGCGACGCCCGCAACACCCGCGACTTTCGCGTCCGCGCCTGTCGCCACACCGTCTTACGCGCCGGCATCGACGCTTCCGGTCGACACGGCAACCCCGTCGACCGGTACCACGACTTTCGCGACATCGGGCTCATCGAGCGCAGTCGCTCCGCAGCCGGCAAGCGGCCTGCCCGCGTCGCCTACCGTGTCTGCGCCGGCGTCGCCGTCCTTCAGCACGATCGCGTCGACGACCACGGCCGCCGCCGCCACGCCGATCCAGTCGATCGCGGATTCGCCTGCCGCTGACGCCGGATCGCCGACGTCGATGGGCGCGACCGCTGCGACGCAGGCTCCGTCGATCGCGTTCGTCCCCGCCGCAGTCGCAGCCCAAACGTTGACGACACAGCCCGCCCCTGCCGCATCGTCGGCGAGTTGGTCGATGTCGCACGACGCGGGCGCAACGCCGACCGCGACACCGCAAGCGACGCCCCTCCCCGCCGCGAACCTCTCGCCCACGCCGGCAGCCGCAGTTTCCGCGCCGACATTGCCCGCGACCCCGTCGATCGGCGCACCGGCCGCCGAAGCCGCCGAAGCCATCGAGGCAGCCGAACCGGCCCCGGTCGCCCCCGCCCGCCCGCCGCGCCCGAACGCGTTCGAATTCCACGCCCCCGCGTCGTTCAGCGTCGAACTCCCGACGCTCGACCTGCTCGAGCCCGCCTCCGACGACGTCGAAACGATCACCGAGGAACACCTCGCGCAAACCGCGCAGGTGATCGAACAGCGGCTGCAGGAATTCAAGGTGCCGGTGACGGTGGTCGGCGCGTCGGCCGGCCCCGTGATCACGCGCTTCGAGATCGAACCCGCGCTCGGCGTGCGCGGCAGCCAGATCGTCGGCCTGATGAAGGACCTGTCGCGCGGCCTCGGTCTCACGTCGATCCGCGTCGTCGAGACGATCCCCGGCAAGACCTGCATGGGCCTCGAACTGCCGAACGCGAAGCGCCAGATGATCCGCCTGTCGGAGATCCTCGAATCGCGCCCGTACCAGCATTCGCCGTCGCAACTGACGATCGCGATGGGCAAGGACATCACCGGCCACCCGGTCGTCACCGATCTCGCGAAGGCCCCGCACATGCTCGTGGCAGGCACGACGGGTTCGGGCAAGTCGGTCGCGATCAACGCGATGATCCTGTCGCTGCTGTACAAGGCGACGCCGGAAGACGTGCGGCTCATCATGATCGACCCGAAGATGCTGGAGCTGTCGGTCTACGAAGGCATCCCGCACCTGCTCGCGCCGGTCGTCACCGACATGAAGCTCGCGGCGAACGCGCTGAACTGGTGCGTCGGCGAAATGGAGAAGCGCTACCGGCTGATGTCGGCCGTCGGCGTACGCAACCTCGCGGGCTTCAACCAGAAGATCCGCGACGCGGAAGCGAAGGAAAAGAAGATCGGCAACCCGTTCTCGCTGACGCCCGACGACCCGGAGCCGCTGTCGAAGCTGCCGCTGATCGTCGTCGTGATCGACGAGCTGGCCGACCTGATGATGGTCGCCGGCAAGAAGATCGAGGAGCTGATCGCCCGCCTCGCGCAGAAGGCGCGCGCGGCCGGCATCCACCTGATCCTCGCGACCCAGCGGCCGTCGGTCGACGTGATCACCGGCCTCATCAAGGCGAACATTCCGACGCGCGTCGCGTTCCAGGTGTCGTCGAAGATCGATTCGCGCACGATCCTCGACCAGATGGGCGCGGAGTCGCTGCTCGGGATGGGCGACATGCTGTTCCTGCCGCCGGGCACCGGTTATCCGCAGCGCGTGCACGGCGCGTTCGTCGCCGACGAGGAAGTGCACCGGATCGTCGAGTATCTGAAGCAGTTCGGCGAGCCGCAGTACGAGGAAGGGATTCTCGACGGCCCTGCCACCGACGGCGCGACGCAGGACCTGTTCGGCGATGCGCCGGACGCGGAAGCCGATCCGCTGTACGACGAAGCCGTCGCGTTCGTCGTGCGCACGCGGCGCGCGTCGATCTCGTCGGTGCAGCGTCAGTTGCGCATCGGCTACAACCGTGCGGCACGCCTCGTCGAGCAGATGGAAGCGGCCGGCCTCGTGTCGGCGATGGGCATCAACGGCAGCCGCGAGGTGCTCGTGCCGGCCGCGGCCGAGTGAGGCGGGCGGCCCGCCGGCCGCGATTCATCGCGACGGGCGCGCCGCGCAACGGGCCGTCCGCAAAAAAAGGCGCTGCCTCGGCAGCGCCTTTCTCGTTTACTGCACCGGCACCAGCTTGAAATCGACCGGCTTGCCGACCGCGACCTTCTGCGGATTCGCGTCGAGCTGCCCCGTTTCCACATCGCGACTGAACACGTAGAACGTGTCGCTGTCCTGGTTGCCGACGATCAGCCACTTGCCGGTCGGATCGATCAGGAACTCGCGCGGCGTCTTGCCGAGGCTCGACTGGCGGCCGACGAGCTTCAGCCGGCCGTCCGCCTTGTTCACCGCGTAGATCACGAGGTCGTTCGCGTCGCCGCGGTTGCTCACGTACAGGAAGCGCCCGTCCGGCGACAGGTGGATCGCGCCGCCGCCGACCTTGCCCTTGAAGCCCGGGGCCGTCATCGGCACCGTCTCGATCGGCGTCAGCTTGCCGTCGTGATAGCCGAACACCTCGACCGACGCGTTGAGCTCGCTCGTCACGTACGCGAAGCGGCCGTCGGCGCCGAACACCATGTGACGCGGGCCCGAGCCGGCCTTCACCGGCGTATAGCGCGTGTCGGTCGGGCTGATCAGCCCGCGGCTGCCGTCCACCGTGTAGCGGTAGCCGTAGATCTTGTCCGCGCCGAGATCCTGCACGAACAGGTAGCGGCCGTCCGGCGAAAATACCGTCGAATGCACGTGCGCGCCGTCCTGGCGGCCCTTCACGGGCCCCGTGCCTTCGTGATGGACCGTCAGCACGGCCGGGCCGACGGCGCCGCCGTCGCGGATCGGGAACACCGCGAAGCTGCCGCCCGGATCGGCCGCCACCGAGTAGTTGGCGGTGACGAGGTACTTGCCGTCCGGCGACAGCGCGAGATAGCAAGGATCGTTCCCTTCCGACGACACGCGGTCGATGAACGTGAGGGCGCCCGTCTTCGCGTCGAAGCCGAACGCGCTGACGCCGCCGCGCTGCGTCGCCGGCCCGTTGTCGCCGGGCAGCTCGTTGACCGCGTACACGGTGCGACCGTCGCGGCTCGGCAACAGATACGACGGATTCTCGGTCTTCGCCGACGACACAGGCGCGACGCTGCCCGTCTTCGTATCGAAGCGGTAAACGTAGATCCCGTCGCTGCCGCCGCCCGTATAGGTGCCGACGAGCAGGTTGTAGACGCCGTCGGCCGGGGCGGACGATTGCTGCGCGAATGCGTGGGTCGCGGACAGAGAAAGCACGATCGCGAAACCTTTCATCCAGTGAGCGAGCCTAAGCGGGAACCCTCGTGTCGAAGCGCGTGCGTCACGCTCGCGTAAACGGTTGGGCATTGAATCCTCCTTGCATCGAGTCGCTTCAAGTGTTGAGATAGGACGAAACGCCGGCCGTTCATGCGCTCCGCCGCCCGGCCGAGTATACGGGGCGCGACGCCCGGGCGTGAAGTCCGGGCCGCCGACGTCCGCATTGTGAACTCGAATACCCAAGGATCGCCTGCCCATGCCCGCCCTGATCGAAGACTACGCCCTCGTCGGCGACGGCCACACGGCCGCGCTGATCGCAAAAGACGGCTCCGTCGACTGGCTGTGCTGGCCCCGCTTCGATTCGGGCGCCTGCTTCGCGGCGCTGCTCGGCACGCCCGAGCACGGACGCTGGCTGCTTGCTCCGGCCGCCGACGCCGCGATCACGCACACGACCCGCCGCTATCGCGGCGACACGCTGATTCTCGAAACCGATTACGAAAGCGCCGACGGCGCCGTCACCGTGATCGACTTCATGCCGCCCGGCAACGGCTGGTCCGAACTGGTGCGGATCGTCGTCGGCCGCCACGGCACGATGAGGATGCGCATGGAGCTCGTGTTGCGCTTCGACTACGGTTTCTCGATTCCGTGGGTCACGCAACTGACCCGCGAGGACGGCATGAAGGCCATCGCCGGCCCCGATACCGTCGTGCTGCGTACGCCGGTGCCGCTCACCGGCAAGAACCTCCATACGCTCGCGGAATTCACGGTCAACGCCGACGAGCGCGTGCCGTTCTCGCTCGGCTACGCGGCGTCGCACATGCGGCTGCCGCCGGCGCGCGACCCGCTGTCGATGCTCGCGCGCACCGAGAACTACTGGCTCGAATGGTCGGGCCGCTGCCAGGTGCAGGGCCGCTACGCGGCCGCCGTGCGCCGCTCGCTGATCACGCTGAAGGCGCTCGCGTACGAACCGACCGGCGGCATCGTCGCCGCGCCGACCACGTCGCTGCCCGAAAAGATCGGCGGCAACCGCAACTGGGACTACCGCTACTGCTGGCTGCGCGACGCGACGATCACGCTGCTTGCGCTGATGCGCGGCGGCTACTACGACGAGGCGCGCGCATGGCGCACGTGGCTCGGCCGCGTGATGGCCGGCTCGCCCGAGCAGATCCAGATCATGTACGGGATCGCCGGCGAGCGCCGGCTGCCGGAAATGGAGCTCGACTGGCTGCCCGGCTACCAGGATTCGAAGCCGGTGCGCGTCGGCAACGGCGCCGCGAACCAGCTCCAGCTCGACGTGTTCGGCGAGGTGATGGCCGCGCTGCACCTCGCGCGCGTGGGCGGCCTGCAGGCCGACGACACGGTCTGGTCCGTGCAGTGCGCGCTGCTCGACCACCTCGAGAAGATCTGGCAGGAGCCCGACGAAGGCATCTGGGAAACGCGCGGCGGCCGCCGCCATTTCACGTTCTCGAAAGTGATGGCGTGGGTCGCGTTCGACCGCGCGATCAAGTCGGCGGAAATGTTCCGGCTGCCCGGCTCGCTCGACCGCTGGCGCGCGCTGCGCGAGCGGATCCATGCGGACGTCTGCGCCAACGCGTGGCACGAAGGCAAGCAGGCGTTCGCGCAGAGCTACGGCAGCGACGAACTCGACGCGAGCGTGCTGCTGCTGCCGCAGCTCGGCTTCCTGCCGCCGGAAGACCCGCGCATCGTCGGCACGGTCGACGCGATCGAGCGGGAATTGCTGCACGACGGGCTCGTGATGCGCTACCGCACGACCGAATACGACGACGGCCTGCCGCCCGGCGAAGGCACGTTTCTCGCATGCAGCTTCTGGCTGGTCGACAGCTATGCGCTGCTCGGCCGGATCGACGACGCGCATCGGCTCTTCAGCCGCCTGCTCGCGTTGTCGAACGACCTGGGGCTGCTCGCGGAGGAGTACGACCCGGTGGCCGGGCGGCTCGTCGGCAACTTCCCGCAGGCGTTCTCGCACGTGGCGCTCGTGCATACCGCGATGAACCTGATGCACCACGAAGACGCGATGGCGCGCGCGGCCGGCCAGCCCGCGCCGGCCGTCGCGACCGGGCGCTGAGCGGCGCGGCGCGCGCCCTTGTTCATAGATCGTCAAATCGCAAAATTTTGATGAAAAAACCGGGAAATGTTGCATTGCACAACCGATCGTTGTCCGATATGATCGACGAGATTGTCCGGCTGCAATGCAACATGGCCGGCCGCTGACCCACACGGCACGCCGCGACGCCCCACGCCGCCCTTGCGCACCGTCCCCCCACGCGGGAGTAGCCTGCATGCTTTACCAACTGCACGAATTCCAGCGGGCGATGCTGAGCCCGCTCACGGCCTGGGCCCAGGCCGCCTCGAAGTCGTTCGCGAATCCGTCCAGCCCGTTCTCGCTAATCCCCGGCGCGCCGCGGATGGCCGCCGCCTATGAGTTGATGTATCGACTCGGCAAGGATTACGAAAAGCCGGAATTCAACATCCATCAGATCGTCAAGGACGGCCACAACATCCCGATCGTCGAGCAGACGATCATCGAGAAGCCGTTCTGCCGGCTGCTGCGCTTCAAGCGCTATTCGGACGACGCCGACGCCGTCACGCAACTGAAGGACGAGCCGGTCGTGCTGGTCTGCGCGCCGCTGTCGGGCCACCACTCGACGCTGCTGCGCGACACGGTGCGCACGCTGCTGCAGGATCACAAGGTCTACATCACCGACTGGATCGACGCGCGGATGGTGCCGGTCGAGACCGGCCCGTTCCACCTGCACGACTACATCGCGTACATCCAGGAATTCATCCGTCACATCGGCGCGCGCAACCTGCACGTGATCTCGGTATGCCAGCCGACGGTGCCGGTGCTCGCGGCGATTTCGCTGATGGCGAGCCGCGGCGAGGACACGCCGCTCACGATGACGATGATGGGCGGCCCGATCGACGCGCGCCGCAGCCCGACTTCCGTGAATTCGCTCGCGACGCAGCACTCGACCGCGTGGTTCGAGAACAACGTGATCCACACGGTGCCGGCGAACTATCCGGGCGAAGGCCGCCAGGTGTATCCGGGCTTCCTGCAGCACACGGGCTTCGTCGCGATGAACCCGGAGCGGCACGCGCAATCGCACTGGGATTTCTACCAGAGCCTGCTGCGCGGCGACGAGGACGACGCCGAAGCGCACCGCCGCTTCTACGACGAGTACAACGCGGTGCTCGACATGGCCGCCGAGTATTACCTTGAGACGATCCGCGTCGTGTTCCAGGAATTCCGGCTCGCGGAAGGCACGTGGGACGTCGAAGGCGAGCGCGTGCGGCCGCAGGACATCAAGCACACCGCGCTGATGACGATCGAGGGCGAACTCGACGACATCTCGGGCAGCGGCCAGACGCACGTCGCGCACGAGCTGTGCACCGGCATCCCGCAAGACGATCGCCGCAGCCTGACCGCCGAGAAGTGCGGCCACTACGGGATCTTCTCGGGCCGCCGCTGGCGCACGATCATCTATCCGCAACTGCGCGACTTCATCCGCGAGCATGCGCCGGAACCGAAGCACGGCGCGACGAAGCTGCCCGCCGATGCGCAGGACGCGACCACGATCGGCGTCGTGCCGGCCGCCAAGCCGCAGCCGGAAACGACAGCGCGCGTCACCGCCGCGAAACGCGCGCGCGCGAAGACGCCGGCCGTGACGGTCGCGCCCGCCAAGGCGGCCGCCACGAAGGCCGCGCCCGCCGCCAAACGCGCGGCGAGCAGCCCGCGCGCAAAACCCGTGCGGGCCCGCAAGGCCGCCTGACGCATCGCGTTCCGACGCAAAAACGCCGCCGTTGCTTGCGCACGGCGGCGTTTTTTTATGCGGCGGCCGCGAGCGGGCGGCTCGTCAGTTCGTCCGTTCGTCGCGTCAGCGCCGCAGCAGATACGCGAGCAGCACCTCGGTGCTCATCCGGACCATCTCCGCGCGTTCGTCGGTGTCGGTGAAGTCGCGGCCGAGCGTCGCGGCGAGCGTGAAGCGGTTCGAGACGATGTAGTAGCCGAGCCCCGACAGCGTCACGTAGAAACGCAGCGGATCGACGTCGCCGCGGAACAGCCCGGCCTTCTGGCCGCGCATCAGCACGTTGCCGAGCTTCGCGACGATCGGCGACATCATCTCGCGGATCCGCGTCGACTTGTGCAGATAGCGCGCTTCGTGCAGGTTCTCGTTGTTGATGAGCCTGAGCAGCTCCGGATGATCGCGGTAGTAGTCCCAAACGAAATGCGCGAGCCGTGTGACGGCCTCGACCGGCGCGACGCCGTCGAGATCCAGCACGCGCTCGGCCTCCGTCAGCGCGGAGAACGCGTGTTCGAGCACCGCCGTGAAGAGCTGCTCCTTGCTGCCGAAGTAGTAATAGAGCATGCGCTCGTTCGTTTCGGCCCGGCGCGCGATCTGATCGACGCGCGCGCCGAACAGCCCTCCATTCGCGAACTCTTCGGCTGCCGCCATCAGGATGCGGCGGCGCGTACCTTCAGGATCTCTTTTGATTTTTGGCTGATTCATGGTGGCGTTTTGCTACGTGAGCCGCTTGATCCGGACCGGCACCCCCACCGCCTCGGCGCCGGCCGCCCTGGAACGGGCGCGCCGCGGGCGGCCGCCCTCCTGCTGAGCCCCTGCAAAAAAGCGGTTCGATTATGCGCATAGACGGCGTCCAGCGCAATGCGGGAAATCGGCGATAATCGAGCTTTGGCAAACCTTTCCGGCCGCGCCCGACGCGGCCGAGAGCCATTCGGCGCCGTTGCGCCCGTTGTCACCGTGACCGACTCCAAAACACTCGCGGATCGCATCGAAGATCTGCTTCCCCAGACGCAATGCACGAAGTGCGGCTATAACGGCTGCCGTCCGTACGCCGAGGCGATCGCCGCCGGCGACGCGAACTACAACCAGTGCCCGCCCGGCGGCGCCGAAGGCATCGCGCGTCTCGCGAGCCTGCTCGGCAAGCCGGTGATTCCGCTGAACCCCGTCAACGGCAGCGAGCATCCGCGCGCGGTCGCGTTCATCGACGAAAACCTGTGCATCGGCTGCACGCTGTGCATGCAGGCGTGTCCGGTCGATGCGATCGTCGGCGCACCGAAGCAGATGCACACGATCGTCGCGTCGCTGTGCACGGGCTGCGACCTGTGCGTGCCGCCGTGCCCGGTCGACTGCATCGCGATGCTGCCGGTGACCGGCGATCGCACGGGCTGGGATGCGTGGTCGCAGGAACAGGCAGACGCCGCGCGCGAACGCCACGACCTGCGGCTCGCGCGCCAGCGCCACGAGCGCGAGGCCGCCGAAGCGCGCGCCGCCGCCCGCCGCGCGGCCAGTGCGGCAAAGCCGGCCGCGGGCCCCGCCGCGGCGCAGCCGGATGCGCCGGCCGCCGACGACGCCGAAGCGAAGAAACGCGCGATCATCGCCGCCGCGCTCGAACGCGCGCGCAAGAAGAAGGAAGAACTGTCCGGGCAAGGCGCCGGGCCGAAGAACACCGAAGGCGTGAGCGCGGCCGTCCAGGCGCAGATCGACGCGGCCGAGGCCCGCCGCAAGCGACTCGCCGAGCAGCAGGCGCAGCGCGATGCCGAAGCGGCATCGGGCGGCCGCGACCACGACAACGACACCGATAGCGACGATCCGGACGGCCCGTCCGCGCCGCCCGACCAGAACGCTCCATGAACGCCAGCAAACGACGCGCGATCTACGAAACGCTGCAGAGCCTCAATCCGCATCCGACCACCGAACTCGAATACTCGACGCCGTTCGAACTGCTGATCGCCGTGATGCTGTCCGCGCAGGCCACCGACGTGTCGGTCAACAAGGCGATGCGGAAAATGTTTCCGGTCGCGAACACCCCGCGACAAATCGTCGCGCTTGGCGAGGAAGGCGTCACCGAGTACATCAAGACGATCGGCCTCTATCGCACCAAGGCGAAGAACGTGGTCGCGACGTGCCGGATCCTGCTCGAGCGCTACGACGGCGAGGTGCCGGCCGATCGCGAAGCGCTCGAAGGCCTGCCGGGCGTCGGCCGCAAGACCGCGAACGTCGTGCTGAACACCGCGTTCGGCCAGCCGACGATCGCGGTCGACACGCATATCTTCCGCGTCGCGAATCGCACCGGGCTCGCGCCGGGCAAGGACGTGCGGGCCGTCGAAACCGCGCTCGAAAAGTTCACGCCGAAGGAATTCCTGCAGGACGCGCATCACTGGCTGATCCTGCACGGGCGCTACGTGTGCAAGGCGCGGCGGCCCGAATGCTGGCACTGCGCGATCGAACCGCTGTGCGAGTTCCGGCCGAAGACGCCGCCGCCCAACGAATAGGCGTCACGCCGCATGGGCGAGCGCCGCACGCGCCGTCGCGACGCCCGCTCCGCCCCTTCCCGGCTACGCGTTGGACGTCGCCGTCGCGTCGTCGGCGGCCGCGCAGCCCGCGCGCACGAGCGCCAGCACGGCCGCCAGAATCGCGACGCCGCCCGCCCACTGCAGCGGCGACAACGCCTCCCCGAACAGCAGCGCCGCGAGCGCGACCGTCACGACCGGTTCGAGCGTCGACAGCATCGACGTGCGTGCGGCCCCGAGCCGCTCGAGCCCGGCGAAGAACGCGAGCATGGCCGCGACCGTCGACACGAGCGCGATCGCGAGCATCGACGCCCAGCCGCCGGCCGTCGCGGGCCAGCGCGGCGGCGCGCCGATCGCCGCCGTGCGCGCGATGGCGATCGCGACGAGCGTCGCGGTGGCCGACAGGCAGATGATCGCGGTGGTCGCGAGCGGGTCGACGCCGCGCGTCGCCCTGGTGCCGCCGACGATGTACAGCGAATAGATCACCGCGGCGGCCAGCGCGAGCGCGATCCCGAGCGGCTCGCCGTGCCCGCCGCCGACCATCAGCGCCGAACCCGCGACGCACAACACCAGCGCGACGGCCTTCGCCCGCGTCAGGCGCTCGCCGAGCCACCACGCGGCCAGCAGCGTGACGAACGCCGGATACAGGTACAGCAACAGCGCGACGAGGCTCGCCTGCGCGTGCTGCAGCGCGCTGAAATAGCAGAACGACTGCCCGACGTAGCCGAGCGCGCCCATCGCCACCAGCGGCGCGAGCGCTCGCCCGCGCGGCCATGCGACGCGGCGGTGCCGCGCGATCGCGGCGAGCACCGCGCCGCCGATCGCGAAGCGCACGATCAGCAACCCGAGCACGTCGACGCCGGCCGCATACGCGTAGCGGCCGAAAATCGCCATCGCGCCGAACGCGGCGGCGGACAACGCGACGTAGAGCGCGCCCTGCAGGGCGGCGGGCGAAGGGCGAACGGTATCGGTCATGATGAAACGGGCGAACCAGCGTCGGGACGGAGTCGTCGGAGTGTAGCGGTGCGGCAGCGGCGAGCCTAGCCCGCGCTTACCCGTTGCGCAGCGGGCGGCCGCAACGCCCTGCGACGCCTGACTCCAGCCGCCCCGGAGCCGCCGCCAGCGCCGTGCGCCGCTCCGGCGTACAATGCGCGACGCGGCATGACGCCGCCCGAATCACGACGTTTCCCCACCATGTTCAATCCAAGCCGCGACGACGTCCGTCGCTTTTTCACCGAGACCTGGCGCAAGCAGCGCGCGGGCGAAATCCTGACGCCGCTGGAAGCGATCGCGGCCGACTGGATCGTCGAGCATCCCGAATACCACGACGAACTGGCCGACGCCGACGGCGCGGCCGCGCGCGACTACACGCCCGAAGAAGGCCGCACGAACCCGTTCCTGCACCTGTCGATGCACCTGGCGATCAGCGAGCAGTTGTCGATCGACCAGCCGCCCGGCATCCGCGCCGCGCACGACAAGCTGGCCGCGAAGCTCGACTCGACCCACGACGCGCAGCACGCGATCATGGAATGCCTCGGCGAGACGATCTGGGAAGCGCAGCGCACGAACACGCCGCCCGATACCGACGCGTACCTGCAGCGCATCCTGCGCCGCGCGTCGCGCGACTGAGCGCGGACCAGCACGTCGACCTGCGCCGGGCCGCGGACAAAAAAATACCCCGCCGAGGCGGGGCATTCTTGCTGCGCGAGCCCGTGAGGCCCGTCGCGCTTACTTCTTGAACACGAGGTCGGTTTCCTTCAGCGACTCGATGTAGGACGCGATGTCCTTCATGTCGCTGACCGACAGGTTCTGTACCTGCGCCTGCATGATCGCGTTGTTGCGGCCGAGCAGTGGGTTCGTCAGCCCCATCTGGTACTGGCGCATCGCCCACACGAGGTAGTCGGCGTGCTGGCCGGCGAGGCGCGGATACTCGGCGTTGATCGGCTTGTTCAGTTGCGCGCCGTGGCAGGCCGCGCAGTTGTGCGATTCGACCAGTTCCTTGCCCTTCGAGATGTCCGCGGCGTGCGCGGTACCGATCGCGAGGCCGGCCGCCAGTGCCACCGCCGCCGTCTTGAATGCGTTGTTCATGAATGCTCCTGTCCCGCCGGGGAGATCGGCGGCGCGCGCTTTACTTGTAGGGGTTGTCCTTCGTGTCGGCCTTCTGGGCGGCGTAGTACGCCGACAGATCCGCGATGTCCTGGTCGGTCAGCGAACCGGCGATCGCATTCATCGACGGGAAGTGACGATCCTTCTTGCGGTAGGCCTTCAGCGCGTTCTCGAGGTATTGCTGGTTCTGGCCGCCGAGGACAGGCACCCGGTAGACCTCCGGGTACGCCGCGCGGTAGTCCTGGATGCCGTGGCAACCGATGCACATGGCGGCCTTGCTCGCCCCGTCCTTCGGGTTGCCGACCACACCGGCCGCCTGCGCGCTGCCCGCGAGCGCCACGAGCGCTGCGACAACGACGTGTTTGCCGACGAATTTGTTCATAGCTCTTGTAACCTAGCTTGAGGGGAAACTGGCGCCTAAGCGGCAACGGCCCGCGCCGTTTTGCTTATCGGATCGCCACGCAGGCCAAAAAAAACGGCCAGATTGTACCGCGTCGGCGGGGAACGCGTCCATAAGGCGCCCCGGTCCGCCCCGCCACAGCCCCGCTACGATACGCGGGCGCGGCTCAACCGCACAGCCCTTCTGACTTATACTGGGTTTTTTTCCCCGAGAAAGAAGAGCGCCGCCATGCGTTTCGAAGGGTCCTCGCACTACGTCGCCACCGACGATCTGAAGCTCGCGGTCAACGCCGCGCTGACGCTGCAACGCCCGCTGCTGATCAAGGGCGAGCCCGGCACCGGCAAGACCATGCTCGCCGAGGAAGTCGCCGCCGCGCTCGACATGCCGCTGCTGCAGTGGCACATCAAGTCGACCACCAAGGCGCAGCAGGGTCTGTACGAATACGACGCGGTGTCGCGGCTGCGCGACTCGCAGCTCGGCGACGAGCGCGTGAAGGACATCGCGAACTACATCGTCAAGGGCGTGCTGTGGCAGGCGTTCGACGCCGAGCGCCCGAGCGTGCTGCTGATCGACGAGATCGACAAGGCCGACATCGAATTCCCGAACGACCTGCTGCGCGAGCTCGACCGGATGGAGTTCCACGTGTACGAGACGCGCGAGACGGTCCGCGCGAAGCACCGCCCGCTCGTCATCATCACGTCGAACAACGAGAAGGAGCTGCCCGACGCGTTCCTGCGCCGCTGCTTCTTCCACTACATCCAGTTTCCGGACCCGGCGACGATGCAGAAGATCGTCGCGGTGCACTTCCCCGACATCCGCGAGGAGCTGCTGCGCGCGGCGCTCGAGAGTTTCTTCGAATTGCGCGGCGTGTCGGGCCTGAAGAAGAAGCCGTCGACGTCCGAACTGCTCGACTGGCTGAAGCTGCTGCTCGCCGAGAACATTCCGGCCGACGCGCTGCGCGGCGCGGACGCGAAACAGATCGTGCCGCCGCTCGCGGGTGCGCTGCTGAAGAACGAGCAGGATCTGAGCCTGCTCGAACGGCTCGTCTACATGAACCGGCACAACCGGTAATCTCCCTCATCCGCGAAGGCCCGGCCATGCTGCTCAATTTCTTCTACGCGCTGCGCGCAGCCAAGCTGCCCGTCTCGGTGAAGGAATACCTGACGCTGCTCGAATCGCTGAAGGCCGGGCTGATCTCGCCGTCGATCGACGCGTTCTACTTCCTCGCGCGGATGACGCTCGTCAAGGACGAGCAGTACTTCGACAAGTTCGACCAGGCGTTCGGCGCGTATTTCCACGGCGTGTCCGCGCTGCCGTCCGAGGCGTTCGACATCCCGCTCGACTGGCTCGAGAAGCGCCTCGAGCGCGAGCTGTCGCCGGAGGAAAAAGCGCAGATCGAAGCGCTGGGCGGGCTCGACAAGCTGATGGAGCGCCTGAAGGCGCTGCTCGACGAACAGAAGGAACGCCACGAAGGCGGCAACAAATGGATCGGCACCGGCGGCACGTCGCCGTTCGGGCACGGCGGCTACAACCCGGAAGGCGTGCGCATCGGCGGCCCGTCGAACGGCAACCGCACCGCGGTGAAGGTGTGGGAAGCGCGCGCCTATCGCGACTACGACGATTCGGTCGAGATCGGCACGCGCAACATCAAGGTCGCGCTGCGGCGGCTGCGCCGCTTCGCGCGCGAAGGCGCGGCCGAGGAGCTCGACCTGCCCGGCACGATCCGCAGCACGGCCGCCAACGCCGGCTGGCTCGACCTGCGGATGGTGCCCGAGCGCCACAACAACGTGAAGGTGCTGATGCTGCTCGACGTCGGCGGCTCGATGGACGACCACATCAAGCGCACCGAAGAGCTGTTCTCGGCCGCGAAGGCCGAATTCAAGCACCTCGAATTCTTCTACTTCCACAACTGCGTGTACGACCACCTGTGGAAAAACAACCGCCGCCGCCACTCGGAACGCACCGCGACGTGGGACGTGCTGCACAAGTTCACGCCCGACTACAAGCTGATCTTCGTCGGCGACGCGACGATGAGCCCGTACGAAGTGCTGCAACCCGGCGGCTCGGTCGAATACAACAACCCGGAAGCCGGCGCCGTGTGGCTGCGCCGTCTCGCCGACCAGTTTCCGCATCACGCATGGCTGAACCCCGAGCCCGAACGGCTATGGGAGTACCGGCAGTCGATCGCGATCATTCGCGACGTGCTCGGCCAGCGCATGTATCCGCTCACGCTCGCCGGCCTCGAAACCGCGATGCGCGCACTCAGCAAGTAACGATACCCACCCGCAAATACACAGGCCGCGTCCGAGCGGCCGCCCCGGAGAGCGCATGAACCCTTCGTCCACCGCGAGCGCCGGCCGCGCCGGCGGCCGCCGCTTTTTCGCCGATACGTCCGTGTCCGCGCTCGTCGCCGGCTTCGTCGCGATGATGACCGGCTACACGAGCTCGCTCGTGCTGATGTTCCAGGCCGGCCGCGCCGCCCACCTCACCGACGCGCAGATCTCGTCGTGGATCTGGGCGCTGTCGATCGGCATGGCGCTGACGACGATCGGCCTGTCGCTGCGCTTTCGCGCGCCCGTCGTCGTCGCATGGTCGACGCCCGGCGCCGCACTGCTGATCGCGTCGCTGCCCGGCGTGCCCTACCCCGAGGCGATCGGCGCGTTCGTCGTCTGCGCGCTGCTGCTGACGGCCGTCGGCGTGAGCGGGCTGTTCGACACGCTGATGAAGCGCATTCCGGCCGGCATCGCGGCTGCGCTGCTCGCGGGCATCCTGTTCGAGATCGGCATCGAGATCTTCCGCGCCGCGCAGTTCCAGACCGCGCTCGTGCTCGCGATGTTCTTCACCTACCTGATCGTGAAGCGGCTTGCGCCGCGCTATGCGATCGTCACGACGCTGATCGTCGGCACCGCGGTGGCCGGCGGCCTCGGGCTGCTCGATTTCAGCCGCTTCCACATCGCGCTCGCGCAGCCCGTGTTCACGATGCCCGCGTTCTCGATCGCGTCGATCGTCAGCATCGGCATTCCGCTGTTCGTCGTCGCGATGGCGTCGCAGAACGTGCCGGGCATCGCGGTGTTGCGCGCGGACGGCTATCGGACGCCGTCGTCGCCGCTGATCGCGACGACCGGCCTCGCGTCGCTGCTGCTCGCGCCGTTCGGCTCGCACGGCGTGAATCTCGCGGCGATCACGGCCGCGATCTGCACCGGCCCCGAAGCGCACGAGGATCATGCGAAGCGCTACACGGCCGCCGTGTGGTGCGGCACGTTCTACCTGATCGCCGGCATCTTCGGCGCGACGATCGCCGCGCTGTTCGCGGCGCTGCCGAAGGCGCTCGTCGTGTCGGTCGCGGCGCTCGCGCTGTTCGGCTCGATCATGAGCGGGCTCGCGAACGCGATGCAGGACGTGAAGCAGCGCGAAGCGGCGCTCGTCACGTTCATGGTGACCGCGTCGGGCCTCACGCTGCTGTCGATCGGCTCGGCGTTCTGGGGGCTCGTCGCGGGCGTCGTCACGCAGGTGATCCTGAACGCGCGGCGCCCCGCGTGACGGGGCTCGCCGCCCGCCGCGGCGCGCGCCCGGCACGCCAGAACGTGCCGGACACGAATCGGGCCTAAAATGATGGATCGGAAGCGGCGCCCGGCGCCGCTTCGCTTCGCCGCCGCGCTCGCGCGGCCCGTGAGAACCCGGCGCCCCGCGCTCTTCTTCCGAATCGCCATGACTACCGCACTCGACCAGCTGAAGCAGTACACGACCGTCGTCGCCGACACGGGCGACTTCCAGCAGCTTGCGCAATACAAGCCGCAGGACGCGACCACGAACCCGTCGCTGATCCTGAAGGCCGTCCAGAAGGATGCGTACAAGCCGATCCTCGAGAAAACCGTCCGCGATCATCGCAACGAAAGCACCGATTTCATCATCGACCGCCTGCTGATCGCATTCGGCACCGAAATCCTGAAGCTGATCCCCGGCCGCGTGTCGACCGAGGTCGACGCGCGCCTGTCGTTCGACACGCAGCGCTCGATCGACAAGGGCCGCGAGCTCGTCAAGCTGTACGAAGCCGCCGGCGTCGGCCGCGAGCGCATCCTGATCAAGCTCGCGTCGACGTGGGAAGGCATCCGCGCGGCCGAGGTGCTGCAAAAGGAAGGGATCAAGTGCAACATGACCCTGCTTTTCTCGCTCGTGCAGGCGGCTGCGTGCGCGGAAGCCGGTGCGCAACTGATCTCGCCGTTCGTCGGCCGCATCTACGACTGGTACAAGAAGCAGGCCGGCGCGGAATGGAACGAAGCGCGCGACGGCGGCGCGAACGATCCGGGCGTGCAATCGGTGCGCCGCATCTATACGTACTACAAGACGTTCGGCTACAAGACCGAAGTGATGGGCGCGAGCTTCCGCACGACGAGCCAGATCGTCGAGCTCGCCGGCTGCGACCTGCTGACGATCAGTCCCGACTTGCTGCAGAAGCTGCACGAGAGCAACGAGCCGGTCGCACGCAAGCTGTCCCCGGACACGCTGCAGGACAAGCCGGCCGAGCGCGTCGCGATCGACGAGGCATCGTTCCGCTTCCAGCTGAACGACGAAGCGATGGCGACCGAAAAACTCGCCGAAGGCATCCGCGTGTTCGCCGCCGACGCGGTCAAGCTCGAGAAGCTGATCGACGCGCTGCGCTGAGCCGAGCTGCACGTCAGCGGCTGTCAGCAAGACTGACAACAGCCGTCAGTACGTGCGCTGCAACGGCCGCGAACGCGATGTTCGCGGCCGTTTTTATTTTTCATTCCATCGTCAAGCGCGCGCACTACAATCCACGTCACGGGTGCGGCGGCCGCCTCCCGATGCGCCCTTTCCCAGTCAATCTTGCACGACGCCAAGCCAGCGCCGACGCGCCGGTACGGCTCATCCCAGGAGACAACGATGCAAGTTCAACCGTACCTGACGTTCTACGGTCGTGCCGACGAAGCCCTGCAGTTCTACGAAAAGGCACTCGGCGCGAAGACGATGTTCAAGATGCACTTCAAGGACGCACCGCCGAATCCCGATTACCCGATGTCCCCTGAAATGAGCGACAAGGTGATGCACGCGAGCTTCACGATCGGCGACTCGATGATCATGTGCTCGGACGGCGATTGCAGCCAGCCGGCCGGCGCCGCGCATGCCGGCTATTCGCTGTCGCTGAACCCGGCGACCGTCGACGAAGGCCAGAAGCTGTTCAATGCGCTCGCCGACGGCGGCGAAGTGACGATGCCGTTCGGCAAGACGTTCTGGGCGCTCGGCTTCGGGATGGCGAAGGATCGTTTCGGCGTGCACTGGATGGTCAACGTCGAGGATCCGTCGCAGCGCGAGGAGCTCGCGAAACGCGCGCAGGGCTGACGCCAAGGAAACGCCCGCCACCTTGCGGTGGCGGGCGTTTTCGCTCTTGAGTAAAGCGCCGTGCGCGGACGTGTGCCGCGCACGGCGCAGTCTCAACCCTCGACGACGTCGAGATAATCCTCCGGCCGCGTGCGATCTTCCGCATGCGCCATGCCCATCGCGCGCACCAGCACGCTCACCGCCACCGACACCACCAGGTTCACGACCAGCGACCACACGGCCGCGTAGCCGGGGATCGCGAGGCCGAACAGGTGGATCGTGAAGATCGAGCTGGCCAGCTTCAGCGAGATCGCCATCCACGTGCCGCAGACGATGCCGGCCGCCCAGCCGGCTAGCAAGCCGCGATGGTCGAGCACGCGCGTGTACAGGCCGAGCACGATCGCCGGCAGCGTCTGGATGATCCAGATCCCGCCGAGCAGTTGCAACTGGATCGCGTAGGTCAGCGGCAACCCGAGGATGAACGCCACCGCACCGACCTTCACGATCAGCGAGACGAGCTTCGCGACGTGCGTCTCCTGGTCGTGCGACATGTTGCGGTTCACGAACTCGCGGTGGATGTTGCGCGTGTACAGGTTCGCGGCCGCGATCGACATGATCGCCGCCGGCACCAGCGCACCGATGCCGATCGCCGCGAACGCGACGCCGACGAACCACGACGGAAAATACTCGAGGAACAGCGCGGGCACCGCGAAGTTCGGGCCGAACGCCTTGAAGTACGGCGCGTACTGCGGCATGTCCTTCACGCCGGAGGCGAGCGCCATGTAGCCGAGCAGCGCCAGCAGGCCGAGCACGAACGAGTACGCGGGCAGCATCGCCATGTTGCGGCGGATCGAGTTGCCCGACGACGACGACAGGATCGCCGTGACCGAGTGCGGATACAGGAACAGCGCGAGCGCCGAACCGATCGCGAGCGTCGCATACGCGCTGTAGCCGTTCAGGCTCGTCGCGTCGGGCGCCTTCAGCAGCAGCTTCGCGGGCGGCACCGCTGAGAAGATGTGCCCGAAGCCGCCGAGCTTCGCGGGGATCACGATGATCGCGGCGGCGATCGTGACGTAGATCAGCACGTCCTTCACGATCGCGATCATCGCCGGCGCGCGCAGCCCCGACGTGTACGTATACGCGGCCAGGATCGCGAACGCGATGATCAGCGGCAAGTCGCCGACGAAGCCGGTCGTGTCGAAGCCGAGCGCGCCGATCACCACCTCGATGCCGACGAGCTGCAGCGCGATGTACGGCATCGTCGCGACGATGCCCGTCACCGCGATCGCCAGCGCGAGCATCCGGCTGCCGTAGCGTGCGTTGACGAAATCGGCGGCCGTCACGTAGCCGTGCCGCTTCGCGATGCTCCACAGCTTCGGGAACACGACGAACGCGAACGGATAGATCAGGATCGTATACGGCAGCGCGAAGAAGCCCATCGCGCCGGCGCCGAACACCAGCGCGGGCACCGCGACGAACGTGTAGGCCGTGTAGAGATCGCCGCCGAGCAGGAACCACGTGACGATCGTGCCGAAGCGGCGGCCGCCGAGGCCCCATTCGTCGAGATGGGCAAGATCGCCGCGCCGCCAGTTCGCCGCCAGGAAGCCGATGATCGTGACGCCGATGAACAGCAGGACGAAGACGAAGGTCGCGCCGAGATTCATTGCGCACCTCCTTGCGTGCCGCCCGCCTTCCATGCGTTCTTGGTCTTGAAATACACGAACGCGGTAATCACCGCGCTGATGAAGACCCACAGCAACTGGTACCAGTAGAAAAACGGAAAACCGAGCCATTGCGGTTCGATCTTGCTGTACGACGGCACCCAGACCATCGCGATCAGCGGCAGTACCAGCAGCCAGAGCCAGCGCTTGGCGGCCCGGTTGGCGTCGGCATCGTGAGCCATGACGTCTCCTCTTCTATCCCGGTTATCGATCTTGTTGAGCGGGTACGGCACCGAGAGGAGCAGCAAAACGGGTAGGCTACGGCTCCCCTGGCTTCGCGCCAGTATAGGAGCCGCGAGCACGCGGTCAAGCAGGGGCGAACCCGAGGTGATCCGCCCCTTGTCGCGCGGTTGCACCGGCCTGCCGCCGATGCAACCGGCGTCAGATCGCGAACGCGGTGTCGCGTGCGCCCGTCGTTTCTTTCAAAGCTTTCACCCACTTGCGCGCGGGCAGCTTCAGCGTGTCCTCGATCAGCTTCGCGCGGGCGTCGAGCTGCGCGAACGGCACGTCGAGCTCGGGCCCCGAGAACGCGATCGCGATCCGGTTGCCGTCGTGCACTTCGGGCAGCGCGATCACGCGGTGATCGAACGCCGCGTTCAGGTGCTTCATGTTGCGCACGAAGCTCGGATGATCGCCGAACAGGTTGATCGTCGCGATGCCGGCGTCGGCGAGGCAGCCGCGCACCGCGCGGTAGAACGCGACGCTGTCGAGCACGGGGCCGCGCGCGGTCGCGTCGTACAGGTCGATCTGAATCGCGCCGGTCGTGCCGCGGTTGGCCGGGTCGTTGACGAAGTCCCACGCGTCGGCTTCGTGCACGACGAGGCGCGCGTCGTCGGGCGGCAGCGCGAACATCGTGCGCGCGGCGACGATCACGGCCGGGTTCAGCTCGACGGCCTCGACCTTCGCGTGCGGCAGGAAACGATGCGCGAACTTGGTCAGCGCGCCGGTGCCGAGCCCGAGCTGGACGATCCGCGCGGGCGTTTCGAGGAACAGCAGCCACGCCATCATCTGCTGCGCGTATTCGAGCTCGATATGCAGCGGCTTCGAGATCCGCATCGCGCCCTGCACCCACTCGGTGCCGAAGTGCAGGAAGCGCACGCCGCCTTCTTCGGAGAACGTAACGGGCGCGAAGCGCGGCTTGCGCGGCGCTTCGAGCACCGGCACGTCGTCGTGTTCGTCGATGTCCGGGCGGCGCTTCACGCGCGGCGGCTGGAGCTTTTCGGAGCCGTTGTAGGCGGACGGCTTGCGTTGCTTGAACGCGCGTGCCTCGGCGGACGCGCGCTTGATCAGTCGGGTCATGATGGTTGAATCTCGCTGGGTGACGCTGGATGAGCGGACGAGAGGATAGCATTGGCGGAAGACGGAGGCTGCGACGCGCACCCCATCACGCGTGACGCCGGACCCCGTCGGCGCTACGCTGCGCTCGTGGATCCACAGGAGCGCGTATGACCTCGAACGACAAGAAAATCTGGTTCCCGGCGAAGCGCTACGGCTGGGGATGGGGGTTACCGGTAGCGTGGCAGGGCTGGGTCGTGCTGCTGCTGTTCGCGATCGGGATCGTCGCGAGCGCGTGGCTCGTGCCGCCGCAACGATCGCCGGTGGCGTACGGTGCCTGCATCGTGGTGCTGGTCGCGCTGCTGACTGCCGTGTGCTGGATCAAGGGCGAGAAGCCCCGCTGGCGATGGGGCAACGACGATTGAGCTTCGACGCGACACGCCAACCCATGCGGTCGCGGTTCCTCCGCAACGCCCTCCTTTCGTCACCGATACGCCGCGACAGCACTCTGTCGAACGGCTGAATTGTCTCGACTCTCCACGCGACGCAACACTGTGAAGCAGCGGCCTCCTGGCCGGAAGTTCACATCGCGTTTCCCGCTGGCGGCACCTGAGCGCGAACCGGCACCGCCCGTCGGTCACCATCGCCCGCCTGCATCGCTCCTGACACCGCTTTCGAACGGCCGCGCCGAATGCATCCGCGGCCCTTGAAATTATACCCAAATAGGGATAAATTAATCGATGGATCCATACATCAAACCGCTGTACTGGCTCGGCTCGGCGCGCAAGGACTTGAAAGCGATGCCCGAAGCCGTGCAGGACACGTTCGGTTATGCGCTGTATCCGGCGCAGACGGGACGCAGGCACGATCGGGCCAAGCCCTTGAGGGGATTCGGATCGGCAGGCGTGCTGGAGATCGTGGAATCGGAAGACAACGGCACGTACCGCGCAATCTACACGGTGAAGCTGGGCGGCAGCGTCTACGTGCTGCACTGTTTCCAGAAGAAATCGTCGAGCGGCGTCGCGACACCCAGGCCGGACAGCGACCTCGTCCGCGAACGTCTGAAAGCGGCCAAAGCACACGCAACAGGAGAAAGGCGATGATCGAAATCGAACCGGCCAGCGGGAACGTCTACGCTGACCTGGGCATGCGCGATGCCGACGAAATGCGGGTGAAGGCCCAGCTCGCCGCGAAGATCGCGGAAATCATCAAGGCGCGCAAATGGACGCAGCAGCACGCGGCACGATTGCTCGGCATCCCTCAGCCGAAGCTGTCGAACATGTTGCGCGGTCAGTTTCGCGGCGTGAGCGAGACAAAGATGCTCGAATGTCTCGCCAAGCTCGGACGCGACGTGCAGATCGTCGTCGGGCCGGACCGCCGGTCGGAAGCCGCAGGACACATCGAAGTCGTTTTCGCCGCCTGACGGCAGCGTCGTTTCGATCGCACCGATGCGCTGGCCGCACATGCCGCCGGCAGCGCCCGGTCGATCAAAGCACGATTCGACGCCAGTGCTCGAGCTTCTGCTCGAACGACAGCATCGCATTCGCGGGGCTCGACGAAGGCAGCACGAGTGTCTCGTACCCGGCTTGGCCGATCACGTCGGCGAATCGCCCAGCCGTCTTGCCGTTGAAGCACACGCGCTTGAGCAACGGCGCATGCGCGCGCAGCGAATCGAAGTCGTTCGGCTTCGCATTCCGGATCGCCGAATCGAGACTGCCCTGACGATGGCACGCATCGAGGACGTCCCAGATGCCGATGCCGTGCGACAGCACGCGCTCGAGCCGCGCGTCGTACGACAATTCGTGCAGCATCGGCTCGCCGAGCACCGCGCCGAGCAGCCGCCAGAACTGGTTGCGCGGATGCGCGTAGTACTGCGCGGCGTCGAGCGACGCCTCGCCCGGAAAGCTGCCGAGAATCATCGTGTGCGTATTCGGCGCGACGACCGGCGGAAAGCCTTGCAACATCACGCGTCTCCGTGCTGCCCGCCCGATCGCGGCCCGTCGCCGTGCTCGGCGAGATGGCGCCACAGCGCCGGCAGCATGCACTCGGTGACCATCAACGGCTTGCCGTGACGCTGGAACACCGAGCGGCGCGCGGCAAACGCATGCGGCGCTCGCACGCCCTGCAACGCATGGCTCGCGAGCGCATACAGCGGATGACCGGCGATCACGCGCCGGCTCACGAGCGCCGAGCGCTCGACCTGCGGATCGGTGTACAGCAGCTCGGCGAGCGGCCGCGTGCGCAGCCGCCGCATCGCCTGCCACACGCCCTTGCTGGCGGCGAGCGGCGCAATGCTGTGCGCGGCGACGTACGGCGTGCCGTCGACCGACAAAATCACCTCGCGCACCCACATCGGCGCGCGCGGCGAACTGGCGAGCGCGTCCGGCTCGTCGAACCACGGCGAGTCGACGGCCTCGCGCGTCACGCGCACGTTCACGCGGCCGAGCCGCGCGAGATGCGCGGTCAGCGATCCGCCGCGCGTCAGCCAGTCGCGCTGGTCGAGCGTGCAGCCAGGCCGCGGCGTCTCGCGCCAGCCGGCCCGAGCGCCGTCGAATCGCATGCGCGCGTTCACGCGGCGCGCGACAGCAGCAGCGCGTTGGTCCGCTTCACGAAGCTCGCCGGATCGTCGAGCATGCCGCCTTCGGCCAACAGCGCCTGATCGAACAGCAGATGGCACCAGTCGCCGAAATCGGCGCTGTCGGCCTTCAGCTGCTTCACGAGCGCGTGCTCGGGATTGATCTCGAGGATCGGCTGCATCGCCGGCGCATTCTGGCCGGCCGCCTTCAGCATCCGCTGCAGGTAGCCGCTCATGTCGTTGTCGTCCGCGACGAGGCACGACGGCGAATCGGTCAGGCGGAACGTGACGCGCACTTCCTTCACCTTGTCGCCGAGCGCTTCCTTCATCTTCTCGACGATCGGCTTGATCGCCTCGCCCGCCTGCTCCTGCGCCTTCTTTTCCTCGTCGTTCAGCTCGCCGAGATCGAGATCGCCGCGGGCCACGCTCGCGAGCGGCTTGCCGTCGAATTCGTGCAGGAACGACAGCATCCATTCGTCGACGCGGTCGGTCAGCAACAGCACCTCGACACCCTTCTTGCGGAACACTTCCAGATGCGGGCTGTTCTTCGCGGCCTGCCACGTATCGGCGGTCACGTAGTAGATCTTGCTCTGCTCGGGCTTCATGCGCGACACGTAGTCGGCGAGCGACACGTCCTGCGCGTCGGTGTCGCCGTGCGTCGACGCGAAGCGCAGCAGCTTCGCGATGCGCTCGCGGTTCGCGTGATCCTCGCCGACGCCTTCCTTCAGCACCTGGCCGAATGCGCTCCAGAACGTCTTGTACTTCTCCTTGCCGGCGTCGTCTTCCGCGTTCGCGAGTTCCTCGAGCATCGACAGCGCGCGCTTCGTCACGCCTTCGCGGATCGCCTTCACGTCGCGGCTTTCCTGCAGGATCTCGCGCGACACGTTCAGCGGCAGGTCGACCGAATCGACGACGCCCTTCACGAAGCGCAGGTATTGCGGCAGCAGTTGCTCGGCGTCGTCCATGATGAACACGCGCTTCACGTACAGCTTCAGGCCCCCGCGATAGTCGCGGTTCCACAGGTCGAACGGCGCGCGCGCCGGCACGAACAGCAACTGCGTGTATTCGCTGCGGCCCTCGACGCGGTTGTGCGTCCACGTGAGCGGATCCTGGTGATCGTGCGCGATGTGCTGGTAGAACTGCGTGTACTGCTCGTCGGTGATGTCGCTCTTCGAACGCGTCCACAGCGCGCTCGCCTGGTTGACGGTCTCGTCCTCGTCCTTCAGGACCATCTCGCCCTTCTCCTGATCCCACTCTTCCTTCTTCATCAGGATCGGCAGCGCGATGTGGTCGGAGTACTTCTGGATGATCGATTTCAGGCGATGCGACGACAGCAGGTCGTCCTCGCCTTCGCGCAGGTGCAGCGTGATCGTCGTGCCGCGCTGCGCGCGCTCGATCGCGTCGATCGTGAAATCGCCCTCGCCGGCGCTTTCCCAGCGCACGGCTTCGTTCGCGGGCAGGCCCGCGCGGCGCGTTTCGACGGTGATCTTGTCCGCGACGATGAAACCAGAGTAGAAGCCCACGCCGAACTGGCCGATCAGCGCCGCGTCCTTCTGCTGGTCGCCGGACAGCTTCGTGAAGAATTCCTTGGTGCCCGAACGCGCGATCGTGCCGAGGTTCGCGATCGCCTCGTCGCGGCTCATGCCGATGCCGTTGTCGTCGATCGTGATCGTGCGCGCGGCCTTGTCGTAGCCGATGCGGATGCGCAGGTTCGGGTCGTTCTCGTACAGCGCGTTGTCCGCGAGCGCTTCGAAACGCAGCTTGTCGGCTGCGTCGGACGCATTCGACACCAGTTCGCGCAGGAAGATTTCCTTGTTGCTGTAGAGCGAATGGATCATCAGGTGGAGGAGTTGCTTGACCTCTGCCTGAAAGCTCATCGTTTCGTGTGCCATGGATACTGTTTCCTCTTACTTGAACTGAACAGGGGTGACGCCGGCGCCCGGCGCGCGATGCCGGCGGCCCCACGAAGGACGACCGCCGGGCGCCGGCGGTTTGCGCGCGTATCTGGGGACGGTGCGCGGCATTTCAAGAGCCGGCCCGCCGCGCCGCGTCACGACGCGCGCCGTACCGCCGAATCGATATAGCGCGCCAGCAGCCCCGGCAGCGCCGGATCGCCGCAGTTCGCGACGTTGAAGCGCATCCACGTGGACGGCGACTGCTGCGGCGAGAACAGGCTGCCCGGCGTCAGCAGGAAGCCGGCCTCGTGCGCGACCGCCGCGAGCGCGTCCGAATCGACGCCCGTGTCGGCCCACAGGAACATCCCGGCCGCCGGCATCGTGAAGAGCCCGAGCCCCGTGCGCTCGAGCATCCGGGCGGTCTTGTCGCGCACGCCGTCGAGCCGCGCGCGCAGCCGCTCGACATGGCGCCGGTAATGCCCTTCGGTCAGGATCTTGTACAGCACGCGCTCGTTGAGCTCGGGCGTCGTCATCCCGACCAGCATCTTCTGGTCGGTGACCGCCTTCGCGATCTCTGGCGCGCAGGCCACGTACCCGACCCGCAAGTTCGCCGCGAGCGTCTTCGAGTAGCTGCCGAGGTAGATCACCCGCTTCAACTGGTCGAGGCTCGCGAGGCGCGTGGCCGGATAGCTCGGCGGGCACAGGTCGCCGTACACGTCGTCCTCGACGACGAGGAAGTCGTAGGCCTCCGCGAGCTTCAGAATCCGGAACGCCTGCGCGGCCGACAGCGACGTGCCGGTCGGGTTCTGCAGCACCGAGTTGATCACGAGCATCTTCGGCCGCCACATCTGCACCAGGGTTTCGAGCGCATCGAGGTCGGGGCCGTCGGGCGTATACGGCATCCCGACGAGTTGCGCGCCCTGCGCCGCGAAACGGCCGAACATCTGGAACCACGCGGGGTCGCCGACGATCACCGCATCGCCCGGCCGCACGTAGATCCGCGCAATCAGGTCGATGGCCTGCGTGATGCCGGAAACCAGCACGATCTGTTCGGGTTTCGCGCCGATCTCGACTTCGGCGAGGCGCGTCTGCAGTTGCTGGCGCAGCGGCAGGAAGCCCTGCGCGGTGCCGAAGCCGAGCATCTGCGCGCCCGACTGGCGCCCGAGCGCGCGCAGCGCGCCGGTGATCAGCTCGCCGTCGAGCCAGCGGCCCGGCAGGTAGCCGAGGCCCGGGCCCTTCTCCGGGCTGACGGTGTGCAGCATGTTGCGCAGCAGCCAGACGACGTCGATCGTGTTGTGCACGGGCGCGGCCTCGGCCACGCGCGCGGCGCCGTCGGCCGGCTGCGGGCCCGCGGCCGTGCGCTCGCGCACGTAGAAGCCGGAGCCGCGCCGCGAATCGAGGTAGCCCTGCGCGACGAGGCGCTCGTAGGCCTCGACGACGGTGAAGCGCGACACGCTCTTGTCGAGCGCGAGCTTGCGGATCGACGGCATGCGCATGCCGGGACGGAACACGCGTTCGTCGATGCGCCGCCGCGCCCACTGGACCAGCTGGTCGACGAGCGTGAGCGTGGCCGTGTCGTGCGGCGCGGGAATCTGGGCGAGTGGGACGGTGGACATGGGCGGCGACTCCAACTGTACCGAAGGCTATCGCGCCGATTGTACCGTTACTGTGCCGGTAGCGACGATTACAGTTGACCGGAATGGCGATCGTGCGGCCGCCGGTTCGGCCCCGCCGCACGTGGCGCCGCGCCTGCCGGCCCGCATCGCGGCCAGGCACCGGCCGGTCCGGCCCCCGCCCGGCGCCTCGCCCGCTTACCATGACACTTTCGCTTCCCGCCCGACGCTCATGCCAGCTCGCTCCCTGACACTCGACCACCTCGTGATTGCCGCGCGCACCCTCGACGAAGGCGTGCGCCACGTCGCCGACGCGCTCGGCATCGAACCGGCCGGCGGCGGCCGCCACCCGCTGATGCGGACCCACAATGCGCTGTTCGGCGCATGGGGCGGGCTCTACCTCGAAGTGATCGCGATCGACCCCGACGCGCTCGCGCCGGACGACGACGCGAAGCCGCCGCGCGCGCGGCTGTTCGCCCTCGACGATCCGGCGCTCCACGCGCGGCTCGCGCAGGGTCCGTTTCTCGCACACTGGGTCGCGCGCGTCGACCGCCCGCGCCAGCTTGCGCTGTGGCAGCGCCAGTATCCGGCCCGTATCGCGCCCGTCGTGGCGATGCGGCGCGGCGACCTGAGCTGGGGCCTCACGGTGCCCGACGACGGCAGCTTCCCCGCCTGGCAAGGCGCAGGCGACGGCCTCGTGCCGTCGCTGATCCAGTGGGACAGCCCGCGCCACCCGTCCGATTCGCTGCCCGGCGACGGCATCGCGCTGAAAGCGCTCAAGGGCGCCCACCCGCGCGCGGATGCGATCCGCGCGCAGCTCGACTGGCTCGGCGCCGCTCACCTGCTCGACATCGAATCGACCGACGGCCCGCCGGCGCTCGTCGCCGAATTCGACACGCCGCAGGGCCCGCGCACGCTGCGCTGAACGCCCGCCCGATCGTCATCACCCTGCAAGACGGAGACACCCACGACATGAATTCGCGCGAAACCCGGGGCATGCTGCTCGGCCTCATCGGCGTGATGATTTTCAGCCTGACGCTGCCGATGACGCGGATCGTCGTATCCGAACTCCATCCGCTGCTCAACGGGCTCGGCCGCGCGCTCGCCGCCGCCGTGCCGGCCGGCCTGCTGCTGTGGTGGCGCCGCGAGCCGCTGCCGACGCGCGCGCAACTGAAGAGCCTCGCGATCACGTCGGCCGGCGTGATCGTCGCGTATCCGGTGTTCTCGGCGTGGGCGATGAAATCGGTGCCGGCGTCGCACGGCGCGGTGGTCAACGGGTTGCAGCCGTTGTTCGTCGCGCTGTACGCGGCATGGCTGTCGCACGAACGGCCGTCCAGGGCGTTCTGGGCCAGCGCGGTGGCCGGCAGCGCGCTCGTGATCGCGTTCGCGCTGCGCGACGGCGGCGGCGCCGTGCAGGCCGGCGACGCGCTGATGCTCGTCGCGGTCGGCATCGGCGCGCTCGGCTATGCGGAAGGCGCGCGCCTCGCGCGCCAGATCGGCGGCTGGCAGGTGATCTGCTGGGCGCTCGTCGTGTCGGCGCCGTTCCTCGTGCTGCCGGTCGGCTGGCTCGCGTGGATGCAACACGCCGCGCATCCGGGCCCGCTCGCGCTACGCACGTGGCTCGCGTTCGGCTACGTGACCCTTTTTTCGCAGTTCATCGGCTTTTTCGCGTGGTACGCGGGGCTCGCGATGGGCGGCACCGCGCGCGTCGGCCAGGTGCAACTGCTGCAGATTTTCTTCACGATCGCGTTTTCCGCACTGCTGTTCGGCGAAACGGTCACGTCGTCGACGTGGCTGTTCGCCGCCGCCGTGATCGCGACCGTGGTGCTCGGGCGCCGCTCGGCGGTCGCCACGGCGCCGCATCCCGCTCGCGCCGGCTGAACAGGTACGCCATAATGGCTGCTTTGCCTGATCGGTGTTGCCCACCCAGCCGCGAAGGCTCGATCGCGCTCGCGTTCGCCCACCCGGCAGCGTCGAAACGATCCGCCCGAGCGACCTTTCTTGACTGACCACGATACCCGAACGAGGAGACTATGAATCCGAGCGACCTGCATCCGCCGCACTGGCTGCTTTCCGAACGCGCCCGCAAGCTGACGAGCTCTGCGATCCGCGAAATCCTGAAGGTCACGGAGCGCCCCGAGGTCATCTCGTTCGCCGGCGGCCTGCCCGCCCCCGCGACGTTCCCGGCGGAACGCATGCGCGCCGCCGCCGACCGCGTGCTGCGCGACGCGCCTGCCGCCGCGCTCCAGTACAGCGCGACCGAAGGCTACCTGCCGCTGCGCGAGTGGATCGCCGAACGCTACAGCGTGCGCGTGTCGCAGGTGCTGATCACGACCGGCTCGCAGCAGGCGCTCGACCTGCTCGGCAAGGCGCTGGTCGACCCGGGCAGCCCGATCCTCGTCGAAACGCCGACCTACCTCGGCGCGCTGCAGTCCTTCTCGCTGTACGAGCCGCGCTACGTGCAGGTGCCCACCGACGAGCAGGGCCTGCTGCCGGAAGGTCTCACGCCCGAACTCACGCAAGGCGCGCGGCTGCTGTACGCGCAGCCGAACTTCCAGAACCCGACCGGCCGCCGCCTGCCCGTCGAGCGCCGCCGCGCGCTCGCCGCGTTCGCGCAGTCGAGCCCGTTCCCGGTGCTGGAGGACGATCCGTACGGCGCGCTGAACTATCAGGGCGAGCCGCTGCCGACGATGCTGTCGATGGCGCCCGATCACGTCGTGCACCTCGGCACGTTCTCGAAGGTGCTCGCGCCGGGCCTGCGGATCGGCTACATCATTGCGCCCGAAGAGCTCCACTTCAAGCTCGTGCAGGCCAAGCAGGCCACCGACCTGCACACGCCGACGCTCACGCAGCGCATCGCGCACGAAGTGATCAAGGACGGCTTCCTCGACGAGCACATCCCGACGATCCGCGCGCTGTACAGCGCGCAGTGCGACGCGATGCTCGGCGCGCTCGCGCGCCACATGCCGGAAGGCGTCACGTGGAACCGTCCGGAAGGCGGGATGTTCATCTGGGTGAACCTGCCCGCGCAGATCGACAGCATGAAGCTGCTCGCCGCGGCCGTCGACAACCACGTCGCCTTCGTGCCGGGCGCGCCGTTCTTCGCGGAGAACGCGCAGCAGAACACGCTGCGCCTGTCGTTCGTGACGGTGCCGCCCGAGAAGATCGAGGAAGGCGTCGCGCGCCTCGGCAAGCTGCTGCGCGAGCGCCTCTGATCCCCTTTTCCCTGTCACGACTCTCTACGAGGAATCGAACGCATGGCTAACGTCTACGACAAACTGAAGTCGCTCGGCATCGAGCTCCCGACCGCCGGCGCACCGGCCGCCGCCTACGTGATGAGCGCGCAAAGCGGCAACACGGTCTACCTGTCGGGCCATATCGCGAAGAAGGACGGCAAGGTCTGGGCCGGCAAGCTCGGTGCGGATCTGCAAACGGAAGACGGCAAGGCGGCCGCCCGCTCGATCGCGATCGACCTGCTCGCGACGCTGCACGCGCACACCGGCGACCTGAACAAGGTCACGCGCATCGTCAAGCTGATGAGCCTCGTCAACTCGACGCTCGACTTCACCGAACAGCACATCGTGACGAATGGCGCGTCGGAGCTGATCGCCGAAGTGTTCGGCGATGCGGGCAAGCATGCGCGCTCGGCGTTCGGCGTCGCGCAGATCCCGCTCGGCGCGTGCGTCGAGATCGAACTGATCGCCGAAGTCGCGTAACGGGCGCATCGCGATGCCTGCCCGTCTCGTTCGCTTCAAGCAGGTCGACGTGTTCACGTCGGTGCCGTTCAAGGGCAATCCGCTTGCCGTGGTGTTCGACGCCGATGCGCTCGGCGACGACGCCATGCTCGAGATCGCCCGCTGGACGAACCTGTCGGAAACGACGTTCCTCTGCACGCCGACCGATCCGCAAGCCGACTATCGCGTGCGGATCTTCACGACGGGCGGCGAACTGCCGTTCGCCGGCCACCCGACGCTCGGCACCGCGCATGCGTTCCTGGAAAGCGGTGCGCGGCCGCGCACGCCGGGCCGGCTGATCCAGCAATGCGGGGTCGGCCGGGTCGCGCTGCGCGAGCAGGCCGGCGGCTGGGCGTTCGCCGCGCCGCCGGCACGCGTCACGCCGCTCGACCGTTCGGACTACCCGGCACTGGCCGCCGCGCTGCACAGCGACGCGCTCGACCTGGACGCCGAGCCGTGCGCGGTGGACAACGGCGCGCCGTGGCTGGTCGTGCGGCTGAAGTCGGCCGACGCGTGCATCGGCCTGTCGCCCGATCCGGCCGCGCTCGCGGCGCTTACCCACCGCTACGGCGTACACGGCGTGGCGGCGTACGCGCCGCACGCCGACGGCGGCCCCGCGACGTTCGAGATCCGCTGCCTGATGACGGGCGGCCAGTTCGGCACGCCCGGCGAGGATCCCGTCACCGGCAGCGCGAACGCCGCGCTGGCCGGGCTGCTGACGCGGCAGGAACGCCGCCCCGGCCCGTCGTACACGGCCCGCCAGGGTACGGCGATCGGTCGCGACGGCCGCATCTTCGTCAGCTACGACGAAGACGGCACGACCTGGATCGGCGGCCACGTCGTCACGGTCGTCGACGGCACGTTCCGGTCGCCCGCCTGACATTTCGCGATGTGCGATGGCGCCGGCTCGTCCGGCGCCCTACGCTTTGCCCAACTATCGCAAAAACGTTCCAGCCAGTAATATCGGGCCTAATCCGTTGTTTCGGAGGTCTGTCCATGGTTGCGCGTCCCGCGAACGAACAGACGTCGGGACAATCCGAACCATAGCCGGCCATCCAGACGGATGGCGCACGCGAGCAGGACGCCGCCCTCTTCGATGAGCTCCGCCCGGTCCAACCACACGCCGCCGAACCGGCCGCTGCGCGCGCCGCGCAAATCGCGCCGGCGTGCGCTGTTCGCCATCCCGCTGCTCGGGATGCTGGCGCTCGCGCTGCTGTGGGCCGTGATCATCGCGCGCCTGTCCGTCGAAAAGGACAGTGCCTACAAGGAAGCGGCGGCCTCCGCTGCGATCCTGTCGTCCGCGCTCGAGCAGCATACGGTCAAGGCGATCCACCAGGTCGACCAGATCACCCGCTTCGTCAAGTTCGAATTCGAGAAATCGCCGGCGCGCTTCAATCTCGCGAGCGCCGTCGAAAAAGGCGTCGTGCCGAGCGACACGCTGATCCAGGTATCGCTCGTCAACGCGAAGGGCATCCTGTTCGCGAACACCGCCGAGCTCCATCCGCAGCCGATCAACTTGTCCGATCGCGAGCACTTCAAGGTCCATCTCGCGCACAACGACGACCGCCTCTTCATCAGCAAGCCCGTGCTCGGCCGCGTGTCGAGCCACTGGACGCTGCAGATGACGCGGCGCCTGAACAACCCCGACGGCAGCTTCGCGGGCATCGTCGTGGTGTCGGAAGACCCGAGCTACTTCACGAACGATTTCTACAACAACGCGGCCATCGGCAAGGAAGGCGTGATCGCGGTCGTATCCGACACGGGCGCGGTGCTCGCGCGGCGCACGGGTTCGGTGAGCAACGCGCCAGGCGCGTTTTCGGCGTCGGGCGTCTACCCGATCGCGGAGCGCGTGACGGGCACGATCATCGATCCGATCGACGGCGTGACGCGCATCGTGTCGTACCGCCACCTCGACGGCTACCCGCTCGCGGTGATGGTCGGGCTGTCGCAGACCGAAGAGTTCGCGGACTACTACCACACGCGCAACGTCTACCTGCTGATGACGAGCTTCATCACGCTCGCGATGCTCGCGTTCTTCGGCGTCGCGACGGGCCTGATCGGCAAGCTGCTCGGCCGCGAGCGCGAAATGACGCAGCTCGCCGAATACGACCTGCTCACCGGCCTCGCGAACCGCTATGCGACGCTGCGCGGGCTGCGCAACGACGTGTCGATGCCCGCGAGCCTGTCGCGGCTCGGCCTGCTGTTCATCGATCTCGACAACTTCAAGACCGTCAACGACACGCTCGGCCACAACGCCGGCGACATCGTGCTGCAGATGACCGCGTCGCGCCTGGCCGATGCGGTCGACGACGAAGGCTCGCTCGCCCGCATCGGCGGCGACGAATTCGTCGTCGTGATGAAGGGCGACGACGTCGAGCGGCGTGCGGTGCGGCTCGCGGAAGCGATCATCCGGATGTTCAGCGAGCCGTTCGACGTACGCGGCAGTTCGTTCGTGCTGCATGCGAGCATCGGCATCGCGCTGCACACCGTCGCGAACGAAAGCGAGATCGACCTGCTGAAAAAGGCGGACCTCGCGATGTACAGCGCGAAGGACGCCGGCAAGAACTGCTACCAGTTCTATGCGCCGCATCTGTCGCACCGTGCCGACCATCTGATGCGCTGGGAACAGCAGTTGCGCGTCGCGCTCGCCGAAGGGCAACTGTTCCTCGCGTACCAGCCGAAGATCGACCTCACGCACCGCTACATCACCGGCTTCGAGGCGCTCGCGCGCTGGGATCATCCGGAACACGGCGTCATCTCCGCGAACGAGTTCGTCTCGATCGCCGAATCGACCGGCCTGATCGTGCCGATCGGCGACTTCGTGATCCGCACCGCGTGCGAGCAGATCGCGCGCTGGCGAGACGAGGGCCACGACACGCTGACGCTCGCGGTCAACATCTCGCCGGTGCAGTTCTGGCGCGGCGACCTGATCGAGACGATCTCGCAGGCGCTGCAGGACACCGGCATCGACGCGAACCGGCTCGAGATCGAGATCACCGAAACCGCGATGATGGAATATCCGGAACTCGTATCCGAGAAGATCGTCGCGCTGAAAAAGCTCGGCATCCGGATCGCGCTCGACGATTTCGGCACCGGCTATTCGTCGCTGTCGTACCTGCATCGCTTCTCCGTCGACACGCTGAAGGTCGACCGCTCGTTCGTGCAGGCGATTCCGACCGATCGCAGCGTGTGCGTGATGGTGTCGTCGATCGTGCATCTCGCGCGCTCGCTCGGGCTGACCGTCGTCGTCGAGGGCACGGAGACCGAGGAGCAGATCACGTGGCTGTCCACGCTCGGCGAAATCGAGGCGCAGGGCTTCCTGTTCTCGCGCCCGGTGCCGGCCGATGCGATTCCCGCGCTGATCGCACGCTTCGGCGTGCGCGGCGATCATCCGAACGTCGTCGCGCATCGCGCGACCGGCAGCACGGGCGCCTGAGCGCCGCACCGCTGCCGCCGCCGAGGCACGCGCGGCGCGTCCTCGCAATTGTTGCGCTTTCCGATCCGATCGTCGAATTCATTAACTAGCGTTTTCGCGCATGGCAGTGTCATGATGCGCGGCGGACAATCGGGAGGGCCTACGTGTCGGCTGGCCGCCGGCGTGGCCATACGCGAGAGATCCGGCCCTGCGCCAACTACACAATCATGACAACCGTCGAAGTCGAAGCGCCCGCTCGTGTCGAAGAGGCACCGGCATCCCTCTGGGCCTTGTTCAAGGTCGTCGCCGGCATTTCGGCCGTCTCGTGGGGCGGGCTTTCGATGATGGCGCAACTCGAACGCCATTACGTCGAGCGGCTGCAGCGGATCGAGCCGCACGTCTTCGGCGATCTCGTCGCGCTCGCGTGGCTCGTCCCCGGCCCCGTCGGCTGCAACGTCGCCGTGCAGGTCGGCCAAACGCTGCACGGCCGCGCCGGCGCATGGGTCGCCGGTATTGCGAGCGTGCTGCCGTTCTCGATCCTGATGACGCTGTTCGCGATCTTCTATCAGACGCCGCTCGTGCGCTCGCTCGCCGCGCCGATGCTGATCAATCACTTCGGGATGGTGCTCGCGGCGTTGATCGGCGTGACGTGGGTCAAGCAGTTGCGCTCGCTCGCGCGCACGCGGCTCGAACAATCGATCGCCGCGCTGTCGACGATTCTGCTCGCTTTCGCGCATAGTCCGGCCGCTTTCGTCGGGATTCTGTTCGCCGCGTTTGCAGCGGGCTGGCTGACGGGGCCGCCGCAACGCGACGCGGTCGATTTCACGCTGTCGAAGCGCGACCGCGGCCTGCTCGTGCTGCTCGGCGTGCTCGTCCTGCTGTTCGCGGTGCCGCTGCCCGGCGATTACCAGGCGGAGCTGCTGTGGCCGCGCCTCGCGGGCGCCGGCATGACGCTGTTCGGCGGCGGCTTCTCCGCGCTGCCGGTGCTCAAGACGCTGTTCGTCTCGCCGGCAACGGGCATCTCCGATCACGACTTCACGCTGGCGTTCGCGCTGTCGCCGGTCGCGCCGGGGCCGTTGCTGAACGTGGTGCCGTTTCTCGGCTATCTGACCGACGGCTGGGTCGGCGCGCTGCTCGCCACTGCCGCGCTGTTCATCCCGTCGGGATGCCTCGTCGTGTTCGCGCACAACCACCTGTTCCGGCTCAAGCGCCATTCGCGCTTCGAGCACGGGATGCGCCTGCTGCGCGCGGCGACGACGGGCTTTCTCGTGGTCGCCGTCGTGAAGATCCTGCATCGCGAGCCCGCCGACCCGGTCTACTGGCTGACGGGCGCCTTCGCGACGCTGTGCTTCACGCGCTTCAAGGTGCCCGTCTATGCCGTGTACGGCACGGTCGCCGTCGCGTGCAGCGTGTGGCTGTGGGCCGCCGCGCACTGACCGGCAGCGGCCTCCAACCCGCCGACGCCCGGCGTGCCCGGCGCCGTCAACCGGCCTGCACCGCGACCCGGCGTGCCATCCAGCGCGCACGCAGCGCGTCGTAGGCGAGGTTGAAGCAGAACGTGTAAGGCAGGAAGAACAGCACGATGCCGAGGTCGAGCAGCAGCGCCTCGACGAGGCTCACGTTCAGCCACCACGCGGCAACCGGCACCACCATCGCGACGAGGCCGAGCTCGAACGTCACCGCGTGCGCGATCCGCATGCCGAGCGTGCGCGACAACCCGGCCCGCCGCTCGAAGCGGTCGAACAGCGCGTTGAAGGTCATGTTCCACGCCATCGCGATCAGCGACACCATCACCGTCAGCACGCCGACGTGCGACACCGGCATGTCGAGCAACCACGCGCCGATCGGCGCGCACAAGGCGATCGCCACCAGTTCGAACGTCAGCGCGTGCAGCAGGCGTTCTGTCACCGTTTTATTCGTCTGTTTCATGAGTCCTCCAAGGCATGACCTGATCCATGGTGGCCATTTTGATCGGCGATACCGGGCGAATCCAGTTTGATATCATCGGTTTCACCGATATATCGATGCCAGGAGCACTGCATGCACCACGCCCCGGAAGCCCTGCTCGCCTTCGCCGAAGCGGCGCTGCTCGGCTCGTTTACGGCCGCCGCACGCAAGCTCGGCAAGCGTCAGTCGACCGTATCGGAGGCGATCGCGAACCTCGAGATCGATCTCGGCGTGCAGTTGTTCGATCGCTCGACGCGCACGCCGACGCTCACCGACGCCGGGCGCGCCCTGTTGCCGCAGGTGCAGCGCGCGCTCGAAGCCAGCGCGGCGATCGACCGCACGGCCGCGCGGCTCGCGCACGGCGAGGAAGCGCGGCTCACGCTCGTCGTGTCCGATACGTACCAGTCGAAGCGCTACGAAGAGACGTTGATGGCGCTCGAGCGGCGCTTTCCGGCCCTCGAGCTCGAATGCCAGATCGCCGAGCACGACGACGTGCTCGACCTGATCCAGCAGGGCCGCGCGCAACTCGGGCTGATGGCCGCGCGCGCGGCTTACCCGGCCGATATCGGCGCGGCGACGGTGGCGGAGGAATCGGAGATCGGGCTGTTCGTGGGCCGCACGCACGCGCTCGCCGAATACGGCGACGCCGAGGTGCCGCACGCGGCGCTGCGCGACGTGCGCGAACTGCGCCTCAATACGTACGTGAAGGCGGAAGGCCGCGGCACCGACGACCGGATCGTCGTCGGCACGCAGCACTGGCTGGCGCCGAGCTACCTGATGCTGCTGGAGATGGCCGTACTGGGGTTCGGTTGGGCGGAACTGCCGCGCTGGATGGTCGAGCACTTCGCGCGCGACCGCCTGTGCGAGCTACGCTCGCGCGGCTGGCCGCGCCGCGTGCGGGTGGACGCGGTCTGGTCGCGCAACCGGCCGCTCGGGCCGGCCGGTTCGTGGCTGCTCGACGCGATGCTGGCCGCGTAGCGGCGCGTGCGGCCAGGCCAGCGGCCTGCGGCCGCGGCGGGCGCCGGCTGCTCAGAAGCCGCGCGACAGCACGGCCGCGCCGATCGTGACGACGCCGAGCACGAGGTTCACGACGACGAGCAGGCGCACCGCGTTCACCGCGCGCGCGCCGTCGGGCCAGTTCTGCGCCTGCACCGCACGGCGAATGCGCGGGAACAGCGCGAAGCGGATGTGCCCGAAGATCAGCATCATCACGACGCCGAGCCCGGCCATCGCATGCAGCGACCACGTCGCGTGCGCCCCGCCGAAGCTCGTCAACAGGAACCCGCCGGACAGCAGGATCACGATCACGGCCCCCGACACCCAGTTGAAGAAGCGGCCGAACACGCCTTCGATCAGCGGCAACCGGAGCTGCGGCGACAGGTCGGACAGCGCCGGGCGCAGGCAGAAGTTGGCGAAGACCATCCCGCCCACCCACACGGCGACGGCCAGCAGGTGAAGAAACAGCGCGACGGCAACGGCGTGGGACATGAGGACGATCCTGTGATGAGTGGGGTGCAACGAACGGCCGCGTCGCACGCGGCATCAAGCGACGTTCGACCCGCCAGCCGCGTCGCGGTTCAGGCCCTCGGCGCGATTTCACATTATTTTGCAAGTTCCGCGTGACAACGCCACGCTTGCTTACCCGCATCCCCGCGCCGAAAAGAAAAAGCCGCACGCCCGCCGAAGCGGACGTGCGGCCTTCGATCGCAGCTGAACCGGGCGACCGCGCGCGGCGTCAGCCGAGCAGCGGACGCAGCTCGTTGACGACCTTGAGCTTCGTCTCCGGCGCGCGGCCCTTGCGTGCACGCTTGCCGATGTGCGGCGCGAGCCCGGCGTACGACAGCGTGTCGTCCTGCGCCTTGCCGCCGCGGCCGGTGCCGATCAGCACGACGCCCGCCGGATCGATCGCCAGCGCCTGCACGAGCGTTTCCTTGTCGTCGAGCGCCATCAGGATCACGCCGCGCCCGCCGCCGGACAGCGTCTTCATCTCGTCCATCCCGAACACGAGCAAGCGACCGCCGCTCGACAGGCACGCGACCTGCGTCGCGTTCGGCAGCACCGGCATCGGCGCGAGCGGCACCGCGCCCGCGTCGATCGTCATGAACGACTTGCCGGCCTTCACGCGGCTCACCATGTCGCCGACCTTCGCGAGGAAGCCGAAGCCGTTGCTCGACGCGAGCAGCAGTTGCTGGTCGGCCGGCGCCGCGTAGTAGTGCATCAGGTGAGAGCCCGATTCGAGCTCGATCAGCGACGTGACCGGCACGCCGTCGCCGCGCCCGCCCGGCAGCACCGACACGTCGACCGAATACACGCGGCCGCTGCTGCCCCACGCGATCAGCCGATCCGGCGTGCGGCACTGGAAGGCCGCGTACAGGTGATCGCCGGCCTTGAACGTGAAGCCGGCCGGGTCGAGTCCGTGGCCCTTCAGCGCACGCACCCAGCCCTTCTGCGATACGACGACCGTGACCGGCTCGTCGACCACCTTCGCCTCGAACGTCGCGCGCTTTTCCTGCTGGATCAGCGTGCGGCGATCGTCGCCGTACTGCTTCGCATCGGCCTCGATCTCCTTGATCATCAGCCGCTTCATCGCGCTTTCGTTCGCGAGCAGTTCCTCGAGCTTCGCCTTCTCGTCGCGCAGCGCTTCGAGTTCCTTCTCGATCTTGATCTTCTCGAGCCGCGCGAGCTGGCGCAGGCGGATTTCGAGGATGTCTTCGGCCTGCCGCTCGCTGAGCCCGAACGCGCTCATCAGCGCGGCCTTCGGCTCGTCCGACTCGCGGATGATGCGGATCACCTCGTCGATGTTCAGGAAGACGATCATCCGCCCTTCGAGAATGTGGATGCGGTCGTCGACCTTCGCGAGACGATGGCGGCAACGACGCGTCATCGTCAGCTGGCGGAACTTCACCCATTCGTCGAGGATCGTCAGCAGGCCCTTCTGGCCCGGCCGGCCGTCGGCGCCGATCATCACCAGGTTCAGCGTCGCGTTCGATTCGAGGCTCGTGTACGCGAGCAGCGTGTTCACGAATTCCGTCTGGTCGATCGTGCGCGACTTCGGCTCGAACACGAGCCGCACCGCCGCTTCCTTGCCCGACTCGTCGCGCACCGCGTCGAGCAGGTCGAGCATCGCCTTCTTCGTGTTGAGCTGCTCGGGCGTCAGCGTCTTCTTGCCGAGCTTGAGCTTCGGGTTGGTCAGCTCCTCGATTTCCTCGAGCACCTTCTGGCCCGACGTGTTCGGCGGCAGCTCGGTCACGACGAGCTGCCACTGGCCGCGCGCGAGATCCTCGATCTTCCACTTCGCCCGCACCTTCAGGCTGCCGCGGCCCGTTTCGTACGCCGCCGAGATTTCGGTGTCGCTCGAGATGATCTGACCGCCGCCGGGGAAATCCGGACCGGGAATCAGGTTCATCAGCTCCGCGTGCGTGAGCTTCGGATTGCGGATCAGCGCGACCGCCGCGGCCGCCACTTCGCGCAGGTTGTGCGACGGGATTTCGGTGGCGAGGCCGACCGCGATGCCCGACGCGCCGTTCAGCAGCACGAACGGCATGCGGCTCGGCAGCGTCTTCGGCTCCTCGAACGAGCCGTCGTAGTTCGGCATGAAGTCGACCGTGCCCTGGTCGATCTCGTCGAGCAGCAGCTTCGCGATCGGCGTGAGGCGCGCTTCCGTGTAACGCATCGCCGCCGCGCCGTCGCCGTCGCGCGAACCGAAGTTGCCCTGCCCGTCGATCAGCGGATAGCGCAACGAGAAATCCTGCGCGAGACGCACGAGCGCGTCGTACGCCGACTGATCGCCGTGTGGATGGTATTTACCGAGCACGTCGCCGACCACGCGTGCCGACTTCACCGGCTTCGCGTCGGGGCCAAGGCCCATTTCGTTCATGGCGTAGAGAATCCGGCGCTGCACCGGCTTCTGGCCGTCGCACACGTCGGGCAGCGCGCGGCTCTTCACGACGCTGACCGCGTAGCTGAGATACGCCTGCTCCGCGTAGTTGCCGAGCGTCAGCGCGTCGCTCTCCGGCGCGTCGGGGCTGGCAAAGAGATCGGAAGTATTGTCGTCCATCTGAATTCCGTATTCGTAAGTGGCGTGAGGCCGGGCCGGGCGTCATGCCCGGCCGCGCGGCAGGTCCGCTTAAATGTCCGCTTCGACGTCGTTGCCCTTTTCCTCGAGCCAGCCGCGCCGCGCGGCTGCCTCGCCCTTGCCCATCAGCATCGTCATCCGCGCGACGGTCGCCTCGTAGTCGAGCTCGCCGAGCTTCACCGGCATCAGGCGGCGCGTATCCGGGTTCATCGTCGTGTCCCACAGCTGCTCGGCGCTCATTTCGCCGAGGCCCTTGAAGCGGCTGATGCTCCACTGCGTGTCGCGCACGCCGTCCTTGCGCAGCTTGTCGAGGATCGCTTCGAGCTCGCCGTCGTCGAGCGCATAGAGCTTCTGCGCGGGCTTCTTGCCGCGCGCGGGCGCGTCGACGCGGAACAGCGGCGGGCGCGCCACATAGACATGGCCGCGCTCGATCAATTGCGGGAAATGCTTGAAGAACAGCGTGAGCAGCAGCACCTGGATGTGCGAGCCGTCGACGTCCGCGTCCGACAGGATGCAGATCTTGCCGTAGCGCAGGTTCGACAGGTCGACGGAGTCGTCCGGGCTGTGCGGATCGACGCCGATCGCGACCGAGATGTCGTGCACCTCGTTGTTCGCGAACAGGCGGTCGCGCTCGGTTTCCCACGTGTTCAGCACCTTGCCGCGCAGCGGCAGGATCGCCTGGTATTCCTTGTCGCGGCCCATCTTCGCGGAGCCGCCCGCCGAGTCGCCCTCGACGAGGAACAGTTCGTTGCGCGCGATATCTTCCGTCTCGCAATCGGTCAGCTTGCCCGGCAGCACCGCGACGCCCGAGCTCTTGCGCTTCTCGACCTTCTGGCCCGCGCGCGTGCGCGCCTGCGCCTGCTTGATCACGAGCTCCGCGAGCTTCTTGCCGTGCTCGACGTGCTGGTTCAGCCACAGTTCGAGCGCCGGACGCGAGAACGACGACACGAGCTTCACCGCGTCGCGGCTGTTCAGCCGCTCCTTGATCTGCCCCTGGAACTGCGGATCGAGCACCTTCGCGGACAGCACGAACGACACGCGCGCAAACACGTCTTCCGCGAGCAGCTTCACGCCCTTCGGCTGCAGATTGTGCAGCTCGACGAAGCTCTTCACCGCCTGATAGAGACCGTCGCGCAGGCCCGACTCGTGCGTGCCGCCGGCCGGCGTCGGGATCAGGTTCACGTACGACTCGCGCACGAGCGAGCCTTCCTCGCTCCATGCGACGACCCACGACGCGCCCTCGCCCTCGGCGAAGGTTTCGTCGGTCGAACGCGAATCGGCGAAACGCTCGCCTTCGAACAGCGGGATCAAGAGCTCGCTGCCGTTCATTTCGTCGAGCAGGTAGCCGCGCAGACCGTCTTCGTACTTCCACGTCTGACGCTCGCCGGTCTTTTCGTTGACGAGCACGACCTCGACGCCCGGCAGCAGCACGGCCTTCGAGCGCAGCAGGCGCTGCAGCTCGCCGAGCGGCAGGTTCGGCGAATCGAAGTACTTCGGATTCGGCCACACCTGCACGCGCGTGCCGGATTTCTTCTCGCTGCGGCCCGCGGCTTGCGTCGCGAGCGGCTTCACGACGTCGCCGTCGGCGAAGCCGAGCTCGGCGATCTTGCCGTCGCGCCAGACCGTCACGTCCAGACGCGTCGCGAGCGCGTTCGTCACCGACACGCCGACGCCGTGCAGGCCGCCTGAGAACGTATACGCGCCGCCGGCGGCCTTGTCGAACTTGCCGCCCGCATGCAGGCGCGTGAACACGATCTCGACGACCGGCACGCCTTCTTCCGGGTGCATCCCGAACGGAATGCCGCGGCCGTCGTCTTCGACCGACACCGACTGGTCGGCGTGCAGCGTGACCGTGATCTGCTTGCCGTAGCCGCCGAGCGCCTCGTCGGACGCGTTGTCGATGACTTCCTGGATGATGTGCAGCGGATTTTCAGTACGGGTGTACATGCCGGGTCGCTGCTTGACCGGCTCGAGACCCTTGAGCACCTTGATCGATGCTTCGCTATAGGCCGCGCTGGGTTTCTTCGTTGACATAGGCGCTGAATTTCGTCATTCATCGGGACGTTGTCCACACCTCGTGTGGATAACGTCGTGGACAAAACGTTGAGTTCCGTAAAAAAGCGAATCGAAACAACGGTGTGCTTGGACTGCTCCGAAAGCGGGCGCGCGGCGTGCGCGGCGCGCCCCTGAACGCGCGGTATTTTACTGGTTCCGCGTGGCGCGCCAATCGCGGGATCGGCGCGCGCCGCACGCGTCACGCCGGCTTGCGCTTCGCTTCGAGCGTTTCCCACCGTTCGAGCGCGGCGAGCAGTTCGTCGTCGATCGCCGCGAACCGCTCGGTCAGGCGCGTGCCCTCCTGCGGATCCTTCGCGAAAATCGAGCCGTCCTCGAGCTGCGCATTGATCGTCTTCTGCTCCGCTTCGAGCGCGGCGATCTTCTCCGGCAGCGAATCGAGTTCGCGCTGCTCGTTGAACGACAGCTTCACCGTGCGCTGCGCGTTGCGGCCCGCCGCGCTCTTCGCCGGCTCGTCCTTCGCAGGCGCCGCTTCCTTGACCGCGCGCTTCGCCGCCTCCTGCTGCGCGAGCTGCTCCGAGCGTGCGCTCTGGATCTGCCAGTCGGTGAAGCCGCCGACGTATTCGCGCCACTTGCCGTCGCCCTCCGCCGCGATCACCGACGTCACGACGTTGTCGAGGAACGCGCGATCGTGGCTGACGAGCAGCACCGTGCCGTCGTAGTCGGCGAGCAGTTCTTCGAGCAGTTCGAGCGTCGGGATGTCGAGGTCGTTGGTCGGCTCGTCGAGCACCAGCACGTTGGCCGGGCGCGCGAACAGACGCGCGAGCAGCAGCCGGTTGCGTTCGCCGCCCGACAGCGACTTCACCGGCGAGCGCGCGCGCTCCGGCGCGAACAGGAAATCGCCGAGATAGCTCATCACGTGCTTGCGCACGCCGCCGATCTCGACCCATTCGCTGCCGGGGCTGATCGTATCCGCGAGGCTCTTCTCCTGGTCGAGCTGCGCGCGCATCTGGTCGAAATACGCGACCTGCAGGTTCGTGCCGGTGCGCACCGTGCCTTCGTCGGGCTTCAGGTCGCCGAGGATCAGCTTCAGCAACGTCGTCTTGCCGGCGCCGTTCGGGCCGACGAAGCCGATCTTGTCGCCGCGCATGACCGTCGTCGAGAAACGGTCGACCACCGTGCGGCCGCCGTAACGCTTCGTCACGTCGGTCAACTCCGCGACGATCTTGCCGGACTTCTCGCCCTGCGCGACGTCGAGCTTCACGTTGCCCTGCGCATTGCGGCGCTCGGCGCGCTCGTTGCGCATCTGCACGAGCCGCGCGATGCGGCCGACGCTGCGCGTACGGCGCGCTTCGACGCCCTTGCGGATCCACACTTCTTCCTGCGCGAGCAGCTTGTCGAATTTCTCGTTCTCCACGCGCTCGACTTCGAGCTGCTGCGCCTTGCGCGTCTGGTACGCGGAGAAATTGCCCGGATACGACAGCAGCCGGCCGCGATCGAGCTCGACGATGCGCGTCGCGACGCGGTCGAGAAACGCGCGATCGTGGGTGATGAACAGCAGGCCCGCGCGCTGCGCGACGAGCAGCTCTTCGAGCCAGCGGATACCGTCGAAGTCGAGGTGGTTGGTCGGTTCGTCGAGCAGCAGCACGTCGGGCTGCAGCACCAGCGCGCGCGCCAGCGCGACGCGCTTCTGCATCCCGCCCGACAGCGCGTCGACGCGGGCGTCGCCGTCCTGCAGGCCGATCTGCGCGAGCGTCATCGATACGCGCGTGCGCCAGTTCCATGCGTCGTGCGCGTCCAGCGACGACTGCAGTGCGTTCATCCGCGCGAGCAGCGCATCGTGCTCGGCGCCTTCCGGTATCTCCGCGAGGCGGTGCGCGATCGAATCGTATTCTTCGAGCAGTTCGCGCGTGTGCGCCAGCCCCGACGCGACCGCGTCGAACACCGTCGCACCCGGCTCGAATTCGGGCTCTTGCGGCACGTAGACGGTCACGAGCTCCTGCTGGCGCGTGACCAGCCCGTCGTCGGCCTTCGCGAGACCGGCGACGATCTTCAGCAGCGACGACTTGCCCGCGCCGTTGCGGCCGATCAGGCCGACGCGCTCGCCGGCCTCCAGCGAGAAATCCGCGTGATCGAGCAACGCGACGTGACCGAACGCGAGCTGCGCGCCGGTAATGGAATAGAGCGACATGGGGAGACGGCGATGAGAGAAATCGGAAGCGCCCATTGTACCGGTCGCGGAGGCCGGTATCGGCTCGGCCGGACGGACGAAGGCCGCGGGCGGCGCTCGACGCGCGTCGGCGCGGTGCCGCGAGCGGGTGGCGGCCGGGCTCCGGTGCGGATGCCGGCCGCGGTTTGCGTACCCGCGAAAACGACCGAATGCCGGCCGGATGCCCGCGCGGCCGGCCGATCGGCAGATCCCGCGCGCGACGCATCGGGCGCCTGCGCGGGATGCGCGGTTATTTCGTTATTTCACGTTGACCGTGATCGTCGAGCTCATTTCGGGGCCGTACGAACGGTGCGCACCGTCGCCGAGCTGCAGCGTCAACGTGTGCTGGCCGGGCGGCAGCTTCACGTCGGTTTCGGTCTGGGCCTTGCCGAAATGCAGCGAATGCTCGGTCGCCGGGATCACGTCGCCCTTCGGCACCGGCTTGCCGTCGATCAACAGGTGATGGTGACCGGTATCCGGGGTCATGTCGCCGGCCGGCTTGAGCGCCATGCCTTCGAGACCGAATTTCACGTGCACGGGGCTCGACACCGTCGCGCCGTCCTGCGGCTCGACGAAGAACACACGCGCTTCGGCGCGCGCGAGCGTCGACACGGCCAGCGCCGCGACGCAGACTGCACCCGCGATCCACTTTCTGTTGAGCATCGTTTCCTCCTTCTGATTGACAGGCCCACGAAGCATACACCGCGTGCCCGGTCGACGCGCCGGCGTCGGTTGTTCGCGATGCGTACGTTTAAAACGACGTTGCGCAGGTGTTCGGCGAAATTCCGGTACCATTGCGCCTTTCGTCCGCCGGCGAGGCTGCGGACGGCATCGCCGAATTTTCATTGTCCCGAGCGCAACATGAGCGAAGTAACCGAATACCAGAGCTGGGTCTGCCTGATTTGCGGGTGGGTCTACAACGAAGCGGAAGGGCTGCCCGACGAAGGCATCGCTGCCGGCACCCGTTTCGCCGACATTCCCGCCGACTGGCGCTGCCCGCTGTGCGACGTGGGCAAGGAAGATTTCGTCGTCGTCGATTTCTGATTTTCCGTTCCGATCGCGGTCGATTACGCGATACGCGCGTCGGTGTGCATTCCGAGCCGCCGACGCGCCGTGCGTTTGCTATACTCTGCGCGCTGTCCACACCGCCGTCCGGTTCGCCATCTCTTGCGCGAATGCCCGGACTTGGCTCTCCCCGTAGTTCAATGGATAGAACAAGCGCCTCCTAAGCGCTAGATACAGGTTCGATTCCTGTCGGGGGGACCAGCCAAGCTCCAACTCCCCCAAGATCCACAGCCCCCCGCTCAACCAACGACCACCGTAAACTCGACCCCCGACTCGAAATCCAGCGTCGTGGTCGAAAAACGCGGATCCTCGTCGAGGTAATCCTTGTACGGTCGAACGGCATCCTCGGCCGTGTACATATTGTCGGCGAGCACGACCGCCCCCGGCCGCAGCAGGCGCTCGATCTGCCTGAATAGCTTCAGATACGCGTCAGCCCATACGTCGATAAACACCATGTCAACGGTCCCGTCCAGTTCGGCAACCGTTTCGAATACATCGCCCTCCCACACGTCGACATAGGCATCCAGCCCCGCTGTTTCGACGTGTGCCCGCAGGCGCGCGCATTTGAGCGCATCACGTTCGGTCGCGATGACCACGCCACGGCCCAACGTACGCAGCGCGTCGGCCAAATACAGGGTCGACACGCCGCAGGAACTCCCGAGCTCGAGGATTCTGGCCGACCGTTGCGACAGCACGATGTTGCGCAGGAATCGCCCCGTCTCCGCCGACACGGCCAACGACAGCGCACCGCTTTCCGACGATTCGAAATCGTCGCTGAAGAGGCCGAACGTTTCGAGAAAGCGCCCTCGCAGCCGGGGGGTGAGCGTTTCGTATTCGTCGACGAGCGTCGGAAACGCCTCATTCGGCCCCTGGAACTGGGCGCGGGCCCGGGCGATGATTTCGCTCCGGCTTTCTTCATGAAGCCGTTGCAAAAGAACGTCGATGGTTGAAGCCAAGTGCATTCCTTGATGAGATTGATCACGTGAACGGCGTATCCAGCGGCTGCCATCCGTCGGACTGCGAGCGATACCGCGCCGTCATCGGCGGGCCCGGACGACGCTATGCCCTTCTGGCAAGCGTGATCGCCCGTTCGGGACACGCCGTCACGCAAAGCCCGCATGACCGGCAGGCTTGCGCATTCGGCGTATAGGCGACTTTCATTCCATGCACGCGCAGTTTCAAGCGATGCATCAGCCCGAGGTCGAGGTAATCGGCCTGATCGATGCGCCGCACCTCGAACACGTTTTCCGGGCAAACGGTGACGCAATCCCCCTTGCCTTCGCAACGTTTCAGGTCGACGACCGGCGCGATCACCCCCGCCTTCTGCTTGCAGTCGTGCGTTGATTTTTCGCGCATGCTCACTCCTCCGGGCGCCGGTTGCCGCGCGATCGCCATGCGGCCCGGAAATGCTCGCGCTCTTCGGGTGTCATGGCTTCCCACTTGCGCCAGTGGCGCCGGCCGTGCCAGCCGCGGTGTCCGCGAAATCCGCCGAACAGGATGCGGCTCAACACGAGCAGGCCTAGCGCATGCGCGAAGTCGATCGTCCGGGCGCCGACGAACAGCGCCGGCATCACCCAGTTCCACAGCATCATGACGATCCATCCGAGCACGCCTATGGCGACCACCACGAGCAATGCCTTGCCCGCACATCTGATTCGAAGATTCATCCGTCGACTCCTCTAGATATCCAGTTCGTCGTAAATGGGTTGCAGTCGAGCACGCAGATGCAGGACCGCGTAGCGTTTGCGCGCCAGCAGCGTATTGAGCGTGACGCCGCTTTGCGTGGCCATTTCCTTGAAGGACAGCCCCTCCAGTTCGTGTGCGATGAAAACCTCGCGCTGATTCGCCGGCAACTCGTCGAGCGCATCCTGCAACGCTTTCAGCAACAGCGTGCGTGCGTAGCGCGCTTCAGGGCTGGCGTCGTGCGCCGGTAACGCGAGATCCAGGCGATACTCGCTGTCCGCTTCGTCGTCGGCATCGAGCAGATCGGTCAGCGGCTGCTCCTTCTTTTTGCGGAAACGATCGATGATGCGGTTGCGCGCGGCACGGAACAGCCACGCGCTCGCCTGTTCGATCGGCGCAGGAAGTCGATAAGCCTGGACGAATTCGTGAAGCACATCCTGCAGAACGTCCTCGGCGTCGTCCGGGTCGCGTATCCGGCGCCGAATGAAGTTCCCTAGCCTCGTTCGTTCACGCATCACCGTCGCAGTGATGTCGCGGTCTGGGTCGGTCATCGTTTGCGAAGTGGGTGGCGGTTCCATGCGTCTGAAGACGTTTCAGGCGCGCGAATATTGTGGCGAAGATGAAAATTTTCCGGCCGTACGCGTCGGTTTCCGCGCGCGGCAGTCGTTTCAAGGAACAGGCCCGATATGAGATCGGGCCGTCTTCGCACGAATCGTTTGACTCTGCGCACCGACCCAAGTACACTTCGCGCCGCGGGGTGGAGCAGTCTGGCAGCTCGTCGGGCTCATAACCCGAAGGTCGTAGGTTCAAATCCTACCCCCGCAACCAAATACCGAAAAAAAGCCCGCTTTGCGAAAGCAAGCGGGCTTTTTGCCATTCAGCGGTCCGCGATATTGCTGACGCGCGCAGGCGGCACACGAATGACGTGTGCAATCGGGCATTCACCACGATATGCGACACGCGCGCGCACCTCGCCCGTTGGCCGCCGACATGCACTGAACATTGCGTAGAATTCCGAACCTTCTTCAGTTCAGCACACGGACTCCGCCCATGCTTCGGATGATCGCGGCGCTCGCCGCGCTTTCAGCGATGACCGGCACGGCCAACGCCGCCGACACCGACACGGCCTCCGCCGAACAGCGCTACGTCAGCCCGGGCATCGCCAACGTCACTGCGTCGGCAGCCCCGCGTCCGGACAACACGTCCCCCGACACCCGCTGCCGGGAACTGGCCGCCGGCATCGACGCGGTCACGCACTCGCCCGACCGCGGCCAGAAGGTCGTGCGCGGGATGGGCCCAGACGGCAAACCGCGCAACGAACTGCGGGCTTACGACAAACGGGCCGACCTGGAAGCCGAGCACCAGCGCGTCGGCTGCCGATAGCGAACGACGACGAACCAACCGTCACCCGGCCCGTTCACGCAGCGCACATCAGTGTTCATGCATTCGCGCCGCCGTCGATCGTCAACCCGGTCCCGGTGATCGATCGCCCTTCCGGCCCGACGATGAACGCCACGAGCGCGGCTACGTCGTCGGCCTTGCCGTACTGCCGAATCGCCATCCGCGAACGTTGCGCATCGGCGTGCTCGCCATCGGCCGGATTCATATCGGTATCGGTGGAGCCCGGATGCACGATGTTCACCGTGATGCCGCGCGAGCCGAGATCGCGCGCGAGCCCCTGCGTCCAGCCGATCAACGCGGCCTTGCTCGCCGCATAGAGGCTCATTCCCGCATCGGGCACGCGCGTCGCGAGGCAACTGCCAGTCGACACGATGCGCCCGCCCTCCCCGAGATGACGCGCCGCCGCCTGCGACGCGACGATCACCGCACGCACGTTCACGTTCAGCGTCGCGTCGATATCGTCGAGCGTGAGCTCGTCCAGCGCGCCGGCCCGGAAAATCCCCGCGTTGTTGACGAGGATGTCGAGGCCGCCGAACGCGTGCGCGGCACGATCGACCGCGTTGCGCACGGCCACCGGATCGGCGCTGTCGGCCTGGATCGCCACGGCGCGACGGCCCAGCGCTTCGATGCCGGCGACGACGGCCTGCGCCCGCTCGGCCGATTTTTCATACGTGATCGCCACGTCGGCGCCGTCGGCCGCCAGCCGTTTGGCGATCGCCGCGCCGATGCCGCGGCTGCCGCCGGTGATGAGTGCACGCTTGCCCTGAAGTCGGTTCATATCGGTTCCTTTCCTCATTTGTGTAACGACCGACACAGAATGTGGCAAGTTGCGCCGCACAGTCAATTGATTTATTTTATCGATCGATACAGATATCGACGAAGGAACGGACGCAATGGCTGAACGAGGCCGACCGAGAAGCTTCGACAAGGAAGCGGCGCTGGATCGCGCGATGGAGGTGTTCTGGCGTCTCGGCTACGAAGGGGCGTCGATGACGGACCTGACGGCCGCGATGGGCATCGCGTCGCCGAGCCTGTATGCGGCCTTCGGCAGCAAGGAAGCGTTGTTCCGGCAAGCCCTCGAGCATTACCGCGCAACCGAGGGGCGGGAAATCTGGGGGGGCGTCGAACGGGCGGCCAGTGCATACGACGCCGTGCGGAACTACCTGATGGATACCGCACGCGTGTTCACGCGGCGTTCGAAGCCGGCCGGCTGTCTGATCGTGTTGTCGGCGCTGCATCCGGCCGAACGTTCCGACATGGTCCGGCAAACGTTGATTGCGATGCGCGAGGGCACGGTCGATGCGCTGCGGGAACGCCTCGCGCAAGGCGTCGCGACCGGCGAAATATCGGCGCACGCGAACCTCGATGCGATCGCGCGCTACTACGTGACGGTTCAGCAGGGGATGTCGATCCAGGCGCGCGACGGCGCGAGCCGCCGCGATCTGGAGGCCGTCGCGCAGGCCGCGCTGGCCGCATGGCCGGCGCTCGTCGGCGCGCGCGGCGCGGCCGGCGCGACCGGCGGATAGCGGCAGGACGCCGCCGGGAGATTACTGCTTCGCGGCTTGCTGCACGTCCTTCGACGCATGCCACACGCGATAGCGCACGTCGAAGCCATCCGGTACATACACGACGAGCGGCAGGCGGCTGTTGTAGCGCAGCAGCTGACCGTCGCCGCGCACCTGCACGAATCGTTGCTGCGGCGCCTGGCCCGGGCACGCCATCAGCGTCGATGCCGGCCCCTTCACGTCGGTGAGCCGGTAATACGTGTAGCCCCAGCCCTTGACGTCCTCGGCGGTCAGCTCGCCGCCGAACCACTGCTGGTTGCAGTCGGTCTCCAGCGTCTTGCCGATCATCAGCTCGACGCGCGCATCGCCCTCGTTCTCGAGCGCGGGCAGCGCGATCACGACGCGCTGCTGGCCGGCGGCTGCCTGCGGAAACATCTTGATCGACTCGGCCGGCACGGCGGGTGCGGATGCCGGCGCGGCCACGCATGCGGCGGCCGTCGTCACGCAGCAGGCGGCCAGTGCGGCCCGGATCGCGAATTTCATCGATGTGCTCCTGAAAAACTAATGAGCCCCGGATGCTAACACTTTCGTCGCAAGACCTTACGAGGCTGTAATTTGGCGACACAATTGCAAACAGCCGGCAATCCCCGGGCGCGGTACTTATAGCGGAACCAACGGAGAACATCATGCTGAAGCTCATTGCCGCCGCCGGCGTCGCCACCCTGCTGGCCGGCTGCGTCGTCGCCCCGGACGCCGGATACGGCTACGGGCAGCCCTACTATTCCGATCCCGGCTATGCGTACGCCCCGTCTCCCGTGTACGGCACGGTCAACATCTGGGGCGGTGGCGGCGGACGCGACTGGGATCGCGGCCGACGCGACTACCATCACTGGGACGGCGATCGCGGCAACCGCGGCAACGGCTGGTGGCGCGGCGGCGGACGCCGCGGCGACTGGAACGAAGGCGGCGGTGGCGGCGGACACGGTCGCGGCGACGGCGGCGGTCATCGCCACTGACGCAATTGCAACCGTTTGTATCCACGCACGGCCGATGACCGGCGGCGCATCACACCGGCGAACGGACGGCCACGCCAAAGACGAAGGCCCTCGCATCGAGCGAGGGCCTTTCGTCGTCCGGCCGGGCGAAGCGAGCGTCGGCGAGGGCGTGGCCGCCAGGCACCGAACCCGCTCGCGCGCCGCCGCTTACCAGCCGGCCGGTTGCACGTAGCCACCCTGCTGCACCGGCGCGCCGCACACGTACGCACGCTGGTAGCGGTCGTAGCAATAGTTCGGGCCGTCGTCCTGGTACTGCGCCTGCTGATAGGTCGGATAGGCAGGCTGCTGGTACGCGGGCGCCTGATATGCGACGGGCGGATTCATCGCCGACGTCACGATCGCACCCAGCACCGCGCCGCCGATCAATGCGCCGATGACGGCGCCGCCGTCGCGGCCATGCGCGGACGCCGGGCCCGCGACCGCGAGCGAACCGGCAAGGACACATACTGCGGCAATCTTTTTCATGATGGACTCCCACGCGAAGTGGTACTGGATGCGATGCATTGTGGCGGTACGCGGCCGTAATAGATGCAGCAAGTGGTAACGCGCGATTACCGGCATCGCCCCCGGCGAAACGCGCCGTCGCCGTGCTACGATTTTCGGCATACAGGAGACGACGTCATGCAGCCCGAAACCGCCCGCCGTTTCGATACCGAATTCGCACCGCGCATCGCGCAGGCCATCGCCGCGTTCTTCGCCGATCACGTGCAGACCGACGTCGTCCCCTATGGCGGGCACGGGCATCCGACGCGCGTGCAGATCCGCAGCGCGCCGCACGAGCACGTGAGCGGCTTCGTGCATCCGCTGAATCTCGAACTGACATGGGACACCGACGAGATCGAGCGGCTGATGGAACCCGACGGCCGGCAGCGCTTCGAGCACTACCTCGCCGCGCTGCCGAGAAAGCTCGGGGCGTGGCAGGGCGCGCGCGACATCGATCTCGCATCGCGCACGCAGGCCGACCCGCTCGTGCGGCTCGGCGGTCTCGACTTCGAAGGCTGAATGCGCGCGTCGGCCGGCGGCCGTACGGCTCGGCGTCGCGCGATGCGGCCCGGTGATACACTCGACCGGCCCCGTCCCGGTGCAGCCACGCCGGCCGGGCCGTTCATCGCCGCCTCCACCCGTGCACATGGTTGCGCACGCAACCGGCAAGCGGGCGCGCGGACAACCATGCTCTCGCTCCCGTCATGAACGCCGATACCGGCCTGCCGCTTCCGCAACGCTACTGGGCGATCGTCTGCGTCGCCCTGGGCATCACGCTCGCCGTGCTCGACGGCGCCATCGCGAACGTCGCGCTGCCGACCATCGCGCGCGACCTGCGCGCGTCCGACGCCGCGTCGATCTGGATCGTCAACGCGTATCAGCTCGCGGTCACGATCACGCTGCTGCCGCTCGCGTCGCTCGGCGAACGTATCGGCTATCGTCGCATCTACATCGCCGGGCTCGCGCTGTTCACCGCGGCATCGCTCGGCTGCGCACTCGCCGGCTCGCTGCCGGTGCTGGCCGTGATGCGCGTGATCCAGGGGTTCGGCGCGGCGGGCATCATGAGCGTCAACGCGGCGCTCGTGCGGATGATCTACCCGTCTTCGATGCTCGGGCGCGGGCTGTCGATCAACGCGATGGTGGTCGCGCTGTCGTCGGCGATCGGGCCGACGGTCGCGTCGGCGATCCTGTCGTTCGCGTCGTGGCCGTGGCTCTTCGCGGTCAACGTGCCGATCGGCATCGCGGCCGTGCTCGGCAGCCTGCGCGCGCTGCCGGCCAACCCGCTGCACGATGCGCCGTACGACTTTCCGAGCGCGCTGATGAACGCATGCGTGTTCGGCCTGCTGATCACGGCCGTCGACGGGCTCGGTCACGGCGAAGGTCATGCATACGTCGCGGCCGAACTGGCCGTCGCGTTCGTGGTCGGCTATTTCTTCGTGAAGCGTCAGTTGTCGCAGCCGGCGCCGCTCCTGCCGGTCGACCTGATGCGCATCCCGATGTTCGCGCTGTCGATCTACACGTCGATGGCGTCGTTCACGTCGCAGATGCTCGCGTTCGTCGCGCTGCCGTTCTGGCTGCAGAATTCGCTGGGGTTCTCGCAGGTCGAGACGGGCCTCTACATGACGCCGTGGCCGCTCGTGATCGTGTTCGCCGCGCCGCTCGCGGGCGTGCTGTCGGACCGCTATTCGGCCGGCATGCTCGGCGGGATCGGGCTCGCGCTGTTCGCCGCCGGGCTGCTGTCGCTCGCGACAATCGGCGCGCATCCGGGCACGCTCGACATCGTGTGGCGGATGGCGCTGTGCGGCGCAGGCTTCGGGCTGTTCCAGTCGCCGAACAATCGCGCGATGCTGTCGTCGGCGCCGCGCGAGCGCAGCGGCGGCGCCGGCGGCATGCTGAGCACCGCGCGCCTGACGGGCCAGACGCTCGGCGCCGCGCTCGTCGCGCTGATTTTCGGGCTCGCGCCGGACCGCGGGCCGACGATCGCACTCTATGTCGCCACGGCGTTCGCGGCGGTGGCCGCGGTCGTGAGCCTGCTGCGCATCGCGTCGCCGCGGCCGGACACGGCGGCCTGACACCATCGCGCGCCGCACGGGCGGCGGACGTCATGCGGCGTCGAGCGTATCCATCACGAAGCGCACGCGCGCCTTCACGCTCACGCGCGGCAACTCGATCAGCCGATAGCCATACGACGTATAGCAATCGACCATCGCGTCATAGGTCCGCACCGCCTCCGCGAAATCCTGCCGGCGCTCGGTGTCCTGCGCATAGATGTCTGGCCACGGCGGCGCGATGAACACGCGCCGGTGATAGCGGAAACGCCGCGCCGCGGCTTCCGCGTGCGCGGGCACCGCCAACCCGGTCAGCGTCAGATAGCCGATCACGTCCGGCACGCCGCGGTCGAAGAACACCGGCCCGCGCGCCTGCCGCGCGAGATGGTAGGACCGCATCTCCCAGCTCAGCATCAGCTCGGCGAACGCGGCCGGGTCGCGCCACGGCAGCGCCGGGCCGTCGACGGCCATCTGGTCGCGGATCACGCCGCGCCCGGCCTCCTGCGAGCGCGCGAACCCGGCGCGCTCGAGCGCATCGAGCAACGTGCTCTTGCCCGAACCCGGGCCGCCCGTCACGACGAAGAAGCGGCCGGTCGAGTCGTCGACCGCTTCGTCGTCGCGATCGGCGGCGCTCGGCGCATTGCCCGACGCGGTGGCGCCCGGCGCGGCGGCGCCCGGCGCGAATTCACGCATGCGCGACCCGCCGGCCTGCCCGCCGCGTGACCGACGCCGCGGCAGCGACGCTGCGCAAGTCGGCGACGAAGGTGTCGCGCCAGACCGACAGGTCGTTCTCGCGCAGCCGCGCGAGGTTCTCCTCGTGACGCGCCTGGCGCTCCGCGAGCGGCATCGACAGCGCGCGCTCGAGCGCCTCGGCCATCTGCGACAGGTCGTACGGATTGACGAGCAGCGCGCCGGTCAGCTCGGCCGCCGCGCCCGCGAACTCCGACAGCACGAGCACACCCGGATCGGCCGGATCCTGCGACGCGACGTATTCCTTCGCGACGAGATTCATCCCGTCGCGCAGCGGCGTCACGTAGCCGACCTGCGACATCCGGAAGAACGCCATCAGCAGGTTGCGCTCGTACTTGCGGTTCAGGTACTGGATCGGCGTCCAGTCGAGCTGCGAGAAGCGGCCGTTGATGCGGCCGGCCTCGCCTTCGAGCGTTTCGCGGATGTGCTGATAGGTCTGCACGTCGGAACGCGTCGGCGGCGCGATCTGCAGGAGCGACACGCGCCCCTGCCAGCCCGGCGCATTCGCGAGCATCCGCTCGAACGACTGGAAGCGCTCGACGAGCCCCTTCGAGTAATCGAGACGGTCGACGCTCATCACCAGCTTGCGGTCGCCCAGCGCCTCGCGCAGCATCTTCACCGGCTTGCGCGTGCCGTACTGGACGGCCGCCTGCGCGATCGCGTCCGGATGCACGCCGATCGGATAGGCCGCGACCTTCACGACGCGGCCATGCGCGTGCAGCATCCCGTCGTCGCTCGCCGCGCCGATGCCGCGCCGCTCGATGTAGTCGGTGAAGGCCTGCTTGTCGGCCTCGGTCTGGAAACCCGCGACGTCGTACGCGCACATGAACTTCACGAGCTCCTCGTGCGGCGGCACGAGGCGCAGCATGTCGGGTGACGGAAACGGGATGTGCAGGAAGAAGCCGATCGGGTTCTTCACGCCGAGTTCGCGCAGACAGTGCGCGAACGGCAGCAGGTGGTAGTCGTGCACCCAGATCAGGTCGTCCGGCCGCAGCAGCGCGGCGAGCTGCTTCGCGAGCATCGCGTTCACGCGCAGGTAACCGGCGTACTCCTGCCGATCGAAGCGCGCGAGATCGCCGCGGTAATGGAACACCGGCCACAGCGTCGCGTTCGAGAAGCCGCGGTAGTACTGGTCGTAGTCGCGCCGGGTCAGCCCGACCGTCGCATACGTCACGTTGCCGTCCCGCTGGATCGCGGGCTCGGCATCCGGCGCACCGACGATCTCGCCGTTCCAGCCGAACCAGACGCCGCCCGTTTCCTTCAGCGCGTCCATCACGCCGACGGCCAGGCCGCCCGCGCTCGGGCGCGTGTCCTCGCCGGCGGCGACACGATTCGATACCACGATCAATCTGCTCATGCGACTTCCCCTCCTCGATTCGATTGGCTGGCGCGCAACGCACGCCGAAGCGGGCGCGGCGGCCCGAAGGCGGCCGCGCGGCGACTCAGTTCCGAGAATTGCAATGAAATACGGCGGTGGAATGCGGCGACGACCGTATCAAGCGTCCTGCTCCTGACCGAGGTCGCGTTGATAGTCGAGCCCTTCCGGGCGAGCACCACCCTGGTTGTGATCGCCGTCCGACGGCGTCTCGTCCGGCGCGCCCGCAGGCGGCGCCGATGGCGCGTCGGTCTGCGGACGCGGGCGGTCTTCCGAATGGCCGGCCGCCGCATCAGGCGGCCGGTGTGACAACCGTTTCGAACGGCGCATGGCTGGGTGTCTCATCTGCGGCGCGGCTCGAGGCCGTCGTAGAAACATTCCATAGCAAAACAGTCTAGGTCGCGTCAGCGCGGCCGATGGTAACAATTACCTTCAATTTGTAACGTTTCGACCCTTCGTCGATCATCTATCCGACAATAACGCCGCCCGCGCGCACGCGGCCTGCCGCGCGGCGATTTGTCAAAGCTTTGCAGTTTTCCCATGACAATTGCGAAACAATGACGCGGCATCAGGCGTGCACGCGTCGCCGCTCACCCAGACAGGACTTGCACTCAGGGATGAACATTCGTTTCGAATCGCCGCGCCGGGCCACGCCGGCGCGCGTCGTGCTGGCCGCGATCGCCACGGCCGCACTGCTGTCCGGCTGCAATTCGTTGTACAGCGAAGGCGCGACGGCCGGCGCCGGTATCGCGGGCGCCGCGATCGCCTCCAAGGTCACCAACAATGCCGCCGTCGCGACGGGCATCGGCCTCGGCGCCGTCGCCGGCGCGCGGGCCGGCGTCCAGTACACGCAACGCGTCGCGCACCGCTACACGCAGGAGCAGATCGCGAAGGCGGCCGGCCCGCTCGACGTCGGCGGCGTCGCGCCGTGGTCGACGCACCATTCGTTCCCGATCGAGGACGACGAGCAGGGCCGCGTGACGGTCAGCCGCATGATCAGCGTCGGTCCGCTCGACTGCAAGGAAATCGTGTTCGCGGTCGACACGCCGGCGAAGGCCGACAAGGCCGCGCAATCGGCGTTCTACGTCGCCACCATCTGCCGCGACGGGCCCGTGTGGAAATGGGCGTCGGCCGAACCGGCGACCGAACGCTGGGGCGCGCTGCAATGAGCGTCGCGATTCGTATCGCGGCGATCGGCGCGCTGTGCGCGGCGACGGTCGCGCTGTCGGGCTGCGGGTCGGTCGGCGCGGCGAGCGGCGCGCTGGCCGGCGCGGCGACGGGTCTCGTCACCGCGAACCCGGCGGTCGGCGTCGGTGTCGGGATCGCCGTGCAGGCCGCGACCGACGAAGCCGTCAACCGCACGATGAAGCAGCTCCATCAGAACCAGCAGGACGCGATCGCGAAGACGGCCGGCAGTCTCGCCGTCGGCGAAGTGAAGCCGTGGAAGGTGAAGAACACGCTGCCGCTCGAAAACGGCGAAGGCGAGGTGCGGGTCACGCGCGCGTACTCGTCGGCGCTCGCGCTGTGCAAGGAATTCGCGTTCTCGGTGAAGGACGGCGACAAGGCCGACTGGTATTTCGCGAATGCGTGCCAGCAAGGCACGCACTGGAAGTGGGCGTCGGCGGAACCGGCAGTCGATCGGTGGGGGAATTTGCAGTAACGGGGGCGATGCGCCGCGCAATCAAACCGATGCGCCTGTACGTCGATTGAATGCAGCGCGCATGTCATCCGGGTCGACCATTTCCATTCGACCCAGCTCGGCCAGCACCGCCGCAAGCATGCCATCGACATCCGGATCCACCGCCCTCATCTGCTTCAACAATGCAGGCCGGAAGGCTTCGTCTTCGTTGATACCCGACTCCCCCGTCTGGCGTCGCGCACGATACAGCACGCCCACCCAATAACGCGTGCGCTCGATTGCGCTCCATCCCGCATACGTGTTCGGAAACGTCGCTCGTTCGATCGCCTGCCGAACGACTGCCTCGGGATCGTCCAGAAACCGCACGAAGAACATTTGTTCGCCGACGACAAGCTTCGACGACGTCACCGGATCGTATGCGGTATAGGTTTCGTAGCGAACGTCGGTATCGGCCTCGAGTCTGTTGCCTATGTGCACCCGAATTCCGTCTTGCAGGATGCGCTGCCGCTCCGGCGGGAATTGCACTTCGCGCTCGCTGCGCGACAGCGGACGTCCGAGCCTCGGCGAAAACTCGATTTCACGCTGACGACCGATTTGCGCGTCGACGTACCAAACGATGACCGTTTGCGACTCGGCATGCTCGAACGCCTCCAGAAAAACAGTCTCGGGGACCAACGCCGCCAACGATGAAGGCAGCGCGGCATACGGCAACCTGTCCCGCTTCAACATCACGACTCCCCAAGCCATTCGCCCGGATTCTTCCGGGTCGAGACCGCACCTTCACATCCGGGAGCGGTCGTCACAGACGCGTGCGAAGCTGCGCCACCCGTTCCTTGATCTTCGCGGACAACGCATCGTCCGGGTCGTAAGTCAGGCACCGCTCCAGATCGGCGATCGACGCCTTGATGTCACCCAGCGTCTCGTATGCCCGCGCGCGATTGAAATAGACGAAAGGCTGGTCGGGATTGAGCTTCAGCGCCCGATCGAAGTAATCGAGCGACTTCTGGTACGCGCCGCCCTCGAGGTAAATGGTCGCGAGCGTGCAATACGCCGACGGGTCCGTATAGCCCAGTTCGATGGCCCGGTTCAGATCGTTCAGCGCGAGATCGGTCTTCTTGATCATCGCGAAGGTCGTGCCGCGATCGGCATACGTCGCTGCATCGTCCGGCGCCACTTTCAGGATGTCGCCGTACAACCCGAGCGCGTCCTCGATGCGGCCTTGCGACACGAATCCACGTGCCCGCACGCGCATCGGTGAAAAATCGGGGTTCTTGTCGGTCATTCAATTCAACTCCAAAAACTTCGCACTTGCATTATCCGCTTCGCCGTCCGGAAACCGTCCCGGCTCAGCGAACCGCTTTTTCGATGAGCCCTTTCAGGTAGTTCTCGAGCACGCCGAACCTGACAATCGACGCGTTTCGCCTGGTTGGATGAGGCGCCGCCGCAGCTTTCACGGCTTCCGGCAGATCGTCCCTCAACCACAACTCGGGAATCTGCAACCGGGCGTACGATTCACCGTCGATTTCCTCCAGGACCATGTGGCCGCGCCATGGATATTCGTTGAACACGCCGGACACCTGATGCACGAAGAGCAGCGCCCGCTCCCCGATCTGGAGCGGTACGTTCCCCCACGTCGCAGGTCCGCTGTAAAACTCGAACTCCGTTCCGAGACGATCCGGCGTGATGCCCTTCCCGCAGGAATAGATCTGCTCGATTCTTGCGCGAAAAACGTGCGGACTCGGTGAATCGATGACGGACACGAGCACCAGATCGTGCATTCTGGCAGCGACGGAATAGAGGCTTTCTGACGCGTTCATAAGATTTAACTTCCTGGCATCCAAGGCGTACCCACTTTCTCGAGCTCCGGCATGTAATTCTGCAATTTCCCTGTCCCTTCGGGAATGGGAATGCCGAGGCGACCGGGAAACGTCGCACAGTTATAGTGGTTTGCCGGCCATTCGCCAGACTGGGGTGGCCATTGATACCGAATGTCATCCATCGGCCCGCGCGCGACCAGTTCCTCGTGCGCCGCCAGTATCGATTCGTACTGCTCCTGCGTGACCGGTATCTTTTGCTCGTACACCGTCTGTAGCGCTCCGCCACCACCACGGGCAGCCATCGGATTTTTCGCGATCGCGATGAATGCATCTTGATCCGCGGTAATCATCCCGGGGTAGCTGCCCGATCCCTTCAAATGAGTAAACACTTCCGCCAGGCTCGCATCGCCCGTTGCGGGGCCAAAACCCCATATCGTCTTGCCGCCGTCCAGCGAATACCCGACGTGGCCAGTGTACTGATACGGATGCATCCCGCCTTCGACATCGGACGCCCGCCCGCCGCCACGCACACCGAACAGCGAAATCGTCGGCTGCTCCGTCGCCCCTGCGGCGCCTTCGGCCGCTTCCAGCGCCGACAGTTCGCCAGCCGCGGCGCCCGCTCCCCTCGCCCCGCCGACGAGCCCGGCGCCCTTCGCCGCCCCCATCCCGCCCAGCAAGCTTCCTCCAAGCATCGACCACTTCTGCCCGTCCGACCCCTCGCCGAAAATCTTTCCGCCCAGCCACCCGCCGACTTCACCGCCGAGAAAGCCGCCGGCCGCGCCGAGAAACGCCAGCGCCGGCCCCGCAAGAACGGCCGCGCCGGCAATGCCCACCGCGGCCATCGTCCAGTTCACCCACGCCGGGATCTCGGGATTGAACTCCCCGACTGCCGGGCCACCGATGAACACGTTCGGCGATCCGTCGTTGATCAACGCGCCGCACATCATCCGGTCTTCCTTGCGGCTCGCCGGCTGGCTGTTGATGAACACCGTCGACGACCCCTGCGCGACCACCTGCGGCGGGCCTGCGTGGTCGCTGCACAGCCCGAGGCTCAAAATGGCCCGTATCGCGGGGCGACTGTTGATGAAGACGTTGGGCGAGCCCTTTATCAGGCTTCCGGTGACGTGCCGCGGCGCCCACGACATCGTGCCCAGCACTTCGCCCAGTCCGCCGCCGGCGGCAGCCCCCGCGGCGACCGCGGCAATCACCGTCAACGCCGCGCCGCCGGTCGCGACCACCGCCACGGCGCCGATCACCGCGCCGGCAATCATCCCGGCGATCATCCATCCCTTGGACGCCGTATGCGCGATCGGATCGCCGAACCGCGCAGCAGCAAGCAATGTATCCACGCGCGCTCCCCGTCAGCCTGCGTTCGCCACCGCGGTCAGATAAGCCCGCACGGCCTCGACGTTCTGCATGCCGACCATGCCCTTCACCGCCGTCACGTCACCGAGCCGATCGCCCAGCGACGCGTGCGCGTGCGAATCCGTCGTCCACAGCGCGAATTGACGGCCATCCACGGCCCGCCACGCCGGCTGCCCGTGCGGTGCAAGCTGCAACGCCAGCGGCTCGCCGGCCGGGCCGAAGAACGCGGTGTCGTCGAACATTTCCGTGACGTCGTGCCGGTACAGTTCGGCGATGCCGGTAAGCGCATACAGCGTCGCGCTCGGCTCATGCAGCACGAACACGATGCCGGCCTCGTCCTGGCCGAGCGCCCGCGGCGCGAAGGCTGCCTGATCGGGCCGCGCCAGCACGACGCTCGCGAGCAGGTTCTTGTATTCCTTGCTCTTGTCCTCCGTGAACGACTTCGGACAGGTACCAATGAAGCTGATCGCCATGCGCTCGCGCCCCGCCTTCGGCGACATCACGACCGTCTGGCGCTGATGCAGCGGCGCGCCTTCCGACACCCACTGGTAGTCGATTTCGCGCGCGGTTTCGCCGTCGATTTCCCGGTTTTCCAGATGCTTCAATTCGAAACGCGGCAGCGACTTGCGCATCTCCGAGACCAGTCGGGTCACGAACGTATCGACCGTGTCGTCCGGCTCCATCGGCGCGCGCGACACCACGAAGGTGAAGCCGCTGCTACCTGCCTCGTCGACCGTGAACAGGTGAATCGTCTTGTCTTTGAAGTGCGCCGGCAACTCAATGACGGCATCGTTCATCTGATATTCGGACATGCTCTTCTCGGTTCGGCCAGCCCGTCGGAGTGGGCGCCGGATTGAAACTGTTCGCCGGCGGCGCACGCGCCGCCGGCACATCCGTCAGGCGGCGGCGTTACCGCACGCCGGCCGCGACCAGGCGCTTGTGAATGGCTTCGATGCGACCCAGTTGCGGCGAGCCTTTCGGCGTCTGTTGCAGTTCGTCGCCGAGGACTTTCGCGTACGCGAGACCGTTGTCGTTCTTCACCGACGGATCGGCGCCATGCTCGAGCAGATAATCGACGACGTCCCACTGCCGCAGGCGCGTCGCTTCGTAGAGCGCGGTTTCCTTCATCGAGTCCCGCAGATTGACGTTCGCCTTGTGCTCGACCAGCACGCGCATGTGCGGCAGCAGCGAATCCTTGCAGGTCGCGAAGAGCAGCGGCGTATCGCCGTCGTACTTGAGATCCGGGTTCATGCCGCCGGCCAGCAACGCCCGCAGCAGGTTCGGCGTGTCGGCACGCGCGGCCAGATATGCGACGTTCGCGCCATTCTCGCCGAACGGCTGTTCAGGCCTGGCGCCGTCCCGGACCAGTTCGCTGACGATCTGAAGGCGCACGTTGCCGGCGTCCGTCTTCACCGGCACGGCTTCCTGCACCGCGAACGACAGCAGGCTGGCCTTCTTGTTGCCCAGCGCGGTGAGATCGGTATGCGTCGCAAGCGCCTTGACCCGCTCCAGATTGCCGTCGCGAATGGCACGCGCCAGCTCGAGTTGCTGCCCCGTGAAAAAATCTTCGGGCGGGTAACGTTTGAAGTCTGCCATTTTCGTTTCCTGTGCATGAGTCGGCCACCAGAACGGCGACGACAAACCGATGACCGCGACAACCGCGCCCGCGGCGATGACCTTGTTGTATTTCATCAATGTCCCTGCAGTTGACTCAGCAGCGACGATTGCTGCTCGGCGACGGTCGTATTCAGCCCGCTCGTCACCTGGCCCATCATGTGCCGCTGGACCGTCGTCACGCTGGTGCCCGGAATGGTGATCTGCTCGCCGACCGCCTTGGGCATCAGGAGCGACGTCACATCGCTGATCGGGCCCAGCCCGCCCTCCTGCGAGCCCGTCAGGATGTCGCCGTCGACGCGATAATTCGCGATCGACGACGCGCGCGGCGTGGCCCCGTATAGCGGCAGCGTTTCAGGATTGAGGCCCGCCGCGTTGAAGGTCGTCGCGCCGGCGCCGCTCGCCTGCGACGCCGCCGCCGCCAACCCGCCGCCCAGCGAATGACCGGTAAGGTCGAGGCCGCCCGCATTGCCGGAGCCGTAGATCTTCTTGCCGAGGGTCACGGCGCGATCGTAGTACGGCGAATTGTCGCCGAGCCCCTGGCTGAGGTTGTTCGACCAGTCCTCCTTGACCGTCGGCTGCGTGCCCTTGAAGGCGAGCGTCGGCTTCATGCTGTCGCCGAACACAGCCGGATCGGGCGCATAGACTTGCGCACCGAAATTGCTGCCGGGAATCTGCAGGTCCTGCGGCCGCATGCCGAATTTCTTCAACGCTTCCGGATCGTTCGACACGTTCTTCCATCCCGGCGGCGCCGTGCCCGGCGTGTACACCGCCTCCGCGAGCTTGGCCAGTTGCTGCGCCTTCACCGTCGCCTGAAGCTTGCGTGCGGCGGCCTGCACTTTCGGATCGGCCGACGCGAGACCCGCCGCGATGATCGCCTGCTGATTGGCCCACTCGATCGCCATCGCCTGCTCGGGCGTCACGAACAGACCCTGGTTTAGGTGGATCACCGGGCCATCGAGGAAAATGCCGCTCTGATTGATCAGGATGCTCGACGCGCCGTGAGACAGCTTGATGCTGTCCGGCTTCAGCGTCACGACGCTCGCGCCGACCCGGTGCTCGATCTCGTCCGTCGCCTGATAGCTCTGCTTGCCCGGCCCGGCGTCGCCCGCGAGCGCCTGCACGCCGACGGTGTTGGCCGTCGTGAAGCGCGCCTTCGCGATCTTTTCCGACAGGCTGCCTTGCGCGACATGCTTGTTCTCGTCGCCTTTCAGCACCGACACGTTCCGCGCGCCGGATTCGACCGTGTGCGATTCGCTGTCCTTGACGATCGTCTTCATGTCCTTCTGCGCATGCAGAAAGACTTCCTGGGCGCCGTTCACGTCAGAGAACCGCAGTTCGTTGAAGCCTTCGCCCTTGTGCGTCTGGCTGCGCATCCCCATCGTCTGGCCGCCGCTGCCGTGATACGGGTTGCCCGATTCGCCGTTGAACACGCGGCCGACGACGATCGGGTTGTCCGGATCGCCCTGATTGAACGAGACGAGCACCTCCTGGCCGATTCGCGGGATCGCCGAGCCGCCCCAGCCCTTGCCTGCCCACGGTTGCGACACGCGCACCCACATCGAATCCGAACCGTCGAGCTTGCCGCGCCGGTCCCACATGAAATGCAGCTTGACGCGGCTGCCGTCAGTGTGAATTTCCTCGCCCTTCGGCCCGACCACGATCGCGGACTGCGTGCCCTGCATGTGCGGCTTGGGCGTACGCCGTTCCGGCCTGAACGGAATGTCGATCGGCAGGCACGTAAACGTGTTGTGGTACGGCAGTTTCGAGGTCTGCTGGGTATAGTCGTTCGCCACCTGGTGACGCACGCGCAGGATCACGAAATCCTTGTTGTTGTATGCGGACGTGTCGTGATTGACCAGCGTGAAGCGCCCGCTCGTCGTCATCCCGTGCGCATGACCGGCGCCGTTGAAACGATGCGCGAGCGCTTCTTCCGCTTCCATCGCGTAGCACGCGTAACGCTGCCCGTCGTCGCCGTGGTCATACAGCGAATGGAACTGGTAGCGCTCGGTCGTCTGGATGTTGGGATGCTTCAGATTGACGGTCGGCACCTCGACGTGCATCAACTGCGACGACGGCTGGTTGTAGTTGAAATCCCGGTACGTGATCTTGCCGACCCGGAAACTGAACGCCTCGTCCCATCGGTCGATGCCGTTCTGCTCGCTGGCGGCGCTGTTGGCCTGGTACGGAATGGTCTTCAGGTTCGGAATCGGCTGGAACACCGCGTTGGTGTCGCCGATCACGAGGATGTGTTTATCCTGTTCGTAGCGGATCGTCCAGATCAGCCCTTCCTGCTCCATCAGGCGCGAGCAGAAACTGTAGTACGACTCGTCGTACATGACGATGTATTCGAGCTTCGGACGTTCGCCCTGCATCGCGAACGCGAAATCCGAAAAGCCCATCTCGCGGAAAATGTCGCTCAGGATGTCCTGCGGCGTCTGGTTCTGGAAGATCCGGCAATCGGTCGAGCGCGTGAGAAACCAGAACCACGGCACGACCGACATTTCGTAGCGGGTCACCGAACCGGATTTTCCGACGCGGCCGAACGACGCGACGTAACCGTCGAAATATCGCTTCGTCTCGGTATCCGCCGCCGACGTCACGACGCGCGTCAGGCTGAAATTGCGGCTCTGCGGCTCGAGCGTGAGCTTGACCCGCTGCCCGACGATTTCCTGGGGCTCGATATTGTTGCGGTGGGAAAGCAGGTCGAGATGCGTTTCGGTCAGCTGATTGACGTGTTCGTCGATGACCGCCGCGCTGACCAGCAGCACGTCGGGGCCGAGCGGCGTTTCGATCGTGATGAAGCGATTGTCCTGGGTCAGGCGCGGAACCGCGCCCGTCAGGCTGTTGATGGCGTCGGCGATCGACTCCGGGGCCTTGCCCATCAGCGACAAGCCGGTTTGCGCCAGTTGCACCGCGCTCGCGGCGCCGCCCAATAGCCCCGCGCCCGGCATCCCGGTCAGCGCCCCCAGTTGGCCCGCCATGCCGGCGAGCGAACCCAGGTTGCTCAAGCCGCCGGCCAAGGCCGCACCGCCCCCTCCCATCCCGGCGGGGTTTCCGTTTGCTGCGAAACTCATTTTTAACCTCGTTCTTGTCGTCGGGCGAACCCGCCGCGATCCGGACGCTATCGCACCAACAAGGCGCTCTCAGCCACCTTGAAGGCGCCAAATATATCAAACCGTAGGGAAATTCATAACCACTTGTCAGCATCTAATATTCTGCGCCGACAACTACCCGATCGATCCCCAATATCTATCGCCGATGACGGGCGCGATCGCGCGCCGATGCAAGCGCACCGCACCAATGCGGCGGGCATTCAATGCGTGGTAACGGGGAAGACGGCGGGAGAAGTGAACGAAGCGTCGCCGTCGATGCGTGAAGCCGGGCGCGGCACTCTCGGCGAACGCCACATCCGCCGCGCCTCCGGCAGGGGCACGATCCGGCCATCAGGTGATCCATGACCCGGCGCCCGTTGCGACCGCCAGGGTCGGGCCGCAGGTCCTTGGCTCGCTGCGGCCGAATCCAGCCACAGCGAGCATCGGGACGACTCCGGCGGATGCGCCGGAATCACCCCGACCGCATCAGGACTCGACGTCCTCGAGGCTGAAGATTTCGGTCTGGTCGTTGTACGAGAAGATCTCCCCGTACCGCCCCCAGTCGATCACCGCGTCGAGCGTCTCCTCGGCCGCGCCGTCCGACAGGAAATCCTCGAGCTCCTGCTCGAAGCGCACACGCGGCGCGCGGTGGCCCGGACGCTCGTTCAGCACCTTCTTGATCCGCGCGGCGAGCGGCACGTGCTTCAGCAGGTGATCCGCGAACATCAGCTTGCGCTCCTGCGTGCCGAATTCCGCGAACACGCGCCCCGGCGGCGTCAGGAACACGTCGCCTTCGCGCACGTCCGCGAAGCCGAGGTACTGCAACACTTCCGCGATCGGAAACAGGTCGTCGACCTCCAGATGCAGCGTGCGCGCGATTTCCGGCATGTCGGCGCGACCGTGGTACGGCGCCATCGCGAGCGTCTCGATCAGGCCGGCCATCAGGTTGGTCGACACCTGCGGCAGCCAGCTGCCGAGTTCGAGCCCCTTCTTCGTCGCCTCGCCGGTCTGGCGCGCGGTCATCTTCGCGTAGATGTCGTCGACCAGCTTGCGGAACGCCGGATCGAGACGATTGCGCGGATGCTTGAACGGCACCTTGATCTCGGCGATCACGCGGCCCGGGTTCGACGACAGCACGAGAATCCGGTCGCACATGAACACCGCTTCCTCGATGTTGTGCGTGACGATCAGCACCGACTTGATCGGCATGCGGCCCTGCGTCCACAGATCGAGCAGGTCGGTACGCAGCGTTTCGGCGGTCAGCACGTCGAGCGCGGAGAACGGCTCGTCCATCAGCAGGATGGTCGGATCGACGACGAGCGCGCGCGCAAACCCGACGCGCTGGCGCATCCCGCCCGACAGCTCGCGCGGATACGCGTTCTCGAAGCCGTCGAGGCCGATCAGGTCGATCGCGGCCAGCGCGCGTTCGCGCCGCTCGCGCGCGCCGACGCCGAGCGCCTCGAGCCCGGCTTCCACGTTCTGCAGCACGGTGAGCCACGGGAACAGCGCGAAGGTCTGGAACACCATCGCGACGCCCTCGGCCGGGCCCCGCAACGGCTTGCCGAGATAGGTCACTTCGCCGTCGGTCGGCTCGATCAGGCCGGCGATGATGCGCAGCAGCGTCGACTTGCCCGAGCCCGATCGGCCGAGCAGGCCGACGATCTCGCCTTCGCGCAGCGACAGGTTCGCGTCGTCGAGCACGAGCAGCTCGCCCTGTGTCTTGTTGAAGCCGCGGCAGACGTGATCGACGCGCAGGATCTCTTCACCGAGGCGCGGCGGCTGGGACGTCTGGACGGGGGCGTTTACAGCATTCGGATTGTGCATCGCGTTTCGCTCTCAATCGGTCTCAGTCGAGCCGCAGCTTCGCTTCGGCGAAGGCATACAGCGGGCGCCACAGCAGGCGGTTGAACAAGGTGACGAACAAGGACATCACGGCGATGCCCAGGATGATCTTCGGAAAATCGCCGGCGGCGGTGGTCTGCGCGATGTAGGCGCCGAGGCCGTGCGCCTCGATCCTGGTGCTGCCCCACTGCACGGCTTCCGACACGATGCTCGCGTTCCACGCGCCGCCCGATGCGGTGATCGCGCCCGTCACGTAGTACGGGAAGATGCCGGGCAGAATCGCCTGACGCCACCACTGCCAGCCGCGAATGCGGAAGTTGGTCGCCGCTTCGCGATAGTCGTTCGGGTAGGACGTTGCGCCGGCGATCACGTTGAACAGGATATACCACTGCGTGCCGAGCACGATCAGCGGCGACAGCCAGATATCCGCGTTCAGGTGGAAGCGCGCGATCACGATCACGAACACCGGGAACAGCAGGTTCGCCGGGAACGCGGCGAGGAACTGCGCGAGCGGCTGCAGCTTCTCGGCCAGCTTCGGGCGCAGCCCGACCCACACGCCGATCGGCACCCAGATCACGGACGCGATCGAGATCAGCACGACCACGCGCAGCAGCGTGATGAGCCCGAGCACGAGCACGTGGCCGACCTCGGCCATCGTCACGCCGGTCGCGACGAAACTGACGACGCGCCATACGATATAGGCGGTGCCGATCAGCACGAGCCCCGCCCACGCGATGTCGACCGTGCGCGACGCCTTCTTCTCGACTTTCGGCAACGTGAAGCGCATCGCACCGGACAGCGGCAGGCGCAGCGGGATCCGCGCGGCCTTCGCGAAAAACCAGCCGGCCGGTACGAGCAGCTGATGGATCAGCCGCGTGCGGCGCACGAGGTCGAGCAGCCACGATTGCGGCGCGTCGCCCGACGCGGTGTTCTCCATCCGGAACTTGTCGGCCCACGCGATGAGCGGGCGGAACAGGAACTGGTCATACGCGAGGATCACGACCGTCATCGTCAGGATCACCCAGCCGATCGCGCCGAAGTTCTTGTCCGAGATCGCCTGCGCGAGATACGCGCCGATGCCCGGCAGCGTGATCGTCTGGTTGCCGACCGTGATCGCCTCCGACGCGACGACGAAGAACCAGCCGCCCGACATCGACATCATCATGTTCCAGATCAGGCCCGGCATCGAGAACGGCACTTCGAGCTTCCAGAAGCGCTGCCAGGACGTCAGGTGGAAGCCGCGCGACACTTCGTCCAGATCGCGCGGCACCGTGCGCAGCGACTGGTAGAAGCTGAACGTCATGTTCCACGCCTGGCTCGTGAAGATCGCGAAGATCGCGGCCAGCTCGGCGCCGAGCACGCGGCTCGGAAACAGCGCGAGAAAGAACGTGACCGTAAACGAGATGAAGCCGAGCACCGGCACCGACTGCAGGATGTCGAGGATCGGGATCAGCACCATGCCCGCGCGGCGGCTTTTCGCGGCGAGCGTGCCGTAGACGAGCGTAAACACGAGCGACGCGACCATCGCGGCGAGCATCCGCAGCGTGGTGCGCAGCGCATATTCGGGCAGGTTCGACGGATCGAGCGAGATCTTCTGCGTCTGCAGCACGCCGATCGGCGCCATCGTTTCGTGAAAGCCGACCACCGCCATCGCGATCAGGCAGATGATCAGCGGAAATGCGATGAAGTCCCACCGGTTCGGCAGCACGCGCCACGCGGATGCGTTGGCGGTCCGGTTCGGATTGAAGAATCCGACGTTCATCAGGCGCCCTCCCCGGTAAGGCCGATCGAAGCCGGCAGTCGATGTTGATTCATGGCAAAGCGCACGGGCGCGGTAATTCGATTGACTGGCGATCTCGTGCACGCGCGGCGCGCCGTGCACGCACGCATGCGCAGCCGCGGCCGGTCGAGCCGGGCCGCGACGGCACGACACTACACCAACCTGTATTTCAGGTACAACCGTCCCCGGACGGCGCAGGCAGCGCAGGGATCGTGCCCGGCGCGTGGGCGGATGGCGGGCGCGCGGTACGGAACGGCCTGGCCGCAATCCCGCGGCCGGCACGCAGGCCCGAATTATGCCGCGATCCGGGCCGGCCGTGAACCCGCCACCCGCACGCGGGCACAAACCGTGTCCGGCATCAGCAGCCGGAGACGACGAAGCAGGTATGATCGGGGCTAGCCCCCGGGGGTCGTTTCGGCCGTGTCGCGGCAATGCGCACGCGCTTCGTGTCGACAGGCCCCGGGGATCGACCGACGAGCGGGAGGAAGGGAATGGCAGGAAACTTGGTGATCGTCTGTCGCGATCAGGATGCCGATGCGTTCTATGAACTCATGCAGGAATACGGGTCGTTCCAGACGCGGCTGTCGTCCACGGCGTGGTACCTGAACATGAACGTCGTGCCGGAATCGCTGCAGGAGGAAATCCTGGAGCGTCTCGGCCGGTATACGACCGTCTACATCTTCGAGGCCACCACGGTGACCTACAACACGATAGACAGCAACGCGGCCGAGACGCTCGGCACGCTGTTCGGCGAATGACGCCGCGCGGCGCCTGCCCGGTGGGGCAGGCGCCGCGGCCGCTCATGCGGCCTGTGCGTGACGTTCGTCGTCCTTCGGCACGACCTCGAACGGGAACGTCATCGACACGCGCAGACCGCCTTCGGGGCGATTGCCGATGTCGCACGCGCCCCCGAGCCTGAGCACGAGCCGCTCGACGATCGCGAGCCCGAGCCCGCTGTGGCCGTTCCCGCCGCGCGCGGGATCGAGCCGCACGAACGGCCGCGTGGCGGCCGCGAGGTCGCGCGGCGCGATGCCGCCGCCGCTGTCGCTGACCGACAGCACGTAGCCGGTCGGCGTGCGCGCCGTCTCGACGAGCACGGGCGGTGCGCCGTACGCATGCGCGTTGTCCAGCAGGTTCGACAGGATCCGGTCGAGCGTCGCCGTCGGCAGCCGGAAGCCGGGATCGGCCTCCAGCCGCGTCTGGACCGTCGGCGCGTTCGGCGCGACCGCGCGGTAGCTGCGCGCGATCCGCTCGCACGCCTGGTCGACCGGCACCGGCTCGCTGCGATCGGCCCCGCCATGTGCAAATACCAGGAACTGGTCGACGATGTGCGACATCGAGTCGACGTCGCGCACGACGCCGTCGCGCAGCCGCGCGTCGTCCATCATTTCCGCCCGCAGGCGCATCCGGGCGAGCGGCGTGCGCAGGTCGTGCGCGACGCCGGCCAGCATCACCGCGCGATCGCTCTCGGCCTGCGACACCTGCTCCACCATCTGGTTGAAGCCGCGCGTGAGCTGGCGCAGCTCGCGCGGCCCGCGTTCGCGCAGCGGCGGCACCGGCTGCCCGCGGCCGAAACGCGCGACCGCGCGCGCGAGCGAGCGCAGCGGCTGCTGCAACTGCCAGGCCGCGAACAGCGCGGCGATCACGCCGGCCGAGAAGATCGTACCGAGCCACAGCAGCATCCGGTCGAGCGAGCGCGGCGGCCGCAGCGGCTGCACGGGCACCACGATCCAGTTGCGGTCGGCCGGCTCCTTCACCCACAGCACCGGCGGATGGCCGGGCGTGCCGATCTCGACCTGCGTGCCGGGCGGCATGCGGTCGCTCACGTCGTCGCGGAACCGCTTCAGCGGCGGCGGCAGCCCCGCATCGCCGCCCTTCGGCACGTCGGCGCTGTCCGGCGACACGAGCCGCACGCGCGACGGCAGCGGCTGGTCGGGCGTGCGCGCCACGTGCTGGCGCACCGCATCGACGAGGAACGCCGCCTCCTCGACCGCATAACGCGTCTGCATCTGGTTGCGCTCGAGCCGCATCGCGAAGAACCACGCGAAGTGCGACAGGAGCAGGACGCCGACGACGAGCAGCGCCAGCCGCCCGAACAGCGAATCAATGGGTTTGCGCATGGGCCTCGCCATCGGGCACGAACACGTAGCCGCGCCCGCGGACCGTCTGGATGAAGCGCGGCGTCGACGGATCCGTTTCGAGGATGCGGCGCAGGCGCCACACCTGGACGTCGATGCCGCGGTCGGTGCCGTCGTACTCGGGCCCGTGCAGCAACTCGAGCAGCCGCTCGCGCGTGAGCGTGCGCAGCGCGTGGTTCACGAAGATCTTCAGCAGCGCGAATTCGCTGCTCGACAGCGTGGCCGGCTTGCCGTCGACCGACAGCGTGCGCGCCTGGAAGTCGAGCAGGAAGCGGCCGAACGCGAACGGCTCGCGCTGCTCGGGCGCGGCCGCCGACGGCGTCGCGCGGCGGCGGCGCAACACGGCCTGCACGCGTGCGAGCAGCTCGCGCGGGTTGAACGGCTTGCCGAGGTAGTCGTCCGCGCCGAGCTCGAGCCCGACGATGCGGTCGACGTCGTCCGCCCGCGCGGTCAGCATGATCACGGGGATGTCGTCGCCGGCCGCGCGCAACTGGCGCAGCGCGGTCAGGCCGTCCACGCCCGGCATCATCAGGTCCAGCACGATCAGGTCGGGCCGTTCGCGCTCGAGGCGTTTCTCGAGCGTCGCCGCGTCGTGCAGCACGGACACTTCCATCCCCTGGCGCACGAGATAGTCGCGCAGCAGGTCTCGGAGTTCTTGGTCGTCGTCGACGATGAGGATCTGGGTAGTCATGGCTCGAAGTTTATCGCGCGAGGGCGGAGTGGAAGAACGAAACAAAGGGGCGAAAGGGTTACTGCGGGTTACCGCGCAAGGGAACTGTAATGCACGGTAACCGGGCCGCCACCCCGCGTAACACCCGTCGGGGCCCGGATCGCTAACCTGCGTCTTACCGGATGCGGTACCCGGCTTTCCCGGCACCGCATCGCCGGACCCTTTGGATACAAGGAGTTTCTGAAATGTATAAGAAGACTTCCCGCGTGGCCATCGCGGCCGCCACCGTGCTCGCTCTCGCATTCGGCACCGCGCATGCCGCGCAGCCCAACGACATGCCGCCGCCGGGCGGCCCCGGCATGCACCGGATGCATGACGGCCACGAAGGCGGCCCGTTCGGCGCGATCATGAAACTGCACGATCAGTTGAAGCTCAACGCGTCGCAGGAGCAGCAATGGCAGGCGGCCGTCAACACGATGAAGCAGAACCGTGACGCAATGCGCAAGAGCCACGAGCAGATGCGCGAGCAGTTCAAGGCGCAGCAGAACCAGCCGATCCTCGACCTGAGCGCGATGCATTCGGCACGCCAGCAGGCGGAGGCGCAGAACGCGCAACTGCGCGAGCAGACGTCCGCCGCGTGGCTCACGTTCTACAACGGGCTGAACGACTCGCAGAAGACGATGGTCAGCACGGCGCTCAAGCAGCAGTTCGCGAAGATGGAGCAGCGCCACGAGAAGATGAAGGAGCGCTGGGAGCAGCATCGCGCGGCCGCCAAGAGCGCGTCGGCGCCGGCGCAGTAAGCCGGCGGGCCGCGCCCGCAGCGGCGCGGAAGGGGAACGCAGGCACCTGCCTGCGTTCCCCTTTTCGTTTCAGGCGACGTCGAACAGCAGCACCTCGGCCGTGCGGCCGCGCGCGAACGCCACCGCGTCCACGCCGCCGATCCGCGCGCCGTCGCCGACGGCCAGCGCGCGGCCGTTGATCTCGACCTCGCCGCGCGCCACGTGCACGTAGACGCTGCGCCCGGCCGGCACGTCGAATGCGGTCGTCTCGTCGCCGTCGATCAGCCCCGCGAAGATGCGGGCGTCCGCCCGCATCGACAGCGCGCCGTCGCCGCCATCGGGCGCCGCGACGAGCCTCAACCGGCCGCGCTTCTCGTCGTCGGCGAAACGCCGTTCCTCGTAGCCGGGCCGCCCGCCCCGCTCGGCCGGCTGCAGCCAGATCTGCAACAGGTGCAGCGGCCGATCGCGCGACGCGTTGGTTTCACTATGCACGAGCCCCGTGCCGGCGCTCATCCGCTGGATGCCGCCGGCACGGACGATCGCGCCGCAGCCGAGGCTGTCGCGGTGCGCGAGCGCGCCGTCCAGCACGTAAGTGACGATCTCCACGTCGCGGCGCGGCTGCATCCCGAACCCGCGCGTCGGCGCGATCAGGTCCTCGCTCAGCACGCACAGCGCGCCGACGGGCGGACGCACCGGCGCATGGGCAGGTGCGGAGCGGCACGCGGACGAAAAACTGTGACTCGATTCGAGCCAGCCGTGGCGCGTGTGGCAGCGGTCTTCGGCGCGCAGGATCTGGAACATGGGGTGAACGCTCGGGACGCAGAGTGTCGGTTCGGGTTTACCTCCACTGTAGGGTGGGGTCGAACACGCCACAATCCGTCGCCCGCGCACCGCATCGTTGCATTCGCGCAATCAATTGCCGGAATATCCGCCCCGAATGCCACGATTGCCGCAACAGCCGAATCGAGGAATCGGTCGACCGTGCCGGATTGCCGTTTTCCGGGTATCGCGTTCGGGTAAAATACCGCCCTTTTGGCGTTCGCCGTTCCGGCAGCCGCCAACGCCAGAGCGCCGATCGGCGATTTTTGGCCGTCTAGAATACGCCGCGGCGCCCGGTCCGACCGGCCGCGAGCGCCCCCGGAAAGTCAGCAACAGAAGGATGGAAATGAAGAAGGCCGCCCTGTGCGCCGCCCTCGCCCTCGTGGCGGGCAGCGCCTTCGCGAAGGAGTGGAAGACCGTGCGGATCGGTGTCGATGCCAGCTACCCGCCGTTCGAGTCGACCGCGCCGAGCGGCGAGATCGTCGGTTTCGACGTGGATCTCACCAAGGAAATCTGCAAGCGGATCAACGTGAAATGCGTGTGGGTGGCGCAGGATCTCGACGGGATCATTCCGGCGCTGAAGGCGAAGAAGTACGACGTCATCGTGTCGTCGCTGACCGTCACGGACAAGCGTCGCGAACAGATCGACTTCTCCGACAAGGTGTACGACGCGCCCGCGCGAATGATCGCGAAGACCGGCTCGCCGCTGCTGCCGACGGTCGCGTCGCTGAAAGGCAAGCGCGTCGGCGTCGAGCAGGGCTCGACGCAGGAAACCTACGCGAAGACGTACTGGGAACCGCAGGGCGTGACGATCGTTCCTTACCAGAATCAGGATCAGGTCTATACCGATCTCGGCTCGGGCCGCCTCGACGCGACGCTGCAGGACGAGCTGCAGGCCGATTACGGCTTCCTGCGCACGCCGCGCGGCAAGGGCTTCGCGTTCGCCGGGCCGGAGGTGAAGGATCCGAAGACGATCGGCGACGGCACCGCGATCGGCCTGCGCAAGGAAGATACCGACCTGAAGCGCAAGATCAACCAGGCGCTGGCCGACATGCACAAGGACGGCACGTACGACCGGCTGTCGCACAAGTACTTCTCGTTCAGCGTCTATTCGGCGCCGGCTCGCTGAGCGCCGACGTGAAGCAGCAGCGGATGCGGGGGCGGCCCCGCGTCCGGGCAGTACAGGCAGTCAACCACGCGCCGCCCGCTCCCTTGCCCGCCGCTCGCGCGACGGGCGGGCCCGGCCCCGTTGCCGGGGCGGACGGTCATGATACGCACGGGGCGTTCCGCGCAGCTTGGCGGGCGCGTCTTTCGCGGCGCACTGCGTGCGCCCTCAGGGACCACACCAGGGACCCCATATGTTTCTACAAGGCTACGGCCCGCTGATCCTCGCCGGCACCTGGCAAACCGTCAAACTGGCGGTGCTTTCGCTTGCGCTGTCGTTCCTGCTGGGGCTGCTCGGCGCCGGCGCGAAACTGTCGCGCAATCGCGTGACGAACGGCGTCGGCACCCTCTACACGACGCTGATCCGCGGCGTACCCGATCTCGTGCTGATGCTGCTGCTGTTCTACAGCCTGCAGATCTGGCTGAACATGGCGACCGACGCGCTCGGCTGGGACCAGATCGACATCGATCCGTTCCTCGCCGGCGTGCTCGTGCTCGGCTTCATCTACGGCGCGTACTTCACCGAGACGTTCCGTGGCGCGTTCCTGTCGGTGCCGCGTGGCCAGCTGGAAGCCGGCAGCGCCTACGGGATGACGAGCTGGCAGGTGTTCACGCGGATCATGTTCCCGCAGATGATGCGTTTCGCGCTGCCGGGCATCGGCAACAACTGGCAGGTGCTCGTGAAGTCGACCGCGCTCGTGTCGATCATCGGCCTGGCCGACGTCGTGAAGGCGTCGCAGGACGCCGGCAAGGGCACGCTGCGGTTCTTCTTCTTCACGCTGATCGCGGGTGCCGTCTACCTCGCCATCACGACGATCTCGAACTTCGTGCTGATGTGGCTCGAAAAGCGCTACTCGACCGGCGTCCGCAAGGCTGACCTATGATCGAACTCATCCAAGAATACTGGCGCAACTATCTCTACACCGACGGCTATCGCATCACCGGCGTCGCGATCACGCTGTGGCTGCTGGTCGTGTCGATCGGCCTCGGCTTCTGCCTGTCGGTGCCGCTCGCCGTGGCGCGCGTGTCGAAGAAGAAGTGGCTGTCGGGCGCCGTGTGGCTGTACACGTACGTGTTCCGCGGCACGCCGCTCTACGTGCAGCTGCTGCTCTGCTACACGGGCCTCTACAGCCTGCAGGTCGTGCGCGGCACGCCGATGCTCGACGCGTTCTTCCGCGACGGGATGCACTGCACGCTGCTCGCGTTCACGCTGAACACCTGCGCATACACCACCGAAATCTTCGCGGGCGCGATCAAGGCGACGTCGTACGGGGAAATCGAAGCCGCGCGCGCATACGGGATGTCCACGTTCACGATGTACCGCCGCGTGATCCTGCCGTCGGCGCTGCGCCGCGCGCTGCCGCTGTACAGCAACGAAGTGATCCTGATGCTGCACGCGACGACGGTGGCGTTCACCGCGACCGTGCCGGACATCCTGAAGATCGCGCGCGACGTGAACTCGGCGACCTACATGTCGTTCCACGCGTTCGGCATCGCCGCCCTGCTCTACCTCGTGATCTCGTTCACGCTCGTGTGGCTGTTCCGCCAGGCCGAGCGCCGCTGGCTCGCGTATCTGCGCCCGCAAGGCAAGTAAGTTTCCGCAGGAATACTGATGAACTCCCAGAATCAAAAGCTTTTCGTCGACGATCTCCACAAGCGGTACGGCGACAACGAGGTGCTCAAGGGCGTGTCGCTGAAGGCGAACTCGGGCGACGTGATCAGCGTGATCGGCTCGTCCGGTTCCGGCAAGAGCACGATGCTGCGCTGTATCAACTTCCTCGAGCAGCCGAACGCGGGCCGCATCTTCGTCGACGGCGAGGAAGTGCGCACCGCGCTCGACAAGACGGGCGCGCTGCGCGCGGCCGATTCGAAGCAGCTTCAGCGCGTGCGCACCAAGCTGTCGATGGTGTTCCAGCACTTCAACCTCTGGTCGCACATGAACGTGCTCGAGAACGTGATGGAAGCGCCGGTGAACGTGCTCGGCATCCCGAAGAAGGAAGCCGAGGACCGTGCGCGCGAATACCTCGAGAAGGTCGGCCTCGCGCCGCGCGTCGAGAAGCAGTATCCGTCGCATCTGTCCGGCGGCCAGCAGCAGCGTGTCGCGATCGCGCGGGCGCTGGCGATGCATCCTGACGTGATGCTGTTCGACGAGCCGACTTCGGCGCTCGATCCGGAACTGGTCGGCGAAGTGCTGAAGGTGATGCAGAAGCTGGCCGAGGAAGGCCGCACGATGATCGTCGTCACGCACGAGATGGGTTTCGCGCGCAACGTGTCGAATCACGTGATGTTCCTGCACCAGGGCCGCGTCGAGGAAGAAGGCGTGCCGGCCGAGGTGTTCGCCAATCCGAAGAGCGAGCGCCTGCGCGGGTTCCTGTCGGGCAGCCTCAAGTAACGCGTCCGTCACGCACGACGCCCGAACGGGCGCCCCGCGGTTCGCCGCGCGGCGCCCGTTTTGCGTTTACGCGGCGCTCACCGACGCGCCGTCGGCGAACGCGCGCAATTCGTCGCCCGCCAGCCGGTAACGCACCCATTCGCTCTGAGGCGCCGCGCCGACGCGCTCGTAGAAGCGGATCGCCGGCTCGTTCCAGTCGAGCACGCTCCATTCGAAACGCCCGCAGCCCGACTCGACCGCGATCCGCGCGAGCGCCTTCAGCAGCCGCAGCCCCGCGCCGGCGCCGCGAAAACGCGGCGATACGTACAGATCCTCCAGATACAGCCCCTGCCGCGCGAGCCACGTCGAATACGAGAAGAAATACACGGCGAAGCCGGCCGGCTCGCCGCCGACCTCGCAGATCAGTGCACGCGCCGGCGAGCCTTCGCCGAACAGGCTGCGCTCGAGCGATTCCGGCGTCGCGACGACTTCGTGTTGCGCCTTCTCGTAGACGGCCAGTTCGGTGATGAAGCGCAGGATCAGCGGCGCGTCGGCGACGGTGGCGGAACGGATATCGATTTGCACGGTGGGGAGCCCTCCTTCGGCCCGGACGGAAAACGGAATACGGCGCCGGCGCTCTCGCACTGGCGCCGGTCGGATCGACATGCTACGTTCACGGCACAACTGCAGGAAGTGCAGTCTTTTCATTCCGACCTGAACATGATGCATCCCGACCTGCGCCGCCTCGACCTGAACCTGCTGCTCGTGTTCGACGCGTTGTACCGCCACCGGTCGGTCGCGGCGGCCGCGCATGAACTCGCGCTGAGCCCGTCGGCGTTGAGCCATGCGCTCGCGCGGCTGCGCGACGCGATCGGCGATGCGCTGTTCGTGCGCCTCGGCAACGAGATGCAGCCGACCGTGCGCGCCGACGACATCGCCACGTGGGCCGGCGACGCGCTCGACGCGATGTCGAAGGGGCTCGCCCGCGCGCGCCGCTTCGATCCCGCGCAAAGCGACCGCACGTTCGTATTCGCCGCGACCGACTACACGGCGTTCGCGGTGCTGCCGGCGTTCCTGGCCCGCATCCAGCACGTCGCGCCGCACCTGCGGATCCGCGTCATCCATTCGGACCGCAAGATTTCCGTCGACGAGCTCGCGGCCGGCCGCATCGACTTCGCGCTCGGCTACCACGAGGAATCGGCGGCCGACGCGCCCGGCATCGAGGATTTCGACTGGTTCTCCGACGACTATGTCGTGATCGCGAGCGCCACGCATCCGGACATCCGTCGGCGGCTGACGCTCGACCAGTATCTGGCGGCCCGCCACGTGGTCGTCACGCCGTGGAACGAAGCGCGCGGCGTCGTCGACCACGTGCTCGACCGGCTCGGTCTCGCGCGGCAGGTGGCCGTGCAGTTGCCGACCGTGCTGGCCGCGCCGTTCGTGATCGCGGAGTCGGCGCTGCTGATGACCGTACCGAACCGCGCCGCGCAGGCGCTGCGCCACGCGGCGCCGATCCGCATCTTCCCGGCGCCGTTCGAGATCCCGCGCTACACGGTGAAGGTCTACTCGCATGCGAAGCACGCGCGCACCGATGCCCATCGCTGGATTCGCGCCCAGTTGCTCGACGCACGACCGCGCCCGGCCTAAGCGCGACGCGTTGCGCGACGGGCATTTCAGACATCGATCGACGAGGCGGCAATCGCCCGAATCATTACGAAATACTTACCAATTTCGCGACTTTCGCGCTTACGCCGGCGCCTCGGCAACGTCAATAGTGGCAATCCTTGACCCATGCCTGCGAAATCCATGTCTGCCTTGCGGGACAAGGGTTTTCCGGCAATCGAGCACCCTTGCCCCCCCTGTTGCGCAGCGTGTTGCATGGCAATTTGGCGACAGCGGTTAGTCAAACAACGATTTCCGTCGCCACAAAATTGTATTTTTGCTAAATTAGTAACCAAAGTAGCAAAACGAAGTTCGTGAAATGTAGTTTAGCTTCACGACACAACAAGGAGACCCCGCAGGCCGACCCGGCTGCGCGGGACCGCTCAACGGTTTTCCGTCTGCTTGCCCGCGTGCCGCGCTTACCGGCCCTGCACGAGGTCTCCCTGGTTATCCCGCTTTTGCCCGGCGCTCGCGCTCCGGGCATCTCGTGCAGTCTGGGTTGACTTTTTGACAGGGTATGGAGGAGATGATGAAGAAAGCTTTGGTCGCGGCCGCGCTGATGGCTGCTGGGGTGGTGACGGCGCACGCGCAGAGCAGCGTCACGCTGTATGGCCGCCTGGATGCAGGCATCGAGTACATGAACGGCCTGCAAAACGGCCACCAAGTGCGCGCGGAAAGCGGCGACTGGGGCACGAGCCTGTGGGGCTTGAAGGGTAGCGAGGACATCGGCGGCGGCAACAAGGTCCTGTTCCACCTCGAAGGCGCGTTCAACACGATGACGGGCGGCTTCAGCGGCTCGATCTGGGATCGTTTCGCGACCGTCGGTATCTCCAACGACCGTTACGGTACGCTGCTGCTGGGTCGCGAACTCGCGATCGCCAACGGCGTGTGGGACTTCGACCCGTTCGGCCAGTCGGCGTGGTCGACGGCCTCGCTGGTACGCGGCCGTAACTGGAACAAGACCAGCAACAACGTGTCGTACCAGTCGCCGTCGCTCTACGGCCTCGACTTCTACGGCCAGTTCTCGTTCTCGAACTCGACCAGCTTCAACGGCAACACGACGGCCGGCCAACCGGGCCGTGCAATGGGCGGTCAGGTCACCTACACGAACTCGCTGTTCCAGTTGCGCGGCATCTACGACGAAACGCGCGACAGCAACGGCCGCTTCTCGGACGTGTTCAACTACTCGCGTGAATACTTCGCGGGCGTGAACGTGTTCCTCGGCCAGTTCAAGGTTCAGGCGGCCTACCAGGCATCGCGCGCCGACGGCAGCGGTGGCCCGGCAGTGAACGCCGGCGTGACGGGTACGCAACAGGTGTGGGGCGGCGTGACGTGGCAAGCAACGCCGGCAGCGGCGCTGATCGCGGCCGTGTATCACGTGAACGCGAACCACGGCGGCGGCAACGCGAACATCTACACGGTCGGCGGCTCGTACAACATCTCGAAGCGCACGCTGTTCGACCTGCAGGTCGCGACGGTGCGTAACAGCTCGACGGCCAACTTCGGTCTGAACGCGAACAACGCCGGCACGGCCGTGTCGACCGGCAACCCGCATCCGGGCGGCAGCCAGACCGGCGTCTACGCCGGCATCCAGCACCTGTTCTGATCAGGCGCCGTCAAAGAACGATTCGACAACACTTTCCACGCTGCTGCGAGAGGCGCGTATCGGTGCGGTACCCAACCGGGTATCCGCACCGTTTTTTCTTGGGCGGCGGGTTCGTGCGACCCGGCGCGCGCTCGGCCGAAGCGGCCGCGCGTGACCGAACGGCGCGGACGCAGCGCTCAGACGGCCGCTTCGTTCTCTTCGCCGGTGCGAATGCGGATCACGCGCTCGACGTCCGACACGAAGATCTTGCCGTCGCCGATCTTGCCGGTACGCGCCGCACCGATCACCGCGTCGATCACCTGATCGACCTGCGCTTCCGCGACGACCACCTCGATCTTCATCTTCGGCAGGAAGTCGACGACGTATTCGGCGCCGCGATACAGCTCGGTATGGCCCTTCTGGCGACCGAAGCCCTTCACTTCCGTCACGGTCAGGCCCGTGAGCCCCACTTCGGCGAGCGCTTCGCGGACTTCGTCCAGCTTGAAAGGCTTGATGATGGCGGTAATGCGTTTCATGGTGGTTGTCCCCCAATGCTCGTTTGGATGAAAAATCGCTTTCCCGATTGTAAGCCGGCGGGCCGCATCCGGCCCAGCGCCGCTCAATCGAGCCGTTCGGTAAAGCGTGACGTGATCGGGTAGCGCCAGTCGCGCCCGAAGGCGCGATGCGTGACGCGGATGCCGATCGGCGCCTGCCGGCGCTTGTATTCGTTGATCTTGATGAGCCGCGTTACGCGCTCGACGTCGGCCCGCGCGTAGCCGGCCGCGACGATCTCGGCGAGCGGCCGGTCTTCCTCCATGTACATCCGCATGATCGCGTCGAGCACGTCGTACGGCGGCAGGCTGTCCTGGTCGGTCTGGTTCTCGCGCAGCTCGGCCGACGGCGCGCGCGTCAGGATCCGCTCGGGAATCACGTCGCGCAGCCCGTAATCGGCCGTTGCGTTGCGATAGCGGCACAGCCGGTACACGAGCGTCTTCGCGATGTCCTTGATCACCGCGAACCCGCCGGCCATGTCGCCGTACAGCGTGCAGTAGCCGACCGCCATCTCGCTCTTGTTGCCGGTCGTCAGTACGATCGAGCCGAACTTGTTCGACAGCGCCATCAGCAGCGTGCCGCGGATGCGTGCCTGGATGTTCTCCTCCGTCGCATCTTCCGCGCGGCCCGCGAACTCGCCCGCGAGCGCGGCGCGGAAGGCATCGAACATCGGCGCGATCGCGATCTCGTCGTAGCGCACGCCGACGCGCCGCGCCATTTCCGCCGCGTCCGTCGTCGAGATGTCGGCCGTGAAGCGCGACGGCATCATCACCGCGCGCACGCGCTCGGGCCCGAGCGCATCGCACGCGACGGCCAGCACCAGCGCCGAGTCGACGCCGCCCGACAGCCCGATCAGCACGCCGGGAAAGCCGTTCTTGCCGATGTAGTCGCGCACGCCGGTGACGAGCGCGCGATACACCTGCGCGTCGGTCGACAGCTCGGGCGCGATCGCGCCGGGCAGCGGCCGCGCGCCGTCGAATTCGACGATCGCGTGCCCTTCGTCGAACTGCGGCATCTTCGCGACGAGCGCACCCTGCGCGTCGAGCACGAACGACCCGCCGTCGAACACGAGTTCGTCCTGGCCGCCGACGAGGTTCACGTACACCATCGGCAGCCCGGTCTCGCGAATCCGCGCGCGCAGGATGTCGATGCGCACCGCTTCCTTGTTCATGTGATACGGCGAGCCGTTCGGGATCAGCAGCACCTGCGCGCCCGCCGCCTTCGCGATCTGCGCGGCCGACGCATGCCACGCGTCCTCGCAGATGATCACGCCGTACTTCACGCCGTTCAGCTCGAACACGAGCGGCTCGGTGTCGGTCGCGAAATAGCGTTTCTCGTCGAACACCTCGGCGTTCGGCAGATCCTGCTTGCGGTAGGTGCCGACGATCTCGCCGCCGACGATCAGCGACACCGCGTTGAAGGTGTCGGTGGGCGGCACGCCACGCTCGATCGGGCGGTTTGCATTACCATCGACGGCTGACGCGCTGTCCGCACCGCCGCCCGGACCCCTGCCCAGGCCCCTGCCCGGACCCCGCATCGGATGACCGACCAGCACCGCGAGCCCGTCGAACGCCTTCAGCGCGTCGGCGAGCGCGTCGAGCGCGGCGGCGGCGGCCGCGTAGAACGCGGGCCGCAGCAGCAGGTCTTCGGGCGGATAGCCGGACAGCACGAGTTCGGGTGCGACCATCAGCTGCGCACCATCGTTGTGCGCGGCACGCGCGGCCGCGACGATGCGCGCGACGTTGCCGGCGAAATCGCCGACGGTGACGTTGATCTGGGCGAGAGCGAGTCGGGTCTTCATGGCGGGATCGGCGCAACCCGGCGGCGCGCCTCGAGCGGCTGACGAAATCGACCCGGGCGCGGGCCATGGCGGCCCGCACCCGGCAACATCCAACGGTACGGATTCACGCTTGAAACACGAACGCATCGATTATCGCACGGGCATCCTGTCGTCCCCCGCCGAGGTGCCGGCCGACGAATGGAACGCGCTGCTCGCGCGCGACGCGCAGCCCACGCCGTTCCTGCGCCACGAATTCCTCGACGCACTGCACGTCGCGCGCTGCGCGGTGGACGACACCGGCTGGTCGCCGCACTTCGTCACGCTGACCGACGCGCGCACCGGCCGCCTCGCGGCCGCCGCCCCCGTCTACGCGAAACAGCATTCGTACGGCGAATACGTGTTCGACTGGGCGTGGGCCGACGCGTACCAGCGCAACGACCTGCCCTATTACCCGAAGCTGCTGTGCGCGGTGCCGTTCACGCCGGTGCAGGGCACGCGGCTGCTCGCGGTCGACGACGACGCGCGCCGCCGGCTCGCGGCCACGCTGCTCGCGTTCGCCGAGCAGAGCGACGTGTCGTCGCTGCACGTGCTGTTTCCGACCGGCGACGAAGCGCGGCTGCTCGAATCGATGGGGATGATGCTGCGCGAAGGCGTGCAGTTCCACTGGCTCAACGACGGCTACCGGCACTTCGACGATTTCCTCGGCACGCTCGAGCAGAAGAAGCGCAAGAACATCCGCGCGGAGCGGCGCAAGGTGCACGACGCGGGCGTGACCTTCCGGCGGCTCACCGGCGATCGAATCGCCGACGCCGACTGGCGCTTCTTCTCGCGCTGCTATCGGCAGACCTACCGCGAGCACTATTCGAGCCCGTACCTGAACCTCGACTTCTTCCGCACGATCGGCGCGACGATGCCGGAGAACCTGCTGCTCGTGATCGCGGAAGCCGACGGCCGGCCAATCGCGAGCGCGCTCGCCGTCTACCGGCGCGGCGAACACGGCGGCGGCACGCTGTACGGCCGCTACTGGGGTGCGATCGAGCACGTGCCCTGCCTGCACTTCGAAACGGCCTACTACCAGTTGCTCGAATTCTGCATCGAGGCCGGGCTCGACACGTTCGAGGGCGGCGCGCAGGGCGAACACAAGCTCGCGCGCGGTTTCCTGCCGACCGTCACGCACTCCGCGCACTGGCTCGCGCATCCGGCTTTTTCCGACGCGGTCGCGCGCTTTCTCGAACGCGAGACCGAGCATATCCACGCGTACGTCGACGAACTGCGCGAGCACGATCCGTTTCGGCGCGGCGCCCGCTAGCGTCATCCCGCGCACCGGCATGCGGCGAAGCCACGCATGGGCTCGCCGCATGCCGCACGACCGCCGCCGGCTCAGTGCGCGGCGAGCGTCACCGTCTGCGACAGCGCCTGCGGGTCGCGCGACGACGCGGCCGCCGACAGCCCGTAGCTGCCCGCGCCGACCCGCCACGCGTGCGCGCTCGCATCCCACACCGCGAAGCGCTGCGCCGGCACCGCGACGCTGACCGTGCGCGCCTCGCCCGGCTGCAGCGCGACCTTGGCCCAGCCGACGAGCCGCTTCGGCGGCTCGCCGAGCGACGCGGGCAGCGCCGCGTAGATCTGCACCGTATGCGTACCGGCGCGCGCCCCGGTATTCGTCACCGTCACGCCGACCGTCACGTTGCCGGCGGCGTCGGCCTGCGCGGACATCGCCGACAACGCATACGTCGTATACGACAGCCCGTAGCCGAACGGGAACAGCGGCTCGATCGCCTTCGCGTCGAACCAGCGATAGCCGTACGCGAGCCCTTCCGCATAAACGTTCTGCAGGTTCGACGGATCGATCGTCGGCTGCGGCAGGTCGGCCTCCTGCTTCGGGAACGTCAGCGGCAGCCGGCCCGACGGATTCGCGTCGCCGAACAGCAGGTCGGCGATCGCCTGGCCGCCTTGCGCGCCCGGATACCACACGTCCAGCACGCCATGCACGTTCGCGAGCCACGGCATCAGCACCGGGCTGCCGTTCTCGAGCACGACGATCACGCGCCTGGCCTTCGCGGCGACCGCGGCGATCAGCGCATTCTGGTCGTATTGCTGGTTGTACGGGTCCGCCTTCGCATCGGGCAGCGACAGGCTCGCGAGGTCGAGCCCTTCCGTCTGCCACTGCGTGGCGAACACGATCGCGACATCGGCCTGTGCGGCCGCGCTCGCCGCGGCATTCGCGTCGGTCCCGTCGAGATAGCTGACCGACGCGCTCGGCGCCTTCGCGCGAATTGCCGCGAGCGGCGCGGACTTGTACCAGGTCGCGCAGCCGCCGAACAGCATGCCGGCCGGTTGTTGGCAGGACGTCACCGCATTGCCGTCGATCGCCGGCACCGCCCCCGAGCCGCCGCCCGACAGCACGCCCGCGTCCGCATGGCCGCCAATCACGACGACCGACTTGAGCGCGCCGGCGGCGAGCGGCAGCACCGGCTGCGTGTCGCCCGGCGCGGCCGCGTTCTTCAGCAGCACCGCCGCTTGCCGTGCGATCGCGAGCGCATCGGCATTGCCGGCGGCTTCGTTGATCGCGCCGCCCGGCTTCGGCGGCGCGTCCATCACGCCGATGCGGATCAGCGTGCGCAGCTTGCGCTGCACCATGTCGTTCAGCCGCGCGACCGACACGCTGCCGGCCTGCAGCGCCGCGCGCAGCTTCGAATTGAAGTACGAGCCGAGCGGCGCGTTGCCGTCGTCGGCCGCGCCCGGCTGTTCCTCGTCCAGCCCGGCCTGCACGGCCGCGACCGTCGAGTGCGTCGCGCCCCAGTCGGACTGCACGACGCCCTTGAAACCCCACTCGTTCTTCAGCACCGTCGTCAGCAAATACGGGTTCTCGCACGCATATACGCCGTTCAGCTTGTTGTACGAGCACATCACGTTGCCCGGCTGGCCGTCCTTCACGCCGATCTCGAACGCGAGCAGTTCCGCCTCGCGCATGGTTCGCTCGTCGACGACCGAATCGACCGTCATCCGGTTGGTTTCCTGGTCGTTGAACGCGAAATGCTTGATCGTCGCGACCACCTTCTGCGCCTGCGTGGCCTGCGTGCGCGCGGCGCTCAGCGTGCCCGCGAGCACCGGGTCCTCGCCCATGTATTCGAAGGTGCGGCCGTTGCGCGGCTCGCGCGCGAGGTTCACGCCCCCGCCGAGCCCCTCCGCGAAACCGAGCGCACGCAGCTCGAGCGCGATGCGCGTGCCGTAGGCGCCCGCGAGCGCCGGGTCCCACGTCGCCGCAAGCGCGACCGGCGCGGGCAGCGCGGTGACGCGTGCGTTCTTCACGTTCACGCCGCCCGCCGAATCGGCGCTGCTGACCGCCGGAATGCCGAGCCGCGGCACGCCCGGGATGTAGCTCGCGCCATTCAGCGCATCGGCCGGAAACGGGCCGCCCAGGCCGAGCGCCGGCATGCCGGTGCCATGCACGAGCTGCAGCTTTTCGTCGGTCGTCAGTTGCGCGACGAGGGCCGCCGCGCGCTGGTCGGCTGCCGCGTCGGGGTCGGCCGGGGCGTGAATGTCGTCGCCGCCGCACGATGCGAGCAACACCGTGAGCGCGCATGCGCACGCAATCGTCGAATACCGGAACAGCGAAGTTTTCATTGATCCTCCAGAATCGTTCTGTTAGTACTTGTCGTCTCACTCCAGCGTCCAAGTCTAAAAATCGACCGGTCACCACGCTTGACCGGCAGGAGCATGCGTTGACCTCTCGCAGCGGGGACAAACCCGAACGGCATGACGACAGGGAGACAGACATGGAGTTGCAACAGAAATCGGTATCCGTCCGGATCTACCGCTGGCTGTGCGAAGACGCGCGTGCGAACGGCATCGATCCCGCACCGCTTTACGAAACGCTCGGCATCGGGCCGGCCGAGCTCGCCGACGACACGCGCCGCATCGCGGGCGACCGGCACGTGGCCGCGATGCAACTGACGAGTGGCTGGCCGTTGTCGTGGCATCGCCCGCCGCCGCAGGTCGTGCCGTGGCTCGTGCCGTTTCCCGAACTCGCGGGCATCACGTGCAATGCCGCGACGCTGCGCGACGCGCTGCACGGCTACCTGCACTATCGCGACCTGATCGGCAACGTCGACTGGGTGTTCGCGCACGAGAACGGCGACGCGATCGCGCTCGAGTACGTGAACGAAGGCGACGGCCGGCACGCGGGTAGCGCGTTCGCGAATCTCGCGATCCTCGCGGCGCTCGCGCGCCTGTACGATCCGCACGTGCACGTCGACGACGCCGCATTCGCCGGCCGCGCGTTCGCGCCCGTTGCCGTGCTGCGCGACACGCTCGGCGCGCCGGTGTCGTTCGATGCCGCGCACAACCGCATCGTGCTGCGCTCCGCGCGCTTCGACACGCCGTTCGAGCGCTACAACGCGCCGCTCGCCGGCATCCAGCGTCATGCGGCCGACGCCGCACGCGAGCGCGTGCGCGCACGTTCGACGTTCGGCTCGTCGGTCGAGCAATGCGTGCGCGACTGGCTGCGCACGTCCGACGACACCGACGTGCCGACCGATACGCTGATGCAGCACGTATGCACGCGCTTCGCGATGTCGCGCTGGACGTTGCGCCGGCGCCTGCATCGCGAAGCGGTCGGTTTCCACGCGCTCGTCGCTCGGGCGCGGCTCGGCGAGGCACGCGACCTGCTGCTCAACACGCGGTTGCCGATCGGCGAGATCGGCGTGCGCGTCGGCTTCCGTTCGACGAGCGCGTTCACGCGCTTCTTCACGCGCGAACTCGGTGCGGCGCCGAGCCGCTTTCGCGACGGGCATGGCGACCGGTGGCGTTGACGCGCATTTTTTCTGAGACACTGGCGGCTTCGCATCCCGCCGCCCTGCCATGTCCTGGTTTCTGTATCTGATCGAATGCGCCGACGACAGCGTCTACACGGGCATCACGACCGATGTCGCCGCGCGCTTCGACGAACACGCGTCCGGCAAGGGCGCGCGCTACACGCGCTCGCGCAAGCCGCGCGCGGTGCTCGCGTCGTTTCCGCTGCCCGACCGGTCGAGCGCGTCGCGCGCCGAATACTGGGTGAAGCGGCTCACGCCCGCGAAAAAGCGCGAGCTGGCGGCCGGTTTGCGGACGCTGGAATCGGTGTTGCCGGCGGCGATCACGCTCGACGAAAGCCGCGACACGGCCGGGACGAACGCGATGGCGCGCGGGCGGAAGAAAAAGGCGGAAAACGTCGACGATGCGGAGAAGACAGTTGCAACGGAGGCGGCCACCGCGAAAAAGGCGAAGACCGGGAAACGTGCCGGATCCGCAACGGCCGCGAAGCCTGCGAAGGGCAAACAAGCGTCGAAGTCGACGAAGGCAAATAAAGCCGCGCCGGACGCGAAACATGCAAAAACCGACGGTGATGCCGCCGCAAAAAAGACCGCGTCGCGTGGCACACCGGTAAAAAAGGCACGCTCGCCCTCCTCCACGCAGTCGAAAAGAAGGGCCCCGGCTGCCGCCGCAGCGGCCGCGAACGTACGCGAAGACGCCGCTTCCGCACCGGGCCGGCGCCGACCGGCGGCCACGAAAGCCGCCGCGGCGATCGCTCCGGCCGTTGCCCCGCCCCGCGCGAAACGCGCGAAGCCGGCACCGGCCACCCCGCTGCCGCCCGTCTCCCCGTCCGCCCGCCGGAAAACCGCGCGCGCAAAACAAAACCGCGCGGCCTCCTGAGGAGACACGCGCGGTTCGCGTTGCGCACGAGCCGGCCGTCGGCCGGCACGCCGCTTACTTCTTGTAGTTCGCGGCGCCGTCGGTGATTTCCTTGTGCGCGGCTTCGATGCCGGCCCAGCCTTCGACCTTCACCCACTTGCCCTTCTCGAGCGCCTTGTATTGCTCGAAGAAGTGCTTGATCTGGTCCTTCAGGTACTCGGGCACGTCGTCGATCGTCTTCAGGTTCGCCGTCATCGGGCAGATCTTGTCGTGCGGCACTGCGATCAGCTTCGCGTCGACGCCCGATTCGTCCGTCATCTGCAGCATGCCGAGCACGCGCGAACGCACGATCGAACCGGCCAGCAGCGGGAACGGCGTGATCACCAGCACGTCGACCGGATCGCCGTCGCCCGACAGCGTCTGCGGGATGTAGCCGTAGTTCACCGGGTAGCGCATGCCCGTGCCGATGAAGCGGTCGACGACGAGAAGGCCCAGTTCCTTGTCCGCCTCGTACTTCACCGGATCGCTTTGCGCGGGAATCTCGATGATCACGTTGAAATCTTGCGGCAGGTCCTTGCCGGCCGGAACATGATTGAAGCTCATGAGCACTCTCTGTAGGTCGATGGGAATTCGGGACAGGGCGCCTCGGCCGATGCACCGCCGCGGGCGTCCCCCAAAAGGAATGCGCCATTATAGCCAATCGACCGGTGGCGTCCGGATGACGATCGGCGCGATAATCGTTCCGGATGTCCGGCCGTCGAACCGGCGGCGGCGTTGCACGTCGACCGCAAAGCACGGGATCCGGGCAAGCGCCAACGCGCCAGCTTGGGTCGACCGCGTTGCATGGGACCCAAGCAAGCGCTGAAGCGCTAACTTGGATCGACCGCGTTGCATGGGACCCAAGCAAGCGCTGAAGCGCTAACTTGGGTCGACCGCGTTGCATGGGACCCAAGTAAGCGCTAAAGCGCTAACTTGGGTCGACAGGAGCAGGCATGGAAGAGGCGAAGCACTTCATCGCGGGCGAATGGACGTTGCCCGCGCAACTGGAAACCATCGCGGTCGTCGATCCGTCCGACGGCCAGCCGTTCGCGACGATCGCGCGCGGCACGGCGCCCGACGTCGAACGCGCGGTCGCCGCGGCCCGCGACGCATTCGCAGGCCCGTGGGGCGCCGCGAGCGCCGCCGAACGCGGCCGCGTGCTGATGCGGCTGTCGGCTCGCGTGGCCGACCATCTCGAGGAACTCGCCGCGATCGAGGCGCGCGACACCGGCAAGCCGCTCAAGCAGGCGCGCGCCGATGCCGCCGCGCTCGCGCGCTACTTCGAGTTCTACGCGGGCGCCGCCGACAAGCTGCACGGTGCAACCCTCCCCTATCAGGCCGGCTACACGGTGCTGACGGTGCGCGAGCCGCACGGCGTCACGGGCCATATCGTGCCGTGGAACTACCCGATGCAGATCTTCGGGCGCAGCGTCGGCGCGGCGCTCGCGGCCGGCAACGCCTGCGTGGTCAAGCCGGCCGAGGACGCGTGCCTGTCCGTGCTGCGCGTCGCCGAGCTGGCCGCCGAAGCCGGGCTGCCGGCCGGCGCGCTCAACGTCGTCACCGGCTACGGCCATGAAGCGGGCGCCGCGCTCGCTCGCCATCCGGGCATCGACCACATCTCGTTTACGGGATCCCCGGCCACCGGCAAGCTGGTCACGCAGATGGCGGCCGAGAACCACGTGCCGGTCACGCTCGAACTCGGCGGCAAGTCGCCGCAGATCGTGTTCGCCGATGCCGATCTCGACGCGGCGCTGCCCGTACTCGTGTCCGCGATCGTGCAGAACGGCGGGCAGACCTGCTCGGCCGGCAGCCGCGTGCTGATCGAGCGCGCGGTATACGAGCCGCTCGTCGAGCGCCTCGCCACCGCGTTCAACGGGCTGCGCGTCGGCCCGAGCCGCGCCGATCTCGACTGCGGCCCGCTGATCAACGCGAAGCAGCAGCAACGCGTGTGGGATTTCCTGTCCGACGCGCAGCACGACGGCATTCCGATGGCCGCGCACGGGCAGGTCGTCGCCGACGCGCCCGAAAGCGGCTTCTACCAGGCGCCCGCGCTGTTGCGCGACGTGCCGCCGGCGCATCGGCTCGCGCAGGAGGAAGTGTTCGGCCCCGTGCTCGCGGCGATGCGTTTCGTCGACGAGGACGAAGCCGTCGCGCTCGCGAACGGCACGCCGTACGGCCTCGTCGCGGGCATCTGGACACGCGACGGCGCACGCCAGATGCGGCTCGCGCGGCGCCTGCGCGCGGGCCAGGTGTTCATCAACAACTATGGCGCGGGCGGCGGCGTCGAGTTGCCGTTCGGCGGCGTCGGCCATTCGGGCCACGGCCGCGAGAAAGGCTTCGAGGCGCTTTACGGCTTCACCGCGCTCAAGACGATCGCGATCCGGCACGGCTGAACGCACGGCGCGCGACAGTCGGCAGGCAACGCCCGGGCGCCTGCCGACGCACGACGACTCTCATGACCGGCACAGCCGTGATTCGAACTCGATGGCTCGCATGAGACACACGCTGTGCCATGGCCGCCAACCGGTCAGGCAGCCCGCCTCACAGCGGGCCACAACTGAAGTTCGAAGCAAATCGAAGATATGAGGAGACACACCATGCGGTTGAGCGGCAAGACGGCCATCGTCACGGGCGGCGGCTCGGGGTTCGGCGAAGGCATCGCGAAGACGTATGCGCGCGAAGGCGCGAACGTCGTCGTCAACGACCTGAACGGCGCGGCGGCCGAGCGCGTCGCGAGCGAGATCGCGCTCGCGGGCGGCAAGGCGATCGCGGTGGCCGGCGACGTATCGAAAGAGGACGACTGGCGCGCGCTGCTGCAGGCGGCGCTCGACGATTTCCATGCGGTGCAGATCGTCGTGAACAACGCCGGCACCACGCACCGCAACAAGCCCGTGCTCGACGTGACGGAAGCCGAATTCGACCGCGTGTACGCGGTCAACATGAAGAGCCTGTTCTGGTGCGTGCAGACCTTCGTGCCGTACTTCCGCGCCCAGGGCGGCGGCGTGTTCGTGAACGTCGCGTCGACGGCCGGCGTGCGGCCGCGCCCGGGCCTCGTCTGGTACAACAGCACGAAGGGCGCGATGATCACCGCGAGCAAGTCGCTCGCGGCCGAGCTCGGCGCCGACCGCATCCGCGTGAACTGCATCAACCCGGTACTCGGCGAAACCGCGTTGATGACCGAGTTCATGGGCTGCGAGGACACCCCGGAAAATCGCCGCCGCTTCCTCGCGACGATCCCGCTCGGCCGCTTCTCGACGCCGCAGGACATCGCGAACGCCGCGCTGTACCTCGCGTCCGACGAGGCCGAATTCATCACCGGCGTCTGCCTCGAAGTCGACGGCGGGCGCTGCATCTAGCCGTACCGGGCATCACGATCATTCTCTTGCTTCGCACGAAACCGGCTCGGACGCACCGCTGCGTCTGCTCCGGCCAACGACAACGACAGTGGCGCACGGGATCCGGACAATCGCTCGAGCGCCCACCCTGATCGACAGGAGACAACATGGCAACATCGACGCAGTCGCTGCCGGGCTCGTCCGGCGCATTCGAGGAAGCAACCTACCGCAAGGTGTCGTGGCGACTCGTGCCGCTCCTGCTGCTGTGCTACGTGGTCGCGTATCTCGACCGCGTGAACGTCGGGTTCGCGAAGCTGCAGATGGCGAGCGACCTGAACCTGAGCGATACCGTGTACGGGCTCGGCGCCGGGATCTTCTTCTTCGGCTATTTCCTGTTCGAGGTGCCGAGCAACATCATCCTGCACCGCGTGGGCGCACGCGTCTGGATCGCCCGCATCATGGCGACGTGGGGCGTGATCTCGATCCTGACGATGTTCGTCACGACGCCCGCGATGTTCTACGTGATGCGCTTTCTGCTCGGCGTCGCCGAAGCGGGCTTCTTTCCCGGCGTGATCCTCTACCTCACCTACTGGTATCCCGCGCACCGGCGCGGCCGGATGACGACGTTCTTCATGACGGCCGTCGCGCTGTCCGGCGTGATCGGCGGGCCGATCTCGGGCTTCATCCTGAAGGCGTTCGACGGCGTGAGCGGCTGGCACGGCTGGCAATGGCTGTTCCTGCTCGAAGGCATTCCGTCGGTGCTCGCCGGCGTGCTCGTGTTCTTCACGCTCGACGAGCGGATCGCGAAGGCGACCTGGCTGACCGATGAAGAAAAGGCGCTGCTCGCCCGCAACGTCGACGCCGAGGAAGCCACCAAGGAAGACCTGCCGCTCGGCGCGGTGATGTCGAGCCCGCGCGTGTGGCTGATGGCGCTGATCTACTTCTCGTTCGTGATGGGGCTCTACGGCGTCGGCTTCTGGCTGCCGACGATCATCAAGGCGACGGGCGTGACCGATACGATCGTGATCGGCCTGCTGTCGGCGATTCCGTATGCGGCCGCGGTGGTCGCGATGATCCTGATCGCGCGCAGCGCGGACAAGCGCCGCGAACGCCGCTGGCACCTCGCGATTCCGGCCGCGATCGGCGCGCTCGGCCTCGTGCTGTCGGTGATCTGGGCGCACCAGACTGCGCTCGCGATGCTCGGCCTCACGCTCGCGACGATCGGCATCCTGACGACGCTGCCGCTGTTCTGGAGCCTGCCGACCGCGTTCCTCGGCGGCACGGCCGCCGCGGCCGGCATCGCGATGATCAACTCGATCGGCAACCTCGCCGGCTTCCTGAGCCCGTACCTGATGGGCTGGCTCAAGCAGGCGACGGGCGCCAACGATGCGGGCATGTACATGCTGGCCGGGTTCCTCGTGCTCGGCGGGCTGCTCGCGCTGTCGGTGCCGAAGCGGCTCGTCGACAAGTGACGCGCGGCGCGTAAAGGCGCGCCGGACGTACCGAGCATCAAGCGCCCAAGCATCGAACACGCCGGTCGACGGCCGGCCCCACGAAACGCCCCGACGCCCGGCACTGCCCGGCCGCCGGGGCGTTTTCGATTCCGGACAGGCAAGACCCTGCGGCCGAATGCTTCGCCGACCGGATGACGGCGCGATGCGTCCGCACTGCGTCGCGACGGACGAAAAAAAGCCCCGAAGGCCGTTCGGCGTTCGGGGCTTTTACGCTCGCGGCGCAGCGCCGCGTCAGACCACGGTGATCGCGAGCGCGCTTTCGCGGTAGTGCTTCGCGGCCTTGTCGGTTTCGCCGAGATGCTCGAACAGACGGGCGAGCGCACGATGCGCCCGCACCTTCAGCGCCTCGTTGTCGGCCAGCTTCAGCGCCGCTTCGAGGAACGACTGCGCCTTGCCCCACAACTGCTGCTGCTGGCAGAGGCGGCCGAGTGCGAACAGCAGGTCGGCATCTTCCGGATGATCCTTCTTCCAGCCTTCGGCCTTCTGGATCAGCGGCAGCGCATCGGCGCCGGCCGTGTCCGGATAACGGCGCAGCAGGCGCGCATCCCAGTTGTGCGCGAGCGCGTCCTCGACGATCCGGCGCGCTTCGTTGCGGCGCTCGAGCGGCACGAGCAGCTCGGCCGCGAGATCGGCCAGACGCGGCGACTGGCGCTCGACCGGCGACAGCGACTGCCACACTTCGAGCAACGCGTCCGGGTCGTGCCGGCGTTCGCGCAGCAGGTTTTCCGCCGCCTGCTGGCGCAGCCGCACGGCCGCGGCCGGATGCAGCGCCTCGCGCTTTTCGAGCGCCTTCGCGAGCTTCAGCACCTCGGCCCAGTTCTTCAGTTGCTGCTGCGCACGCAACGCGACCTGCTGCGCGTGGATGCGCTTGCCGCCGGCCTGCATGTCGGCCAGCGCGGCGAGCGCACCGTCGGCATCGCGGGCGTCCGCGCGCATGTCGGCGGCGGCGAGCAGCCGTGCATCCTGCCAGTCGGGCGCGTCGATCTTCGACAGCCAGTCGTCGCGACGCGTGTACTCGTGCATCCGATGCGCGGCGGTGGCCGCGACGAGACTCGCGGCGCCCAGGTTCGCGTCGACCGACAGCGCTTCGCGCGCGGCCTTCTCCGCACGCGAGAAGCGGCCCGCGTACAGGTTCGCGATCGCATCGCGCAGCGACGCCTGCGCCTTCTCGTTGCGCGAGCGCGCGCGATAGGCGGCGACCCGCTGCGGCATGCGCCAGATGTTGCGCACGATGCGCAGCAGCGCATACACGACGATGAACAGCACGACGATGGCGATCACGAACAAGTTCAGCGACACGTCGACCCGGTACGGCGGATAGACGAGCAGCACCTGCCCCGCGTCGAAACGGCCGACGGTGGCGAGCGCGGCGGCGAGCGCGAACAGGACCGCGAGCCAGACGATTCCTCGAAGCGTCATCGTTACCCCCGGCTCTTGAACTGCTGAACGGCGTTCAGGCTCGTGTTCAGGTTCGGCACCGCGACGCTCAGCGATGCGCCGTCGACCTGCTTGAGCAGATCTTCGACGGTCTGCGTGTCCTTCGACGCCTGATCGAAATACTTGCCGAGCGACGCCTGGGCGGCGTGCAGGTCGGCCTTCATCGCGCTGTCGTTGCGCGCCAGCAGCGACAGCCGCGCGGTGAGCAGACGCAGCTTCACGTTCTCGCGCACGAAGTAGCCCTGGTCGGGCGACGCGAGCATCGCATCCGCGTGGTCGATCCGGCGCACCTGCACGAGGCCCTTCAGTTGCTGACCGAGACCGGCCGAGAAGTCGTGCCACCACACCTTCCAGCGCGGCTCGCCGGCGGCGACCGACGAAGCGGCGTCGGCCGGCGCGGCCTTCGGCGCCGCGTGCGGCACGATCGCCTCGCCCGACAGCGGCAGCGCGTCGATCTTGCCGATCGCGTCGTCAAGCTTGATCGCGAGGCCGGTGAGATCGGCTGTCGGCGCGGCCTTCAGCTTCTCGATGTCCTGCGCGAGCGCCTTGCGCACCGTGACGGCCTGTGCGCTCTGCGACGTCGCGAGACGCGCGTCGGCGTTCTGCAGCGCGATCAGCGCGAGCTGCGTGTTGCCGGTCAGCTGAAGCTGCTGGCTCGCGCTCGACAGCATCTGGTCGACTTCCTCGAGCATCCACGCATCGCGGTTGCGCGACAGGTCCTGGTATTGCTGCTGCAGCGCCTGCTGCGCGCTCTGCGCATCGGCAAGCTTGCCGTCGAGCTGCGCGAGCTGCGTGTCGACCTGGTGCGTGCCGGCGAGCGCCTGCTCGGTCTTCATCCGCGTTTCGGCCGCTTGCGCGTCGAGCGCCTTCTGGCGCGCGACGAACGTACCGTCGAGCCGATCGATCTTGCGGTTCAGCGCGTAGCCGCCGACACCCGCCGCGCAGCCGAGCACGACGACGACGAACCACAGCGCCGCGCTGCCGCCGCGGCGCGCACGCGGCTCGGGCGCGAGATAAGGAGGGTTGGGCGGCGGTGCGGATGCAGCGGCCGGCTGGGAAGCGACGCTTTTGGAATCGTTGGTATCTGTCATGCGTTTAGTCACCGGTGCGGCTGTCGCCGGTTGGACGGCCTCGTCGGCCATCGTTCGAAACGCGCGGACGATGCGCTCATCGCCCGCGCCGGTCAGCGTAATCCTATCAAAACCCAATGCGCGCGCGGTCTGCTCGATCCGCGGGTGCGGCGTCACGAGCGGCGCATGCTTCAGCGCGTCGATCTCGGCGTCGTTCAGGTGGGCGCGCGCGAGCTCGTGCAGATTGCGCACGCCTTCCGAGCTCGTGACGAGCCACGCGTGCGGCTGGCCGTCGAGCAGCGCATGCACGCGCTCCCACGCGCCGACGCGCGGCTCGGGCACGACGCGCCGGTAGGCGGCGACGAGCGTGACGTCCGCCCCGGCCTCGCGCAGGCGGTCGGCGAGCCACTCGCGCCCGCCGTCGCCGCGCACGATCAGCACGCGCTTGCCCGCCAGCGCCTGCGCGCCGCCGAACGCGGCCTCGATGCTCGCGAACAGGCTTTCCGAATCGTAATGGGGCACGCCGCCGTCGGGCGGCGCCTGCGGCGCGATCACGCGATGCGCGGGCGCCGCGATGCCGTGACGTTCGAGCGCCGCGACGCTGCCGGGCCCGACCACGCCGACCGGCAGCGCGTTCGGCCAGATCGCGCCGTAGCGCGCGAGCGCGCGGTCGATCGCGTTCGGCGACACGAAAATCACCAGCGCGTAGTCGGCCAGCGCCGCGAACGCGGCGTCGAGCGGCGCCGGATCGTTGACCGGCGCGATGTCGATCAGCGGGAATTCGAGCACGTCGCAACCGGCATCGGCCAGTTGCGACGCAAGCGCGTCGGACTGGCCGTCCGGACGCGTCAGGACAGCGGTGAACGCGCGCGCGCCGCCCGCCATCAGGCGTCGCCCTTGCCCGCGGCCTGCGAGCCCGCGAGCAGCGCCTGGACGATGTCGAGCGCGCCTTGCGCCTCGAGCTCGTCGGACACCGCGCGGCCGAGCGCGAGCGCATCGGCGACGGTCACGACGGCCCCGCACTCCTCGGCCGTCAGCACGCGCTTGCCGTCGGTGGTCGACACGCGGCCCGTCAGGTACAGCTCGCCAGCACGCCACACCGCGTGCGCGGCGAGCGGCACCTCGCAACTGCCGCCGAGCGCGCGCGACACCATCCGCTCGGCCTCGACCGCGAGCGCGGTCTGCGGGTCGTGCAGCGGCGCGAGCCACGCGGCGACGTCGTCGCGGCGCGCGGCGATCTCGATGCCGAGCGCGCCCTGGCCGGCCGCCGGCGGGCTGGCCTCGACGTCGAGCAGCGTGCGGATCCGCGCGTCGAGGCCGAGGCGTTTCAGACCGGCCGCCGCCAGGATGATCGCCGCGTAGTCGCCGCGATCGAGTTTCGCGAGACGCGTGTCGAGGTTGCCGCGCAGCGGCAGGACCTCGAGATGCGGATAACGCGAACGCAGCATCGCTTCGCGACGCAGGCTCGATGTGCCGACGACCGCACCGGCCGGCAGCGCGTCGAGCGACGCGTAATCGTTCGACACGAACGCGTCGCGCGGGTCTTCGCGTTCCATGATCGCGGCGAGCGAGAAGCCGTCGGGCAGCGCCATCGGCACGTCCTTCAGCGAGTGCACCGCGAGATCGGCGCGGCCGTCGGCCAGCGCGCTCTCCAGTTCCTTCACGAACAGGCCCTTGCCGCCGACCTTCGACAGCGTGCGATCGAGAATCTGATCGCCGCGCGTCGTCATCCCGAGGATTTTCACGTCACAAGCTGGATATAATTTGCGCAGCGCATCACGCACATGTTCGGCTTGCCACATCGCCAGGCGGCTCTCGCGCGAAGCGATCGTCAACGTCGCGGGCAACCGTGCCTGGTGCGGCCCGGCCGCGGGGGTCTCGGAATTCATTGCTGGAACATCGAAGGACGGGATTGAAGACCGAACAATGGTAGCACGCACGCCCCGGCCGCCCGAGCCCGGAGCCTGCGCCCGGCCTGCCTCCGTGCGGGTCGCGGCGCCGTGGTGCGGATGTGCCGCACGTAGCTGGTTGCTTGACCGCAGTTCCCGCAGTTCCCGCAGTTCCCGCAGTTCCTTTTGACTCGAGCTTTCCCAAGGAAACCCATCGTGAAGTCTTCCGGATCGGCGCGTACGGCGCGCCGCAATGCTGCCTTGCCCTCCTCCGACGCCCCGACGGGCACGCTCGCCACCGCCGCGAACGGCCGTGCGAAAACGGCGACGAAACCCACGGCAACGAAACCGAAAGACCCGATACGTCAGACAAAAACGGCGACGAAAGCCGCCGGCGCAGTCGCCCGCCAGGCCGTCGCGACGAAGGCCGGCACCCGCGCGCGCGACGACAAGGACCGTCCGCTGTTCGAAGACATCCGCTTCCTCGGCCGCCTGCTCGGCGACGTCGTGCGCGAACAGGAAGGCGATACCGTGTTCGACGTGGTCGAGACGATCCGCCAGACCGCGGTCAAGTTCCGTCGCGAGGACGACAGCGAAGCCGCGCAGGCGCTCGAGAAGAAGCTGCGCAAGCTGACGCCGGAGCAGACGGTGAGCGTCGTGCGCGCGTTCAGCTATTTCTCGCACCTCGCGAACATCGCGGAAGACCGCCATCACAACCGCCGCCGCCGCATCCACGCGCTGGCCGGCTCCGCGCCGCAGCCCGGCACGGTCGCGTACGCGCTCGATCAATTGAAAACCACCGGCAACGCGTCGAAGCGCCTGCTGCAACGCTTCTTCGACGATGCGCTGATCGTGCCGGTGCTGACCGCGCACCCGACCGAAGTGCAGCGCAAGAGCATCCTCGACGCGCAGCACGACATCGCGCGCCTGCTCGCCGAGCGCGACCAGGAACTGACCGCGCGCGAGCGCCAGTACAACGAAGCAATGCTGCGCGCGCGCGTGACCGCGCTGTGGCAGACGCGCATGCTGCGCGACTCGCGCCTGACGGTCGGCGACGAAATCGAGAACGCGCTGTCGTACTACCGCGCGACCTTCCTCGACGAGTTGCCCGCGCTGTACGGCGACATCGAGGCCGCGCTCGCCGAGCACGGCCTGTCGGCCCGCGTGCCCGCGTTCTTCCAGATGGGCAGCTGGATCGGCGGCGACCGCGACGGCAACCCGAACGTGACCGCTGCGACGCTCGACGAGGCGATCAACCGCCAGGCCGCGGTGATCCTCGAACACTATCTGGAGCAGGTGCACAAGCTCGGCGCCGAGCTGTCGGTGTCGAACCTGCTGGTCGGCGCAAGCGACGCGGTGAAGGCGCTCGCGGCAGCGTCGCCCGACCAGTCGCCGCACCGTGTCGACGAACCGTATCGCCGCGCGCTGATCGGCATCTACACGCGGCTCGCCGCGAGCGCGCGCGTGCGCGTCGGCGAAGGCACGGTACCCGTGCGCAGCGCGGGCCGCGGCGCGCCGCCGGTGCGCGCGATTCCGTACGAGGATTCCGAAGCGTTCGTTGCCGATCTGAAGGTGCTGACCGCGTCGCTCGACGAACACCACGGCACGTCGCTCGCCGCGCCGCGCCTCGCGCCGCTCGTGCGCGCGGCCGAAGTGTTCGGCTTCCATCTGGCGAGCATCGACCTGCGCCAGAGTTCCGACATCCACGAGGCGGTGGTCGCCGAGCTGTTCGCGCGCGCGGGCGTCGAGGCCGACTATGCGGCGCTCGCCGAGGAAGACAAGCTGCGCGTGCTGCTCGCCGCGCTCGCCGATCCGCGCCCGCTGCGCTCGCCGTACCTCGAATACTCGGCGCTCGCGCAGAGCGAGCTCGGCGTGTTCGAGAAGGCGCGCGAGGTCCGCGCGCAATTCGGCGCGCGCGCGGTGCGCAACTACATCATTTCGCACACGGAAACCGTCAGCGATCTCGTCGAGGTATTGCTGCTGCAGAAGGAGACGGGCCTGCTCGAAGGCACGCTCGGCGTGCCGGGCGGCGACGCGCGCAACAGCCTGATGGTGATCCCGCTGTTCGAGACGATCCCCGACCTGCGCGACGCGTCGCGCATCATGCGCGAATACTTCGCGCTGCCGGGCATCGACGCGTTGATCGCGCACCAGGGCGCGGAACAGGAAGTGATGCTCGGCTACTCCGACAGCAACAAGGACGGCGGCTTCCTCACGTCGAACTGGGAGCTGTATCGCGCGGAGCTCGCGCTCGTCGACCTGTTCCGCGAGCGCAAGATCACGCTGCGGCTGTTCCACGGCCGCGGCGGCACGGTCGGCCGCGGGGGCGGCCCGACCTACCAGGCGATCCTGTCGCAGCCGCCGGGCACCGTGAACGGCCAGATCCGCCTGACCGAACAGGGCGAGGTGATCGCGAGCAAGTTCTCGAACCCGTCGATCGGCCGGCGCAACCTCGAGACGGTCGTCGCCGCGACGCTCGAGGCGTCGCTGCTGCCGCAGTCGAACGCGCCGGCGCAATTGCCCGCGTTCGAAGCCGCGATGCAGACGCTGTCCGACGCGGCGATGGCCGCGTATCGCGCGCTCGTCTACGAAACCCCGGGCTTCACCGACTACTTCTTCTCGTCGACGCCGATCACCGAGATCGCCGAGCTGAACATCGGCAGCCGCCCGGCGTCGCGCAAGCTGCAGGATCCGAAGCAGCGCAAGATCGAGGATCTGCGCGCGATTCCGTGGGGCTTCTCGTGGGGTCAGTGCCGGCTGCTGCTGACCGGCTGGTACGGCTTCGGCAGCGCGGTGAGCGCGTATCTCGACGGCGCGCCCGACGACGCCGAACGCGCGAAACGCGTCGCGCTGCTCAAGAAGATGAACAAGACCTGGCCGTTCTTCTCGAACCTGCTGTCGAACATGGACATGGTGCTCGCGAAGACCGATCTCGCGGTCGCGTCGCGCTATGCGCAACTCGTGCCCGACCGCAAGCTGCGCAAGCACGTGTTCGAGCGGATCGTCGCGGAATGGGAGCGCACGTCGCAGGCGCTCGCGGAAATCACCGGGCACGAAGGCCGCCTCGCGACCAACCCGCTGCTCGCGCGCTCGATCAAGAACCGCTTCCCGTATCTCGATCCGCTGAACCACCTGCAGGTCGAGCTGATCAAGCGTCACCGCGCGGGCGACACGAACGCGCGGCTGCGCCGCGGGATTCACCTGACGATCAACGGGATCGCGGCCGGCCTGCGCAACACCGGCTGATCCGCGCGCGGCGCGGGTGCATTCCGCGCCGCCCGGGACAACGAAAGCCGCGATACGCGCCCATGCGTATCGCGGCTTTTTTCATGCGACGAGAAACCGTGCGGCGCGCGCCGCACGCTCAGCGCGCGTCGATCAGCAACGCATCGTGCTCGAACGAACCGTCGGGCTGCACCGCGTAATAGCCGCGCACCTCGTCCGGCGCATGCGCCCACAGCGCGCGAATGCCGGCGACGCTGTCGGCCGGCGTGCGGATGCGCGCGACCCACGTGTCGAAATCGATCGGCAACCGCCAGCGGCTGTGCACCTGCGCGTCGAAACCGGCCACGCGAAACATCGCGAGCCATTCGTCCGCACGGTAGTCGCGCACGTGCGACGCGTCGCGCAGCACTTCCGCGGCCTGCAGGTACGTATCGAGGAGCGGATGGTCGTTGCCGGCGATGTCGATCATCAGCACGCGGCCGCCCGGCTTCAGCACGCGGCGCACCTCGGCCAGCGCCGCGCGCATGTCGTGCCAGTGGTGCGCGCTCATCCGGCTCACGACCCAGTCGAACGTCGCGGCGTCGAACGGCAGCCGCTCGGCCGGGCCCTGCCGCGTGCGGATGTTCGCGAGCCCGCGCTCGCGCGCGGCCGCGTCGACGGTCGCGAGCATCGGCGCGGCGAGATCGTACGCGACCACGTCGCGCACGTGCGGCGCGACCGCGAAGCTCGCGTGGCCGGCGCCGCAACCGAGGTCGAGCACCGCCGCATCGGGCGTCGCACGCACCGCGTCGGCGAGCGTCTGCAGGTCGGCGCCCGTCGCATGAACCGTGCTCGTCAGATAGGCGGCGGCCGTCGTGCCGAATGCGTCGGCGACCTGGTCGTGGTGTTTCATCGTTCGCTCCTTTTCTTGATGCAGCCGGCCGAACCCGGCGCGCCCGCGCGCGATCCGGCCCCGTGCAACGTCTCGTGGGACGCACGCTGTGTCCTGCCGGCGCGCGAGCCGCTACAATAGGCCCGCACGTGTACCAGTACAAGTTAAGCAGTTATTCTGGTATTCGGTCCACCTGTCTGATCGTTGCAGACGGATCGTTGCCGCGTCTTCGTCTCCATTTCGCCGTTTCCGCATGAACCAGCCGTCCTCCGCTCCCGTCCCGCCGCTCGACGCCACGCCCGCTCGCGCGCTCGGCGAATTCATCCGCGCCCATCGCGAGCGACTGTCGCCGCAGGCGGTCGGCCTGCCGCCCGGCCCGCGCCGCCGCACGCCGGGGCTGCGGCGCGAGGAAGTCGCGCAGCTGTGCGGCGTCAGCCCGACCTGGTACACGTGGATCGAGCAGGGCCGGCCCGTATCGGCGTCGGCCGACGCGCTCGCCCGGATCGCCGTCGCGCTGCAACTGTCGAAGGCCGAGCGCGCGTACCTGTTCGAGCTGGCCGCGCAGCGCGACCCGGCCGAGCCCGACGTCGCGGGCGGCGACCTGCCGCCGACGCTCGCCGCGACCGTCGCGGCGATCGCGACGCCCGCCTACGTGCTCGACCGCCAATGGAACGCGCTCGCGTGGAACGCACCGGCCGCCGCACTGTTTTCCGGCTGGCTCGACGGCGAGCACGACCGCAACCTGCTGCGCTTCACGTTCATGTCGCCGGCCGCCCGCACGCTGATCGTCGACTGGGAAACCCGCGCGCGGCGGCTCGCGGCCGAATTCCGCGCCGATGCGATCCGCCACCTGACCGATGCGCCGACGCGCGCGCTGATCGACGCGCTGACGGCCGGCAGCGACGCGTTCGCGCAGTACTGGGCATCCCAGGACGTGTTCGAGCGCGAAGGCGGGTTGCGCGAATTCGACCACCCGGCCGACGGCCGCCTCGTGTACCAGCAGATCACGCTGAAGCCCGCGCACCGCGAGGACCTGAAGCTCGTCGTGCTGGTGCGCGACTGAGCACCGGCCGCGCCCGCAAGGGCCGGTAGGCCGGCCCGCGAATGTTAGAATCGCGGGATTCCCTCGGCGGCGCACGCCGCCCAACTCCCCTTCGAAGAAACGCCATGACGTCCCAACTGCACAAAAAGGGCGAGGCCTGGTCGGCCCGCTTCTCGGAACCGATGTCGGAGCTGGTCAAGCGCTACACGTCGTCGGTGTTTTTCGACAAGCGCCTCGCGCTCGTCGACATCGCCGGCTCGCTCGCGCACGCGAACATGCTCGCCGCGCAGCGGATCATCAGCGCCGACGACCTGGCCGCGATCGAACGCGGGATGGCGCAGATCAAGGGCGAGATCGAGCGCGGCGAATTCGAATGGCAGCTCGACCTCGAAGACGTCCACCTGAACATCGAGGCGCGCCTGACCGCGCTGATCGGCGACGCCGGCAAGCGCCTGCACACGGGCCGCTCGCGCAACGACCAGGTCGCGACCGACATCCGCCTGTGGCTGCGCGGCGAGATCGACCGCATCGGCGGCCTGCTGAACGACCTGCGCGGCGCGCTGATCGACCTCGCGGAACGGAACGCCGACACGATCATGCCGGGCTTCACGCATCTGCAGGTCGCGCAGCCGGTCACGTTCGGCCATCACCTGCTCGCGTACGTCGAGATGTTCACGCGCGACGCCGAGCGCATGCGCGACTGCCGCACCCGCGTGAACCGCCTGCCGCTCGGCGCGGCCGCGCTCGCGGGCACGAGCTACCCGATCGACCGTCACGCGGTCGCGAAGACGCTCGGCTTCGACGGCATCTGCGCGAACTCGCTCGACGCGGTGTCGGATCGCGACTTCGCGATCGAATTCACCGCCGCGGCCGCGCTCGTGATGACGCACGTGTCGCGCTTCTCCGAAGAGCTCGTGCTGTGGATGAGCCCGCGCGTCGGCTTCATCGACATCGCCGACCGCTTCTGCACCGGCAGCTCGATCATGCCGCAGAAGAAGAACCCGGACGTGCCCGAGCTCGCGCGCGGCAAGACCGGCCGCGTGAACGGCCACCTGATGGCGCTGCTCACGCTGATGAAGGGCCAGCCGCTCGCGTACAACAAGGACAACCAGGAAGACAAGGAACCGCTGTTCGACACGGTCGACACCGTCGCCGACACGCTGCGGATCTTCGCCGAGATGGTCGCCGGCATCACCGTGAAGCCGGACGCGATGCGCGCGGCCGCGCTGCAGGGCTTCTCGACCGCCACCGACCTCGCCGACTACCTCGTGAAGCGCGGCCTGCCGTTCCGCGACGCGCACGAAGCCGTCGCGCACGCGGTCAAGATCTGCGACGACCGCGGCATCGACCTCGCCGACCTGACGCTCGACGAGATGAAGCGAGAACTGCCGAACGTCGCGCACCTGATCGGCGACGACGTGTTCGGCTACCTGACGCTCGAAGGGTCGGTCGCAAGCCGCAACCATCCGGGCGGCACCGCGCCCGACCAGGTGCGTGCGGCCGTCAACGCCGCCCGCGCCGCGCTGGGCAAGTAACGAGCTGCAGCCCCCGACGGACGCCTTCGGCGTCCGTTTTTCATTCGGGCGGCCGACGCGCCGCCCGCCGCCTTCCCCGCTTCACGGATGCCCCCGATGACCTTTTCCGCCGCGCTCTTCGACATGGACGGCCTGCTCGTCGATTCCGAGCGGACCATCATGAACACGTGGATCGACGTGTCGAATGCGCACGGCGTCGTGTTGACCGAGCTCGATTACCTGCAGATCGTCGGCCGCTCGTTCGCCGAAGGCCAGGTGATCCTCGCGCGACTGATCGGCGACCCCGACACGTTCGACGCGGTGCGCATCCGCGTGCGCGAGCAACTCGCCGCACCTGAGCCCCATCCGAAGTTTCCGCTGAAGTCGGGCGCGCGTGCGCTGCTCGACACGCTCGCGCAGGCCGGCATTCCGTGCGCGGTCGCATCGTCGTCCGCGCGCGACGTGATCCGCGCGCGGCTCGACGCCGTCGGCGTGCTGCCGTTCTTCCGCGCGATCGCGGGCGGCGACGAAGTCGCGCGTGGCAAACCCGACCCGGCCGTCTACCGGCTCGCGGCCGAGCGCCTCGGCGTGCCGGCCCACGCGTGCGTCGCGTTCGAGGACAGCGACTTCGGCGCGCTGTCGGCCGCCGGCGCGGGCGCCGCGGTCGTCACCGTGCCCGACCTGAAGGCGCCGACGCCCGACATCGTCGCGCTGAGCCTGCACGTGCTCGCGTCGCTCGACGACGCGGTCTCGCTCGTGCCGACGTGGTTCGGCCGGCTGGACGCGCAGCAGCCCGCGTAAGCGGCGCACCCGGCCCCCGCCAACGCAAACGGGCACCCGAGGGTGCCCGTTTGCGTTGGCGTGCCGGATCATCGGCATCGCGGCGAGGCCTACCGGTTGCCGGCCGTCTCCGACAGCCGCTTCATCGTCGCGATGCGCGCACCGATCAGGTCGACGCGGCCGTCCTCGCCGACGAGCGGCGCCGTCGCATCGCGGAACGCCACCCACGCGCGCTGCGCGCGCACGAGCGTCGCGGCCGAATGCGCGGGCATCTTGCGGCGCAGCTTCTGGTAATAGCGGTTCAGGTCGAACAGCGCGTGTTCGCACGCGGCGTCCTGCGCGCACGGCCGCACGCGGCGGATCGCCGGATCGCGCGGCGCGTTCGCCGGCTTGGCGCCGGCCGGTGCAGCCGCACTGCCCTGCGCGCCGCTCGTCGCCGCGACCGGCACGGCGGCGGGCGGCGGTGCATAGCGGTCGGCCGCCCCGCGCAGCGCCAGCGCGCGATCGCGCACCGGCTGCAGTTGCAGGTCGGCGCTCGACATCGCATACGCGGTGCCGCGCGTCGTGTCGTACACGGCCTTCAGCAGTTGCACTTCGTCCTTGCGCCACGTGAGCCAGCGACGCTGACTCTCCTGCCAGCCGCGCTTCGCGTCGGCCGGCGCATCCTTCGACAGGCGCTGGTACGCGCCGTCCATCACTGCCTGCCACTGCTGCTGCGCTTCGCCCATGCACTGGATCTGGCCGGCCGGCGACGACCGGTCGCGCCGCGCGAGGCACTGCCGCATCGCGACGTCGATCGGGTCGGCCGCCGCGACTTCCGCATGCACGACACCCGCGCCTGCGAGCCCCATCAATCCTGCCGCCCAGACGACGAGCGCGGCCAGCGCCGCGCGCATCGTCCGGAGTCGTCCGTGCGTCGCCATCAGTCGCGCACGCAGTCGACGAAGTACTCGACGCGGCCGTTCACCTCTTCCGCGACGAGGCCGTGGATGTCGGTGTGGAAGCCCGGGAAACGCTCGTTGAAGTCGCGCGCGAACCGCAGGTAGTTCACGATCGTCTTGTTGAAGCGCTCGCCCGGGATCAGCAGCGGAATGCCCGGCGGGTACGGCGTGAGCAGGATGCTCGTCACGCGGCCTTCGAGCTCGTCGAGCGGCACGCGATCGATCTTGCGGTGCGCGAGCTTCGCGAACGCGTCCGACGGTTTCATCGCCGGCTCCATGTCCGACAGGTACATCTCGGTCGTCAGGCGGGCGATGTCGTTCGCGCGGTACACGTCGTGGATCTGCGTGCACAGGTCGCGCAGGCCGACGCGCTCGTAGCGCGGATGCTGCGCGACGAATTCCGGCAGCACGCGCCACAGCGGCTGGTTGTTGTCGTAGTCGTCCTTGAACTGCTGCAGCTCGGTCACCATCGAGTTCCAGCGGCCCTTCGTGATGCCGATCGTGAACATGATGAAGAACGAGTACAGGCCGGTCTTCTCGACGATGATCCCGTGCTCGGCCAGGTACTTCGTGACGATCGCGGCCGGAATGCCGGTCTCGCCGAACTCGCCGTCGACGTCGAGCCCCGGCGTGATGATCGTCGCCTTGATCGGGTCGAGCATGTTGAAGCCTTCGGCGAGCGGGCCGAAGCCGTGCCAGTGGTCGTTCGGCTTCAGCATCCAGTCTTCGCGCGAACCAATGCCTTCCTCGGACAGGTTGTCCGGCCCCCACACGCTGAAGAACCAGTCGTCGCCGTATTCGGCGTCGACCTTGCGCATCGCGCGGCGGAAGTCGATCGCCTCGGCGATCGATTCCTCGACGAGCGCGGTGCCGCCCGGCGGCTCCATCATCGCGGCCGCGACGTCGCACGACGCGATGATCGCGTACTGCGGGCTCGTCGACGTGTGCATCAGGTACGCCTCGTTGAAGCGATGCTTGTCGAACGTGCGGTTCTCCGAATCCTGCACGACGATCTGCGAGGCCTGCGAGATGCCGGCGAGCAGCTTGTGCGTCGAGTGCGTCGCGAACACGAGCGCGCCCGTGCGCGGACGGCCGTCGCCGATCGCGTGCATGTCGCGGTAGAAATCGTGGAACGTCGCGTGCGGCAGCCACGCTTCGTCGAAGTGCAGCGTGTCGAGCAGGTCGCCGAGCAGGTCCTTGATCATCTCGACGTTGTAGACGACGCCGTCGTACGTGCTCTGCGTGATCGTCAGGATCCGCGGCTTCATGTCCGGGTTCTGGCGCATCGCCTCGCGCGCGAACGGGTTCGCCTCGATCTTCTTGCGGATGTTCTCCGGCTTGAATTCGTCGCGCGGGATCGGCCCGATGATGCCGAAATGATTGCGCGTCGGCGTGAGGAACACCGGGATCGCGCCCGTCATCGTGATCGCGTGCAGGATCGACTTGTGGCAGTTGCGGTCGACCAGCACGATGTCGCCGGGCGCGACCGTCGCGTGCCAGACGATCTTGTTCGACGTCGACGTGCCGTTGGTCACGAAGAACAGGTGGTCGGCACTGAAGATGCGCGCCGCATTGCGCTCGGACGCCGCGACGGGGCCCGTGTGATCGAGCAACTGGCCGAGTTCGTCCACCGCGTTGCAGACGTCCGCGCGCAGCATGTTCTCGCCGAAGAACTGATGGAACATCTGGCCGAGCGGATTCTTCAGGAACGCGACGCCGCCCGAGTGACCGGGGCAGTGCCACGAGTACGAGCCTTCGTCCGCATACTTGACGAGCTCCTTGAAGAACGGCGGCGCGAGCGAATCGAGATAGACCTTCGCTTCGCGGATGATGTGGCGCGCGACGAACTCCGGCGTGTCCTCGAACATGTGGATGAAGCCGTGCAGTTCGCGCAGGATGTCGTTCGGCAGATGCCGCGACGTGCGCGTCTCGCCGTACAGGAAGATCGGGATGTCCGCGTTGCGGCGGCGCACTTCGGCGACGAACGCGCGCAGCTCGATGATCGCGGTCGCGAGCTCGGGCAGCTCGCCGTCCGCGCCGGTTTCGCCGAGCATGAGTTCGTCGTCGTCGATCGACAGGATGAAGCACGACGCGCGGCTCGATTGCTGCGCGAACGACGTCAGATCGCCATAGCTCGTGAGGCCGAGGACTTCGACGCCCTCCTTCTCGATCGCTTCGGCCAACGCCCGGATGCCGGAGCCCGAGATGTTCTCGGAGCGGAAATCTTCGTCGATGATGACGACGGGGAAACGAAACTTCATGGGCGATTCTCCAAAAAGAACGACCGCGGCGCGTCACGCGCAGCGGTCACCCGGAAACTGGTGAGACGTTATGCAACCAGATCAGGTTTTCGGCAGCGTGACACCGCGCTGACCCTGATACTTGCCGCCGCGATCGGCGTACGACACGTCGCACACCTCGTCGCTCTCGAAGAACAAGACCTGCGCGACGCCTTCGTTCGCGTAGATCTTCGCGGGCAGCGGCGTGGTATTCGAGAATTCCAGCGTGACGTAGCCTTCCCACTCGGGTTCGAACGGCGTCACGTTGACGATGATCCCGCAGCGCGCGTAGGTCGACTTGCCGAGGCAGACCGTCAGCACGGTGCGCGGGATGCGGAAATATTCGACGGTGCGGGCCAGCGCGAACGAATTCGGCGGGATGATGCACACGTCGCCCTTGAAATCGACAAACGAGCCCTCGTCGAAGTTCTTCGGATCGACGATCGTCGAGTTGATGTTCGTGAAGATCTTGAATTCGTCCGCGCAGCGGATATCGTAGCCGTAGCTCGACGTGCCGTAGCTGACGATCCGGCGGCCGTCCTCGGACGCGCGGACCTGATCGGGCACGAACGGCTCGATCATCTTGTGCTCTTCGGCCATGCGCCGAATCCATTTGTCGGACTTGATGCTCATGCCAGCCTCCGCAGGGCCGTCCCGGAGGGGCTGACCGTCCCCTCGTGGGACAGCGAACGAAGTGAGCGTTGGGGTCGTTTCATATCGGGGCGCCAGGAAACGCTGCGTGACAGTCGGGAAGGGCCGCTCGCGCCAGGCGGCGGCCGGGAAAGGCGCACATTTTACGCGATCATCGGCTCACGCACGCGGCGGCCGTCAACGGATCACGCCGCAAGCCAGCGCGGGCCCCGCGCCATGCTGCGGAAACGCCGGGTCGCTCGAGTCGCGGTGCACCAGCGCCGCGCGGTTCATCGCCGAGCGCACACCGTCGAGGGCCAGATCGGGCGCGACGATGAAGCCGGCCGCGACGCCGTTCGCATCCGCATGGATGTTGCCGAGATCGCCGGCGACGCGCGCGCCCGCGCGCAGCCGGTCGGCGGCCGGCGCGAACACCTGGCCGGCGCTCGAGCCGTCGCCCGCGTTGCAGTCGCCGCGTTCGTGCACCTGCAGCGCGTGATCGCTGTTCGGCGGCAGGCCGACCAGGTTGTAGGTGACCTGCACGCCGTCCGGGCGCTCGACGAACGTCACCGCGCCGCGCGCCTGCGAGCCGACCGTCGGCTGCAGTTGCGCGTCGGCCCGTTTTTCGTGCGACGAGGAAAAGGAGGTACAGCCGGCCAGCAGGCCCAGCGCGGCGGCGGCCAGCAGCGCGCGCCGCGCGCGGCCGGCGCGCACGCCGTGATGTCGTTGTTTCATTCGATCCTCATACCGGCTGGCGGCCGTTCGAGACGACGGCCGCGCCGGGTGGGTAAAGGGACCCGGGAAAAGTCGCCATGATACCGCGCCTCGCGGCGCCGTAAACAGCGTGAGGCCCCGCCCCGCAAGGGTTTTACGTATTTTGAACAACGATCGACGGGAACTTCGACGTCATGTCGCGCGATCGCTCGGCAATCGCCAGCGCGACGCCGCGCGCGATATCGCGGTAGCGCCGCGCGAGCGCGCCGTCCGGCTCGGCCGCCACCGTCGGCGCGCCGCTGTCGGCGCGCTCGCGAATCGCGATGTCGAGCGGCAGGCTGCCCAGCACGTTCACGCCGTAATCCTTCGCCATCCGCTCCGCGCCGCCCGCGCCGAAGATGTGCTCCTCGTGGCCGCAGTTCGAGCAGATGTGGATGCTCATGTTCTCGACGATGCCGAGGATCGGGATGCCGACCTTCTCGAACATCTTCAGCCCCTTCTTCGCGTCGAGCAGCGCGATGTCCTGCGGCGTCGTGACGATCACCGCGCCGGTGACGGGCACGCGCTGCGCGAGCGTGAGCTGGATGTCGCCCGTACCGGGCGGCATGTCGACGATCAGATAGTCGAGCTCGCGCCAGTTGGTCTGGCGCAGCAGTTGCTCGAGCGCGGACGTCGCCATCGGGCCGCGCCACACCATCGGGTTGTCTTCCTCGATCAGGAAGCCGATCGAGTTCGCCTGCAGCCCGTGGCCGACGAGCGGGTTCATCGACTGGTTGTCCGGCGACTCGGGGCGCTGGCCGTGGATGCCGAGCATCGTCGGCAGCGACGGGCCGTAGATGTCGGCGTCGAGGATGCCGACCGACGCGCCTTCCGCGGCGAGCGCGAGCGCGAGGTTCACGGCCGTCGTGCTCTTGCCGACGCCGCCCTTGCCCGACGCGACCGCGACGATGTTCTTCACATTCGGCAACAGCTTCACGCCGCGCTGCACCGTATGCGCGACGATTTCCTGCGACACGGCGACGCGCGCGTCGCGCACGCCCGGCACGGCCTGCAGCGCCGCGGCGACGCGCGCGCGCACGTCGTCGTGCTGGCTGCGCGCCGGATAACCGAGCACCACGTCGAGCGCCACGACATCGCCGTCGATCGCGACGTTGCGCACGCCCTTGTTCGCCGTATACGGCCGGCCGGTATTGGGGTCGACGACTGCCGCCAGTGCGGCGTCGACTTGTACCCGGTCAATGCTCATCGAAACTCCGTGAAAACGTTTTTCTCGCACGCAAACGTCAAAAAATATCAAATTACGCTGCGAAAATCGGGAAAAGTGAAAGAATCTGTTGCACGCCATTGCGCGAACGCGCGACCCGGCGCACTCTTCGCGTGCGGCACGCTATAGGGCCAAATCGGCCGCTTACCGCCTATATTGTAGAGGCTGACGCGTCGCGCTGTCCGAACAGCCACGCTGACGGACAGGGCATGCGATCGCCTCGGCGGCTGCCGCGAGCGCAGGCCGGCCTTCCTTTTTCGGCCGGCCCGCGCAGGGAGCCGTAGCTGTTGTTTGTCGTCGTTGTCGACTCGTTCAACCAAGAGAGGAATCCAACATGAACATGAAAATCGCGACTCGCCTGTCCGTCTTCGCACTCGCCGGCGCGCTGCTGGCAGGCTGCGCCACGCAGCAGGGCAACAATACGGCCGTCGGCACCGGCACGGGCGCGGCGCTGGGCGCAGGGATCGGCGCACTGGCCGGCGGCGGCAAGGGCGCGGCGATCGGCGCGGGCGTCGGCGCACTGGTCGGCGGCGTGACGGGTTACAACTGGCAAGCGATCAAGAACAAGCTCGCACCGTCGGCAGCGCAGACGGGTACGCAGGTCACCGAACAGCCGGACGGCTCGCTGAAGCTGAACGTGCCGAGCTCGGTCACGTTCGCGACGAACCAGTACGCGATCACGCCGGCGTTCACGCCGCTGCTGAACGACCTGGCGACGACGCTGAACCAGAACCCGCAAGTGACGGCGTCGATCGTCGGCTACACGGACAGCACGGGCTCGGCGCAGCTGAACCAGACGCTGTCGCAGAACCGCGCGCAAAGCGTCGTGAACGCGCTCGTGCAGCGCGGCGTGAACGGCGGCCGTCTGTCGGCGCAAGGCATGGGCGCATCGAACCCGATCGCGGACAACGCGACCGAAGCCGGCCGCGCACAAAACCGCCGCGTCGAGATCTACCTGCGCGCGCCGCAACAGCATCAGTAAGCGCGACCACGAGAGGAAACGTGCGGGCGCCCTGCCCGCACAGCCCCGCCTCACAAGGCTTTCGGCGGGGCCGGTAACAAATCGAAAAATTTTTCGAACTTCTGTCGCAGGCCGTGGTCAGTATTTACGGTACGCGGCTGGTGTTGCCGGCGCGTCACCATTCTCCTCTTGTCGTTGTTGCTCCGGGGCCGTATCCGCCCCGGTTTTTTTTGTTCGCGAAATTCGTGCTGCAACGCAGCATGGCGCTGTCAGGCGCGCCACCTGCGCGGCCTCGCCCCTTCTGCCGCCCCGGTCCGCGGCGCGTGCCCGCCGCGCTGGCCCTTGCCCCCTGCTAGAATCGCGGTTTCCCGTCGTTTTTCCCGCTGTTCTTCTCCAGACCCTATGTCCGCATCCGACCTCACTTCCGTGCAGGCTGCGGCGCCGCAAGGTGGCCGCCAGATCCTCGTTACGTCCGCACTGCCCTACGCCAACGGGCAGATCCACATCGGCCACCTGGTCGAGTACATCCAGACCGACATCTGGGTGCGGGCGCTGCGAATGCATGGCCACGAGGTCTACTACATCGGCGCCGACGATACGCACGGCACGCCGATCATGCTGCGCGCGGAGCAGGAAGGCCTGACCCCGAAGCAGCTGATCGACCGCGTGTGGACCGAGCACAAGCGCGACTTCGACAGCTTCGGCGTGTCGTTCGACAACTTCTACTCGACCGATTCGGACGAGAACCGCGTGCTGAGCGAGAAGATCTATCTCGCGCTGCAGGAAGCCGGCCTGATCGCCGAACGCGAAATCGAGCAAGCGTACGATCCGGTCAAGGAAATGTTCCTGCCGGACCGCTTCATCAAGGGCGAGTGCCCGAAGTGCCACGCGAAGGACCAGTACGGCGACAGCTGCGAAGTGTGCGGCTCGACGTACCTGCCGACCGATCTGCTGAACCCGTATTCGGTCGTGTCGGGCGCGACGCCGGTGCGCAAGACCTCGAAGCACTACTTCTTCCGCCTGTCCGACCCGCGCTGCGAATCGTTCCTGCGCGAATGGGTGAGCGGCCTCGCGCAGCCCGAAGCGACCAACAAGATGCGCGAATGGCTCGGCGACGCCGGCGAAGCCAAGCTCGCCGACTGGGACATCTCGCGCGACGCGCCGTACTTCGGCTTCGAGATCCCCGGCGCGCCCGGCAAGTATTTCTACGTGTGGCTCGACGCGCCGGTCGGCTACTACGCGAGCTTCAAGAACCTGTGCGACCGCAACGGCATCGATTTCGACGCGTGGATCCGCCCGGGCTCGAAGGCCGAGCAATATCACTTCATCGGCAAGGACATCCTGTACTTCCACACGCTGTTCTGGCCGGCGATGCTCGAGTTCTCGGGCCACCGCACGCCGACCAACGTGTTCGCGCACGGCTTCCTGACGGTCGACGGCGCGAAGATGTCGAAATCGCGCGGCACGTTCATCACCGCGCGGAGCTACATCGACACGGGCCTGAACCCCGAGTGGCTGCGCTACTACTTCGCCGCGAAGCTGAACGCGACGATGGAAGACATCGACCTGAACCTCGACGACTTCCAGGCGCGCGTGAACAGCGATCTCGTCGGCAAGTACGTGAACATCGCGAGTCGCGCGGCCGGCTTCCTGATCAAGCGTTTCGACGGCCGCGTGCAGGACAGCGCGATGAATCATCCGCTCGTCGCGAAGCTGCGCGATGCGATCGCGCAGATCGCCGCGAACTACGAAGCACGCGAATACGGCCGCGCGCTGCGCCACACGATGGAGCTCGCGGACGAAGTGAACGCGTACGTCGACGGCGCGAAGCCGTGGGATCTCGCGAAGGATCCGGCCAACGCGGTCGCGCTGCACGAAACCTGCAGCGTGAGCCTCGAAGCCTTCCGCCTGCTGTCGCTCGCGCTGAAGCCGGTGATCCCGCGCGTCGCCGAAGCGGTCGAGGCGTTCTTCGGGATTGCGCCGCTCGTGTGGGCCGATGCCGCGAAGCCGCTGTCGTCGGCGCAGCCGATCAAGGCGTACCAGCACCTGATGACGCGCGTCGATGCGAAGCAGATCGAAGCGCTGCTGGCCGCGAACCGCGATTCGCTGCAGGCCGAAGCAACGGGTGCAGCCGCCGCGAGCGCGAACGCCGCGAAGCATGCGAAGCGCGATGCCAACGCGAACGCGAAGCCGGCCGCCGCGAACGGCGCCGACGACGCGCCGATCTCGATCGACGATTTCGCGAAGATCGACCTGCGCATCGCGAAGATCGTCGCGTGCCAGGCCGTCGAAGGCTCGGACAAGCTGCTGCAGCTCACGCTCGACGTCGGCGAGGAAAAGACCCGCAACGTGTTTTCGGGCATCAAGTCCGCGTATCAGCCGGAGCAGCTCGTCGGCAAGCTGACGGTGATGGTCGCGAACCTCGCGCCGCGCAAGATGAAGTTCGGCCTGTCCGAAGGGATGGTGCTCGCCGCGTCGGCCGCCGACGAAAAGGCGGAACCGGGTCTCTACATCCTCGAGCCGCACAGCGGCGCGAAGCCCGGCATGCGCGTGAAGTAAGCCGAACGCGCTGCTGCCGGCGCCAAAAAGCCCCGCACGATTCGACATCGTGCGGGGCTTTTTCATTGCCGCCCGCTACGCCGCGCCCGCGCTCAGCGCTGCCCGAACCAGCGGTCGAAACGCCGCGTGTAGTTCAAGTCGACGCCCTGGAACGTGCCGCCGTACGCGGACACCGACCAGAAGCGCGTCAGGTTGATCGTCGCCTTGAACGCGTTGCTCGCCGATTGCAGCCCCTGCTCGAAGCCGAGCACGAACCGCTCGTTGATCGCCTTCGACACCAGCACGACCTGCGGATCGGTCAGGCCGACTTCGCTGCGGCCGACCGAGACCTCGTCGAGACCGAAGGTCTGCGCGACCCGCTTGCCGGTCACGCTGCCGAGCAGCCCGAGCGCCGCCGTCATCGCCCCCTGCTGGCCGACGTTGTTGCCCTGATCGGTGCCGTGCCCGAACAGCAGCCACGACAGCTTTTCGTTGTCCGTGACGTTCGGCTCCGACACCAGCTTGGCCGTCGGCGACTGGATCGTGCCCGTCACCTGCACGCCAGCCTCGACCTCCTGGTTGCGCCGCATCGCGAGAATGTTGACGCCCGGGTTCGACACGGGGCCGTTGAACGTGAAGAAGCCGTTCTCGACCGCGAGCTTGCGGCCGAACGTCGTGTACGTCGAGCCTTCGGTCACGCGCACGTTGCCGACCGCTCGCAGCGGCACGCCCGGCGCGCTCATCACGGTGATCGTGCCGCGCAGCCCGAGATCGGCGCCGTGCCCCTTGAAGCGGAAGTTGTTGCCGAGGCCGACGTCGATGTTCGCGCGCGGCGCCAGCGACGGCGCCGGCTTGTTTTCGACCGGCTTCGGCTTCGCGGCCGCGGTGCCGGTCGGCGTCTCGCCGCGCACCGTGCCGTCCGGCTGCACGATCACGACGTCGTCGGACAGGTGCGGCGCCGATTGCTCCGGCAGGTCGAACAGCGCGCGATCGACCACGAACTTGCCGTCGATCGACAACGCGCCGCGCGGCCCGTCGTTCGCGACGGTGGCCTTGCCCGACAGCGACAGCTTGCGGTCCGGCGCCGCGAACAGTTCGAGCTTGTCCGCGACGATGCTGGCGGTCAGGTCGGGCGCCTCGCCGTCGAGGCGCACGCGGCCGAGCGCGCGCAGTGTGCCGTCGCCGCCGTGAAATTCGACCTGCTGGAATTCGACGAGGTTGTCCGACAGCTTCACGCGCACGATGCCGTCCTTCAGCTGCACGCCCTGGTCGATGAGCGTCGCGGACAGGTCGTCGCCCGTCAGCGTCCCCGACAGGTTCGGTTTCACCGGCGTGCCGGAGACCGTCAGCTTCAGCGCCGCGCGTCCGCCGAGCAGGTAGCTCGGCCCGAACAGGTTGCCGGTGGTCTTCAGCGCCGGGATGTCGGCATCGATGCGGCCCGACAGCGGACCGTCGTCGACGACCCCGAACACGCCGTCGCGCAGCGCGAACGGCACCGCGACGTTCGCATCGAGCGTGCCGATCCGGCTCGCCTTCGCGAGCGCCGTCACGTTGAGGCGGTTGCCGGGCGCGAAGCTCGCGCGTGCGGACAGATCGGTCAGGCCGAGCGACGCGATGCCGCGCCCGGTCTCGATCGTCACGTCGCCGCCGCGGCGCTTCACCTGCACGTAACCCGTCGCGTTCGCGCCGAGCGAGAAATCCCAGTCAGCATCGAGCACGACGTCGGTGCGCACAGGCGGCCGCTGCCCCGTCAGTTCCTGGCGGACCTCGAGGAAACGCGCGACCGACGCGCCGCTCACCGAACCGGCCGAACGCATCTGGCCGCGATCGAACACGAACGACTTCAGGTCGATCGCCGCGCCTTCGAGCGTGAGCCGCGTCGCGCCGAGCGTCACGCGGCCGGCGCCGGCCGATATCGTCAGCGGCGCCTGCAGCGCGAGCGCCGGCGTGCCGCGATTCGCGAGACGCGTGACGGTGCCGTCCCAGCGCATGCCGTCGCGGTTCTCGACCACGCCGCCGTTCGCCGCGAGCGTCAGGTCGATCACGCGGCCGCCGGCCGCTCCGAGCGCCGACGCGTCCAACGTGTGCTTCGCGCGCGTGCCGTCGAGGTTCGCGCGCAACGACTTCAGCTTGAACGAGCCGAGCGCGATGTCGGCCGCGTCCGCCGTGAACACGAGTGCGCCGTGCGCGCCGTCGCGGATGTCCGCGCGGCCCTGTGCGGTGCCGATCCGGTTCGACCCGACGACGACGTGCTCGGCCTTGTAGGTGGCCGTCACGTTCGGATGCGCGAAGCTGCCGGTCAGGTCGCCCTGCGCCTGCACGAGCCCTTCGACGCCGAAGCCGAGCCGGTCGAGCTGCGGCGCGTCGACGACGAAGCGCAGCCGGTCGCCGGGCGCGCCGAAGCTGCCGCGCAGGTCGACGTGGTTGCCGGCGATCGACAGGGTCGCGTTGCTCGGCAGGATCCGCGAGCCGGCGAGCTGCACGACGCCGGCGCCGGTCAGCGGCACGCCGTCGTACAGGCTGTCGGCGAGCTTGAAGGTCGCCTTCGTCGAGACCTGCGGCGCGAATGCGCCCGACGCGGTCAGCGTGCCCGACACGCGCGTCTCGCCGCGCTTGGCCGGCGCCCTGGCGGCCTTCGCCGGCGCCTTGCCGCCGCTCGCCTTCGGTGCGCTCGTCGCGGCGAGCAGCAGCGGATCGAACGCGGTGAGCGTCGCCTTCGCGTCGTAGCTCGAATGCGCGTCGTGGCGGAATACGCCGGTCAGGTCGATGCGCCCCTTGGCCGCCGTCACGCGCGTGTCGGTCAGCACGGTCTGCTTCTGCGTCAGCGCGACCTTGGCGCGCGCGCCGAGCGCGAGCTTCGGGTCGTTCAGGTCGAAATCGACGGTCGTCGCGTCGCCCGCGAGCGTGACGCCGAGCGGGCCGCCAAGGCGCATCGGCCGCAGCTCGGCGACGAACGCGTTCAGGTCGAGGTTCGCGACCTTCAGGTCGAAGCGGCCCTTGCCGCCCGCGAGCGTGCCGCCGCCCGTCACGCTGCCGTCGCGGATCAGCTTCAGCGCGAGGCCGTCGATCCGTTGCGCGTGCGCGTCGAGATGCACGTTCGCATGCGCGTCGATCAGCGGCAGCAGATGGTCGCCGAGCGTGCCCGGCTTCGCATTGACGATCGACACCGGGCCCGTCACCGCGAACCCCTTCGCCGGCGCCGAACCTGCCCGCGCGGTCACCGGCGCGAGTTCCGCGCGCACCGCGAGATCGGCCGCCGGCGCGCCGGGCGAAAGCGCTTGCGGGTTCACGTGATCGAACGCGAGCGTCGCGCGCGTGAGCGGCACGGCGCCGAACGGCGCGGCCTCGACGTGCGCGCGCCCGTTCAGCTTCATCCCGCTCGCATCGACCTCGGCGACGAGCGCCTCGAGCGAGCCCGACACGCGGGCCCGCGCGTCGACCGCTTCGTCGGACAGCTTGCCTGCATAGGTAGCTTCGCCCGTCAGCGCGAACGGCTTCACGCCGTCGAGCTTCGCACGCGCGGTCAGCGCGCCGTACGGCGTGTCGACGCCGTCGAGCACGAGTTCATGGTGACGGCCGTCGCTGCGGCCGTTCAGCGCGAGATGGTCGAGCTGCGTCGTCGAACCGCCCTCGTGAATGGCGAGGCGGTCGACGCGCAGGTCGTCGATCCGCACCTGCAGCGGCAGGCTCAGGTCCTGCGGCATCGTACTCGGCGTCGACGGCCCCGGCGCGATCCGCACGTCGATCGTGCCGGCGCGCAGGTACGCGACGGACAGCCGCCACGGCGCGCGCGTCAGCGCCCAGCGGCCGTCGAGGCGATCGATGCGCACCTCGGTGCCGGTGCCGTCGGGGCTGGTCCACGCGAACCCGCGCAGGCGCACGCCGGTCGCGAGCGCGCCCCCTTCGAGCGTGCCCGCGAGCCGCGTGCCGAGCACCTTGCCGGCCGCCTGCCACGCGAGCCGCGTCCCGCGCTCGGTCGTCACCGCGCCCAGCACGAGCGCCGCCGCCAGCACGACGAGCAGCACGACCGTCGCGAGCGTCCACGCGACGACACGCCACGCGCGGCCGCGGCGCGGCGCGCGCGGCGGCGTGTCGGGCGCGCCGTCGGGCGAATCCGGATCGTGAGGCGGCGGCGTGTCGTTCGGGTCCTTCGTCATGCGGTTCGTCGTGCGGGTCGTCGTCAATAGGGCGACAGGTTCAGAAAGCGATGCCGAGCGTCAGGTACGGGCGCACGCTGTGATTGCGCAACCCGTACGCGACGTCGACGTTGATCGGGCCGACCGGGCTGCGCCAGCGCGCCCCGACGCCCACGCCCGGGTAAAACACGCGCTCGCCCCACGCATCGGTCGCGGTGCCGATGTCGAAGAACGTCGCGGCGCCCCAGTCGCGGTTGAACCAGTGCTGGTATTCGGCCGTGCCCGTCACCAGATACTTGGTCGGCAGAACGGAGCCGTCGACGCTGTTGCCGATGCTCTGGTAGCCGTAGCCGCGCACCGAATTCGAGCCGCCGGCGCGGAACAGCAGCGACGCCGGCACGCCGGTCGAGCTGCCGCTCGTAAACACGCCGCCGAGCTCCGCGCGGAACACGAACAGGTCGCGCTTGCCGATCGGCAGGTACTGCTGCCCGCGCGCGTAGCCGCGGATGAAGGTTTCGTCGGCCAGCACGTGCTTGACCGCAAAGCCCGCCTCCGCGTGAATCAGGTTGCCCGAACGCGGAAACAGCGGATCGTCGACGTTGCGGCGGGTCCACGCCCATTGCGGCACGAGCGCGCGGCTCGTGGTCGGCCCCGCGCCGTTCTGGTCGAGCCGGTCCTGGTAATACATCAGCGAATACGAATAGTCGATGAACTGGCCGGTGCGCGTGCGCTGCACGCCGACCCGCGCGCTGTAGATACGCGTGTCGGACACGTTGGTGTTCGTGTACGACGCGAGCACGCTGTTGGTCCAGCCCTTCTCGCCCGGCGGCATCGACAGCTGGACCTGCCCGTACTGCTGGATCTGGTCGAGCCGACCCGACACGGTCAGCGGCCACGCGGCGCCGAAGGTGTCGAGATACGTATAGGAGCCTTGCACGTGCGGCCCGGTATCGGTGGCGAAGCCGACGCCGCCGCGGATGTTGTTGTACGGGAACTCGCTGACCTTCACGTGCACGGGCGTGCGCTCGGGCTTCGACGTATCGTCGCCGACGTCGATCGCGACGCTCGCGTAGTACGGCGTGTTCTGCAACTGCCGCTGCAATTCGTTGATCCGCCGCACGTCGTAGATCTCGCCTTCCGACAGCGGATTGACGTTCGTGACGATCTTTTCCGGATAACGGCGCACGCCGTCGACATCGACCTTGCCGATCGTAAACGTCGGGCCGCTGTCGAACGTGACCGCGAGCGTCGCGCGCTGCGTGCGCGGATCGATGCGCGCCTCGGACGACGCGATCTTCGCGCCGAGATAGCGGCGCGCCTGCAACTGCCGGAGCGCCGCCCCCTTCGCATCGTCCCAGTCGGACTGCGTGAACGGGTCGCCCGGCTTCATCGAGAACGCGAAACGGGTGGCCGTCTCCTGCGCCGGATCTTCGGTTTCGACGGGCCCCTTGAACGCCAGGTCGACCGTCGACACGACGGTCTGCTTGCCCGGATCGACCGCGATGCGCACGTCGCGCTTGCCGTCGCGGGTGCGCACGTCGGTACGCACGACCGGCGAGAAATAGCCGGCCGTCGCGGCCAGGTCGCGCACCTGCTGCGGCGTGGCGGTCACGAGGAAGTCGAACTGGTCGTCGCTGATGTCGTCGCGCTTGGCGAAGCGGGCGATATCGAGATGGGTCTTGAGGAGCTTGCGGATCGAGCGCGGCGCGTCGATGTCGACGTCGTACTTCGCGTGGGCCGGCAGCGCGAAGCACGCGGCCAGGCAACCCGCGAGGGCCGCCCGCGCGACGCGGGCCGCGGCGCCGGCGCGATCGCGTGCCGCGCGCGGGCCCGCGTCATGTGCCGTGTGTGCTTGCTGGTTCGACTGCCCCGCCAAATATGACCTCGCCGTCCTGGATCGTTACGGTTTCGTGGAAAACCCTGTATTTGACCACAGGGCGCGGGCGTCGCAGCCAAACGATTGTGAAAGAGTGCCAGCGCCCGACAGGGCCGCCGCCCAATGGCCGTCGGCCCGCCGGCACCGCCCACGGTTTCGACGCGCGATTGGCGCCGGCTGTTCCCCGCGATGCGGTAAAATCCCGCCATCGCGAATCCGGCGCATCGTGCGCCGCCCGAAACGGAAGATCCAGCCATGCCGTACCAGTCCGACGTCACGCAGTTCCTGAACCAGCTCAAGCAGCAGAAGCCGACGCTCGAGGAAGAGCAACGCAAGGGCCGTTCCCTGTTGTGGGACAAGCAGCCGATCGATCTCGACGAGCGCGCCGAGCAGCAGGAATCGCGCGTGAAGCAAACGCCGTACGTCTACTACCAGAACTTCTGACGACGTGAGCGCCGCCGACGAGGCCAGCGCCGCCCGGCAGGACGACGCGATCGCCGCGCCCGCGGGCGCCGATTCGACGCCCGACACGGTCGACGGTGTCGCGGCCTTCGCTCGCCTGTACGGCGAGCCGCTCTTCAAGCTGCCGCAGGATCTCTACATCCCGCCCGACGCGCTCGAGGTGTTCCTCGAGACGTTCGAAGGCCCGCTCGACCTGCTGCTGTACCTGATCCGCAAGCAGAACTTCAACGTGCTCGACATCCCGATGGCGCAGGTCACCGCGCAGTATCTGGGCTACGTCGACCAGATCCGCACGTCGAATCTCGAGCTGGCGGCCGAATACCTGCTGATGGCCGCGATGCTGATCGAAATCAAGTCGCGGATGCTGCTGCCGGTCAAGAAGGCCGACACCGGCGAGGAAGCCGAGGATCCGCGCGCCGAACTCGTGCGCCGGCTGCTCGAGTACGAGCAGATGAAGCTCGCCGCGCAGCGGCTCGACCAGTTGCCGCAGCTCGGCCGCGATTTCCTGCGCGCCGAGGTGTATATCGAGCAAAGCGTCACGCCGCGCTTTCCCGACGTGAATTCGGACGATCTGCGCGCCGCGTGGGCCGACGTGCTCAAGCGCGCGAAGCTCGTCCAGCATCACAAGATCTCCCGCGAGGAGCTGTCGGTGCGCGAACACATGAGCCTGATCCTGCGCCGGCTGCAGAACGCGCGCTTCATGGAGTTCGCCGACCTGTTCGACACGTCGCGCGGCGTGCCGGTCGTCGTCGTGAACTTCATCGCGATGCTCGAACTCGCGCGCGAATCGCTGCTCGAGATCACGCAGGCCGAGCCGTTCGCGCCGATCTACGTGCGCCTCGCGTACCTGCCCGCGTAAGGGCCGCCCCCGCCGCTTCCCGTTCCCGGTTCGTTCCGACGCTCGCCGCTGCGCCGCGGCGGACGACCGTTCGGCGGGTGTTCGGCACGCCCCGATAAAAAGTGAACGATCGTTCTTTTATCGATGCGTGCCGCGGCCAAATCCTCTACAATCCGCCGACGCCCGATGCGCCGCCCGCGCGCCGGCGTTCTCCGCTTCGACCCCGACGCCGCTGCCGCGGCGTCAACGCGCGCCTGCGCGAGGAACCCGTTACCCGATCATGAAAGTCATCAGCTCGATCCAGGAACTGCGCGACCAGCTGCGCGGACAGAACCGCACGGCGTTCGTGCCGACGATGGGCAACCTGCACGAAGGGCACCTGTCGCTGATGCGCCTCGCGCGCCAGCACGGCGACCCGGTCGTGGCGAGCATCTTCGTCAACCGGCTGCAATTCGGCCCGAACGAGGATTTCGACAAGTATCCGCGCACGCTCCAGGACGATATCGAGAAGCTGCAGCAGGAAAACGTGTACGTGCTGTTCGCGCCGACCGAGCGCGACATGTACCCCGAGCCGCAGGAATACCGCGTGCTGCCGCCGGACGATCTCGGCGGGATTCTCGAAGGCGAATTCCGTCCGGGCTTCTTCGCCGGCGTGTGCACGGTGGTCACGAAGCTGATGTCCTGCGTGCAGCCGCGCGTCGCCGTGTTCGGCAAGAAGGACTACCAGCAGTTGATGATCGTGCGCCGGATGTGCCAGCAGCTCGCGCTGCCGGTCGACATCGTCGCAGCCGAAACCGTGCGCGACGAGGACGGCCTCGCACTGTCGTCGCGCAACCGCTACCTGACCACCGACGAGCGCAAGGAAGCGCCCGAACTGGCGAAAACGCTGCAGCGCGTGCGCGACAGCGTGCTCGGCGGCGAACGCGATCTCGGCAAGCTCGAGCGGCACGCGCACACGCACCTGGCCGAACGCGGCTGGGTGCCCGACTACATCGCGATCCGCCGCCGCGCGAACCTGATCGCACCGAGCGCCGCCGAACTCGAAGCCGGCGAGCCGCTCGTCGTGCTCGCGGCCGCGAAGCTCGGCGCGACGCGCCTCATCGACAACCTGGAAATCTGACGGGCGCCCTGCCCGCGCCTCTCACGACGCCTCACCGGAGACACCATGCAGCGCCACATGCTCAAATCGAAGATCCACCGTGCGGCGGTCACGCACTGCGAACTGCATTACGAAGGTTCGTGCGCGATCGACGAAGACCTGCTCGAAGCGGCGGGCCTGATCGAAAACGAACGGATCGACATCTGGAACATCAACAACGGCGAGCGCTTCTCGACGTACGCGATCAAGGGCGAGCGCGGCAGCGGGATGATCTCGCTGAACGGCTCCGCCGCGCGCCGCGCGCAGCTCGGCGACCTCGTGATCATCGCGGCGTTCGCGATGGTCGACGAAGCCGAATTGCAGGCCGGCTGGAAGCCGAAGCTCGTGTTCATCGACGACGGCAACAAGATCAAGGGCCACCGGGACCACGTGCCGACGCAGAGCTGGAGCTGATCCGCGCGGCCGCCGGGGTGTCGCGACACGCCGGGTGTCGCCGCGATGCGGCGGGCGCCCGGCGGCCAACACCGAGCCGCCACATACGGACGGAGGGCCTGATTCGGCGCGATGCCGGATCAGGCCCTTTGTCCTTTTGACGGAATCCGCCGCGCTCGCCGCTTGCAGCGCGGCCCGCGCGCGGGCGGGTCAGGACGCTTTCGCGGCCTTGTCGGCCTTCGGCATGCGGCGCTCGGCCCATTCGACGATCGGCCGCCACTGTTCGAGATCCTTCTCGACGCGGCTCTTCGCGACGTCCCACAGCGTCAGGCCGTGCGCGGCGATCTGCACGTAGTTCTGCGTGTCGCGCACGTAGCCGAGCACCGGCAGGCCGAGCCCTTCGACGAACCGGTGCAGTTGATCGGACGAGCGCGTGCGCGCATCGACCCGCATCCCGACGATCCCGACCTCGACGCCGCCCTTGCGCACGGCCTTCTCGCCGGCGAGGCGCTCCAGAAACTGCTGGGTCGCGAGAATATCGAACATCGACGGCTGCAGCGGCACGATCACCTTGTCGGCCAGTTGCAGCGCGACGTTGAGCCGCGTGCCGTGCAGGCCGGCCGGCGTATCGATCACCGCATATTCGAGGCCGCGCGGCGGCTTCGACGGCGCGTCCGGATCGAGATCCCACGCCTCGATCGTCGGCAAGCCGGCCGGCCGCAGGTCGAGCCACGCATGCGCGGACTGCTGCCGGTCCAGGTCGGCCAGCGCGACCCACGCGCCCTGCGCCGCGAAATAGCCGGCTAGATTGGTGGACAGCGTGCTCTTCCCCACGCCGCCCTTCGGATTCGCCACCACGATGACCGTCATGAATTCCCCCGATAAAGCCGCGCGGCGCCGGCCGCATGGCAGGCGCCGCTCGATTGCGGATACAGGGAGCGATGATATCGGCAAACGGGGTGTCACCGGAACCGGTCGCGGCGACCCGCGGGCCGCTTTCGTGCGCGTTCCTTCACATTACGCGCGCCCGGCCGCGGCCTCCGCCGCGCCGATCGCGAACGCGCCGCCGCCCAGCAGGGCCTGCACGGCCAGCGTGACGGCCCAGAACGCCGGATATTCCCAGCCGCCGTGCGGCGACGAGAAGCTCCAGCCGTTCGGCAGATGCGCGGCGAGCGCGCCGAGCATGAACGGCAGCAGCACCAGCGCGGCGATGCGCACGCGGAACCCCGCGAGCAGCGCCAGGCCGCCCGCCAGTTCGACGAACGTGGTCAGGTACGCGAGCCAGCCCGGCAGGCCGATCGACGTGAAGAACTGCGCGGTGCCGGGCAGCGTGAAGACGAATACTTTCTGCGCGACGTGCGCGAGGTACAGCACGCCGAGGGCGACGCGCAGCAACGTCGCGGCGAAATCGTTCAGGCGGTTGGCGTTCATGACGGCTTCCTTCGGGAGTGGATGGGAATGGATCGCACTCTATTCGAATCGATTCGGCCGATAAACACGCCATGACGATTAAATTGATTCTTATCCAGAACGAATCGAAGCGAAAAAAGGGCATGACCGAACATGCCCTCCGTCCTGCTCAGTAACCGCTCTTGCCTTGCGTTGCGTCGCCGCCGGACTGGCCGCCGCCCGGCGCATACGAATCGCACGCATGCGCCGCCGCCGACGCGCCCAGCAGCGCCGCAAGCAGCACGCTCCACCACCATCGAACCTTCATCGTCGCCCTCCTGCGGGCGGACCTCCGCCCTCCTTCGTTGTACGCGATCGGGCGGAAAAAGCGAGGGCGGACCGGCCCGCCGTCACCGAAACTCGGCGTACAGCGCGTCGAGGTCGAGATGCGCGGCGAACGTGTCGGCCAGCCGCTCGAGCGAAGCCTCGCGCAGCGCCGGGTAGTCGATGCGCGCCGCCCCATCGAGCCCCGCCCACGCGAGCAGCGCCGCGCACGCGTCGGGCGCGTCGAACAACCCGTGCACATAGGTCGCGAGGATCTGGCCGTCGGCCGACATCGCGCCGTCGGGACGCACGCCATCCTGCGCGGCATCGGCGGCCAGCGTCAGCGCGGGCGTCGCGAGCGCCGGCCCGCGCGTGTCGCCCATGTGGATCTCGTAACCGCGCACGGCTGCCTCGCCCGGCAGCGCGAGTTGCCCGGTCACGTTCTTCAGCGTCTTGTCGGGTTGCAGCGTCGTGTCGAAATCGAGCAGCCCGAACCCCGCCACGCTGCCGGGCGCACCTTCGAGGCCGAGCGGATCGTCGAGCGTGCGGCCGAGCATCTGCATGCCGCCGCAGATGCCGATCACCTTGCCGCCGTAGCGCAGATGACGCCGGATCAGCGCGTCCCAGCCCGTGTCGCGCAGCCACGCGAGGTCGCGCTGCACGCTCTTCGAACCGGGCAGGATCAGCAGGTCCGCGTCGGGCACGGGGCCGCTCTTCCAGTACGTGAATTCGACCTGCGGATGCGCGCGCAGCGGGTCGAAATCGGTGTGGTTGCTGATGCGCGGCAGCGCGGGCACGACGACGCGCAACACGCCGCCATCGCCGCGTGCGGCGGCGCTGCGCGCCTGCGCGGGCAGCATGTCCTCCGCGTCGAGCAGCAGCCCGTGCAGGTACGGCAGCACGCCGAACACCGGCTTGCCCGTCCGGGCGCGCAGCCAGTCGAGCCCGGGTTCGAGCAGCGCGCGGTCGCCGCGGAAGCGGTTGATCACGAAGCCGCGCACGCGCGCGCGCTCGCTGTCCGACAGGCAGGCGAGCGTGCCGACCAGATGCGCGAACACGCCGCCGCGATCGATGTCGGCGACGAGCACGACCGGGCAGTCGACGCGCTCGGCAAACCCCATGTTCGCGATGTCGCCGTCGCGCAGGTTGATCTCGGCCGGACTGCCGGCGCCTTCGACGATCACCGTGTCGTACCCGGCGCGCAGGCGCGCATACGATTCGAGTACCGCATCGAACGCGACCGGCTTGTAGTCGTGGTACGCCCGCGCGTCGAGGTTCGTGCGCGCCTTGCCGTGAATGATCACCTGCGCGCCGCGATCGCTCGTCGGCTTCAGCAGGACCGGATTGAAATCCGTATGCGGCGCGACGCCGGCGGCCAGCGCCTGCAACGCCTGTGCGCGGCCGATCTCGCCGCCGTCGACCGTCACCGCGCTATTGAGCGCCATGTTCTGCGGCTTGAACGGCGCCACGCGTGCGCCGCCGCGGCGCGCGAGGCGGCACAGGCCCGCGACGAGCGTGCTCTTGCCCGCGTCGGACGTCGTGCCCTGGATCATCAGCGTGCCGCGCGGCCGCGGCTCGGGTGCATTCATCGTGTAAAAGATCGTCGCGAAGCAAAGGCGGCATTATCGCCCGCGGCGGGTCGCGCGCGCCGTTACAATCACGCGATGATTCCGCACGACCTCACCTTCGTCCTCGGCGGCGCGCGCTCGGGCAAGAGCGCGCATGCCGAGCGGCTCGCCGCCGACAGCGGCCGCCCCGTCACCTACATCGCGACCGCGACCGCCGCCGATGCCGAATTCGCGCAGCGCATCGCGCATCATCGCGCGCGCCGGCCGGCCGCCTGGGGGTTCGCCGACGCGCCGGTCGATCTCGCGGGCACGCTCGCGCGGCTCGACGATCCGCACGCGTGCCTGCTCGTCGACTGCCTGACGCTATGGCTCACGAACCTGCTGTGCCCCGCCGACGGCGAACCGCTCGACGACGCGCAGTACGCGACGCACGTCGAGCGGCTCGAGCACGCATTGCGCGGCGCGCGCGCGAAGGTGATCGTCGTCAGCAACGAGATCGGGCTCGGCGTCGTGCCGCTCGGGTCGGTCACGCGCCGCTACGTCGACGAGCTCGGGCGCCTGAACCAGCGCGTCGCCGCGCTCGCGACGCGCGTCACGCTGCTGGTTGCCGGGCTGCCGCTCGACCTCAAGGCGAGCGCGCAGCCATGCTGATGCTGTCGCTGCCCGTCGTCGCGATGCTCGCGGTCGCGGCCGCGCTCGTCGACCGCGCCATCGGCGAGCCGGCCGGCTGGCATCCGCTCGTCGCGTTCGGCCGCGTCGCCGCGCGCATCGAAGCCGCGCTGAACACGGGCCGGCGCGGCCGCCTGGTCGGCGTCGCCGCATGGCTCGCGGCGGTCGTGCCGCCGGTGGCCGTCGCGGCCTGGCTCGTCTGCGCGCTGCCGTGGCCGTTCGCGGCTGCGCTGCACGTCGCGCTGCTGTGGTTCGCGCTCGGCGCGAAGAGCCTCGCCGACCACGTCGCGCCGATCGCCGCCGCGCTGCTGCGGCGCGACCTCGACGCGGCGCGCACGCTGACCGCACGCATCGTGTCGCGCGACACCGGCAGCGCGGACGAAGGCGCGCTGTCGCGCGCGGCCGTCGAATCGGCGCTCGAGAACGGCAACGACGCGATCTTCGGCGCGCTCTTCTGGTTCGTCGTCGCGGGCGGTCCCGGCGCGTTGCTGTTCCGGCTCGCAAACACGCTCGACGCGATGTGGGGCTATCGCACGCCCCGCTTCCTGACCTTCGGCTGGGCTGCCGCACGCATCGACGACGCGCTGAACTGGATGCCCGCACGCCTCACCGCCGCGAGCTACGCGCTGCTCGGCGACACGGCCGCCGCGTGGCGCTGCTGGCGCACGCAGGCGCGCCACTGGGACAGCCCGAACGCGGGCCCCGTCATGGCCGCGGGTGCCGGCAGCCTGAACGTGCAGCTCGGCGGCCCGGCCGTCTATCACGGCGAGATCGAGGATCGCCCGGCGCTCGGCACCGGCGCCACGGCAACTGCCGTCCACATCGTCGCCGCGCTGTCGCTCGTCACGCGCACGCTCGCCCTGTGGCTCGCGCTGCTGGTCGCGAGCGGCGCACTCGTCATGGCCACCCATCATGTCTGATTCATCCATCGCGCACGGCGGCAACCTGCACGAAGCCGCCCGCCGCCACGGCATTCCGTACGACGCGTGGCTCGACCTGTCGACCGGCATCAATCCGGCGGGCTTCCCGGTGCCGCCCGTCCCGGCCGACGCATGGCGCCGACTACCCGACGACGGCGACGGCCTCGCGGCCTGCGCCGCGCAGTACTACCGCGCGCCCGATGCCGCGCACGTGCTGCCGGTCGCCGGCAGCCAGGCCGCGATCCGCGCGTTGCCCGGCTTGCTGCCGGCCGGCGACGCCGGCGTCGCGGCGCTCGCGTACGGCGAATATGCGCCCGCGTTCGCGCGCCACGGCCATCGTGTCGTCGCGCTGGACATCCGCGCCGATACGCTGCCCGCGACGCTGCGCCACGTCATCGTCGGGAATCCGAACAATCCGACCGCCGAGTTCGTGCCGACCGCGCGCCTGCTCGGCTGGCATGCGCAACTGGCGGCACGCGGCGGAACGCTGATCGTCGACGAAGCGTTCGCCGATACGGGCGCCACGCCATCGCTCGCGCCGCAGGTCGATCGTCCCGGCCTCGTCGTGCTGCGCTCGGTCGGCAAGTTCTTCGGGCTCGCCGGAATCCGCGCGGGCTTCGTGCTCGCGTGCCCCGACCGCATCGTCGCGTTGCGCGACAGACTCGGCGCGTGGACGGTCAGCGGCCCCGCACGCCACGCGGTCGCCGCGGCGTTCGCCGATCGCGCGTGGCAAGCTGCCGCCCGCGAGCGGCTCGCGGCCGACGGCGAACGACTGGCCGCGCTATTGCGCACGCACGGCTTCGCGGTTCGCGCGACACCGCTCTTCAGTTGGACCGACGACCCGCGAGCCGAGGCGCTGCATGCGGCGCTCGCGACGCGCGGGATCTGGACGCGGCGCTTCCCGACCCCGTCGAGCGTGCGCGTCGGCCTGCCGGGCAGCGAAGCCGAATGGCGGCGCCTCGGCGATGCGCTCGCACATTGCGTGCCGCTGCTGCAGCGAGTCCCGGCATGAGGCCGCGCCCGTTCCGCCGGCTCGCGCCGGCCGCACTGCTCGCGGCGCTCGCTCATGCGCCGCTCGTCCACGCCGATGTCGCGACACGCGACGACGCCGGCAACACGGTCACGCTGCCCGCGCCCGCGCAGCGCGTGATCAGCCTCGCGCCGCACGCGACCGAGCTCGTCTACGCGGCCGGCGGCGGCGCGAAGCTCGTCGGCACCGTCACGTACAGCGACTATCCGGCCGCCGCGCAAGCGGTGCCGCGCGTCGGCGATAACAAGGCGCTCGATCTCGAACGCATCGCCGCGCTGAAGCCCGACCTGATCGTCGTCTGGCGGCACGGCAACGCCGAGCGGCAGACCGATGCGCTGCGCGCGCTGCACATCCCGCTGTTCTTCAGCGAACCGAAGCATCTCGACGACGTGTCGTCGTCGCTGCGCCGGCTCGGCACGCTGCTCGGCACGCAACCGACCGCCGATGCCGCCGCCGCTGCGTTCACGCGGGACCTCGCGGCGCTACGCGCACGCTACGCGGCACGCCCGCCCGTCACGCTGTTCTTCCAGGTGTGGGACCGCCCGCTGACGACGCTCAACGGCGCGCACCTGATCGACGAAGTATTCGAACTGTGCGGCGGGCGCAACGTATTCGCGTCGCTCAAGCCGCTCGCGCCGACCGTGACCGACGAGGCCGTGCTCGCGGCGAATCCGGAAGCGATCGTGACGACGAGCGCGGGGGCGACCCGTTCGACCGAACCGCTGCCGAGCCTCGCGCGGTGGCGTGCATGGCCCGCGCTGAAGGCCGTCGCGCGCCACAACCTGTTCGCGATCGACGGCGATCTGCTGACGCGGCCGTCGCCGCGGATCGTGCAGGGCGCGGCCGCGCTGTGCGAGGATCTGGATGCCGCGCGTGCGCGGCGGTCGGCGCGCTGATTGCCGGCGGCTGGCGCATTGTCGTGCACCGATGCCGGATGCGTGCGGCGCCCGAGACGGATCGAACGTGCGCGGCGTCGTTCATTGCGGACGCACGTGCGCCCATGCGTCCCAGTGCACGATTTCCCATGCTTGCGCGTCGTCGTTCGTGCGCAGCCAGACGACCCCGCCCGTCGGCACGGGCCGCGACAGCAGCGTGTCGAGCGGCACGCGCAACACATGCGACGCGAACGCGCGGATCACGCCCGCATGCGTGACGACCCATTGCGAGCCGTCGAGCGTCGCCATCGTATCGGCCTGCCGCGCGACCCGCGCGACGAATCGCGCCACGCTTTCTCCGCCGTGCGCGCATGCATGCATCAGGTCGGCCGCCCACGCATCGAGGGCCGCGCGGTCGATATCGTCCCAGCGCTGCATTTCCCATGCGCCGAAATCCATTTCCTGCCAGTCGGCATCGCGCCGCAGCGGCACGTCGAATGCCCGCGCGAGCCGTTCGGCAATCGACGCGCAACGTGCGAGCGGGCTCGTCCCGACCCGTTCGGGTGACGGCGCGCCGAGTGCCGACAGATGCGCACGCACGGCCTGCGCGCCGTCGTCGGCCGATTCGGCGAGCGGCACGTCGCTGCGTCCGTAGCAGATGCCCGGCTCGATGCCGACGGCCGGATGACGAATCAGGACGACGTCCATCCGAGCACCACGAGATAGATCGCCAGTTCGCCCAGTTGCTGCGCGAAACCGAGACAGTCGCCCGTATAGCCGCCGATCCGCTTCACGAAATAGCGGGCCAGCGACGCGCGCACCAATACGAGCGCCACGCATGCGGCGACGCCCATGCGCCAGTCCGGCCAGAACAGCCACGGCATCCCGAACGCCGCCGCGATGCATGCCGCGCGTGCGCCCATGCGTTGCGCAACCGGCTTCGCCTTGCCTTCGGGCCGCACGTAGTCGAGCGACATCAGCAGGCTCACGGCCATCGCGCGGCTCGCCGCATGCGCGGCGATCATCGTCCATGCGGCGCGCAACGGCAGCATCGACGTCAGCGCCTGCCATTTCAGCCCCAGCGCGATCACGAGCGCGACCGCGCCGAACGTGCCGATCCGCGAATCGTGCATGATGCGCAGCACGTCGTCGCGCGTGTAACCGCCGCCGAACGCATCGCAACTGTCGGCCAGGCCGTCTTCGTGGAATGCGCCGGTCGCGAGCAGCGTCGCGGCCATCGACAGCCCGACCGCGATCGACACGGGCAGCGCGCGCAGTGCGACGAGATAGACCAGCGCGCCCCATGCGCCCACGCACGCGCCGACGAGCGGGAAATAACGCGCGGCCTGATCGAGATCGCCAGCCGCGTAGCCGATCGAGCGCGGCACGGGCACGCGTGTGAAATAGCCGAGCGCGACGAAGAAGTAGCGCAGTTCGGCCCGCATGCCGCGCGCGCGCTCAGGCGTCACGATCGTCGACGCCGGCGGACTCGAAGCTCGCCATCTCGGCGAGGAACGCGGCCGCCGCGCGCACGAGCGGCAGCGCGAGCGCGGCGCCCGTGCCTTCGCCGAGCCGCAGGTCGAGCGCGAGCAGCGGCTTCGCGCCGAAATGCTCGAGCATGCGCCGGTGGCCGGCCTCGTGCGACGTATGCGAGAACACGCAGTAGTCGCGCACGCCGGGCGCGATGCGCTCGGCGACGAGCAGCGCGGCGCTCGCGATGAAGCCGTCGACGAGGATCGTCATCCGCTCGCTCGCGGCCGCGAGGTACGCGCCCGCCATCATCGCGATCTCGAAGCCGCCGAACGTCGCGAGCACGTCGAGCGGCGCGATCGCATGCGCGTGCTTGACGAGCGCGCGGCCGAGCACCGCGCGCTTGTGCGCGAGGCCCTGGTCGTCGAGCCCCGTGCCGCGACCGACGCATGCGTCGATCGGCACGTCGAGCAGGCGGCTCATCAGGCACGCGGCCGACGACGTGTTCGCGATCCCCATCTCGCCGAAGCCGATCGCGTTCGTGCCGAGCGAGGCGTGCAGACGCACGCGCGCCGCGCCGGCGGCCAGCGCCGTCATCGCTTCTTCGCGCGTCATCGCCGGTTCCGTCGCGAAGTTGCGCGTACCGCGCGCGACCGGCAGCGACACCAGCCGCTCCGACGGCGGCAGCGGCGACGCGACGCCCGCATCGACGATCTCGAGCGTGCTCTGCGCGACGCCCGAGAACGCGTTGATCGCCGCGCCGCCGGCCAGGAAGTTCGCGACCATCTGCGCGGTCACCGCTTGCGGATAAGGACTGACGCCTTCGGCCGCGATGCCGTGATCGCCCGCGAACACGATCGTCACGGGACGCTGCACGACCGGCCGCTCGGTGCGCTGGATCAGGCCGATCTGCAGCGCGAGCGCCTCGAGCTGGCCGAGGCTGCCGGGCGGCTTGGTCTTGTGGTCGATCACATGTTGCAGGCGCGTGCGCAGCGCGTCGTCGAGCGGCGCGATCGCGGGCGGGAAACAGGTCGGAGTCGTCATCGGGGAGCCGTGTCGTGGGCGCGGCAGGCGCCGCGCATCGGAAAAATCGGAACGGAAAGGGTCATTGTCGCGCAGGCCATGCCGGCAGCAGCGCATCGCGGCCGTTCTCGCGGATCAGCACGAGCGGATAGCCGAACGCGTCGCTCGCGCGCTCGGGCGTCAGCACGTCGTGCACGGGGCCGGCCCACGCATGGCCGCGGCCGTCGAGCAACAGCGCATGCGTCGCGAAACGTCGCGCGAGGTTCAGGTCGTGACACGAAAACATCACCGTGCGCGGGCCTGCCGCGAGCCACGCGGCCAACGCGGTCAGGCAGTCGATCTGGTGATGCAGGTCGAGATGCGCGAGCGGCTCGTCGAGCAGCATCAGCGGCGCATCCTGGCACAGCGTCGCGGCCAGCGCGACCCGCTGCCGCTCGCCGCCCGACAGCGACATCACGTCGCGCGACGCGAGCGCGCTCAGGTCGAACGTCGCGAGCGCATCGCGCGCGGCCGTGCGGTCGCCGTCGCGCTCCCAGCCCCAGCCGCCGAGATACGGAAAGCGGTTCAGCAGCACCGTATCGAACACGGTCGCGCTGAACGCATCGTGCAATTGCTGCGGCATCAGCGCGCGGCGCTGCGCGAGTTGCCCGGGACGCCACGCGGCAAGCGGCCGGCCGTCGATCTCGACGTGTCCGCCGGCCGGCGGCTGCAATCCCGCGAGCGTGGCGAGCAGCGTCGTCTTGCCCGCGCCGTTCGGTCCGGCGACACACCAGATCTCGCCGGGGCGGAACGCCTGCGTGAAGCGCTCGAGCAGCGTGCGCGCGCCGGCCTTCAGCGTCAGCTCGACGGCCCTGTAGCGCATGTCGCCGGCAGCGGCGTGCGGTGCGGCGGCGCCCGTCATCGCATCGGTCTCCTCAGCAACATCCACAGGAACACCGGCACGCCGATCAACGCGGTCATCGCGCCCACCGGCAATTGCGCGGGCGCGATCGCGGTGCGCGCCAGCAGGTCGGCCGCCATCACGCCGCCGCCGCCCGCAAGCATCGCGGCCGGCAGCAGCATCCGCTGGTCGTTGCCGAACGCGAGCCGCAACCCATGCGGCACGACGAGCCCGACGAAGCCGATCGTACCGGCCGTCGTCACGGCGGCCGCGGCGGCCAGCGACGCGACGAGATAGATCCGCACGCGCAGGCGTGCGACCGGCACGCCGAGCGCGAGCGCGGTCGCGTCGCCGCGCAGCAGCACGTTCAGTTGCGGCGCGGCCGGCAGCGCGACGCATGCGCTCAGCAACAGCGCGCCCCACGCGAACCACGGCGCCGTCGCGCCGTTCAGGTCGCCCGTCAGCCAGAAGATGATGCCGCGCAGCCGCGCGTCGGGCGCGAGCGACAGCAACAGCGTGACGAGCGCGCCCCACCCCGCCGCGATCACGACGCCCGTGAGCAGCAGCCGCGGCGAGGCGTCGCGCGATTCGCCGCGCCACAGCTCGCGCCTCGCGAGCCCGAGCACGAGCGCGACCGAGACGAGCGAACCGGCGAACGCCGACGCGTCGACGAGCCACCACGCGCCGCCCGCGATCATCGCGACGAGCGCGAAGCCGGCCGCGCCGCCGGACACGCCGAGCACGTACGGCTCCGCGAGCGGATTGCGCAGCAGCACCTGCAACAGCGCACCGGCCAGCGCGAGCAGCGCGCCGCACGCGAAACCCGCGAGCGCGCGCGGCAGGCGCAGCGTCCGGACGATATCGGCGAACAGGGTATCGCCGCCGTGCGGCACGAGCGACGCGAGCGCCTGCCACGGCGACATCGGCACGCTGCCGATCGACAGCGACGCGACGAACAGCAGCGCGACCGCGGCGGCCAGCGCGGCCCAGATCGCGGCGGCGCGCGCGGCGCTCATGCCGCGCCCGGCCGCGCGCACGACGCGCGGCACATCCGCTTGCGGGAGCCGGCCGGGCGCGACGGCGGCGCGTGGCGGACGATTGGGGTCGGCATCGAAGAAACGTTCCGTGAACCGTTGCGCGTCCCGCTTCCCCGCAGGCCGCGTGTCATGGAGCCCGTGCGGGCTCCCCGTCTCGGCCGGTATCCGGGCTGGCGGCGGTCCGGCTCGCCTTCCCGCGCGATGACGCGCAGTGGCCCGCGCCCGCATGCGACTGCATGCGAAACGCGCCCGAGCCGGCCTGCGTCACGCGACGCGGCCGCTTACCGTTGCGGGGGCAGCGCAGGTCGGCGCGCTCCTGGAGCCCGCACCCTGCTTCCCGTTTAACCGCGCGTCCTGCGCGCGAGCACCGAGGCGGCGCCAGTTTAGGAGCCGGTCGCGCGAGCGTCAAGGAAGCGTCCGGACCCGCGCGGGACGCGCCTATTCGCGGCAAGAAGCAGGGGTGTTACGACTGGAAACGTTACAGATGTCGGATTGCGCGTTATTCCGCGCTAAAATGCTGGGTCTTTAGAGGACGCAGCAAATGCTCAACGAACTCGAAACCCTATCTCAAAATATTGGCCGTCTGATTTCGCTGAACAAGCGCTATCACTCGGAACGGCTCGCGCTCGAGGAGCAGGTCGCGCAATTGCGCGCGGAAGCGGACACGGTCCGCGCGGAGCTCGCGCAGCTGCGCGACGAACGCAATGCGCTCGCGGCCGAGCGCGACACGTTGTCGGCGAAGATCGACGACGCCCAGGTGAAACTGAACGCGATTCTCGAAAAGCTGCCGCGCTCGAAGGGCGCGGAGCAAGCCGACAACCAGCTCGACCTGCTGGATGCGCAGGCGCGCACGGATGGCGATGACACGGCCAGCCACGGAGAACATGCATGAGCACCAAGCAGATCGAAGTCTCGATTCTCGGTCAGCCCTATCGGCTCGCCTGTTCGGCCGAGACCGAAGCGGCGCTGCTCGAAGCGGTCGCGCGCGTCGACGCCGAAATGTCGAAAATCCGCTCGAACAGCTCGGTGCGCGGCACCGATCGCATCGCGGTGATGGCGGCGCTGTCGCTCGCATCGGAATTGCTGCGGCTGCAAACGAGCGTGCGGCATGGTGAAGCGTTTCCGGCGGAGGAAATCCGTCGTACAATGCACCAGATGAACGAACAGCTCGGCGCGGTGCTCGCACAGCACGAGACGCAGTAACGTTTCAAACGATGCGTCGATTCCCCTTGATCTCGACGGTCAACGGTGGTCAAATTGGCGCATCGAATCACAGTTCAGTCAGCTTCCCTGCCTGGTTCGCCAAGGTCATATATTCCTTGAACCAATGCCATGTGCACGGTTGCGGAAATTTGTAGCACGGGCGCGCGCGTCACTCTGTCTGATGTACCCGAAGTGCTGCTAACTGCGACCAATTCTGAACCTCAGGTTCAGGATGCCGGCCTAGCGGCCAAGGTGGGGGCCTATCCAACGGCATCGGGCAAGTCCCGGTGCCGTTTTCTTTTGTAGCAGCCTTTTCTGCGTCGACCACGACCATGCAATACTGGCTGATGAAGTCCGAACCGGACGAAGCAAGCATCGACGATCTCGCCGACGCACCGCAGCGCTCGCTGCCGTGGACGGGTGTGCGCAACTATCAGGCGCGCAATTTCATGCGCGACACGATGAAGATCGGCGACGGCGTGCTGTTCTATCACTCGAGCTGCCCCGAGCCGGGCATCGCCGGGCTCGCCGAAGTCTCGTCGACGCCCTACCCCGATCCCACGCAGTTCGATCCGAAAAGCCCCTATTACGACCCGAAATCGACGCAGGAAGCGCCACGCTGGCTGCTCGTCGACGTGCGCTTCGTGAAGAAGTCTCCGCTCGTGCCGCTCGCCACGCTGCGCGAGCACGACGAACTCGCCGACATGCGCGTGCTCGCGCGCGGCAACCGGCTGTCGATCACGCCCGTCACGCGTGCGGAATGGCGATTCATCACCGAAAAGCTGATGAAGTAGGCGCGCGCCAAAGGTCAAATCCGGTCAGTACGCGCGACCGTAACGGAACTCGCGGCACTGTCGCGCAGCCTAAGCAACCACTGCCGGCCGAACGGGCCGGCCGTCGTTTTTTCGTTGCGCGGTACGCCCGCGTCGCGCACGCGTAACCCGCGTGCGCGCCCTCGCACAAGGAATCCAACAATGACCAAGAAATCCGCACTCGCGCTGTCGCTCGCCCTCGCCGCCGCCGTTCCCGTCGCGCTGACGCTCGCGTCGCCCGCCGCGCACGCCCAGGCGGTGAACCCGCACTTTCCGGAGCCGGCCGGCGTGCTGTCGCTTTCGTCGCAGGCCAGTGCCGACGTGCCGCAGGACATCATCCACATCACGCTGTTCTACGAGCAGCAGGCCAAGGATCCGGGCAGCCTCACCGCGCAGCTGAACCAGCGCGCGGACGCGGCCCTGTCGCAGGCGAAGGGCGTGTCGGGCGTCACCGCGCACACGGGCGCGTTCTCCGTGTATCCGAGCACCGATCGCGACGGGAAGATCTCCGCATGGCGCGGCCGCACCGAGGTCGCGCTCGAATCGCGCGATTTCGCCGCGGCGTCGAAGCTGGCGGGCCAGTTGTCGAACCTGATGCAGGTCGCGAACGTCGAGTTCTCGCTGTCGCCGGAAGCGCAGCGCACGGCCGAGCAGAAGCTCACGACCGAAGCGATCAAGTCGTTCCGCGCCCGCGCGGACGAAGCCGCGAAGGCGTTCGGCTACAGCAGCTACACGATCCGCGACGTGAACGTCGGCAGCGGCCGCAACGTGCAGCCGTACCCGCGCATGATGGCGATGGCCGCGGCGCCGATGGACAGCGCGAAGATGAGCGCGCCGATCGCGGTCGAAGGCGGCAAGGCCACCGTGTCGGTCACCGTCAACGGCTCCGTGCAGATGAAGTAACGCGCATCGCGCGGCTGCAGGAAACGAAAAACGCCGGCCCGAGGGCCGGCGTTTTTTTATGCGCGTCCGGGTATCGATGCACGCGCCGATCGCGTATGCATCGATACCGCGTCATGCAGCCACGTCACGCAGCCGCATTCGCGTTCGCCGCGCGGCGGCGATACGCCCAGACCATCAACGCGATCCCCGCGAGAATCATCGGCAGCGACAGCCACTGCCCCATCGACAGGCCGAGCGCGAGCAGCCCGAGGAAGTCGTCCGGCTCGCGCGCAAACTCGACCGTGAAACGCGCGAGGCCATAACCGATCAGGAACAGCGCGGATATCGCACCCATCGGCCGCGGCTTGCGCGCGAACAAGAACAGCACGAAGAACAGCGCGATCCCCTCGAGCGCGATTTCATAGAGCTGCGAAGGATGGCGCGGCAGCATCTGGTATTGCATGAACACGTCGGCGAGATGCCACTTCTCGACGAGCTCCGGATGTTTCGGCAACCAGGCCGCGTCGTCGCGCATCGCGCCCGGGAACAGCATCGCCCAAGGCGCCGTCGGATCGGTCACGCGGCCCCACAGTTCGCCGTTGATGAAGTTGCCGAGACGCCCGGCCGCCAGCCCCGTCGGCACCATCGGCGCGACGAAATCGGTGACCTGGAGCCAGTGCCGCTTGCGCTGCCACGCGAACAGCATCATCGCGAGCGTCACGCCGAGGAAGCCGCCGTGAAACGACATGCCGCCTTCCCACACCTTGAACACGTCGAGCGGATGCGAGAAGTAGAAACCGGCCTTGTAGAACAGCACGTAGCCGAGCCGGCCGCCGAGCACGGTGCCGAGCACGCCGTAGAACATCATGTCGTCGATGTCCTTCGCGGTCCAGCCCTGCGCCGCGACATGCGGCAGCTTCAGGCGGATCCGGCCGACGACGATCGCCGCGATGAAGCCGACGAGATACATGAGGCCGTACCAGCGCACGGCCAGCGGCCCGAGATGGATCGCAACGGGGTCGAAATTCGGGTGAATGATCATGGATTAGCGAAGAAGTTTTCGAATACGGTACGGCCGTCGCACGCGCGCAGCACCGCGCGTTGGACGGCGCCCGCACGCCATCGTTCACGTCATGCGGCAAGACCCTGCGCGCGCACGACGTCGATGAACCCGGCAAGCACGGGGCTCACGTCGTCGGTACGCCACACGAGGCCCGTCTCGACGAGCGGCGCGTGGCCGGCGAGCGGCCGGTAGACCACGCCGGTGCGCCGCAGGTTACGCAGCGATTGCGGCACCAGTGCGACGCCCATGCCGGCCGACACGAGGCTGACGATCGTCTGCATCTGGATTGCTTCCTGACCGATGCGCGGGGTTTCCCCCGCCGCGCCGTAGCAGCCCGTAATGATGTCATAAAAGCCGGGCGCCAAACGACGCGGAAAGATCACGAGCGGCAACGCGGCGACGTCGGCAAGCTGCACCGGCTCGTCCTCGGGCGCGTCGGAAGCCGTACTCGGCATCGCGACCACCAGCGGCTCGCGTACGACGGGCAGGTACGACAAGCCGGCCGCGTGACGCGGCGGCACGGGCGGAATGACGAGCCCGGCGTCGATGCGCCCGGCGACGAGTTCGTCGATCTGCACGTCGCTCGTCGCTTCCGCGAGCTGCAGCCGCACCTGCGGATAGCGCGCGCCGAACGCACGCAGCAACGACGGCAACAGCCCGTAATCGGCGGTCGACACGAACGCGAGCGACAGCGAACCGGCCTCGCCGCGCGCGAGCCGGCGCGCCAGCGGCGGCAGCGCATCGGCCGACGCCAGCAGCCGGCGCACGTCGGGCAGCAGCGCCGCGCCGACCGCCGTCAGCGCCACCGAGCGCTTGGTGCGCACGAACAGCGCGACGCCCAGCGCGTCCTCCAGCGCGCGAATCGCCTGCGACAGCGGCGGCTGCGTCATCGACAGGCGCTCGGCCGCGCGGCCGAAATGGCGCTCGTCGGCGACGGTCGCGAAATAGCGCCACTGGCGCAGGTCGGGGATCGGATCGGCCATGTTCGACTCATTCGCAAAACGACTTAATAGGCGACAAATAATATATTGGACATCCCAATCAGGACACTCCATGCTTGGTCGATCCGAACCGGCGCGCCCTCGCGAGCGACGCCCATACCACGATGGAGTCCCCCATGTCGTACAACCGTCGCTCGAAGCACATCACGCAAGGCGTGGCCCGTTCGCCGAACCGCTCGATGTATTACGCCCTCGGCTACCAGAAGGAAGATTTCGACAAGCCGATGATCGGCATTGCCAACGGCCATTCGACGATCACGCCGTGCAATTCCGGCTTGCAGCGCCTGTCGGACGCGGCCGTCGACGCCGTCAAGGCCGCCGGCGCGAACCCGCAGATCTTCGGCACGCCGACGATTTCGGACGGCATGTCGATGGGCACCGAAGGGATGAAGTACTCGCTCGTGTCGCGCGAAGTGATCGCCGACTGCATCGAGACCTGCGTGCAGGGCCAGTGGATGGACGGCGTCGTGGTGGTCGGCGGCTGCGACAAGAACATGCCCGGCGGCATGATCGCGCTCGCGCGCCTGAACGTGCCGGGCATCTACGTCTACGGCGGCACGATCCGCCCGGGCAACTGGAAGGGCCGCGACCTGACGATCGTGTCGTCGTTCGAAGCCGTCGGCGAATTCACCGCGGGCCGGATGTCGCAGGAGGACTTCGAAGGCGTCGAGAAAAACGCGTGCCCGACGTCCGGTTCGTGCGGCGGCATGTACACCGCGAACACGATGAGTTCATCGTTCGAGGCGCTCGGCATGTCGCTGCTGTATTCGTCGACGATGGCGAACCCCGATCAGGAGAAGGTCGATTCGGCCGCCGAATCGGCGCGTGTGCTGGTCGAGGCCGTGAAGCGCGACCTGAAGCCGCGCGACATCATCACGAAGGAATCGATCGAGAACGCGGTGTCGGTGATCATGGCCACCGGCGGCTCGACCAATGCGGTGCTGCACTATCTCGCGATCGCGCACGCGGCCGAGGTCGACTGGACGATCGACGATTTCGAGCGCATCCGCAAGCGCGTGCCGGTGATCTGCGACCTGAAGCCGTCGGGGAAGTACGTCGCGACCGACCTGCACCGGGCCGGCGGGATTCCGCAGGTGCTGAAGATCCTGCTCGACGCGGGGCTGCTGCACGGCGACTGCATGACGATCACGGGCCGCACGATCGCCGACGAGTTGAAGGACGTGCCGAGCGTGCCGCGCGCGGACCAGGACGTGATCTTCCCGATCGAGCGCGCACTGTACAACGAGGGCCATCTCGCGATCCTGAAGGGCAATCTCGCGGAGGACGGCGCGGTCGCGAAGATCACCGGCCTGAAGAACCCGGTAATCACGGGCCCGGCGCGCGTATTCGACGACGAGCAGAGCGCGATGGATGCGATCCTCGGCGACCGGATCCGCGCGGGCGACATCCTCGTACTGCGCTACCTCGGCCCGCAGGGCGGCCCCGGCATGCCGGAAATGCTCGCACCGACGTCCGCGATCATCGGCAAGGGGCTCGGCGAATCGGTCGGCTTCATCACGGACGGCCGCTTCTCGGGCGGCACCTGGGGCATGGTGGTCGGCCACGTCGCGCCTGAGGCGTTCGTCGGCGGCACGATCGCGCTGGTGCAGGAAGGCGATTCGATCACGATCGACGCGCACCGGCTGCTGCTGCAACTGAACGTCGACGACGCGGAACTCGCGCGCCGCCGCGCTGCGTGGCGGCAGCCGGCGCCCCGCTATACGCGCGGCGTGCTCGCCAAATTCGCGGCGCTCGCCCGGCCGGCGAACCAGGGGGCGGTCACGGGTTGATGCAGAGGCGCCATCGCATGCGACCCCGATAAAGGGCGCCCGGGGGAACGCGCAAAACGTGCGTTCCCTTTGCTTCTATAATGCGCGGACCATGAAGCCGGCCGTCCCCGCCGGCGGAGAACCGCATGAAACAGACGATATTGCGCGTGCTGCTCGCCCTGCTGCTGACCGGCGCCGCGGCGGCGGCACGTGCCGACCAGGCCGACGGGCTCGCGCTGGCGCAGCGCAAGAACTGCATGGCCTGCCATGCGATCGGCAAGCCGCTGATGGGTCCGTCGTTCCGCGACATCGCCGGCAAGTACGCGGTGCGCGGCGACGGCGTCGACTACCTGGCGCAATCGATCGTGAAAGGCAGCGTCGGCGTATGGGGCAGCGTGCCGATGCCCGCCAATACGCAACTGACGAGCACCGAGGCCCATACGCTCGCCCAGTGGGTGCTGTCGGTACGCTGAAAGCGAATACCCGCGCGGGTACCCACCTTGTGCGCTTGTGCGCGGGACGTCGCGAGAGGACGGCCGCGTACTGACCGACCGGCCCCTCCCCAGCGGCTTCGCACGCGTTTACTGCGCTTACTGAACCCGCATTCTCTTTTTCGCCGCCGCGAACGATTGCCCGTTCAGCCGGAATGACCGGCGCGACGGCGAGCGATCTCTTCATCGACCGCCTCGCGCACCCAGTCCATCACCTCGGTTTCCAGCGCGAGTGCGACTTCGCGCGTGACCTGGCCGACCAGCCAGGCCGAATGCTCGTGCAGCGCATCGCGACAACGCGCTTCGATGGCGTCGCGCCCTGCCCCGGTCAGATAGTTCGTCAGGCGATTGCGAAGCCGTTCGGCGATGTGCTGCGCATCTTCCGGCGTCAGCGCGACTGCGGCCTGCGCATCCGGCTGCGGCGGCACCGCGCCCGGTAGGACCACCTCCGGCGTCGCCGATTCGGGCGCGTGCGCGGCCGCGTCGCGCGCCATCGCGGCGAACGTGTGTTTCGGCAGGTTGTCATCGACGAGCGACGAGCGCAGCGGCGCCGTCATCGCCGCCGCATCCTCCGCGACCACGTGCTCGGCGGCGCCAGGCTCGGCCGGCGCATCGGTTTCGCCCGCGGCGGCGGCCGTCGCCGCGTCGCCCGGCAGCTCGACCGCCGGCACGTGCGGCGTCGGCACGGGTTCGATCACGACGGAATCGGGGTCGGCCTCGGTTTTACGCGATTCGGCCGACGCGGCGCCCGCGGCGGCCGGTGGCGCGATCACGTCGGTGAGCACCGGAATCGCCGCATCGTCGTGCGGCCGGGGGGCGGCCGACGCGGGCGAGCGCGCCGGCGCCGGCTTGCCCGGCACCAGCACGTCAGTCAGCGTCGGAATCGAGGATGAATCGGCTTCTGTCACGGGAACACTCCGTCGACGGTTGCGGCTAGCCGCCCTGCTTGTAGTTGTTCAGCGCATAGCCGCGGTCGCGGTAGAACCGGTAGCGGTCGCGGCCCGCGGCCAGCTCGTCCGGCGCGTTGCCGACCACTTCGAGCAGGCGTTCGAAGCGGGCGAACTGCGCGGGCACGGTCGCGCCGAGGTTCAGCAGCACGTGATGATGCGGCGCGCGGTCGAGATCGGCGGCCAGCACGATCGGCGTGCCGGCGGCGTGCTCGCTGTCGATGCCGCAATGCGGGATGAAATCGAGCGGCGAGAACGTCCAGAGCCGCTCGTCGAGCGCGCGCAGGCGCGCGGGCTCGGCGAGCACGACGACCGGCTGCCCGGCCTGATAGGCCTTGCGCAGCAGCCGGCACGCGTACGCAAGCGAATCGCCGACGTTCGAGTGGAAATCGATCCGCGTCATTGCCCGCGCACCCGCAGCGTCGTCGGCACCGCCATCACTGGCCGGCGCGGTCGATCAGGAACTGCGCGAGCAACGGCACCGGACGGCCCGTCGCGCCCTTCGCCGCGCCACCCTTCCATGCGGTGCCCGCGATGTCGAGGTGAGCCCACGGATAGCTCTCGGTGAAGCGCGACAGGAAGCATGCGGCCGTCACGGCGCCGGCCGGACGCCCGCCGATGTTCGCGAGATCCGCGAAATTCGACTTCAGCTGTTCCTGGTACTCGTCGTCGAGCGGCATGCGCCATGCCGGGTCGTTCGCCTCGCGCGACGCGTCGAGCAGCTCGCCGGCGAGCGCGTCGTTCGTCGAGAACAGCCCGCTGTTGTGGCCGCCCAGCGCGATCACGCACGCACCCGTCAACGTCGCGACGTCGATCACGGCGGCCGGCTTGAAGCGCTCGGCATACGTGAGCGCGTCGCACAGGATCAGGCGGCCTTCGGCGTCGGTGTTCAGCACCTCGATCGTCAGCCCCTTCATGCTGGTGACGATGTCGCCCGGCTTCGTCGCGTTGCCGCCCGGCATGTTCTCGCAGGTCGGCACGATCGCGACGACGTTGATCTTCAGGCCCATCTCGGCGACCGCGCGGATCGTGCCGAGCACCGAGCCCGCGCCGCACATGTCGTACTTCATCTCGTCCATGCCTTCGCCCGGCTTCAGCGAGATGCCGCCCGTATCGAACGTGATGCCCTTGCCGACCAGCACGACGGGCGCGGCCTTCGCGGCGGCGCCCTGGTAGTGCAGGACGATGAACTGCGGCGGCTCGACCGACGCGCGCGCGACCGACAGGAACGACCCCATCTTCAGCGCCTGGATCTGCTTGAGCCCGAGGACCTCGGCCTTCAGGCCCCAATCCTTCGCGATCTTCTTCGCGGTGTTGCCGAGATAGGTCGGCGTGCAGACGTTGCCCGGCAGGTTGCCGAGGTCGCGGGTCAGATCCATCCCGTTCGCGAGCGCGACGGCCTGCTTGATCGCGACCTTCGCGGCCTTTTCGTCCGCCGGATCGACGCTGAACACGACACGCTTGAGCGTGTGCGACGCCGGTTCCGGCTTGCTCTTCATCTGCGTGAAGCGGTAGGTCTCGTTGCGCAGCGCGAGGATCGCGGCGCGCACGCCCCAGTCGGAGCTGCGCTCGTCGACCGGCAGTTGCGCGAGCGAGAACGTGACCTGGACGACCTTGGTCGCCAGCAGCGCGCGCCAGGCGGCGGTCACCGCGTCGTTATAGGCTTTCTGATTGAAAGCATCCTGCTTGCCGAGCCCGACGAGCAGCACGCGCGACGCGCCGATGCCCGACACTTCGTGCAGGAACAGCGTCTTGCCGCGCTTGCCGTCCATGTCGCCGGCCTTCACCACGCGCGAGATCAGCCCCTTGGTGGCCGTGTCGATGTCGAGCGCCGCGCCCGACAGGGTCTGCGCCTCGAAGATGCCGAGCACGATGCAGTCGGACTTCCCGGTCAGGAACCCCTTGGCCTCGCCTTTGCTCCAATCACAGCCTTTTATGCTAAAGTCCATCGCGCTTGTCCTCGGATAAAATCTGGGCTAAGGATGAAAGCCGCAATTATCCGCTATTTTTCCCGTGGCGGCGCGAGCGCTCCACCACGCGTGCGCAGCCTCCCGCCCTCTTCTCATCAAGAATGATCTTCGAACGCTCCCTCCAGCGCGAGCTTGCGTATACGGCTGGCGCCGTGTTCATGGTGCTGCTCACGATCATGCTCACGACGATGATGATTCGCATCGTCGGCTACGCCGCGTCCGGCGAAATCGATCCGCGGGACGTGCTCGTGCTGATCGGCCTGACCGTGATCGGCTACCTCGCCGTGATGCTCGTCGTCACGCTGTTCGTGTCGATCCTGTTCGTGCTGACCCGGTGGTACCGGGACTCCGAAATGGTGGTGTGGCTCGCGTCCGGCGTGAGCCTCACGCGCCTCATCAAGCCGATCGGCGTGTTCGCCACGCCGATCGTCCTGCTGATCGCGTTCTTCGCGTTCGTCGGCTGGCCGTGGTCGAACCAGCAGAGCAAGATGATCAAGGCACGTTTCCAGCAGCGCGACGAAATCTCGCTGCTCGCGCCCGGCCAGTTCCGCGAATCGGCCGCGAACCATCGCGTGTTCTTCATCGAGAAGATGTCGCCCGACCAGAGCAAGGTCCAGAACGTGTTCGTCACGTCGACGGAAAACGGCAAGCTCAACGTGGTCGTGTCGCAGACGGGCCATACGGAAACCGCGAAGGACGGCGATCGTTTCGTCGTCCTCGAAGACGGCCGCCGCTACGACGGCACGCCCGGCCAGCCGAACTTCAAGATCATGGAATTCGAGCGCTACGGCGTGAAGATCACCAGCAAGCCGGTCGTCAACGTGCAGACCACCAACAGCACGCCCACGCCCGACCTGCTGCGCAACCCGACGCGCGACAATCTCGCGGAATTCGCGTGGCGCGCGGGGCTGCCGCTGATCGCGCTGAACCTGATGGTGCTCGGCATCCCGCTCGCGTACCAGAACCCGCGCCGCAGCCGCACGATCAACCTCGTGATGGCCGTGCTGATCTACCTCACGTATTCGAACCTGCTGAACGTCGTGCAAGCGCAGATCGAGCAGGGCAAGATGTCGTTCGGCGTCGGTCTCGTCGGGCTGCACGTGCTCGTCGCGGCGATCGTCGCGTTCATTTTCTGGTTGCGCGTGCGCAATCGTCCGTTGTTGTCACGCGCGCTGTTCGGCCGCTCGGGAGCATGATCGATGCGGCTCTATGAAAAGTACTTCGCGCGGCAGATCTACATCACGTTCATCTTCATCCTGTTCGCGTTCTCCGGTCTGTTCTTCTTCTTCGACCTGATCAGCGAACTGAACTCGGTCGGGCACGGCAACTACAAGTTCGGCTACGCGGTGCTGCGCGTCGCGCTACAGACGCCGTCGCGCTTCTACGAGATCATCCCGGTCGCCGCGCTGATCAGCGCGATCTACGTGTTCGCACAGATGGCCGCGAACTCGGAATTCACGATCTTCCGCGTGTCGGGCCTCGCGACCAACCAGGCGCTGCGTTCGCTGCTGAAGATCGGCGTGCCGCTCGTGATCGTCACCTATCTGATCGGCGAATTCGTCGGCCCGTACGCCGACCAGCTGTCCGAACGCGTGCGGCTGCAGGCGCTCGGCGCATCGGTGTCGTCGAACTTCCAGTCGGGCGTATGGGTGAAGGACACGCTCGCGGCCCGCGAGAACGGCGAGCAGGTCACGCGCTTCGTCAACGTCGGCAGCCTGTCGCCCGACTCGACGATCAGCAACGTGCGCATCTACGAGTTCGACTCCAAGTTCCAGCTGCAGAACGTGCGGATCGCGCAAACCGGCCGCTACGAGCCCCCCGGCCACTGGCTGCTGAAAGGCGTCACCGAAACGGAGCTGACGCCGATCAAGCCGGTCAGCGGCCAGCCGGCCGATGCGCTGAACCCCGTGTACCGGTCGCAGCAGGTGTCGCTGCCCGAATACCGGCTGCGCTCCGACCTGACGCCGCAGATCCTGTCGGTGCTGCTCGTGTCGCCGGAGCGCATGTCGATCATCAACCTGTTCCGCTACATCCAGCACTTGCGCGAGAACCAGCAGGACACGCAGCGCTACGACATCGCGCTGTGGCGCAAGCTGCTGTATCCGTTCGCGGTATTCGTGATGCTCGTGCTGTCGCTGCCGTTCGCCTACCTGCACACGCGGGCGGGCGTGGTCGGCGTGAAGGTGTTCGGCGGCATCATGCTCGGCATGAGCTTCCAGCTGCTCAACACGCTGTTCTCGCACATCGGCACGCTGAACACGTGGCCCGCGCCGCTCACCGCCGCGACGCCGGGTCTCATCTATCTCGCGCTCGGCCTGTTCGCGCTCAAGTGGGTCGACCGGCACTGAGCGCCGCGCGCGACGGAGGCTTCGACATGCATTCGCACGGTATCGTCCTGTTCGGCCACGGCGCCCGCGACCCGCGCTGGGCCGAGCCGTTCGAGCGGCTCGCCGCGCGGCTGCGCGGCGCCGGCTCCCCTGCCGCGCAGGTGTCGCTCGCGTTCCTCGAACTGATGCCGCCGTCGCTCGCCGAGGCCGTGGCCGCGCAAGTCGCGGCCGGCTGCGCGCGCATCACCGTGGTGCCCGTGTTCTTCGGCCAGGGCGGCCATGTCCGCCGCGACCTGCCGCAGCTCGTCGACGCATGCCGCGCCGCGCATCCGGGCGTCGAGATCCGCTGCGCGACGGCCGTCGGCGAAGACGACGGCGTGCTCGACGCGGTCGCGCGCTATTGCGTCGACCAGCTCGGCGACGACGCGTAGGCCACGTCTTCGCGACGCCCAAAGAAAAAGCGCCGGCATCTGCCGGCGCTTTTTGCGTTTGGGACCGCGCGCGAGCCGCGCTCAGGCGGCATTGCGCACCGGATCGCCCGCCTGCGCCTGCCGTGTGCGTTCGGCGAATGCATCGCCGATCATCAGCAGGCTCGGTTCCGCGGGGTCGAGCCACGCCTGCGCATCGCCGGCCGCCATCCGGGCGAGCGTCAGCGTCAGCGTGCGTTCGCGCGCGGTGCTGCATGCCTCGACGATCGCCACCGGCGTCGCCGGCGCACGGCCGGCGTCGATCAATTCCTGCGCGATGCCGGGCGCGCTGTCGCGGCCCATGTAGTAGACGATCGAATCGGCGCGTGCGGCTTCGCGAATCTCGTCGCTGCCCGGTGCGCGACTGTGCGTCGCGAACGCGACGCTGCGCGATACGCCGCGCAACGTGAGCGAACGCTTCAGCGTCGCCGCGCCGGCCAGCGCCGCGGTGATGCCCGGCACGATCTCGTAGTCGATGCCGGCCGCGTCGAGTGCGCGCATTTCCTCTTCGGCGCGACCGAACAGCATCGGATCGCCGCCCTTCAACCGCACGACGCACGCGTGCTCGCGCGCCGCGTCGACGATCTGCTTGTTGATGAAATGCTGCGCGGTCGAGCGCTGCCCGCAGCGCTTGCCGACCGCGATCTTCCGCGCGTTCGGCGCATAGTCGAGCATCGCAGGCTCGACGAGCGCGTCGTGCAGCACGACGTCGGCCTGCTCGAGCAGCCGCATGCCGCGCACCGTGATGAGGTCCGCGGCGCCCGGTCCTGCTCCGATCAGATATACCTTGCCCATGTTTGTCGCTTCGCTAGGGTCCTGCAGCGGCGGCCGGTTCGCCGCCGCGCAGATTGACGATTACGCCGAGAACGCGCGGATCATCCCGGCGGCGACCGTGTGGTGCGTCGCCTCGTCGATCAGCACGAACGCGCCCGTGCCGGGGTGCGCATCGTAGGTGTCGCACACGATCGGCTTCTGCAGCGTCAGCGCCACGCGGCCGATATCGTTCATCTTCAGGTCCTGGCGATCGGTCGCGTGCGACAGCGTATGCACGTCGAGCACCTGCTTGACGCCGCCGATCTTCGCGAACACCGTACTGGTGGTCTGCTTCAGCAGGTACTTGCGCTGCGGCGACAGCGGCGTCTCGTCGAACCAGCACAGGTCCGCCTCGAGCTTCTTCGCCGGCTCGACCGGCTCGGCGGCCGTGACGAACATGTCGCCCCGCGACACGTCGACATCCTCTTCGAGACGGATCGTCACCGTCTGGCCCGCGAACGCGTGCGCGACCGATGCGGTGCCGCCCGGCACCGGCGCGACGATCTCGGCGACCGTCGCGGTGCGGTTCGACGGCAGCACGACGATCGCGTCGCCGACCTTCACTTCGCCCGACTCGATCCGGCCCATGTAGCCGCGGAAATCGTCGGCCGAGCTGCCGTCCTGGCGCGCGACCCACTGCACCGGGAAGCGCAGCGCGTCGTGCGCCTGCGTCTCGACCGGCAGCGACTCGAGCACGTCGAGCAGCGGCTCGCCGGCGTACCACGGCATGCGCTCGCTCGCGCCGACGATGTTGTCGCCCTTCAGCGCCGACACCGGCACGAAGCGCACGTCGGTCAGGCCGAGCTGCTTCGCGAGCGCGACGTACGCGTCGCGGATCTCGTTGAAGCGCGCCTCGCTGTAGTCGACGAGGTCCATCTTGTTGATCGCGACGATCACGTGCTGCAGCCCGAGCAGCTTGACGATCGCGCTGTGGCGCTTGGTCTGCGGCAGGAGTTGCACGACGCCGTTCTCGACCGTGATGCGTGTCGCGTCGATCAGGATGATCGCCGCGTGCGCGGTCGACGCGCCCGTCACCATGTTGCGCGTGTACTGCTCGTGGCCCGGCGTGTCGGCGATGATGAACTTGCGCTTCGCGGTCGCGAAATAGCGGTACGCGACGTCGATCGTGATGCCCTGCTCGCGCTCGGCTTCCAGCCCGTCCGTCAGCAGCGCGAGATCGAGCTCGTCGCCGACCGTGCGCTTGTTCTTCGCGCGCGACAGCGCGGACAGCTGGTCGGACAGCACGGCCTTGCTGTCGTACAGCAGGCGGCCGATCAGCGTGCTCTTGCCGTCGTCGACGCTGCCTGCGGTGATGAAGCGCAACACGCCGAGGTCTTCGGTGTTCTCGATGATGCTCATGATGTGAATGTCCTCGTGTGCTTCAGAAATAACCTTGCTTCTTGCGCTGTTCCATCGCGGCTTCGGACGCCTGGTCGTCCATCCGGGTCGCGCCGCGCTCGGTGATCTCGGTCACCGCCGTCTCGGCGATGATCTTCTCGACGTCGTCCGCGTCGCTTTCGACCGGGCACGTGCAGCTGATGTCGCCGACCGTGCGGAAGCGCACCTGCGCCAGCTCGCTCGTCTCGCCGTCACGCATCGGCGTGAGCGGCGTGACCGGCACGAGCAGCCCGTTGCGGCGCACGATCTCGCGCTGGTGCGCGTAATAGATCGACGGCAGTTCGAGGTTCTCGCGCGCGATGTACTGCCACACGTCGAGCTCGGTCCAGTTCGAGATCGGGAACACGCGCAGATGCTCGCCCTTGTGCAGGCGGGCGTTGTACAGGCTCCACAGTTCCGGGCGCTGCGCCTTCGGGTCCCACTGGCCGAATTCGTCGCGGAACGAGAAGATGCGCTCCTTCGCGCGCGCCTTCTCTTCGTCGCGGCGCGCGCCGCCGATCAGCGCCGTATAGCCGTGCTGTTCGATCGTCTCGAGCAGCGTGACGGCCTGCGCGGCGTTACGCGAATCGGTTTCGCGGCGCAGCACGACCGTGCCGCGCTTGATCGAATCCTCGACGTGGCCGACCACCAGCTCGGCGCCGAGCTCCTGCGCGCGGCGGTCGCGGAAGTCGATCACTTCCTCGTAGTTGTGGCCCGTGTCGATATGCACGAGCGGGAATGGCAGCGTCGTCTTGCGGTTCGCGCCGAGGCCGAACGCCTTCAGCGCCAGATGCAGCACGACGACCGAATCCTTGCCGCCCGAGAACAACAGCGCCGGCTTGCTGCACTCGGCAACGAGTTCGCGCAGGATGTGGATCGACTCGGCTTCGAGCCAGTCGAGGTGGCCCATGCGGCTGTCGGCGCCGGTGGGCGGGGCAAAGGCGGATTGCTCGAGCGTCGTGCTCATGATTTCAGTCCTTCTCTTCCGGGTTCGTGCCGCCCGCTGTCGCAGGCGGCGCAATATTCAGTTTCTTGTCGGTTTTCAATGCGCGGCGCCGGCGTCGGCATTCGCGGGAATCGGCGTGATCGTCGTGATGTGCAGCCCGCACTCCTTCGTGTCGCGCGACTCCCACCACCAGCGGCCCGCGCGGCTGTCCTCGCCGGGACGGATCGCGCGCGTGCACGGCTCGCAGCCGATGCTCGGGTAGCCGCGCGCATGCAGCGGGTTGACCGGCACGTCGAACGCGTTAAGGTACGCCCACACGTCGGCTTCCGTCCAGTCGGCGAGCGGGTTGTACTTCGCGATCCCGCGCGCTTCGTCCTGTTCTTCCTCGTGCAGTTCCGCGCGCGTGACCGACTGCTCGCGGCGCTGGCCCGTCACCCACGCGCCGACGTCGGCCAGCGCGCGGTTCAGCGGCTCGACCTTGCGGATGTGGCAGCACGCCTTGCGCAGCTCGACGCTCTCGTAGAACGCGTTCAGGCCGTGCTCGGCGACGTACTGGTCCACCGCGTCCTGCTGCGGGTGGAACTGCTCGATCTCGTAGCCGTAGCGCTCGCGCACGCGGTCGATCATGCCGAGCGTTTCCGCATGCAGGCGGCCCGTGTTCAGCGAGAAGATGCCGATCGGCACGCCCTTCGACAGGATCGCGTGCGTGAGCAGCATGTCCTCCGCGGCAAGGCTGCTCGCGAATTTCACCTTGTCGTGACGGGCGCCGATCCGCGCGAGCAGCGCGTCGAGGCGCTCGACCTTCGCGGCGAGTTCCGGCGTCAGCTCGGTGGCGGTCGCGGTGCTCATGCGCTCACCTTGGTGTCGGCCGCGGCCTCGCGGCGGCGGAACAGCGGCGCCGGCTCGTCGAATGCGCCCTGGTAACGCTGCGTGAATTCCGTGAACGCATTCAGCGCGTCGTGGATGTCCTTGTCGGCGCGCACCGCGAACGCGTCGAAGCCGCAGCGCGACATGTACAGCAGTTGATCGCGCAGCACGTCGCCGATCGCGCGCAGCTCGCCCGTCCAGCCGTGGCGTTCGCGCAGCAGGCGCGCGATGCTGTAGCCGCGGCCGTCCGCGAAGCGCGGGAAATTGACGGCGACCAGCGAGATCGCGCCGAAATCGGCCACGAGATCGGCCGGTTCGCTGTCCGGCGCGAGCCACACGCCGAGTTCGTCCTTCGTCTTCGCGGCGACGAGCGCCGCACGCTCGGCCTGCCACAACGCGAACGGCACCAGCACCTTGCCGGCCGGCAACGCGTCGACCGCGGGCAGCGCGCCGTCTTCCGCCGCGCGCACGACCTGCCATGCATCGTCGATCACTGCGCGGTTCTTGATAATCGAAGCCATCTGCAAATTCCTTCTACCCGGTTGATTACGCGTTCACGGCCTGGCGCGCCGCATACACGCGCTCCTTGAACGGCGCGATGCCGATGCGGTCGTACGTGTCGATGAAGCGCTCGCCGTCGATGCGCGCTTCGACGAACGTGTCGATCAGCGTCGCGATCACGTCCGGCACTTCTTGCGCGGAGAACGACGGGCCGATCACGCGGCCGAGGCGCGCGCCGTTGCGGCCCGTGCCCTGCTCGCCGCCGAGCGACACCTGATACCACTCGGCGCCATCCTTGTCGACGCCGAGGATGCCGATATTGCCGACGTGGTGATGGCCGCACGAGTTCATGCAACCGGAAATGTTCAGCGACAGGTCGCCGAGGTCGTACACGTAGTCCAGATCGTCGAAACGCTGCTGGATCGCCAGCGCGATCGGGATCGACTTCGCGTTCGCGAGCGAGCAGAAGTCGCCGCCCGGGCACGCGATGATGTCGGTCAGCAGGCCGACGTTCGGCGTCGCGAAACCGGCCGCCTTGGCCTTTTCCCACAACGCGAACAGGTCGCGCTTCTTCACGTTCGCGAGAATCAGGTTCTGCTCGTGCGACACGCGCAGTTCGCCGAGCGAGTAGGCGTCGGCCCAGTCGGCGACCAGGTCCATCTGCGCGTCGGTCGCGTCGCCCGGGGCCACGCGGTGATCCTTCAGCGACAGCGTGACGGCGGCATAGCCCGGCACCTTGTGCGGCGCGACGTTACGCTCGACCCAGCGCGCGAATGCCTTGTTCTCGAGCAGATGCTGTTCGAACGACGCGTCGGTGTCGGCGAGCTTTTCGTAGACCGGCGGCTGGAAGTACTGCGACACGCGGTCGATTTCGGCCTGCGTGAGCGTCGACGGGCCGTCCTTCAGGTGCTGCCATTCTTCCTCGACCTGCTGCGCGAACTTCGCCGGCGACAGCGCCTTCACGAGGATCTTGATCCGCGCCTTGTACAGGTTGTCGCGGCGGCCGTAGCGGTTGTACACGCGCAGCACGGCCTCGCAGTACGTGAGCAGGTGCTGCCACGGCAGGTCTTCCTTGATCACCGCGCCGACGATCGGCGTACGGCCGAGGCCGCCGCCCGCGAGGATGCTCGCGACCACCTCGCCCTGCGCGTTCTTCTTCAGGTACACGCCGAGGTCGTGGATCTGCACGGCCGCGCGGTCGTGCTTCGAGCCCGACACCGCGATCTTGAACTTGCGCGGCAGCCACGCGAATTCGGGATGGAACGTCGACCACTGGCGCAGGATCTCGGCCCACGGGCGCGGATCGATCTCTTCGTCCTGCGCGACGCCGGCGAACTGGTCGGCCGTGATGTTGCGGATGCAGTTGCCCGACGTCTGGATGCCATGCATCTGCACCGACGCGAGCTTCGCGAGAATCTCGGGCGTCTCTTCCAGTTCGATCCAGTTGAACTGGATGTTCGAGCGGGTCGAGAAATGGCCGTAGCCGCGGTCGTGTTCGCGCGCGATGCGCGCCAGCATCCGGAGCTGGTCGCTGCGCAGGTTGCCGTACGGAATCGCGATGCGGTGCATGTACGCGTGGCGCTGCATGTACAGGCCGTTCTGCAGACGCAGCGGACGGAATTCGTCTTCGCTCAACTCGCCCGACAGCCGGCGGCGCACCTGATCGCGGTACTGCGCGACTCGCTCGTCGACGATCGTCTGGTCGTATTGGTCGTACTGATACATTCGGGGACCCCAGGGTTTTCGTGTTGACCGCGCGACGTCCTAGCCACGTCGCGCCCGAATCTCCGTTCCGTCGTCACCGCCGCCATCCGCTGCCGGCTGGATTGCTAATGACGAAAACAGATATCCATATTTGAAAAACTCCGGTGAATCGTAATAAACTCGCCTTATATTTCAAACGACTAAAAAATTCTGTTGATATGCGGAAGGGTTATAAATGAACCTGCACCAATTTCGCTTCGTGCGCGAGGCCGTCCGGCAGAATTTCAACCTCACCGAGGCCGCCAAGGCGCTCTACACGTCGCAACCGGGGGTATCGAAGGCGATCATCGAGCTCGAGGACGAGCTGGGCGTCGAGATCTTCACGCGGCACGGCAAGCGCGTACGCTCGCTCACCGAACCGGGCCGGATCATCCTCGCATCGGTCGAGCGGATTCTTCAGGAAGTTGAAAGTTTAAAGAGGGTCGGGAAAGATTATGCGGCGCAGGACCAGGGCAACCTGACCATCGCGGCGACCCACACGCAGGCCCGCTACTCGCTGCCGGCGGCGATCGCCGAGTTCAAGAAGCGCTTCCCGAAGGTGCACCTGTCGATCCTGCAGGGCAGCCCGACGCAGGTGGCCGAGATGGTGATCCACGACCAGGCCGATCTCGCGATCGCGACCGAGGCGATCTCCGACTACAAGGAACTCGTGTCGCTGCCCTGCTTCCAGTGGCATCACGCGGCCGTCGTGCCGGCCGACCATCCGCTGCTCGAACGCAAGCCGGTCACGCTGGACGATCTCGCGCAATACCCGCTGATCACGTACGACGACGCGTTCGCGGGCCGCAAGAAGATCAATCATGCGTTCGCGCTGCGCGGACTGTCGCCGGACATCGTGCTCGAGGCGATCGACGCCGACGTGATCAAGACCTATGTCGAACTCGGCCTGGGCGTCGGCATCATGGCCGACATCGCGTTCAATCCCGAGCGCGATCGCGGCTTGCGGCTGATCCCGGTCGGCCATCTGTTCGGCAGCAACGTGACGCGCGTCGCGCTCAAGCAGGGCGCCTACCTGCGCAGCTATGTGTATACGCTCGTCGAACTGCTGTCGCCGACGCTGAACCGCAAGCTGATCGAGCAGGCGCTCAAGGGCGAAGCCGAATCGTACGAACTTTGACGGACAGGTATGAACCGGGGGGCGCACATTGCGCCCCTTTTCGTTGCCCGACGGACATGGAGATTCCCGCATGACGCTTCCCGCCCTGTTGCGCCGCGCCGCCGGCGCCGCCCTCGTGCTCGCCTGCGCGGTCGCGCATGCCGACCTGAAGGTCGGCGTCGACCTGTCGTCGACCGGTCCGGCCGCCGCGATCGGCATCACGAGCAAGAACGCGATCCTGATGTGGCCGAAGACGATCGCCGGGCAACCGGTGCAGGTCACGGTGCTCGACGACGCCTCCGACCCGGGCACCGCGGTGCGCAACATCCGCAAGCTGGTGGACGAGGATCACGTCGACGTCGTGGTCGGGCCGAACATCACGCCGGCCGCGCTCGCGGCGCTCGACGCGGTGGCGGCCGCGCAGACGGCGATGATCACGCTGGTCGGCTCGGGCGCGATCGTCGAGCCGCAGGAAGGCGCGCGGACCTGGGCGTTCAAGATGGCGCAGAGCGACCGCGCGATGGCCGACGTGATGACGCGCTACATGGCCAATCACGGCGTGAAGACGGTCGGCTTCATCGGCTTCGCGGACAGCTACGGCGACAGCTGGCTCAACGAATTCACGCGCTTCGCGGACCTGCGCAAGATCCGCGTGGTCGCGACCGAGCGCTTCAACCGCACCGACGCGAGCGTCACCGGCCAGGCGCTGAAGCTGATCGCGGCGAAACCCGATGCGATCCTGATCGCGGGCTCAGGCACGCCGGCCGTGCTGCCGCAGCGCACGCTGATCGAGCGCGGCTACAAGGGCGCGATCTACCAGACCCACGGGATCGCGACGCCGGAATTCATCAAGCTCGGCGGCAAGGACGTCGACGGCACGCTGTTCCCGACCCAGCCGGTGGTCGTCGCGCGCACGCTGCCTGCCGACCATCCGGCGCGCAAGGCCGCGTTGGCATTCGTCGACGCGTATGAAACGAAATACGGCGCCGGCACCGTCACGCAGTTCGCGGGCGATGCGGCGGGCGTCTATCCGCGCCTCGCCGACGCGGTCGGCCGCGCGCTGAAGGCCGCGCAGCCCGGCACGCCCGCGTTCCGCGCGGCGCTGCGGCGCGAACTCGAGCGCGCGCACGAGCTCGTCGTGCCGAACGGCGTCGTCAACACGAGCGACAAGGATCACGTGGGGCTCGACCAGCGCGCGAGCGTGATGGGGATCGTGAAACAGGGTCGCTTCGTCTATCTGAGCCAGTGACTCGTACGCCGGATGCCGGGTAGCTTGCCCGCCGTCCGGATTTCCGCCATAATCCGCGTTTCGCCGCGCACCACCGCATGCGCGGCCAGAATCACGCCCAGGTGGTGAAATTGGTAGACGCAGGGGACTCAAAATCCCCCGCCGCAAGGCGTGCCGGTTCGATTCCGGCCCTGGGCACCAGTCTTTCGCAGCGTCATCCGCTGCAACGCTCGAAACCCGCGCAAGCTCGCCGCTTCGCGGGTTTTTTGTTTTTGCGCCGCATCGCCGCGACGGACGTCCCGCCCGGCAGTCCAAGCATCGGGGAGATGCCGACCACGGAGGCCGCCCATGTCCATGCGCAGGATTTCATGCCGGGTCTGCCGCGCCGTGCTCGCCACCGTGCTGGCGCTCGCGCTCGGCGGTTGCGACATACTAAGCGCGCCGCCCGTACCCGACTGGCCCGGGCCGCATGCGCCGTATCCATTCCCGGACACCCTTCACCATCGCACCGAATGACCTGACGGCAGCCTTCGTCGTGCAGCCACTTGACTCAGGCCATCAGTTCGCGGACGAAGTCGAGAAACACCCTCACCTTCGCCGACACGAGATTCGACGCGTGGTGATACGCGTAAAGCGGGAAAGTCTCGTCCGCCCACTCGGGCAACAACTGCACCAACCGACCGTCGGCCAGGACGTCCCGCGCATAGAGTTCCAGCAGTTGCGCAATGCCGACGCCGCCCAGGCACGCGCCGAGCAGCCCGCCCGTATCGTTGACCGTCAGCCTGCCGGCGGCGTCGACCGGCACGACTTCCTTGCCGCGATGAAATTCCCATTCGTACGGCCGCCCCGTCACCGGATTGCGGATCAGCACGCACCGGTGACCGTCCGCGAGATCCCGCGGGTGCCGCGGTTCGCCATGACGCGCGACATAGGCCGCCGACGCGCAGGTCAGCACGCGCGTCTCGACCAGCAGGCGCGCACGATATGACGACGGCTCCGGGATGCCGAAGCGCACGGCCACGTCGAAGCCGTCGGCGACGAGGTCGCCCATCCGGTCGCGCACGCTGATCTCGACGGACAGGTCGGGAAAGCGGTCGAGAAATTCCGCCATCCGCGGCGCGAGCACGTAGTGACCGAACGTGCCGTCCACGTTCACGCGCAGCCGCCCCCTCACGCGCGCCTTCGACCGGCCGGCGTCGAGCGCCGCCTCCTCGATGCCGGCCAGCAGCGGCGCGACCGCCTCGTAAAAGCGCCGCCCTTCGTCGGTCAGCGTGATCGCGCGCGCCGTCCGGTTGAAGATCCGGATGCCGACGCGCTGTTCCAGCCGGGCGACGGCGCGGCTCACCGCCGGTTGAGTCAGCCCCATCGCCTCGCCCGCGCGCGCGAAGGTGCCGGCCTCGATCACCGCGGAGAGCACTCCGATACCGCTGAGCAGCCTGCTGTCGAACCCCATGAGACATACTTTTAGTCATTCATTGACTGATCATTATTCATTATTTTTATTGATCGAGGAAGCCTACAGTAGTCCTGTCGCCGGATCGAACGGCATTCATCCCTTCACCAAGGAGCAGGACATGAGCACATCGGAACAGGTCGCCCTCGTCACGGGTTCGTCGCGCGGCATCGGCGCGGAAATCGCCCGTCAGCTCGCCCGGGACGGTTTCCGGGTCGTCGTCAACTATGCCGGCAGCGCCGGCCCGGCCCGCGACGTGGTCGATGCGATCGTCGCCGACGGCGGCCGTGCCGTCGCGGTGCAGGCGAACGTCGCCGACCCCGCGGCCGTGGCCGCGCTGTTCGACGCCGCCCGCGACGCATTCGGCGGCATCGACGTGGTGGTCAATTCGGCGGGCGTGATGAAGCTGGCCGCGATCGCCGACTGCGACGACGCGCTGTTCGACGAAACGATCGCCATCAACGTGAAAGGCACGTTCAACGTATGCCGCGAAGCGGCGAAACGGGTGCGTGACGGCGGACGCATCATCAACCTGTCGACCAGCGTGATCGGCATGCGCATGCCGACTTACGGCGTGTACGTCGCAAGCAAGGCGGCGGTCGAAAGCCTCACGCAGGTGCTCGCGCAGGAAATGCGCGGGCGCGGCGTCCGCGTGAACGCCGTCGCGCCGGGACCGGTCGCGACCGAGTTGTTCCTGCAGGGCAAGAGCGCCGAACTCGTCGATCGGCTCGCGAAGCTGAACCCGCTCGAGCGGCTCGGCCAGCCCGACGACATCGCGCGCGTCGTCGCGTTCCTCGCCGGCCCGGACGGCGCGTGGATCAACGGCCAGATCCTGCGCGCCAACGGCGGCATGTGCTGACGGACCGCCCGCTACCCACTCGTCTTTCCGCCAGGAGATCGCTCATGAAGGAAGTCATCCTCGTCACCGGCGCGTCCAGCGGCTTCGGCCTGCTGACGGCCCAGGCGCTCGCCCGCGCCGGTCACACGGTCTACGCATCGATGCGCGAGAGCACCGGGCGCAACGCGCCGCGCGTCGCCGCCGTCACCGCCTATGCGCAAGAACACGGCGTCGACCTGCGCAGCCTCGAGCTCGACGTCGGCGACGATGCGTCGGTCGACGCCGCAATCGATCGCGTGATCGCCGACGACGGCCGTCTGGACGTCGTCGTCCACAATGCCGGCCACATGGTGTTCGGGCCGGCCGAAGCGTTCACGCCCGAACAGCTCGCGCAGCTTTACGACGTCAACGTCGTGTCGACCCAGCGCGTGAACCGCGCGGCGCTGCCGCACCTGCGCCGCCAAGGCCGCGGCCTGCTCGTCTGGGTGTCGTCCTCGTCGGCGCGCGGCGGCACCCCGCCGTTCCTCGCGCCCTACTTCGCCGCGAAAGCCGCGATGGACTCGCTCGCGGTGTCCTACGCGGCCGAACTCGCGCGCTGGGGCATCGAAACGTCGATCGTCGTGCCGGGCGCGTTCACCCGGGGCACGAATCACTTCCTCCATGCGGGCAAGCCGGCCGATACCGTCGTGCAGGCCGCCTACGACAGCGGACCGTACGCGGGCGTCGCCGATCAGGCATTGAAGGGCCTCGCCGCGCTCGAGCCGGCTAACGCCGATGCGGGCGCCGTCGCCACGGCGATTGCCGCGCTCGTCGCGGCGCCGGCCGGCAAGCGCCCTTACCGCGTGTTCGTCGACCCGTCGCAGGACGGCGCCGAGGAAGTGTTCCGCGTCGGCGATCGCATCCGCCGCGAGATGTTCAGAAACATCGGGCTCGCCGACCTGCTCGCGCCGCGCGTGCACGATTGATCCTTCCCACGCCGGGCCGGCCGGCGCGCGTCACCCCCGCTCGCAGAACCCGAGAATCGCGTCCGCGACCGCCGCCGCGGATTCGCGCTGCGGGAAGTGCCCGACGCCGTCGAGCACCTGCCGCTCGTACCGTCCGGCGAAGAACCGCTCGCGCCCGGCCGAGCTGTCCGGATGATTGCAGGTGTCCGCGCCGCCATGCAGCACGAGCGTCGGCACCGCCAGCACGGGCGCCGGGTTCAGCCGCGCGTCGTCGTCCGCATAGGCCGGCGTGCCCGGCGCGAAGCCCCAGCGCTGCCGGTACGAATGCAGCACGACGTCGATCCAGTCGGGTCCGTCGAACGCGACGGCCGCCGCGTCGAAATCGCCGTCGCGATACCAGCCCGGCGGCGACCACGTATCCCACATCAGGCGCGCGAACGCACGGCGGTCGTCGCGCAGCGCCTGCTCGCCGCGCGGCGTCGCCATGAACCAGTGGTACCAGTAGTTGCGCGCCTGCTGCAGCGACAGCGGCTGAGCGGGATCGTTGGTGCCGTACCCGACCGACAGCATCACGAGATGCGATGCGGCCCCGCCGCGCAGCCCGCAGGCGTTCGCGGCCGCGCGGGCGCCCCAGTCGTGCCCGACCAGCACGGGCCGCGCGATACCGAGCGCGTCGACGAATTCGAGCAGGTCGCGCCCGAGCGCCGCGAGCTGGCCGCTGCGCGGCACGGACGCATCGCGAAAGCGCGTCGGCGCAAAACCGCGCAATGCGGGCGCGAGCACGCGGTAGCCGCGTGCGGCGAGTGCCGCTGCCACCGCTTCCCAGCCGACCGGACTGTCCGGCCAGCCGTGCAGCAGCACGGCGACGCGTTCGCCGCGCGGGTTCCATTCGAGATAGGCAATGTCGAGCGACGCGGTCGTCGCATGCGCATAGGTCGTCATCGGGTCCTCCATCAGGTCGAGGTCAGCATGAACGTACGATGGTAGGCCGGCCTTTCATCACGATTCGCGGAGTATCATGACTTACTCTTCAAATATTGCGTTGAATCGATCCATGGAACCATCGACCGACCCCGCATCGACCGCGCTCGACATCGCGCTGCTGCGCACTTTTCTCGAAGTGGTCGACAGTCGCGGGTTCGCGCCGGCCGCCGAGCGCCTCGCGCTGACGCCGTCCGCCGTCAGCGGCCACATCAAGCGGCTGGAACAGGCGGCCGGCACCGTGCTGCTCGCGCGCACGACACGCCGTATCGCGCTGACGCCGGCCGGCGACACGCTGTACGCGTACGCGCGCAACATCGTCGACATGGAACGCGAAGTGCGCGCGCGGCTGCGCGGCGCGCCGGCGCACGGGCCGCTGCGGGTCGGCGCGTCGGAGGATTTCGCGGGCACGTGGCTGCCGCAGGTGCTGCGCACGTTCCGCGACAGCCATCCGCGCACCTCGATCGAACTGAAGGTCGGCATCACCGCGTCGCTGTTGCGGGAGCAATCGCTGGGCCGGCTCGACGTCGTGTTCGGCAAGCAGTGCCGACAGGTCGACACGCCCGGCGAACTGCTGTGGGAGGAGCCGCTCGTGTGGGCATTCGCGGCCGATACGGCGCTCGACGCCGACGAAGGCGTGCCGCTCGCGCTGTTTCCGGAGCCGTGCGTGTATCGGCAAGCCGCGGTGTCCGCGCTCGCCGCGGCGCTGCGGCCGTTTCGCGTGCTGTTCGAAAGCGGGAGCATGGCCGGCTGCATGTCGGCCGCGCTCGCCGGTTTCGCGGTCACGGCGCTCGCGCGCAGCCAGTTGCGCGACGGCCTGCGCGAGTGCGGGCCGCACGACGGCCTGCCGGCGCTGCCGGCCGCACGCTTTTACGCATTCGCGTCGAAACCCGCGGGCGTCGGCGCCGCGCTGATCGACGCGGTACGCGCCACCGGGCGCACCCGGCAGTTCGCCGCTTGAGCATGCGCGGCGCGGTCGCCGCACGGCCGCAGCGCACCGGTGCCGATCGGCCGCATCCCGAGCCGGCGAACGGCGGAACGGCCCGCGGATACCGGCACGATGCCGCCTTCAGTCGCCGCTGCCGCTCGCGCCCGCGTCGTTCAACGCATCGGCCATCAACTCGCCGAACCACTCGATGAACGCGTTGAGCCGCCTCGAGCGATGCCGGCGGTGCGGATACACGGCCGCCACGTCCATCGGCTCGGCGCGGTGGCCGGGCATCACGTCGACGAGTGCGCCGCTTGCCAGCAGATGCTCGACGTCGAAGCGCGGAATCTGGATCAGCCCCATTCCCGCGATGCAGCTGGCGATATAGGTTTCGGCGTTGTTGACGATCACGCGGCTCGGCAGCGTCAGCGCGTGCCGCTGCCCGTCCGCGCAGTATTCCCAGCCGAGCTCGCGCCCCGTCGTCGGCGACGCATAGCCGATCGCCCAGTGCCCGTGCGCGAGCGCATCCGGATGCTCGGGCACGCCGCATTCGCGCAGGTAGTCGGGGCTCGCGCAGTTGATCAGCGCGAACTGCCCGAGCGGCCGCACGACGAGGCTGCTGTCCGCGAGCCGCCCGACGCGGATCGCGCAATCGACCCCCTCCTGCACGAGGTCGATCGTGCGGTCCGTCGAGCCGAGGGACAGTTGCAGCTTCGGGTGGCGGCGAAACAGCGACGGCAGCGCGGGCGCCACGACGCGGCGCGCGATCCGGCTCGGCACGTCGACGTTCAGCCGCCCGACCACGTCGCGGTCGCGGCGCCGAAACAGGCGGTCGAGTTCGTCGGCTTCCGCGAGCAGGCGCCGGCCGCGTTCGAGCAGCAGTGCGCCGTCGGCGGTCAGCTGCACCTGGCGCGTCGTGCGATGCAACAGGCGCGTGCCGAGCGCCGTCTCGAGCTGCTGGACGGCCGCCGACACGGTCGCGCGCGGCACGTCGAGCGCATGCGCGGCCTTGATGAAGCTGCCCATCTCGGCAACCTGCAGGAAGATCCTGACCTGATCCAGCTTGTCCATCGGCGGGAAACCCGGGTTCGAACGGTCGCGGCCGCCGGCTGCCGCGCATCGCGGCCGGCTTCGGCGACACAAAGAAAAACGGGCGCGCGGCCTCGTGACCGCGCGCCCGTCCATTGTCCACGCAAACGCGCCATTGCGGTGCGCCGCTGCCGCGACGGCCGCCCGCACGGCCCGTGAGCGGCCCGGTTACTTGGTCGTATAGCCGCCGTTGATCAGGATCGTCTGGCCCGTGATCCACCACCCGTCGGTCACGAGATGGCGGATGAACGGCACGACGTCCTCGATGTCGGTCAGGCCCGTCTTGCTGAACGGCGACAGCGCGGCGGCCGTCTTGTGGTACGCGACCGCATCGGCGCCTTCGGCCGGATAGAAGAACGGCGTGTCCATCGGGCCCGGCCCGACGGCCGTCACCGAGATGCCGCGCGCGCCGTATTCCTTCGACGCCGCGCGCGTGAAGTGCTCGACCGGCGCCTTCGACCCTTCGTACGCCGCGTAGAACGGCGTGAACGCGCCGAGCAGCGACGTCACGAGCGTGACGAGCTTGCCGTGATCCTCGAGGTGCCGCCCGGCTTCCTTGATGAAGAAGAACGCCGACTTGCTGTTGACCGCGAACATCTCGTCGTACTCGGCCTCGCTGATCTCGGCGAACGGCTTCTTCAGCACCTTGCCGACCGTGTTGATCGCGATGTCGATCTTGCCGAAGTGCTGCTTCGCGTCGTCGAACAGCTTCTCGACCGCGGCAGCGGTCGTCAGGTCCGCCTGGAACGTCGCGGCTTGCGCGCCGGCCGCGCGCACCGCGGCGGCCGTCTCCTCGGCCTGCGCCTGCGATGCCGCGCTGTTGTAGTGAATCGCCACCGCCTTCGCGCCGTGGCCAGCCAGGTCCCGGGCGATCAGGCCGCCGAGATTCTTTGCGCCGCCTGCGATCAGGACGACCTTGTCTGCGAGCGTATGAGTTGCCACGGTTGACTCCTTTTTTCGGTGAACGAAGCTTGGAGTGTAGGCATGCGCGAGCCGCCGGTCAGCCGGCCGCGGCTGGATGGATTATCCAGAAAATCGATCCAATCGAAGCAATGCAAGGCGGCCTGCCGCACCGACAAGAGCGCCGGATTGCGCGGTCGATCGCACGGCCGCCGGTCGGCTCAGCGTGCGTACAGCGCCGCGTCGATCTTGCCGAGCAGCCACTGCATGCCCGCCAGATGCTGCTGATCGTGGCTGCACAGGTAATGGACGAGCCCACGCACGGTCAGCGCACCGTAGCCCTCGAACTCGCCGGTACGCTCGAACTGTTCGGGCGTGAGGCGCGACAGCAGCTCCAGCGTCTCGCGCCGCGCGTCGCGAATCGCCGCGAGCACGTCGGACGCATACGCGTCGTTGTAGCGCCGCTCGATCGCGAGCGCGTCGCCGTCGATCGAGACGAGCAGCGGCCGGTCTTCGTCGAGCATGCAGCGCAGCCGCACGTGATAACCGTCGATCTCGATGTCGCGCACGTGGCAGAGCTGCCCGAGCGGCGAGAAATGCTCGCTCGGAATGCCGGCCCAGTCGTCGGGTGTCCAGCGCGCATAGCCGTCGGGGACGGCCGCGAAATGCGCTTCGAGCTGGCGGGGGAAATCGGCGAGTGCGTCGAGCGTCGTCGGATTCATGCCGGAGACTCCTGTCGGATAAGGGCGGCGGCAATCCTGGCACGGGCTTGCCGCCGCCGTTGCGTCACTTCACGCCGAAGCCGTACGCGCCCTGCGTGCGATGCCCGTCGGTCGCGACGGCCACCCACTTCACCGTGTACGCGCCCGTGCCGAGCGCCGCGAGCGGCACCGTCATCCGCTTGCGGTTCGACGCGTCGATGCGCGCGCGGCCGTTCGACACCGTCTTGCCGTCGCCGTCGACGACGACGATCGAACTGAACGCCGGCTCCAGCGGCTCGGTGAAGTCGATCGTGACGGCCGCCGGTGCAACTGCCAGCGCGGCGCCCGCCGGCGGATCGCTCTTCGCGAGATGCGCATGCGCGAACGCGGTCGACGAAACGGTCGCGGCGACGATGACGGCGGCAGCATGGCGGCCGAACGGAAATGAATCGAAAGGCATGAGCTTTCCGTGAAGAATGAACGAGCGCCGCGCGCCGCGCAGCGTTCCGGCAGCTTACCAGCGCATGCGCGTCCATGCCGGCCCTGCGCCGGCGCTTGATAGAATGCGCGCGCTATGGATCTCGAAAGCATTCTCTACACCCAGGGCTTCGGCTCGCGCCGCCAGTGCCGCGGCCTGATCGAAGCAGGCCGCGTCGCCGTCGCCGGCGCGGCCGCGACCGACCCGGACACCACCTTCGATACCGACGGCCTCGTGTTCTCGGTCGACGATACGGCATGGCCGTTCCATGCGCGCGCGTATCTCGCGCTCAACAAGCCGGCCGGCTACGAGTGTTCGCGCGATCCGCAGCACCATGCGAGCGTGTTCAGCCTGTTGCCCGCGCCGCTCGTCGCACGCGGCGTGCAGTGCGTCGGCCGGCTCGACCAGGACACGACCGGCCTGCTGCTGCTGTCCGACGACGGCCAGTTCGTGCACGCGTACACGTCGCCGAAGCGCAAGGTGCCGAAGACCTACGTCGCGACCGTACGCCACCCGCTCGACGACACGCAACTGCAGGCACTGCGCACCGGCGTGCAATTGCATGGCGAGCCGAAGCCGATCGCGGCCGTCGCCGCCGCCGCCCGCGACACGCACGCGCTCGCGCTGACCGTGCTCGAAGGCAAGTACCACCAGGTCAAGCGGATGGTCGCGGCGGCGAGCAACCGCGTCGAGTCGCTGCATCGCGAAAGCATCGGCGGCTTCGCGCTGCCGGACGATCTCGCACCCGGCGCGTGGCGGTGGCTCGACGAAGCCGACCTTGCCGCGCTGCGCAATCCCGTCGAAACCCTGTAAGGGAAAATCCGCACGACCGTTCGGCATCCGGCCGCCCCTGCGCCGCAGGTTCCCCCGCTATACTGAAATCACAAGCTGCAAGAGCAGCGATGCAGGGGGGGACATCATGAACATCAACCATTCTTTCGAACTGTCGTCGGTGATGATCGCGTTCGCGGTCATCGGCGTCGTCGCGATCGGCGGCCTGCTGGCCACGATGCATCTGAAGCACAAATATCATCCGAACCTGATCGGCGCGCTGATCGGTGCGCTGCTGTGCTTCCTGCTGATCGAGGCGTTACCGGCGCTCACCTGACGCGCTGCCCGGCGCGAGCGTTTGAAGGAAATCGTCTACGGTCGGATAGCGCAACGTCACGCACAATTCGGCCTTGAGCCGTGCGTTGGACAGGCGCCGCGACTCGCGCATGAACGACAGCAGCGTCGGCTCGAGCAGGCGCTCCGCGTCCGCGCGGCTGACGCGCGGCGGCCTCGGCAGGCCGAGCGCCTGCGCGACCCGGTCGAAATACTCCCCCATCCGCAGTTCGGTGTCGTCCGACGCGTGCACGACGCGCGCCGGCTTGCCGCGCTCGGCCGCACGGCGCAGGATCGCCGCGAGATCGTCCGCGTGGATGTGGTTCGTGTACACGTCGTCGGCCGGCTCGAGCGCCGGCGTGCCGCGCTCGAGCCGCGCGAGCGGCAGGCGGTTCGCCGCATAGATGCCGGGAATGCGCACGATGCGCGCCGACAACGCGCCGCGCACCGTCGCCGCGCGCAGTTGCCGCTCGGCCGACACGCGCCGGAACGCGCGCGGGTTCGCGGGGCGCAGGGGTTGCGTTTCGTCGATGCGCGCGCCGCCGCAATCGCCGTAGACGCCCGTCGTACTGGCGTAGACGAGCCTCGGCGCGCGAAGACCGTCGGGTACAATACGCGCTGCCCGAACGGGCGCGCCGGCCTGTCGCGCCGCGCTGCGCAGCGTTCGGAGCCGGCCGGCCGCCGGTGCCGGCGGCGCCGCCGGCCGACGCGCGGGCATGGACGTTGCGGCGATCAGCGCACGCGTGCGCCGGTCGTCGCGGCCGTCGGATTGCGGCGGCGCGAGATGCAGGATCGTGCGGGCGAGGCCCGCGAGGCGGCCGAGCGTCGCCGGGCGATCGAGATCGCCGACGATCGGCGTCGCGCCTACGGCGCGCAGTTCGTCGCGGCGAGCCGGGTGGCTCGTCAGCGCGAAGATGCGCAGATTGCGGCGCGCGTCACGCCATTGCGCGACGCAGCGCATGCCGACGTCGCCGCAGCCGACGATCAGTACGCGCGGCCGGCGCAGGATTCGTGTCGCGATCATGTTGGTTGCGAAATCAGTAGCCGCCGTTGCGCGACGCGCAACGGTTTTGCATTGTAGCTGCCGTGCGCGACACGCACGGTCCCCCCATTTTGTTCTAGTTTGGTTCTATGGCATTCAACGTCACTCTCAAGCAAAGCGGCCGGCAGTTCCAGGTCGAGTCGGACGAAACCGTGCTGGCGGCCGCGCTGCGCCAGAACGTCCATCTGCCGTACGGCTGCAAGAACGGCGCGTGCGGCTCCTGCAAGGGCCAGATCGTGTCGGGCCAGATCGAACAGGGTCCGCATGCCGCGTCGGCGCTGTCCAACGACGAACGCACGCGCGGCCTCGCGCTGCTGTGCTGCTCGAAGGCGCAATGCGATCTCGAGATCGACGTGCGCGAGATCGCCGGCGTCGACGGCGTGCAGGTCAAGAAGCTGCCGTGCCGGATCGCCGCGCTCGAACGCAAGGCGGACGACGTGATGGTCGTGAAGCTGCAGTTGCCGGCCAACGAACGCCTGCAGTACCTCGCGGGCCAGTACGTCGAATTCATCCTGAAGGACGGCTCGCGCCGCAGCTACTCGATGGCGAACGCGCCGCACGAGGAAGGCCCGATCGAGCTGCACATCCGCCACATGCCGGGCGGCAAGTTCACCGACCACGTGTTCGGTGCGATGAAGGAGCGCGACATCCTGCGCTTCGAAGGCCCGCTCGGCACGTTCTTCCTGCGCGAGGATTCCGACAAGCCGATCGTGCTGCTCGCGTCGGGCACCGGCTTCGCGCCGATCAAGGCGATCATCGAGCACGTGAAGCACGCGGGCATCACGCGCCCGATGACGCTCTACTGGGGCGCGCGCCGCAAGAAGGACATCTACCTCGCCGAACTCGCCGAGCAGTGGGCGCGCGACATCCCGAACTTCAAGTACGTGCCGGTGCTCTCCGAGCCGGACGATGCCGACCAGTGGACGGGCCGCACGGGCTTCGTCCATCGCGCGGTGATCGAGGACCTGCCCGATCTGTCGGGCCACCAGGTGTACGCGTGCGGCGCGCCGGTGATGGTCGAATCCGCGCAGCGCGACTTCACGCAGCACCACGCGCTGCCGGCCGACGAGTTCTACGCGGACTCGTTCACGAGCGCCGCCGATCTCGCGCATCCGGTCTGAGCGCCGGGCGCGCCCTCGCCCCGCTGCGCGCCGCCCGTGTCACATTCGTGGCATCGCGGCGGTTTACAGTGGGGCGCGGGATGCCTTATGCTTGCGCACATGAACCGCTTCCTGTCCGCTCCCCGACGTCGCCGCTCGCCGCTCCGCCCGGATGCCGCCGGCTCGTCACGGACTCGCGCGTAACCCTCCTCCGCTTCACCGGTTACGCACAAGCTGTTCGACCCACCAGCCACGGCCTTCCGTGGCTTTTTTATTGCCCCTTTCCTTTCAACGCCCGCTGGAGTCTGCCGCCATGCCCCTGAACGATTATCCGATCGACTCGCTGATGTACATCACGAACCGCCCCGACATCGTGTTTACGCACGGCAAGGGTTCGTGGCTCTACGATCACACGGGCAAGCGCTATCTGGACTTCATCCAGGGCTGGGCCGTCAACAGCCTCGGCCACTGCAACGACGGTGTCGTCGAAGCACTGAAAACGCAGGCCGACAAGCTGCTGAACCCGTCGCCGGCGTTCTACAACGAGCCGATGGCGAAGCTCGCGGGCCTCCTCACGCAGCACAGCGTGTTCGACAAGGTGTTCTTCACGAACAGCGGCGCGGAAGCGAACGAAGGCGCGATCAAGCTCGCGCGCAAGTGGGGCCGCAAGTTCAGGAACGGCGCGTACGAGATCATCACGTTCGATCACAGCTTCCACGGCCGCACGCTCGCGACGATGTCGGCCAGCGGCAAGCCGGGCTGGGACACGATCTACGCGCCGCAGGTGCCGGGCTTCCCGAAAGCCGAACTGAACAACATCAACTCGGTCGAGAAGCTGATCACCGACAAGACCGTCGCGGTGATGCTCGAACCGATCCAGGGCGAAGGCGGCGTGATTCCGGCCACGCGCGAATTCATGCGCGAGCTGCGCGCGCTGACGAAGCAGCACAACCTGCTGCTGATCGTCGACGAAGTGCAGAGCGGCTGCGGTCGCGCGGGTACGCTGTTCGCGTACGAACTCGCCGATATCGAGCCGGACGTCATGACGCTCGGCAAGGGCATCGGCAGCGGCGTGCCGCTCGCGGCGCTGCTGTCGAAGGCCGATGTCGCGGTGTTCGAGGCCGGCGACCAGGGCGGCACGTACAACGGCAACCCGCTGATGACGGCGGCCGGTCATTCGGTCATCTCGCAGCTCGTCGCGCCCGGCTTCCTCGAAGGCGTGCGCGAGCGCGGCGAATACCTGAAGCGCAAGCTGCTCGAGCTGTCGGAGGAGCGCGGCTTCGAGGGCGAACGCGGCGAAGGCCTGCTGCGCGCGCTGCTGCTCGGCAAGGACATCGGCCCGCAGATCGTCGAGAAGGCGCGCGACATGCAGCCCGACGGCCTGCTGCTGAATGCCGCGCGGCCGAACCTGCTGCGCTTCATGCCCGCGCTGAACGTGACGACCGAAGAAATCGACCGGATGATGGCGATGCTGCGGTCGATCCTCGACACGCTGTAAGGAGACCGCCGCGATGGATGCCGCCGCCGATGCCGTCGTGATCCGCCCGTTCGAACGCGCCGACACCGATGCCGTCCTCGCGGTATGGCGCGACGCGTTCCCGCAGTACGACGAAGCCGGTGCGCCGCCGCACCGCGATCCGCTGCGATCGATCGAGCTGAAGCTCGCGACGCAGCCGGAGCTGTTCTTCGTCGCGACCAGCGGGGCGCGCGTCGTCGGCACGCTGATGGCCGGGTTCGACGGACATCGCGGCTGGCTCTATTCGTTCGGCGTCGCGAACGACGTACGCCGGCTCGGTGTCGGCCGCGCGCTGATCGCACATGCGGAACGCGCGCTCGCCGCGCGCGGCTGCCTGAAGATCAACCTGCAGGTGCTGCCCGGCAACGACGATGCATGCCGCTTCTACGCGGCGCTCGGCTATCGCGTCGAGGAGCGCATCTCGTTCGGCAAGACGCTGCCCGCCGCGTAACGCGGCCGCCGGCCGCGGCACGGCTCAGCGCGTGATCGGCCCCGCGCCCGGCAGCGGATTGCCGAGCGCGTCGGTCGGCACGGCCTGCTGCTCGAACGCCGCGAAATACGCGGCCCACTGCGTATCGCTCACGCGCACGATCAGCGCGCCGTCCTGCCACACGTCGTTGTGGTCGTTGCGGTCGTCGCCCGCACGGTGCAGGTAGTTCGAGCCGGTCGAGCCCTGGTTCATGTGCGTGTCGTGGATGCCGTTGCCTTGCGCATACGTGCGGCCGAACACGACCACGTCGAGCCCTTGCGACTGGGCGGCATTGACGAGCCGCAGCAGCGACGGGATCGGCTCCGCGTGCTCGGTGCCGTCCATCACGGCGCTCGCGCGCCATGCCCCCGTCTCGTTCAGGATGTCGCTGCGCAGATAGTCGAGCGCAGGTAGCGCGGTGTGCCCGGTGAGGTCCGTATAGCCTTCGGCTGCGGCCGCCAGCGTCGCCGTGATCGGATGATGGAAATCGTAGACGAGCTTGTAGTTCAGCAGGTCGTCCGCATCGTTGGTGCCGACGTTGATCGCGACATCCCAGTCGCCGCTCGGCAACGCGAGCGTCAGGTGGATGTGATACTGGATCTCGCTGCCGTGCGGCGAGCCCTTCAGCTGCGCCACCGACGTCACCTTCGCCTTCACGAAACCGTAGTCCAGACTCATGCGTGCTCTCCGTATCGCGATGGATCGACCATGCTACGCCGCCCGCGTGTCGGTTTGCGGACGGCCGGTCGCGGACGGCCGGTAGCGGACGGCCGGTTGCGGATGGCCGGTAGCGGACGGCTGCCGGCAAACCGACACGCTGCCGTGTCCCGCACCGCGTCGCCGGCCTCGCTACCCGATGAATGGAGTCGCATCTGCGATGCACAGTTCGCCGCCGGACACGCCGGACGAAAAAAAAGGCCGTCACGGCATCCCGTGACAGCCTTTCGACAGCCCTTGCGCGACGCGCCAGCATCCGCCGCCGCACCGGGCCCGCTCATTCATTCGCCGAGATACGCAGCCCGCACCTTCGGATCGTCGAGCATCTGCTTCGCGTCGCCTTCCATCGTGACCGTGCCCGAATCCATCACGTAGCCGCGGTCGGCCGCCTGCAGCGCGAGGCGTGCATTCTGCTCGACCAGCAGCACCGTGATGCCTTCCTTCGAGATCTCGCGCACCACTTCGAAGATCTTCTCGACCATGATCGGCGACAGGCCCATCGACGGCTCGTCGAGCAGCAGCAGCTTCGGCTTGGAGAGAATCGCGCGCGACATCGCCAGCATCTGCTGCTCGCCGCCCGACAGCGTGCCCGCGAGCTGCGTCGCCCGTTCCTTCAGGCGCGGGAAGAAGCCGAACATCCGGTCGACGTCCTTCTTGATCTGCTCGTTGTCGTTGCGCAGGTACGCGCCCATCTGCATGTTCTCGATGATCGACATCCGCGCGAAGATCCCGCGGCCTTCCGGCACCATCGCGAGGCCGCGCTTGAGCAGTTCGTGCGACGGCACGCCCTTGATCGACTTGCCGTCGTACTCGATGTCGCCCGCCGAATACGGCTTCAGGCCGGTGATCGCCTTCATCGTCGTGGTCTTGCCGGCGCCGTTCGCACCGATCAGCGTCACGAGCTCGCCCTGACGGACTTCCATGTCGACGCCCTTGACGGCCTGGATGCCGCCGTAGTTGACCTGCAAGCCCTTGATTTTCAACATTGCCGCTGCCATCAGTGCACCCCTGCGCCGAGATATGCCTCAATCACCTTCGGATTCTTCTGCACGTCCTGCGGCAGACCCTCGGCGATCACCTTGCCGTAATCGAGCACCGTCATCCGGTTGCACAGCCCCATCACGAGCTTCACGTCGTGCTCGATCAGCAGGATCGTGCGGCCGTCCGAGCGGATCTTGTCGAGCAGGCGCGTGAGTTCGACCTTCTCGGTCGCGTTCATCCCGGCGGCCGGCTCGTCGAGCGCGAGCAGCTTCGGATCGGTCGCGAGGGCCCGTGCGATTTCCAGACGACGCTGGTGACCGTACGACAGGTTGCGCGACGTGTAGTCGGCGTACTGCAGCACGCCGACGTATTCGAGCAGCTCGATCGCGCGCTCCTTGATCTCGCGCTCTTCCTGACGTTCGGCCGGCGTCTGGAACACCGCGCCGAGCAGCCCGTGCTTGGTGCGCACGTGGCGGCCCACCATCACGTTCTCGAGCGCCGTCATCCCGCCGAACAGGCGGATGTTCTGGAACGTGCGCGCGATGCCGGCCTTGGCCACCTGGTGCACGGCCGTCGGCGTGTAGTTCTGGCCGTCCAGCTTGAAGTCGCCGGAGTCCGGCGTGTAGAGGCCCGTGATCACGTTGAAGAACGTCGTCTTGCCGGCGCCGTTCGGGCCGATCAGGCCGTAGATCTCGCCTTCCTTGATCTGCAGGCCGACGTCGGACAGCGCCTGCAGGCCGCCGAAACGCTTGTTCACGCCCTGCACGGACAGTCGGATTTGCTTGTCGCTCATGTGTGTATCCCCTTGTCCGTCGGTTAAGCGCGCACCGGCTTCTTGCCGTTGCGCTTCGCCAGTTTCGCGATCTTGTCCTCATGCTTCGGCGCGGGCCACAGGCCTTCCGAGCGGTACAGCATGATGATCACCATCGCGAGGCCGTACAGCGCCTGACGGATCACTTCGGTATCGACGACGTCATGACCGAACAGCGCATGCTGCAGCGGGCTCATCGTCGAGCGCAGGAATTCCGGGAAGATCGCGAGCAGCACCGCACCCAGGATCACGCCCGGGATATGGCCCATGCCGCCGAGCACCACGCAGGCGAGCACGACGATCGATTCCCAGAACGTGAACGACTCGGGCGACACGAAGCCCTGGAACGCGCCGAACATCGAGCCCGACAGGCCGCCGAACGACGCGCCCATCGCGAACGCGAGCAGCTTCACGTTACGGGTGTTGATGCCCATCGCCTTCGCCGCGATCTCGTCTTCGCGGATCGCTGCCCACGCACGGCCGATACGCGAGTGCTGCAGACGCGTACACACCCAGATCACCAGCAGCGAGCAGAGCACGAACAGGTAGTAGTACATGTAGACCGACGGCAGCTGGAAGCCGAACAGCGTATGCGTCTGCGACAGGTTGAAGCCGCCGACGTGCACCGGGTCGATGCCCGTGATCCCCTTCGGGCCGTTGGTGATGTTCACCGGACGGTCGAGGTTGTTCATGAAGATCCGGACGATTTCACCGAAGCCGAGCGTCACGATCGCCAGATAGTCGCCGCGCAGGCGCAGCGTCGGCGCGCCGAGCAGGATCCCGAAGGTCGCCGCGAGCGCCATCGCGATCGGCACGATGATCAGGAACGGCACGTGCAGGCCGTTCGGCGCAAGCGCCGCGATCCACTCGAACTGCGAGGTCAGGTGCGGCGAGCTCAGCAGTGCCGCCGTGTACGCGCCCACCGCGTAGAACGCGATGTAGCCGAGGTCGAGCAGGCCGGCGAAGCCGACCACCACGTTCAGGCCCAGCGCGAGCATCACGTACAGCATCGCGAAGTCGAGCACGCGGACCCAGTAGTTGCCGCCGGCCGAGCCGATCACGATCGGCGCGGCGATCACGAGGACCGCGGTGAGAAGGCCGATGACGACGGTCTTGGCGGTGTTGCGCTCTTCGACGAGCGACGTCGACGATTCGATCGGTTGAATGGATGTCATGTTGTTTGCTCCCCTTCCGTTACGCGCGATCCGCGACCCGTTCGCCCAGCAGGCCCGACGGGCGGAACACCAGCACGACGATCAGCACGATGAAGGCGAACACGTCCTGGTAGTTGCTGCCGAATACGCCGCCCGTGAGGTTGCCGATGTAGCCGGCCCCGAGCTGCTCGATCAGGCCGAGCAGCACGCCGCCGACCATCGCGCCGCCGAGGTTGCCGATCCCGCCGAGCACCGCCGCGGTGAACGCCTTCATGCCGGGGATGAAGCCCATGTAGAAGTGCACGTTGCCGTATTCGGACGCGATCATCACGCCGGCCAGCGCGGCGAGCGCGGAGCCGATCATGAAGGTTGCCGAGATCACGAAGTTCGGGTTCACGCCCATCAGGCTCGCGGTGTTCGGGCTTTCGGCGATCGCGCGCATCGCGCGGCCGAGCTTGGTCTTGTGCACGAGCAGCAGCAGGCCGCCCATCACGATGAACGCGACGGCGATGATCACGATTTCGGTGACCGAGATCACGGCGCCGGGCGTCGTGTCGGTCGCCTTGATCACGTTGATCGGGTCGGTCGGCAGCAATTGCGGGAACGGCAGAGGGTTGCGCGACCAGATGATCATCGCGGCCGTCTGCAGCAGGATCGACACGCCGATCGCGGTGATCAGCGGCGCGAGACGCGGCGCGCGGCGCAGCGGCCGGTACGCGACGCGCTCGATCGTGAAGCCGACGAACGCACAGACGACCGCGGCGATGCCCAGGCCGATCGTCAGCGTCGCGACGTTGCCGAGTCCGGGAAAGTGGTTCTGCAGCACGGTGATGGCCGACAGCGCGACCATCGCGCCGATCATCAGCACGTCGCCGTGCGCGAAGTTGATGATGCCGAGAATGCCGTACACCATCGTGTATCCCAACGCGATGATGGCGTACACACTGCCGAGCACCAGCCCGTTGAGAACCTGCTGGACGAAAATATCCATTTAAAGCTCCTTGGCCCATGCTGCCGGAGGACGTTGCGCCCCGCGGGTAAGCGAGGAATCGCGCCTTCTCGGCGACACTGCGGGTACTAGTCGATACCGGTAAGGGTGGATCGTCCCGGCGCGCGCCGCCCGGCCTGTACGGCCGGGCCTGCCGCCGGAGCGGATACAAAAACGGCACCGCACTGTTTCGGTGCCGTCATGAGTCCCGTCGCTAAATCGTCACGACATCGAGGACGGTGTTCGTGGCCTCCTTGAAGTCGTGGGGCAGCATGCCGAGACGGCCGTCGTCCGGTTGCCCGGCCTCCGTGCCTTGGCCCGTCCGATGCCACGCAAGCATCGCGCCCGGACGGAGCGGATTCCGCGCCGCGTCGCCCGGCAAGGCGTTGCGGCAATCGCGCCCGACTTCCGTCAGGACTGCATCGGAATCCATCGTACGAACCAGGCTGCGCGCCCCGACACGGGCGGTTGCGGCGGCACGCCGTTTCGTCGAATCGAATCGACGGGGGGACAGTGGCCTCGGCACGCTGCCGGCAACGCCGCGATCGTCCGGCATCCGTCGACCGGCCGCTTGCCGCGACGCAGCCTGCATGCCCGCTGCCGGCCCGTTCGTCGGGCCAAGCGCGTGGATTTCATCGATCGTCAAACGTGCCCCGTATTCCGTGTCCCTGCCCAGTTGCGCGAGACGGCGCGCCGATGGCGCTCCCCGTCCGCTTCCGGCGACGCGCCCGCCGCTGGCCGATGGTGGTGCCGCGAACCCCGCAGCCTCCCTGCCCGCCCCGTCGTCGCTCTTTTTGCTGCAGCCGGCAAGGATTGCAACCGGTGCGGCGACGGACACGGCGTAAGCCAACTTCACATGCATTGAATGGTCTCCCGCGCCTTGCCAAAACCCGATTTCAAAGCCATTCCGGCTTGAAAACGGGCGCATTGTAACTCCATTTATAGGACGCCAATATTCCTGATTCGATGGGGTTTTCCTGCATTGCAACCAATTTTGAGACACGATTGGACGCGGCCGGAGCAACCGGGTTGCACCACGATCGGGAATCATGGTTGCGATCGCAATTTCGACGCACGAAAAAAAGCGCGCCGGGAGGCGCGCTTCGGTGTTCCGCGGGTGCGATGCGGCAATCAGGCGGCGGGCGGCAGGTTCAACCCGCGCGGCAGCGGAAACGACACGTTTTCCTCGATGCCGTCGAGTGCGCGGACGTTGCGCACGCCGAGTTCGCGCAGCCGTGCGATCACGGCCTGGGCGAGCACCTCGGGCGCCGACGCGCCGGCCGTCACGCCGATGCGGCGCTTGCCGGCGACCCATGCCGGATCGATCTGGTCGGGCGCATCGACCATGTACGCGGCCACGCCGCGCTTTTCCGCCACTTCGCGCAGCCGGCTCGAGTTCGAACTGTTCGGGCTGCCGACCACGATCACGACGTCGCATTGCGGCGCCATGAACTTCACCGCGTCCTGGCGGTTCTGCGTCGCGTAGCAGATGTCCTGCTTCTTCGGTTCGCGGATCTTCGGATACTTCGCCTTCAGCGCGCCGATGATCTCGGCCGCGTCGTCGACGGACAGCGTCGTCTGCGTGACGAGCGCGATGCGTTCGGGATCGGCGAGCTCGAGCTTGTGCACGTCCTCGACGCTTTCGACGAGGTGCATGCCGCGCTCGACCTGGCCCATCGTGCCTTCGACTTCGGGATGGCCCTTGTGCCCGATCATGACGATGTCGACGCCGTCCTGGCGCATCTTCGCGACCTCGACGTGCACCTTCGTGACGAGCGGGCAGGTGGCGTCGTAAATGCGCAACCCGCGCACGTCGGCCTCGTCGCGCACGGCTTTCGACACGCCGTGCGCACTGAAGATCACGGTGTTGCCGGCCGGCACTTCCTCGAGTTCCTCGACGAAGATCGCGCCCTTCTTCTTCAGATCCTCGACCACGTACTTGTTGTGGACGATTTCGTGACGCACGTAGATCGGCGCGCCGTGCATCGCGATGGCGCGCTCGACGATCTCGATCGCGCGGTCGACGCCCGCGCAGAAGCCGCGCGGCTGGGCCAGCAGGATTTCGGCGTCGGCGGCGACGGTCTGTCCGGACAGCGTATCGGTGGTACTCATGATTACAGGATTCCGATGATTTTCACTTCGAACGTGAGCGCCTGGCCCGCGAGCGGATGATTGAAGTCGAACAGCGCCGAGGTCTCGCCGACCTCCTTCAGCACCCCCGCGTAGCGACCGCCATCCGGTGCATTGAACTCGATGAGTTCGCCCGGCGTGAAATCGTCGCCGACCATTCCGTTCTCGCGCAGCGTCGACAGCGTCACGCGCTGGAGCATGTCGGGATTGCGGGGACCGAACCCCTGATCGGGGGCTAGCTGAAAAGTCGAGTGGTCGCCGACCCGGAGCCCGAGCAGAATCTGTTCCAGCGACGGCGCCAGTTGCCCCGCGCCCAGCAACAGCGTGGCCGGCTTGTCCGAGAAGGTGTTGACGATGTCGGCGCCGTCGGCCAGTGCCAGCCGGTAATGCAACGTGACGTGGGAACCGGGCTTCACTTCGGATAAATCGATGAGGCTCATGAATTACTCGTTCAGTCGGCGCCCGATACGGCCGAATGGCCCGGCGCAAAACCAATATTGTAAGTCACCTGAGCGTGCAAGGCGGAAAGTGCGACGACGTTGCACCCGCCGCCCGCCGCCAATGGAGTTCCGATCATGCCGTCACCCCGCCTCATCGCGCCGTCGGCCGAATGCCGCGACACCGCCGACGCGCCGGCCGATCCGCCCGGCCGCGTCATCCCGATCAACCGCCGCAGGCGCCGCTCGGGCGACTGGCGGCCCGAGCGGCCGCGCGAACGGCTGGTGGAACGCGGGCCGGCCGCGCTGACCGACGACGAGCTGATCGCGCTGCTGCTCGGCACCGGCAAGCCCGGTCACGACGTATTCGTCACCGCCCGCAGGCTGGTCGAGCAGTTCGGCACGTTGCACGGGCTGCTCGAAGCGACCACCGACGATTTCGAGGCGCACCCCGGCATCGGCCCCGCACGCTCCGCGCGGCTCGTCGCGGTCACCGAGATCGCGCGGCGCATGCTGGTGGAGAAAGCGGAAGAACGGATGCAAATCGACTCGCCCGGCGCCGTCGAGGATTGCCTGCGACTGAAGATCGGCACGCGCCAGTACGAAGTATTCATGGCGGTCTATCTCGACGCGCGCAACTGCCTGATCGACATGGAGGAAATCGCGCGCGGCTCGCTCACGCGCATGGCCGTCTATCCGCGCGAGATCGTGCGCCGCGCGATGAAACGGAACGCCGCGGCGCTGATCGTCGCGCACAACCATCCGTCGGGCGCGGTGCAGCCGAGCGCGGAAGACCGCCGCCTGACCCGCGTGCTGAAAGACGCGCTCGAGCTCGTCGACGTGCGGCTGCTCGATCACATCGTCGTCGGCGTCAGCGATACTTTTTCGTTCGCGCGGGCCGGTTGGCTGTAGACTGTGGCGCGGCGGCCCGTCCCGAGGCGCCGCAACGGCGAAGCGAAATTAGGTTTGATTTTTCTGAGCTTTTTCTGCTAGAATCGCCGTCTGTCTTTTTTCCAACCAGTTCTAGCCATCGAAGGGCCTTGTCTGTAAGGGCTACGGCGTTCTGAGTGCAGCCATGGATCACGTGGCGGTGCGATGGAACCTTCACCGGCGATCGAACCCCGAATTTAGCGTATTAGGAGTGCTCTCATGGCACGCGTATGCCAAGTAACTGGGAAAGCGCCGATGAGCGGCAACAACGTTTCCCACGCCAACAACAAGACGAAGCGTCGCTTCCTGCCGAACCTGCAAAACCGCCGGTTCTGGGTAGAGAGCGAAAACCGCTGGGTGCGCCTGCGCGTCTCGAACGCCGGCCTGCGCCTGATCGACAAGAACGGCATCGATTCCGTGCTCGCTGACCTGCGCGCACGCGGCGAAGCCTAAGCCCAAGGAGCACAATCATGGCAAAAGGCGCCCGCGACAAGATCAAGCTCGAGTCGACCGCTGGTACGGGTCACTTCTACACGACCACGAAGAACAAGCGCAACATGCCGGAAAAGATGGCGATCAAGAAGTTCGATCCCGTCGTCCGCAAGCATGTGGAATACAAAGAAACCAAGATCAAGTAATCTCCGGTTTCTGCCAGCCTGACGGCGACCGAAAAGCCCCGCACCTGCGGGGCTTTTTGTTTTGGCGCGCACGCTCAGGCTCCCGACGCGGTATGCTCTCCCCTTTCCGCGGCCGCGGCCGCCGGAACGCACAAGATCAAAAGCGTAACGATGGAGATGCAGCATGAAATTCGACGTGGCGATCGTCGGCAGCGGCCTGGCAGGGCTGTCGGTCGCACTCAACCTGGCCAGCACGCGGCGTGTCGCGCTGATCGCGAAACGTTCGATGATGGAGGGGGCGAGCGATAACGCGCAGGGCGGCATCGCGGCGGTCCTCGACTCGGCGGACAGCATCGAGAACCACGTCGACGACACGCTGGTCGCCGGTGGCGGCTTGTGCGACGAAGGCGCGACGCGCTACATCGTCGAGCACGGCCGCGAAGCGATCGAATGGCTGATCTCGCAAGGCGTGCCGTTCACGAAGGACGACGCGGCCGAACTCGGCTTTCACCTGACGCGCGAAGGTGGCCACAGCCACCGCCGGATCATCCATGCGGCCGATGCGACCGGCCATGCGGTGCTGGCGACGCTGTCGGCGCGCGCGCGCCAGCATCCGAACATCACGTTCTTCGAAAACCACCATGCGATCGACCTGATCACGTCGGACCGGCTCGGCCTGCCCGGCCGCCGCTGTCACGGCCTGTATGCGCTCGACGTCGACAACGACCGGACGATCACGATCGAGGCGCCGCATACGGTGCTCGCCACCGGCGGCGCCGGCAAGGTCTACCTGTACACGACGAATCCCGACACCGCGACCGGCGACGGCATCGCGATGGCGTGGCGTGCCGGCTGCCGCGTGTCGAACATGGAATTCATCCAGTTCCACCCGACCTGCCTGTTCCATCCGTACGCGAAGTCGTTCCTGATTTCGGAAGCCGTGCGCGGCGAAGGCGGCCTCCTGAAGCTGCCCGACGGCACGCGCTTCATGCCCGCGCACGATCCGCGCGCCGAACTCGCGCCGCGCGACATCGTCGCCCGCGCGATCGACTTCGAGATCAAGAAGCGCGGGATCGACTGCGTGTATCTCGACATCAGCCACCAGCCGGAAGCGTTCCTGCGCGAACATTTCCCGACGATCCATGCGCGCTGCCTCGAATTCGGCATCGACATCGCGAAACAGCCGATTCCCGTCGTGCCGGCCGCGCACTATACGTGCGGCGGCGTCGTCACCGATCTCGCCGGCCGCACCGATCTCGCCGGCCTGTATGCGGTCGGCGAAACGTCGTACACGGGGTTGCACGGCGCGAACCGGCTCGCGAGCAACTCGCTGCTCGAATGCCTCGTGATCGGCCGCGCGGCGGCCGGGGCGATCGAGGCGGCCGGTTTCGACGCCGACGCGCCCGCCACGCTGCCCGCCTGGGACGAAAGCCGCGTGTCGGATGCGGACGAGGAAGTCGTCGTTGCACACAACTGGGACGAACTGCGCCGCCTGATGTGGAACTACGTCGGCATCGTGCGCACCGACAAGCGCCTCGAGCGCGCGAAGCACCGGCTGTCGCTGCTGCGCGACGAAATCCACGAGTACTACGCGAATTTCCGCGTGACGCGCGATCTGCTCGAACTGCGCAACCTCGTCGACGTGGCCACGCTGATCGTGAAGAGCGCGCACTCGCGCCGCGAAAGCCGCGGGCTGCACTACAGCCGCGACTGGCCGCATACGCTGCCGAAGGCATTGCCGAGCGTGCTCACGCCGCGCGTGCGCCGCTGAGCGGCGCGCCGCCCTTCCCCGCTGCGTCCGCAGCACAAGAAAAAAGCCGCTGGCGTTTGCGCGCCAACGGCTTTTGTCTGTTTGGACGACATTCGATCAGTCGACGATCCGCATCGAATAGTCCGTCGCCCGCACGTCCTTCGTCAGCGCGCCGATCGAGATGCGATCGACGCCCGTCTCCGCGAACGTGCGCACCGTATCGAAATTGACGCCGCCCGATACTTCGAGCACGGCCTTGCCATCCGCCACACGCACCGCTTCGCGCATCATGTCGAGCGTGAAGTTGTCGAGCAGCACCGACTGCGCGCCATGCGCGAGCGCCGTGTCGAGTTGCGCGAGCGTCTCGACTTCGACCTGCACGGGCACGCCCGACTCCAGCGCGAACGCCGCATCGAGCGCCTCGCCGACACCGCCAGCCGCCGCGATGTGGTTTTCCTTGATCAGGATGCCGTCGTACAGCGCGAGACGCTGGTTCTCGCCGCCGCCCACGCGCACGGCGTACTTCTGCGCGAGCCGCAGCCCCGGCAGCGTCTTGCGCGTATCGAGGATCTTCGCGCGCGTGCCTTCGACGCGATCGACGTAACGTCGCGTCGCGGTCGCGACACCCGACAGCAGTTGCAGGAAGTTCAGCCCGTTGCGCTCGGCCGTCAGCAGCGCGCGCGCCGGCCCTTCGAGTTCGCACACGGTCGAATCCGCCGTCATCCGGTCGCCTTCGCGATAGCGCCATTGCACGACGATCGACGGATCGATCCGGGCGATCACGGCGTCGAACCACGGGACGCCGCACAGCACGGCTTCCTCGCGCACGATGATCCGCGCCCGGCGGCGCTCGCCGGCCGGCACGAGCCGCCCGGTCTGGTCGCCGGTGCCGACGTCTTCGGCGATCGCATCGGCCACGTTGCGCGCGATCGCTGCGTCGAATGCCGCGCCGTATTGCGCGCGGACGGCTTCGAACAGCGGCGAGACCGCAGTCGCGGCGCCTTCCGCCGGGCCGCCCCCGGGGGAGGCGGCCGCCCCCTCGGTCGACAGCGAACGAATGTCAGCGTGAGGGCCGTTCATTACGCTGCCCCCACGTTCGCAAACAGTTGCTGGTCGCGCTGCAAATCGCCGCTCGCCTGCACGCGCTTCTTGTGCGCGGCCGCGAATTCGAGCATCCGGTCGATCGGCAAACGCGCGCGCTCGCCGATCGCGGGATCGACGAAAATCTCGTTGTGGCCGCGTTCGAGCACGTCAGCCAGGTTCGCGAGGCCGTTCATCGCCATCCACGGGCAGTGCGCGCAGCTCTTGCAGGTCGCGCTGTTGCCGGCCGTCGGCGCCGCGATGAAGGTCTTGCCGGGCGCCGCAAGCTGCATCTTGTGCAGGATGCCGAGATCGGTCGCGACGATGAAGCGCTTCGCGTCGAACTTGACGGCCGCGTCGATCAGTTGCGTGGTCGAACCGACGACATCGGCCTGCGCCACGACGTTTTCCGGCGACTCGGGATGGACGAGCACCTTCGCGTCCGGATATTCGGCGCGCAGCAGGTCGAGCTCGATGCCCTTGAACTCGTCGTGAACCAGACACGAGCCCTGCCACAGCAGCATGTCCGCGCCGGTCTTCTTCTGGATATAGCTGCCCAGATGGCGATCGGGGGCCCAGATGATCTTTTCGCCGCGCGCGTGCAGGTCGGCCACGATCTCGAGGCCGATCGACGACGTGACCATCCAGTCCGCGCGCGCCTTCACGGCCGCACTGGTGTTCGCGTAGACGACGACGGTACGGTCCGGATGCGCATCGCAGAAGGCCGAGAATTCGTCGACCGGGCAGCCGAGGTCGAGCGAACAGGTCGCGTCGAGATCGGGCATCAGGATCCGTTTGTTCGGGCTCAGGATCTTCGCGGTTTCGCCCATGAAGCGCACGCCGGCGACGACCAGCGTCTGCGCGTCGTGATCGCGGCCGAAGCGGGCCATTTCGAGCGAATCGGCCACACAACCGCCGGTTTCGTCGGCGAGTTCCTGCAGTTCGGCATCCACGTAGTAGTGGGCGACCAGCACGGCCTTTTCACGGGCGAGCAACGCCTTGATGCGCGCCTTCAGCGCAGCGCGCTCCTCGGCGGACGGCGCCTCGGGCACCTTGGCCCACGCCTGTCCCACGCCGCATACGGTCCCTGCGGCGACGGGCCGGTCGTACTCGACGGGTTTGATCGTCGATTGCATCTCCATATCTCCTGTCGATCGGAGTTAGCGCTTTAGCGCTTACTCCGATCCCATGCTTCGCGGTCGATCAGAGTTAGTGCTTTAGCGCTTACTCCGATCCCATGCTTCGCGGTCGATCAGCGTGGGCGCTTCGGCGCCCTGCCCCGATCCCATCCCTTGCACTCGCCCGGGGCGCCCACTTGCCACCGCCCCAAGCCTCATACCCATTCAGGCGCTGCCGATCCGTCAAAAACCAGCGGCCCAAATGAAAAAACCCCGCCAACGCGGGGTTTGTGACGTCCTGAGATTCTAATCGATTTCGAATCAGGCGTAGCGACGCAGGCGCGTCGCGAATTCCTGCAGCGCCTTGATGCCGCTTTGTTCTGCGCGATGGCACCAATCCTGCAATTGCGCGAGCAGCTGTTCGCGCGACGCGGTCGAACGATCCCAGATCGCGGCGAGATCCTGGCGCAGCTGGAAGTACGTATGCAGCTTCTGGCTGTTCGCGAAGATCTCCGGCAGCAGCTTTTTCTGCGGCTCGTCGAGGCCGTCGGCATCCTTGTGGAACCACTTGCGCGCGCTACGCATCAATTGGTACTTCTCGCTCGAACCGAGCTCCTTCAGGTGCGCGAGCTCCTGGCGGTACGCACGCTTCACGGCCTTGCCGTAGCGCGCCATCACTTCGTAGCGGTTCGACAGCACGGCCTGCAGCGTTTCCTGGTCGAGCACCGTCTTCGGCTTGTTCAGGCGCGGCGTGGGCGCAACCTTCTTCACCTTGGCGAGACCGAATGCCGACATGATCCGGATGTACATCCAGCCGATGTCGAACTCGTACCACTTGTTCGACAGCTTCGCCGACGTCGCGAACGTGTGGTGGTTGTTGTGCAGCTCTTCGCCGCCTATCACGATGCCCCACGGGAACAGGTTCGTGCTCGCGTCGGCCGAGTTGAAGTTGCGATAGCCCCAGAAGTGCCCGAAGCCGTTGACGACGCCCGCCGCCCAGAACGGGATCCACACCATCTGCACGGCCCACACGGTCAGGCCGAGCACGCCGAACAGCGCGACGTCGATCACCATCATCATGCTGATGCCGAGGATCGGGTACTTCGAGTAGAGATTGCGCTCGAGCCAGTCGTTCGGCGTGCCGTGGCTGAACTTGCGCATCGTCTCCTCGTTCTTCGCTTCCGCGCGGTACAGCTCGGCGCCCTCGAGGAACACCTTCCAGATGCCGCGCGTCTGCGGGCTGTGCGGATCTTCCTCGGTTTCGCACTTCGCGTGGTGCTTGCGATGGATCGCGGCCCACTGGCCGGTCAGCATCCCGGTCGTCATCCACAGCCAGAAACGGAAGAAATGGCTCGCGATCGGATGCAGCTCCAGCGCGCGGTGCGCCTGGCAGCGGTGCAGGTAGACCGTGACGCCGATGATCGTGACGTGCGTGACGGCGAGCGCGAACAGCGCGACCTGCCACCACGAAAAATGCAGAAGCCCGTGGGAAAGAAAATCGAGCAGGGAATTCAACAAGGCAGTTACCTGTGATGAGAGCGACGCCGGCTCATGCCAGCGTCAGAAAAATGAAAGCATACCGCGTGTAGACCAGAATTTTACTTCAACCGTTCCAAGTCTTTGTAAAAAATGAACATTTTCTTGCCCTGACGCAATCCGTCCAGTCCATGGGCGGACTGCGAAAGCCCCGCGATCCGGTTTCGACCGCGGAATCGGTACGATTGACCGCGCCCGCCCGCTACGCCGCCGGCGTGCGCGCGTCCCGCGCACCGTCGGCGGCCGCCGGATCGGGCCCGGCCGCCACGCCCGGCGCGGGAAAGCCGTCCGGCAGCCCGACCACGCGCACTTCGCGCTGCGGGAACGGAATCGAAATCCCGTGCTCGCCGAACAGCCGCCAGATGTTGCGGTTCACGCTCGAGCGCACGCCCGACGTGCCTTTCGCCGCATCCTCGATCCAGAAGCCGAGCTCCAGGTCGATCCCGTCCGCGCCGAAACTCACGAGATACGGGGTCGGCGCCGGCTCGGCCAGCACGCGCGGCACGTCCTTCGCGGCGTCGGCGAGCAACGCGAGCGCCCGCTCGACGTCGCTCGTGTACGCGACCTGCACCGCGACTTTCGCATAGCCGCGCGTCAGGTACGACGACTGGTTCTGCACGACGTCGGTGATCAGCTTCTCGTTCGGGATCAGCGTCTCGTTGCCGTCGAGGCCGCGCACGACCGTGTAGCGCGTGCGGATCTGCGTGACGACGCCCTGCAGCCCGCCGACGCTGATCGCATCGCCGAGCCGCAGCGAGCGGTCGAGCAGGATGATGAAGCCCGACACGTAGTTGCTCGCGATCTTCTGCAACCCGAAACCGAGGCCGACGCCCACCGCGCCGCCGAACACGCCGAGCACCGTCACGTCGATGCCGACGAGCGACAGCCCGATCAGGATCGCCGCGAACACGAGCAGCGCGCGGCCGACCCGCGACAGCACGACCTTCAGGTTCGCGTCGAGCGTGCTCGCGCGCGACAGGCGATCCTCGAGCACCGAACCGAGCCACATCGCGACCATCAGCGTCACGCAGACCCACAGCGCGCCGGAAATCACCGACAGCAGCGTGAGGTGCGCGGTCGCGACCCGGAACTGCACGCTGTCGAGCCAGCCGAGCACGTCGCGCTGGATGCCGAGCACGGTCATCACCATCGCGGCCCACACGACGGTCGACACGATCTTCTCGACGATCGACAGCCATGCGTGCGTGTGGCCGTCGCGCGCGAACACGCGCCGCGCGAAGAAGAACAGCACGTAGATCAGCCCGATGCCGAACAGCGGCACGAGCGCGAGCGCCAGCAGCGACGTCGACATGAACGGGTCGAACGCGAGCTGCGCGCCGCCGACGAACACGCTGCCGAACAGCGGAAACAGCGCACGCTTCAGGCTTTGCGCGCCCGCGCCCGGCGCGCGTCCGGCGGCCCGGCGCCGCGCGTCGATCCGGCCGTGCACGAAGCGCGCGGCCACCCACGCGAAACACAGTGCCCCGACGAGGATCGCCGCCTGCCAGATCATCACCGGCTGGTGGAAATCGCGAATCACCGACGCCAGCCGGTGCGACAGCAGGCGGCTCTGCAGAGTCTCCATCGTCCGTCCGGGCGTCGTTACTGCGCGGCGCGGCGTTCGAGCACCGCGGCGAAGAAGCCGTCGGTCGCGTGACGGTGCGGCCACAGCGACAGGTAATCGCCCGTCTCGAGCGCGATGCGCTGGTCGGCCAGCACCTGCTGCGCCGGCACCAGCACGAAGTCGGGGTGATCGGCCAGGAACTGTTCGACGATGCGCTCGTTCTCGGCGTCGAGCACGCTGCAGGTCGCGTAGACGAGCCGGCCGCCCTTCTTCACGAGCCGCGCGGCGCTCGCGAGGATCGACGCCTGCTTGGGCGTCAGCTCGTCGATCGCCGTGCGCGTCTGCCGCCACTTCAGGTCCGGATTGCGGCGCAGCGTGCCGAGGCCGCTACACGGCGCGTCGACCAGCACGCGGTCGATCTTGCCGGCGAGCCGTTTGATCTTCGCGTCGTGCTCGCTGTCGATCAGCACCGGGTTCACGTTCGACAGCCCGCTGCGCGCGAGGCGCGGCTTCAGCTTGGCGAGGCGCTTTTCCGAGACGTCGAACGCATACAGGCGCCCGGTCGAGCGCATCATCGCGCCGAGCGCGAGCGTCTTGCCGCCCGCGCCCGCGCAGAAATCGACGACCATCTCGCCGCGCCGCGGCGCCACCAGCGAGCACAGCAGCTGGCTGCCTTCGTCCTGCACCTCGATCGCCCCTTCCTCAAACAGCTTCAGGCGCGTCAGCGCCGGCTTGCCGACCACGCGCACCCCGAACGGCGCGAACGGCGTCGCGCCCGCGTCGATGCCGCTCACACGCAGCGCTTCGATCACCTGGTCGCGGCTCGCCTTCTGCGCGTTGGCACGCAGGTCGAGCGGCGCCGGGTAGTTCAGCGCGGCGGCGAGTTGCGCGAGCTCGTCGGCGTCGAAACGGGCCGACAGCGCCTGGTGAATCCAGTCGGGCAGATTCGTGCGAATGCGCACCGGCAGGCTCGCCGGATCGATCTTCGACACGTGCTCGAGCCATGCGGACTCGGTGTCGGACAGGAACGGCTTCAACGCATTGCGACCGACCGTCTGCATCAGGCCGAGCAGCGTGAGGCGTCGCGCGGGCGTGCCCGTGCCGCTCTCGGCCAGATGCGAAAACTCCATCTTCCGGCGCAGCACCGCGAACACGGCCTCGGCGATCACGCCGCGCTCGGCATGCCCGAGCTTCGGGTGCGCGCGGAAGAACCGGCTCGTCGTCGCGTCGGCGGGGCCGGCGAACTTCAGCACCTCGGCCAGCAAAGTCTCGGTCTGGCCGATCAGGAATCCGTGCAGCTTCATACGCCCTCACTCGTTTCGGTATGCGGTTCATCCGCGAAAATCCAGCGCGCCTCGTCGGGCGCCACCACTGCACGGCCGTTCTCGAGACGCAACCGGCCGTCGACGAACCAGCGCACCGCGCGCGGATACAGCACGTGCTCGACCGCCAGCACGCGCCGCGCGAGCGCGGCCGCGTCGTCGCCGGCGCGCACGGGCACCGCGCCCTGCGCGACGATCGCGCCGCTGTCGAGCTCGGGGATGACGAAATGCACGCTTGCGCCATGCAGCGCGACGCCGGCATCCAGCGCCTGCTGGTGCGTGTGGATGCCCTTGAAGCTCGGCAGCAGCGACGGATGGATATTCAGCAGCCGGCCCTCGTAACGTCTGACGAAAGCGGGCGTGAGGATGCGCATGAAGCCGGCGAGGACGACGAGATCGGGCGAGAAACGGTCGATCTCCGCGGCGAGCGCCGCGTCGAAGCTGTCGCGGCCGTCGAACGACCGGTGGTCGACCACCGCCGTCGCCACCCCGTGCGACGCGGCAAAAGCCAGGCCGGCCGCGTCGGGCCGGTTGGCGATCACGGCGGCGACCTCGGCCGGCCAGCGTTCCTGCGCGCATGCGCGGACGATGGCCTCCATGTTGCTGCCGCGACCGGAAATCAGGATCACGAGTTTTTTCATCCGCGAATTTTACCATTCGCCCCCGCGTTTCCCGCCTTCTCGGCCGCCGGCCCGCCCGAACGTTTATAATCTTCTGCTTTGCGGCATCCCACCGCCCATTCCCCCGACGCTGCATCCGCTATCGTGAAAGTCTTCCGCGGCCTGCCCAACGCCGAGAGTCGCGCCCCGTGCGCGCTGACGATCGGCAACTTCGACGGTGTCCATCGCGGCCACCAGGCCTTGCTCGCGCGCGTGCGCGCGGCAGCGGACGCGCGCGGCCTGCCCGTGTGCGTGATGACGTTCGAGCCGCACCCGCGCGAATTCTTCAATCCGGCCGGCGCGCCGCCGCGCATCGCGATGCTGCGCGACAAGCTCGAGGCGCTGCGCGACCACGGGGTCGACCGCGTCGTCGTCGAGCACTTCAATCACACGTTCGCGAGCCAGTCGCCGCAGGCGTTCGTCGAGCGCACGCTGGTGAACGGGCTGCACACGCGCTGGATGATGGTCGGCGACGATTTCTGCTACGGCGCGAAGCGCGCGGGCACGTTCGACACGCTGAAGGCGGCCGGCGAGCAGTACGGCTTCGAGGTCGAGCAGATGGGCACGGTCGCCGGCAGCGACGGCACGCGCATCTCGAGTTCCGGCGTGCGCGCGGCGCTCGCCGCGGGCGATCTCGACGCGGCCGCGCAGGCGCTCGGCCACGGCTATCTGATCAGCGGCCACGTCGCGCACGGGCTGAAGCTCGGCCGCGATCTCGGCTTCCCGACGCTGAACCTGCCGATCGCGCACAAACGGCCGGCGCTCCAGGGCATCTTCGTCGTGCAGGTGCACGGCCTCGGCCCCACCCCGCTGCCGGGCGTCGCGAGCCTCGGGCTGCGCCCGACGGTCGACGATTCCGGCCGCACGCTGCTCGAAGTCCATCTGCTCGACTGGCACGGCGACGCATACGGCAAACTGATCCGTGTCGAATTCCTGAAGAAGCTGCGCGACGAGGCGAAGTTCGACGATCTCGAGGCGCTGTCGCGGGCGATCGCGCTCGACGTCGCGAATGCGCGCGCGTACTTCGTCGAGCGCGACCGCGCGCCGGGCAGCCGCGCGACCGGCTTCGCGACGTCGGCGACCGACCGAATTAGCTGATCCGGACGGCGGCGCCTCGCGCCGCACCCTCGCGCCGCCTTCTCGCGCGCCTACCCGATTCACGACGCCAGAGCGTCCCCCGATTTAGATAGCGATCCCATCATGAGCAACAAGAAAGCCGATTCGAAACCGCAGGCCAAGTATCCGGTCAACCTGCTCGACACGCCGTTCCCGATGCGCGGCGACCTGCCCAAGCGCGAACCGCAGTGGGTCAAGGAGTGGGAAGAGCGCGGCATCTACGACAAGATCCGCGCGGCCAGCCAGGGCCGGCCGAAGTTCATCCTGCACGACGGCCCGCCGTACGCGAACGGCGACATCCACCTCGGCCACGCGGTCAACAAGATCCTGAAGGACATCGTCGTCAAGTCGCGCAACATGGCCGGCTTCGACGCGCCGTACGTGCCGGGCTGGGATTGCCACGGGATGCCGATCGAGATCCAGATCGAGAAGCAGTTCGGCAAGTCGCTGCCTGCAGCCGAAGTGATGAGCAAGGCGCGCGCGTACGCGACCGAGCAGATCGAGAAGCAGAAGGTCGGCTTCAAGCGTCTCGGCGTGCTCGGCGACTGGGCCAACCCGTACAAGACGATGAACTTCGTGAACGAGGCGGAAGAAATCCGCGCGCTCGGCAAGATCATCGAGAAGGGCTTCGTGTATCGCGGGCTGAAGCCGGTGAACTGGTGCTTCGACTGCGGCTCGGCGCTCGCGGAAGCGGAAGTCGAGTACAAGGACCGCACCGACCCGACGATCGACGTGATGTTCGCGTTCGCGGAACCCGAAAAGACCGCGCAGGCGTTCGGCCTGCCGGCGCTGCCGCGCGCCGACGGCGGCATCGTGATCTGGACGACCACGCCGTGGACGATTCCCGCCAACCAGGCGCTGAACCTCCATCCGGAAATCGTCTACGCGCTGGTCGACACCGAGCGCGGGCTGCTGATCATCGCGGAAGAGCGCGTCGAAGCCTGCATGACCGACTTCAAGCTGACCGGCCGCGTCGTCGCGACCGCGCCCGGCGTGAAGCTCGCGAACCTGCGCTTCCACCACCCGCTCGCGTCTGCGCACCCCGGCTACAAGCGCACCGCGCCCGTCTACCTCGGCGACTACGTGACGACCGACACGGGTACCGGCGTCGTGCACTCGTCGCCCGCGTACGGTATCGAGGACTTCGTGTCGTGCAAGGCGCACGGGATGACCGACTCGGACATCATCAACCCGGTGATGGGCGACGGCCGCTATATCGAATCGCTGCCGCTGTTCGGCGGCCTGTCGATCTGGGACGCGAACCCGAAGATCGTCGACGCGCTGAACGCGGCCGGCTCGCTGCTGCGCAGCGAGAAGTACACGCACAGCTACATGCACTGCTGGCGCCACAAGACGCCGATCATCTACCGCGCGACGTCGCAGTGGTTCGCCGGCATGGACACGACGCCGCGCGACGGCGGCAAGACGCTGCGCGAGACGGCGCTCGAAGGCGTCGACGCGACCGCGTTCTACCCGTCGTGGGGCAAGCAGCGTCTGTTCAGCATGATCGCGAACCGTCCGGACTGGACGCTGTCGCGCCAGCGCCAGTGGGGCGTGCCGATGGCGTTCTTCGTGCACAAGGAAACCGGCGAGCTGCACCCGCGCACGCTCGAGCTGCTCGAGGAAGTCGCGAAGCGCGTCGAGCAGTCGGGCATCGAGGCGTGGCAGTCGCTCGACCCGCGCGAGCTGATCGGCGACGACGCGAACCTGTACGAAAAGAACCGCGACACGCTCGACGTGTGGTTCGACTCGGGCACGACGCACTGGCACGTGCTGCGCGGCTCGCACAAGGATCAGCTGCAGTTCCCGGCCGATCTGTACCTCGAAGGCTCGGACCAGCATCGCGGCTGGTTCCACTCGTCGCTGCTGACGGCATCGATGCTCGACGGCCGCGCGCCGTACAAGGGCCTGCTCACGCACGGCTTCACGGTCGACGGCGAAGGCCGCAAGATGAGCAAGTCGCTCGGCAACGGCATCGACCCGCACGAAGTCGCGAACCGCCTCGGCGCGGAAATCATCCGCCTGTGGATCGCGTCGACCGACTACTCGGGCGAGCTCGCGATCTCCGAGGAAATCCTGAAGCGCGTGACCGAAGGCTATCGCCGCATCCGCAACACGCTGCGCTTCCTGCTCGCGAACCTGTCGGACTTCGACTTCGCGCAGCACGCGGTGCCGGTCGACGAATGGCTCGAGATCGACCGTTACGCGGTCGCGTTCTCCGCCCAGCTGCAGACGGAACTGCTCGGCCACTACGAGAAGTACGAATTCCACCCGGTCGTCGCGAAGCTGCAGACGTACTGCTCGGAAGATCTCGGCGGCTTCTATCTCGACGTGCTGAAGGACCGCCTGTACACGAGCGCCGCCGATTCGCGCGCGCGCCGCTCCGCGCAGACCGCGCTGTACCACCTGACGCACGGCCTGCTGCGCGTGCTCGCGCCGTTCCTGTCGTTCACGGCCGAAGAAGCGTGGAAGGTGTTCCAGCCGGCCAGCGACACGATCTTCACGGAAACCTACTATGCGTATCCGGAAGTCGCCGGCTCGGCCGCGCTGATCGAGAAGTGGGCGCTGCTGCGCGACGTGCGCGGCAACGTGACCAAGGCGCTCGAGGAAGCGCGCACCGCGAACCGCATCGGTTCGTCGCTGCAGGCCGAAGTGGCCGTGCATGCGAGCGGCGCGCGCTACGACGCGCTCGCGAGCCTCGGCGACGACCTGAAGTTCGTGCTGATCACGTCGGCCGCGACGGTCGTCAAGGTCGACGACGAAGCGCAGGAAAGCGTCGACGTGGTCGCGTCGAAGTACCAGAAGTGCGAGCGCTGCTGGCACTACCGCGAAGACGTCGGCGCGCACGCCGAGCATCCGACGCTGTGCGGCCGCTGCTTCTCGAATCTGTTTGAAAACGGCGAAATCCGGAGCGCTGCTTAAACCATGGCGAAAACCCTGTCGAAACCGGCCAGCGGCGCGCTCGCGCCCTGGCTCGGCATTTCGCTGATCGTGATTCTGTTCGATCAACTGTCGAAGATCGCGATCCTGAAAACGTTCGCGTACGGCGCGCAGCATGCGCTGACGTCGTTCTTCAACCTCGTGCTGGTGTACAACCGTGGCGCCGCGTTCGGCTTCCTGTCGACCGCGAGCGGCTGGCAGCGCTGGGCGTTCACCGCGCTCGGCGTCGGTGCGACGCTCGTGATCTGCTTTCTGCTGCGCCGTCACGGCCAACAGCGGCTCTTCAGCCTGTCGCTCGCGCTGATCCTCGGCGGCGCGCTCGGCAACGTGATCGACCGGCTCGTCTACGGCCACGTGATCGACTTCCTCGATTTCCACCTCGGCACGTGGCACTTCCCGGCGTTCAACCTCGCCGATTCCGCGATCACGGTCGGTGCGGTGCTGCTGATCTACGACGAGCTGCGGCGCGTGCGCGGCTCGCGCTGAGCGCGCATACTCCGTGTCGACGGCCGGCTTCGCGCCGGCCGTTCCGTTTGACCCCAGGAGGCCTGAGTTGGCACACGCAGAACTCGCAGGAAAACACCTCGTTCTCGGCCTGACGGGCGGCATCGCCTGCTACAAGATCGCCGAGCTCACGCGGCTGCTCGTGAAGGCCGGCGCGACCGTGCAGGTCGCGATGACCGACGCCGCCACCCAGTTCATCACGCCCGTCACGATGCAGGCGCTGTCGGGCCGGCCCGTCTATACGAGCCAGTGGGACGCGCGCATCGACAACAACATGGCGCACATCGACCTGTCGCGCGAAGCCGACGCGATCGTGATCGCGCCCGCGTCGACGGATTTCCTCGCCAAGCTCGCGCATGGGTTCGCCGACGATCTGCTGTCGACGCTGTGCATCGCGCGCGACTGTCCGCTGCTCGTCGTCCCCGCGATGAACCGCCAGATGTGGCAGAACCCGGCCACGCAACGCAATGCCGCGCAACTGCGCGCCGACGGCGTGTCGGTGCTCGGCCCGGATTCGGGCGCGCAGGCATGCGGCGAAGTCGGCGACGGCCGCATGCTCGAGCCCGAGGCGATCTATGAAGCGATCGTCGCGCACTTCGCGCCGAAGGTGCTCGCGCACCGCCGCGTGCTGATCACGGCCGGGCCGACGTTCGAGCCGCTCGACCCCGTGCGCGGCCTGACGAACCGCTCCAGCGGCAAGATGGGCTTCGCGCTCGCCCGCGCCGCGCAGCAGGCCGGCGCCGACGTGCATCTCGTCGCCGGGCCGGTCGCGCTCGACACGCCGTGGGGCGTCTACCGTCAGGACGTGCAGACCGCGCAGCAGATGTACGACGCGGTGATGCATGCGGTCGCCGATGCCGACATCTTCATCGCGGTGGCTGCGGTCGCCGACTGGCGCGTCGATCAGCCGGCCGAGCACAAGATGAAGAAGACGGCCGACCGCAAGATGCCGGCGCTTGCGTTCGTCGAAAACCCCGACATCCTCGCGTCGGTCGCGGCGCTGCCCGATCCACCGTTCTGCGTCGGCTTCGCGGCCGAAAGCGGCGACCTCGACGTGCACGGCGACGAGAAGCGCAAGCGCAAGAACGTGCCGCTGCTCGTCGGCAACCTCGGCCCGCTGACATTCGGCCGCGACGACAACGAAGTCGTGCTGTTCGAGGCCGCCGGCCTCACACGCCTGCCGCGCGCGCCCAAGGACGAACTCGCGCATGCGCTCGTCGCGGAAATCGCGAAGCGCCTGCCCGACAACCGCCTGATCTGATCCCCGCGCGACGGCCCGTGCCGCCGCGCCCTTCCCGACCGATTCGACGACCGCATGAAACTCGACCTGAAAATTCTCGACGCGCGCATGCGCGACTACCTGCCCGCCTATGCGACCACCGGCAGCGCCGGCCTCGACCTGCGCGCCTGCCTCGACGCACCGGTCACGCTGCAGCCGGGCGAAACCACGCTGGTGCCGACCGGCCTCGCAATCCACCTCGCCGATCCCGGCTATGCGGCGCTGATCCTGCCGCGCTCGGGCCTCGGCCACAAGCACGGAATCGTGCTCGGCAACCTCGTCGGCCTGATCGACTCCGATTACCAGGGCCAGTTGATGGTCTCGACGTGGAACCGCGGCCAGACCGAGTTCGTGCTGAACCCGTTCGAACGGCTCGCACAACTCGTGATCGTGCCGGTCGTGCAGGCGCAGTTCAACATCGTCGACGAATTCACCGCGAGCGATCGCGGCGCCGGCGGCTTCGGCAGCACCGGCCGCCACTGAGCCGCGCAGCACGGAAAAAGGGGCCTCGGCCCCTTTTCCTTTTCACGCGCCGTCACTTGCCGGTCGGTTGCGCGATTCGCGCGAGCGCCGGCTCACGCCGCCGCGCCTGCGCGATGCTCGCATAGACGACCATCGCGACCAGCACGCCGAGCAGCACGGCGGACGAGCCGACCGTGCCGAGCGCAAGGCCGCCCTTTGCGACCGGCTTCGTCAGCAAGTCGCCGACCGTCGCACCGAACGGACGGGTGAGCACGAACGCGGCCCAGAACAGCAGCACGCCGGAAATGCGCGTGAAGTAGTGCGCGAGCACGATCGCCGCCAGCAGGCCGCCGATCAGCAATGCGCCGCCGCCGAAGCCAAGCCCCGAGCTGTCGGCGAGGAAGTCGCCGAGCGCGGTGCCGAGCGTGTTCGAGAACAGGATCGCGATCCAGTACAGCAGCTCGACCTTACGCGTACGGATCAGGTCGACCGACAGCGATTCGCCGCTGAGCCGCCAGACCGCGAAGATCGCCAGCAGGATCGCGACCAGAATCGACGAGCCGGCCGCATAGCCGAGGCCGAGCGTGCGATCCATGAAGTCGGACATCGTCGTGCCGGCCGTGCTCGTCGCGACGATCACGGCCCAGTAGATCGCCGGGCGATAGCGCGTCGTCCTGAGCTGGGCGCCCAGCGTCGCGACGAAGAAACCGAACAGCAGGATCGAGCTCACCGCGTAGCCGACGTTCAGCGTCATCGACAGCAAGTCGCCGCCCGTTTCGCCAAGCGTCGTCGCGCAGATCTTCATGATCCAGAACGCGAGCGTGATTTCGGGAAGTTTGTTCATTCGAACCCCTTTTTGCAGGAAATGGCGCGCCGATGCGGGCCCGCGCGCCGTGCAGACAGGATCGAATGTAGTCGCCGTTCGCTTAACGGAACCTTAGCAAGTGTGAAGAACGGTATCGGCCGCCACGCCCGCGCAGTCAGCGCGCGTGCTGGTGCCGGTAATGCAGTGCGTAGGCGAGCGTCAGCAGCACGACGAACACGACGCCGACCACCATCGTCATCCGGAATTCGCGCGTGAAAGCGGTCGTCAGCAGGATCGCGGCCACGAGCCCCGCGCCGAGCAGGCTGCCGAACGGGTGTCCCCACATCCGGAACGCGAGCGCGGGGCCGCGATACCGCGAACGGAACCGCAGATGCGTGACGAAGATCATCAGCCATGTGAACAGCGCGCCGAACATCGCGATCGCCATCATCACCGTGAAGGCGGTGTCGGGCGCCAGCGCGACCAGCACGGCCGCCACCGCGACGCCGCTCGTCGAAATCCACAGCGCCGCGCGCGGTACGCCGTTCGCGCCGAGCCGGCCGAACACCGCGGGCGCGAGGCGCGCGCGCGACAGGCTGAACATCATCCGCGTCGTCACGTACAGCTGACTGTTCATCGCCGACAGCGCCGCGATCAGCAGCACGAAATTGATCACGCCCGCCGCGTACGGCACGTGCGTCGCGGCCATCACCTTCACGAACGGGCTTTCGTCGGTGCCGGCCTGCGTCCACGGCACGATCGCGAGCATCAGCGCGAGTGTCAACAGGTAGAACAGCACGAGCCGGAACACGGTCGAGCGAAATGCGCGCGTGACCGCGTGCTGCGGATCGCGCGCCTCGCCGGCCGCGATCGCGACGGCTTCGATGCTCATGTAGCTGAAGATCGCGACGATCACCGCGACCCACGTACCCCACGGCCCCTTCGGCATGAAGCCGCCGTGCGCGGTGTAGTTCGCGAAACCGATGCCCGCTGCGGCCGGCGCCGACCAGACGAGATAGCCGCCCAGCACGATGAACACGACGATCGCCGCAATCTTCAGCAGCGAAAACGCGTATTCGACCGTCCCGTACAACGTCACGCTCGCGAGGTTCACCGCGATCAGCAGCGCGGAGAAGCCGATCACCCAGTACCAGCCGGGCACGGCCGGGAACCAGTACTTCATGAACACGGCGATCGCGCTGATCTCGGTGCCGATCGCGAACACGACCGCGAACCAGTACGCATAACGCACGAGAAAACCCGCGAGCGGGCCGACGTAGTGCTCGGCGTACGCACCGAACGAGCCGGCCGTCGGATGCGCGACGGTCATTTCCGCGAGCGCGCCCATCAGCAGCAACGCGATCAGCGCGCCGATCGCATAGGAAACCAGCACGCTCGGGCCGGCGAGCCCGATCGCGAACCCGCTGCCGAGGAACAGCCCCGTGCCGATCGCGCCGCCGATCGCGATCATCGCCATCTGCCCCGACGTCAGCGCATGGCGCAACCCTTGTTCGCGCGCGACGATATCGTCGAACGACCGTTGTTGTTGTGTCACTGCGTCACCACTCCCCTGCACCACCATCGCGCCGCCGGCGCGGATAAAACGAAACGGCGCGGAGAACTTCCCGCGCCGTTCGCATGAACAACGAAATTATCGCTTACTCGACTTCGACCGTCTCTTCGTTCGGCTTGTGCGGCGGATTCGCCAGCTTGTCGAACGACAACTGCACCTTGTCGGCCTCGTCGACGTCGACCGTCACGTGGCCGCCGTTCAGCAGCTTGCCGAACAGCAGTTCGTCGGCCAGCGCGCGCCGGATCGTGTCCTGGATCAGCCGCTGCATCGGCCGCGCACCCATCAGCGGGTCGAAACCGTGCTTCGCGAGATGCTTGCGCAACGCGTCGGTGAAGAGCGCGTCGACCTTCTTCTCGTGCAACTGTTCCTCGAGCTGGATCAGGAACTTGTCGACCACGCGCATGATGATTTCCTCATCGAGCGAGCGGAAGCTGATGATCGCATCCAGACGGTTGCGGAACTCCGGCGTGAACAGCCGCTTGATGTCCGTCATCTCGTCGCCGGTTTCGCGGCGCGTCGTGAAGCCGATCGTCGCCTTCTGCATCGATTCGGCGCCCGCATTCGTCGTCATGATGATGATGACGTTGCGGAAATCCGCCTTGCGGCCGTTGTTGTCCGTCAGCGTGCCGTGGTCCATCACCTGCAGCAGCACGTTGAAGATGTCCGGATGCGCCTTCTCGATTTCGTCGAGCAGCAGCACGCAATGCGGCTTCTTCGTGACGGCTTCGGTCAAGAGCCCGCCCTGGTCGAACCCGACATAGCCAGGCGGCGCGCCGATCAGCCGGCTGACCGCATGACGCTCCATGTATTCCGACATGTCGAAGCGGATCAGCTCGATGCCGAGCGTGAACGCGAGCTGACGCGCCACTTCGGTCTTGCCGACGCCCGTCGGGCCGGAGAACAGGAACGCGCCGATCGGCTTGTCCATCTTGCCGAGGCCCGCGCGCGCCATCTTGATCGACGCCGCGAGCGCGTCGATCGCCGGATCCTGGCCGAACACGACGCTCTTCAGGTCGCGATCGAGCGTCTGCAGCTTGCTGCGGTCGTCCTGCGACACGCTTTGCGCCGGCACGCGCGCGATCTTCGAGATGATTTCCTCGATCTCGCTCTTGCCGATCGTCTTCTTCTGCTTCGACTTCGGCAGGATGCGCTGCGCGGCGCCCGCTTCGTCGATCACGTCGATCGCCTTGTCCGGCAGGTGACGGTCGGTGATGAAGCGCGCCGACAGTTCGGCCGCGGCCGACAGCGCGCCCGACGAATACTTGACGCCGTGGTGCTCCTCGAAGCGCGACTTCAGCCCGCGCAGGATCGCGACCGTCTGCTCGACGCTCGGCTCCGTCACGTCGACCTTCTGGAAGCGCCGCGACAGCGCCGCATCCTTCTCGAAGATCCCGCGATATTCGGTGAACGTGGTCGCGCCGATGCACTTGAGCGTGCCCGACGACAGCGCCGGCTTCAGCAGGTTCGATGCGTCGAGCGTGCCGCCCGATGCGGCGCCCGCGCCGATCAGCGTATGGATTTCGTCGATGAACAGGATCGCGTGCGGGCGCTCCTTCAGCTCCTTCAGCACCGTCTTCAGACGCTGCTCGAAATCGCCGCGATACTTGGTGCCTGCCAGCAACGCGCCCATGTCGAGCGAGTACACCTGCGCGTTCGCGAGGATGTCCGGCACCTCGCCGCGCGTGATCCGATACGCGAGCCCTTCCGCGATCGCGGTCTTGCCGACGCCGGCTTCGCCGACGAGCAGCGGATTGTTCTTGCGGCGGCGGCACAGCACCTGCACGACGCGCTCGACCTCGGGCTCGCGACCGATCAGCGGATCGATGCGGCCGTCCTTCGCCATCTGGTTCAGGTTCTGCGTGAACTGCGCGAGCGGCGTTTCCTTCTGCGCGTTCGCGTCTTCGCTTTCCGCATTCGCGTCGGCCGACTTCGCGGCTTCGCCGCTGTTCGTCTTCGCGATGCCGTGCGAAATGAAGTTCACCACGTCGAGGCGCGTGACGCCCTGCTGCTGCAGGTAGTAAACGGCGTGCGAATCCTTCTCGCCGAAGATCGCGACCAGCACGTTCGCGCCGGTCACTTCCTTCTTGCCGTTCGACGTCGACTGGACGTGCATGATCGCGCGCTGGATCACGCGCTGGAAACCGAGCGTCGGCTGGGTATCGACATCGTCGGTGCCCGGGACGGTAGGTGTGTTGTCGTGGATGAAATTGCGCAGGTTCTGACGCAGGTCCTCGATGTTTGCCGCGCACGCGCGCAACACCTCGGCCGCCGTCGGATTATCCAGCAGGGCCAGCAGCAGATGCTCGACCGTAATGAACTCATGGCGCGCCTGGCGTGCTTCCATGAACGCCATGTGCAGGCTGACTTCCAATTCCTGGGCAATCATGCTTCCTCCATCACGCACTGCAGCGGATGCCCTGCCTGCCGCGCATGGGTAACGACTTGCTCAACCTTGGTCGACGCGATGTCCCGCGTATAGACCCCACAAACCCCTCGCCCTTCGCGATGGACCTTCAGCATGATCTGCGTGGCCGTCTCGCGATCCTTCTTGAAATACTCCTGGACCACCATCACGACGAATTCCATCGGCGTGAAATCGTCGTTCAGCAGCACCACCTTGTACATCGAAGGCGGCTTGAGCTTCTGCTGCTTGCGTTCCAGGACGGTGCTGTCCTGCTTGTCCGGGATAATCGCCATACACCCATTCTAAACAACTCGGACAGGCCCGCAATCCTGCCATTACCCGACCGACCGGCCGGCGCCCTCCCCGGTATCCCGGAACACGCGATCGCCCTCGCGCCATACGAAAGCCGGCTGCGGTGCCGGCTTTCACGCATGGCGCGGAACACGAACCGTCAGGGGGAATCGCACCGGAACGTCGTGTCCGCATCCAGTATCCCACAAGCCGGGACGACTCGAACGCGTGTCACTCGAGCCTGGTATATGAGCCGATTATGCGGCTTTTCAAGCCCTCGCGCTTGGCCGCATGCTGCAAAGCAAAGCCGGAAAAACCCTGAAAATGGGTTCTTTACAACGACCCTCTAAACGTCGAAAAATTCCACTTGACACTCCAATAAAGAGCGCCAACAATCAAGCTGGCACTTTTTTCAATTCGCCGATTGGCGAAACGAAAGAGGCCGAGGTGAGCTTGTGAGGGGGGAACGGCTGTATTTTCAGTCGTTTAGCTTTTCGAGCGTGCTCGTGGTAAGTAGCAGCGACTGTGTGACAGGGGAAGTAGGAAAATGGCAACTGGTATCGTTAAGTGGTTCAACGACGCGAAGGGCTTCGGCTTCATCACTCCCGACGAGGGCGGTGAGGATCTGTTTGCGCACTTCTCGGCTATCAGCATGAATGGTTTCAAGACGCTGAAGGAAGGCCAGAAGGTGAGCTTTGACGTCGTTCAAGGGCCGAAGGGCAAGCAAGCGTCGAACATCCAGGCCGCATAAAGGCATCGGATATCGGACGAAGAAACCCGGCGCACAGCGCCGGGTTTCTTTTTTTGAGGCCGGCCCATCGATAATCGATTGGCCGGCCTTTTCGTTCAATCCCGATAATTGAACGCACATTGTCTCGTCACGCATGCGGATCGCCTGTCGAATCCGCACGTGAAACACATTCGCGGTTTCGTTACACGACCTTCAACGTACCCATCATGCCGAGATCTTCGTGTTCGAGAATGTGGCAGTGAAACATGCGCTCTCCAGGCATGTCTTGCGTGACGAGAATCGACACGGTTTCACCGCTGCGCACGTTCACGGTATCGCGCCACGCGCGGAACGGTTCGCTCGTGCGCGAACCGGCCGACGCCCGCTCGATGACCTGAAACTGCGTGCCGTGCAGATGGAACGGGTGATCCATGTCCGTCGTATTGCGGATCTCCCAGCGCTCGACGTCGCCGCGACGGCTCGTCAGCGTCGCGCGGTGCGGCGCGTAGGTGTCGCCGTTGATCGTGAAGCGCATGCCGGCCGGGCGGCCGTGCGTCGCGCCGCTCATCATCGCGTCCATGTCCATTTCCTCGCCGAACGCGACCGTCTTGTGCGCCACCGGTTCGCCCAGCGGCCGCACCGCGCGCAGCGTGGCAGGCACCGCACGGGCCTCGGCGGGCGCAAACGCGACATCGGCCAGCGCCAGCGCCGGATCGGGCGGCAGGCTGCCGTGGCCGTCGTCGTGCGACATAGCCATCTTGCGGCGGTCGTACTCGGCCGCCTGCAGCACCGCGCGCGACGCGCGGTCGCCGGCGCGCACCAACAGCTCCGCGCGCTCGCCCGGCGCAATCAGCAGCGACGTCGCGCGCCGCGGCGCGTCGAACAACCCGCCGTCGGTGCCCACGTGCTCGAACGCGCGGCCGTCGTCGAATGCGATACGCAGGTAGCGTGCGCTGCACGCGTTCCAGACACGCCAGCGTTCGTCGCCCGCGACGTCGATGTGCGGCCGACGCGCGCCGTTGATCAGCACGAACTGGCCTTCACGGCCGTTCATCCAGTCCATCATGTCGTTCGGCGCAATTGTGCCGTCGCGCGCAAGCTTCAGGTCCGACACGAACAGGTGGCGCTCGGGCCAGCCGGCAAGCGGATCGTCGGCGGCGCGCACGACGAACGGGCCGGCCAGCCCGCGGAACACCTGCTCGGCGGTCATCATGTGCGGATGCGGGTGGTACCAGTAGGTGCCGGCGCTGCCCTTCGGCAGCGTGAAGCGATATACGCGCGACGCGCCGGGCGCGACGGGATCGGACGGGTTGCCGTCCTGGTCGGGCGGCACGGGCAAGCCGTGCCAGTGGATCGTCGACGGCTGCGGCAGCTTGTTCACGAACCGGATCTCGACCGTATCGCCCTCGCGCACGTCGATCAGCGGGCCGACGACGGGGCCTTGCGTGCCCGCGCCGAACTGCCAGAAGGGGGTCGGCCGCGCACCGTGCAGCATCGGACGCGCGACGGGCTGCGCCACCAACGTGGCGCGAAACGTGCCGGGCTCACGACTTTCGTTGGCCAGCGTACGCAACGTCGCGAGCGGCGCGCCGGCCGGCAGCGCGTCGGCTGCCGCGAGCGCGACCGGCGCGGACTGACCGTGCTGCGCGTGCGCCGACATCCCCGGCATACCCGACATGCCCGGCATGTCGCTCATCGAATCCATGCCGGCCATGCCCGCGTGCCCGGCATGCTGCGCCCACGCAGTGCGTGCGCATAGCGACGCGGCTGCGACGCCGACGGCGTGCGACAGGAAGGTTCTCCGTCTCATCAATCGATCCTCGTTATTCATGCGGCGCCGCGCGACAGCCGCGGCGGTCGCGTCATCATAACCGCAGGCCTTCATCGAAAAGCGCCGTCGCCGGGCGGGCGGCGATACGTCGCAGCAGAGCGTCGCGACAAGGCCGGACACGGCGCCACGCTTGGCATCGCCGAGCGGCACTTCGGCAACCACCGCTGCGCTCCAGCCGTGCCTTGCACCCGCCTGCAAACGAGCTTGGCGCCTTCCGCCTCGGCCCCGCTCTTGCCCCCGCTGCATCGATGATCCGAAAACCCGCCGATTTTTCACGATGCGGAACAAGTCACTGCGTTATAAAAATTCGTGGTGCAGGGCACAAATTTCCCGTTTCGCGATGCCGAAAAACGTTCCGCAATACAAAAAGAAAGAAATAATTATTTGTTTTTAAAAGAAAAATTTTGTTTGGAGAAGCCGTTCTACCTGCACCATCCGAACAGGTCGCGGACGTAGACTTTGTTCCATGCACTGACGCTTCGCCGCGACGTTCGATACGAAACCCGGCGCAAGCAGCCAGTCGGGCCACAGCCGGCCGAGCCGGCAGGCGGCACAACAGAATCGCTCGTGATCAGAAAGGGAGAACGGAAATGAAGGGATTTCGCTTTGGTTCAGCGCTCGGGTCGTTCTACATCCTGCCGGCAAACGGCGGCTGGGAAGCGACGTTCGGCAACGCCCTGCTCGGCGCATTCTCGTGCCCCGAAGCGGCGGCCGACCACATCTCCCGCGGCGACTGTGCGCAACCGTCCGAACTGGACACGGCCACGCTCGAAGTGCCGGACGAAATCGCCGAATGGGAAATCGTTCACGTGTGAATGGCAAGCCTGCAACGACAAACGCCCCGGGCGACCGGGGCGTTTTTCTTGAGTGCCGGGCGGCGAACGGTTCAACGCGCCGCGCCCGCACATGCATCGGCTCGCGCGATCGCGCGGCCGGCGTCAGGCAACCGCGTCGACGATGCCGTTCAGCGTCGCGCTCGGACGCATGGCCTGGCTCGTCAGCTCGACGTTCGGACGGTAGTAGCCGCCGATCGCCTGCGGCTTGCCTTGCGCGGCCGCCAGCTCTTCCAGGATGCGCGCTTCGCTGTCGGACAGCGCCTTCGCCACGCCTTCGAACTGCGCCTTCAGCGCGGCGTCCTCGGTCTGCTCGGCCAGCGCCTGCGCCCAGTACAGGCACAGGTAGAAATGGCTGCCGCGGTTGTCGAGGCCGCCGACCTTGCGCGCCGGCGACTTGTTCTCGTCGAGGAACTTGCCGGTCGCCTGGTCGAGCGTCTTCGCGAGGACGAGCGCCTTCGGGTTCCGGTAAGCGTTGCCGAGATGTTCGAGCGACGCGGCCAGCGCGAGGAATTCGCCGAGCGAATCCCAGCGCAGGAAACCTTCCTCGACGAACTGCTGCACGTGCTTCGGTGCGGAGCCGCCCGCCCCCGTTTCGAACATCCCGCCGCCGGCCATCAGCGGCACGATCGACAGCATCTTCGCGCTGGTGCCGAGTTCCATGATCGGGAACAGGTCGGTCAGGTAGTCGCGCAGCACGTTGCCGGTGACCGAAATCGTGTCCTTGCCCGCGCGGATGCGCTCGAGCGAGAAACGCGTCGCGTCGACGGGCGTCATGATGCGGATGTCGAGGCCGTTCGTGTCGTGATCCTTCAGGTAGCGCTCGACCTTCGCGATGATCTGCGCATCGTGCGCACGCGCCGGATCGAGCCAGAACACGGCCGGCGCGCCGGTCGCGCGGGCGCGGTTGACCGCCAGCTTGACCCAGTCCTGCACCGGCGCGTCCTTCGTCTGGCACATGCGCCAGATGTCGCCCGACTCGACCGCGTGCTCGAGCAGCACGTTGCCGGCTTCGTCGATGACGCGCACGACGCCGTCCGCCGGGATCTGGAACGTCTTGTCGTGCGAACCGTATTCTTCGGCCGCCTGCGCCATCAGGCCCACGTTCGGCACGCTGCCCATCGTGACCGGATCGAACGCGCCGTGCTGCTTGCAGTCCTCGATCACGGCCTGGTAGACGCCCGCGTAGCAGCGGTCCGGAATCACGGCCTTCGCGTCGTACAGTTGACCGTCCGGGCCCCACATGCCGCCCGAATCGCGGATCATCGCCGGCATCGATGCGTCGACGATCACGTCGCTCGGCACGTGCAGGTTCGTGATGCCCTTGTCCGAGTTGACCATCGCGAGACGCGGGCGCACCGCATACTCGGCCTTGACGTCGGCTTCGATCGCTTCGCGCGTGTCGGCCGGCAGATCCTTCAGGCGCGCGTACAGATCGCCGATCCCGTTGTTCGGGTTGAAGCCGACCTTCGCCAGCACGTCCGCGTGCTTCGCGAGCGCGTCGCGGTAGAACACCGATACGAAGTGACCGAACAGGATCGGGTCCGAGACCTTCATCATGGTCGCCTTCAGGTGCACCGAGAACAGCACGTCCTGCGCCTTCGCGTCGGCGATCTGCGCCTCGATGAAGCTGCGCAGCGCGTTGCGGCTCATCACCGACGCGTCGATGACTTCACCGGCCTTCACGGCCGTCTTTTCCTTCAGCACCTTCTTCGCGCCGTCGGCGGTCGTGAGTTCGATCTTCACGCTGCCGGCCTCGGCGATCAGCGCCGACTTCTCGCTGCCGTAGAAGTCGCCTTCGGTCATGTGCGCGACGTGGGCCTTCGACGTGGGCTTCCACGCACCCATCTTGTGCGGATGCTTGCGTGCGTAGTTCTTGACCGACAGCGGCGCGCGGCGGTCGGAGTTGCCTTCGCGCAGCACCGGGTTCACCGCGCTGCCCTTGATCTTGTCGTAGCGCGCCTTGACGGCCTTCTCTTCGTCCGTCGACGGATCTTCCGGATAGGCCGGCAGCGCGTAGCCCTGCGCCTGCAGTTCGGCGATCGCGGCCTTCAGTTGCGGCACCGATGCGCTGATGTTCGGCAACTTGATGATGTTCGCTTCCGGCTTCAGCGTGAGCTGGCCCAGCTCGGCCAGATCGTCGGAACCCTTCTGCTCCGACGGCAGGACGTCTGCGAATGCCGCGATGATGCGGCCGGCGAGCGAGATGTCGCGCGTTTCGACGGCGACGCCGGACGAACGCGTGAAGGCCTTGACGATCGGCAGCAGCGAATAGGTCGCGAGCGCCGGCGCTTCGTCGGTGAGGGTGTAGATGATCTTGGGCGAAGTGGACATGGTGGTCAAAGCATTGCTACGTGATGATGGGACTGAGGAGCGCCGGCGGTAACCGGCGGGGAGCGACCGGGTCGATCGCGAAAGGGGCGCGCCGGTTCAGCCGGGCGGTGGTGTTGCGAGGGCCGTCATGGTCTACCTTGCAGGGCTTGCGGGCCGCATCGCGGCGCCGCGGCCCGCATGCCGGGCCGCCCTGCCAACAAAACCTGCCATCCACGAAACGCTCCGGCGCCGGCAGTCAGCGCCGGGGCGGCCGGCAACCTGCCGGCCCACCCCGGAAGGGGTCTTACATGTTCTCGATCAGCACTTCGCCGAAACCGGAGCACGACACCTGCGTCGCGCCTTCCATCAGGCGCGCGAAGTCGTACGTGACGCGCTTCTGCAGGATCGACTTCTCCATCGCGGCGATGATCGTATCGGCTGCTTCCGTCCAGCCGAGGTGGCGCAGCATCATTTCCGCCGACAGGATCTCGGAACCCGGGTTCACGTAATCCTTGCCCGCGTACTTCGGCGCCGTGCCGTGCGTCGCCTCGAACATCGCGACCGAATCCGACAGGTTCGCGCCCGGCGCGATCCCGATGCCGCCGACCTGCGCGGCCAGCGCGTCGGAGATGTAGTCGCCGTTCAGGTTCAGCGTCGCGATCACGTCGTATTCGGCCGGGCGCAGCAGGATCTGCTGCAGGAACGCGTCGGCGATCGAATCCTTGATCACGATCTCGTTGCCCGTCTTCGGGTTCTTCACGCGCATCCACGGGCCGCCGTCGATCAGTTCGCCGCCGAATTCCTTTTGCGCGAGCGCGTAGCCGGCATCACGGAACAGGCCTTCCGTGAACTTCATGATGTTGCCCTTGTGCACCAGCGTGACCGACTTGCGATCGTTGTCGATCGCGTACTGGATCGCCTTGCGCACGAGGCGCTCGGTGCCTTCGGTCGACACGGGCTTGACGCCGATCCCCGAGGTTTCCGGGAAGCGGATCTTCTTCACGCCCATCTCGTCCTGCAGGAACTTGATCACCTTCTTCGCCTGCTCGGAGCCCGCGGCCCATTCGATGCCCGCGTAGATGTCTTCCGAGTTCTCGCGGAAGATCACCATGTCGATCTTCTGCGGCTCGCGCACCGGCGACGGCACGCCCTTGAAGTACTGGACCGGGCGCAGGCACACGTACAGGTCGAGCTCCTGGCGCAGCGCGACGTTCAGCGAACGGATGCCGCCGCCGACCGGGGTCGTGAGCGGCCCCTTGATCGACACCACGTATTCCTTCAGCACCTGCAGCGTTTCGTCCGGCAGCCACACGTCCGGACCGTACACCTTGGTCGCCTTCTCGCCCGCGAAAATCTCCATCCAGTGGATCTTGCGCTTGCCCTTGTAGGCATGCGCGACCGCCGCGTCGACGACCTTGATCATGACCGGCGTGATATCGAAGCCCGTACCGTCGCCTTCGATATAGGGAATGATCGGCTGATCGGAAACGTTGAGCGAGAAGTCCTTGTTGACGGTGATCTTGTCACCGCCCTCCGGAACCTTGATGTGCTGATACGGCATGATCGACTCCAGTGACGTGGCTGAGCAGGTGATGCTGGTCGAAACTGCGCGCGCGGCGGGGGCGCGGCATGGCCACCCCGTGACGGCAACAGCGAGCCGCTATTCTAGCGCCCCAACCGGGCACTTCGGCGCGAACCGCGGCACTGCGCATCGAGACCTCACTTATGTCTTATATAAGACAGAGGACTTGCCGTTCCGTATTATGCATTAAGATTCCGCCATTTGCCATAGACCGCCCGCCCCGGCTTCCTGCGGGGCGCCGGGCGGCCCCCGCCATGAACCTGATCGCCCTCAACAAGCCGTTCGGCACGATTTGCCAGTTTTCCGCGCACGAGACGCGGCCGTCGCTCGGCGACTGGGTAAAAACGCCCGGCGTGTATCCGGCCGGCCGGCTCGACGCGGACAGCGAGGGACTGCTGCTGCTCACCGACGACGGTGCGCTGCAGGCCCGCATCGCCGAGCCGCGCCACAAGCTGGTGAAACGCTACTGGGCGCAAGTCGAAGGCGCGCCGGGGCCCGCCGACCTGAAGGCGCTCGCACGCGGCGTCGACCTCGGCGACTACGTGACGCGCCCGTGCCGCGCCGAATTCATCGAGCCGCCCGACACGCTGTGGCCGCGCAATCCGCCGATCCGCTACCGCGCCGCGATCCCGACCACGTGGATCGAGCTGGCGATCACCGAGGGCAAGAACCGGCAGGTGCGCCGGATGACGGCGGCCGTCGGCTTCCCGACGTTGCGCCTGGTGCGCGTCGGCATCGGCGCGCTGGATATATTCGCGCTCGGCATTGCACCGGGCGAAACGATCGCCCTGCCGCCACGCGCGCCGTGGGACGGTTTCGCGACCGCCGGATGACGCATCCGGGACACGCGAATTTTTTCGTCATCTTTTTCGTCAACCGGCCGCGGAGATCGCGCGTTAAACCACGCAGATGCCAACCTTAGCTATCCGGCATTGGCAGCCGAACCCGTGTTTGCGTCACGAAAGCGACGTTTTATTCGAATACGATTCGGCGCCCGCAGCGCAAAGAGAAATTTCTCGAAGCGTCTGTCAACCGAAAGGTGGATGGCACCGTTAGACGACATGACTCCTATTGCCGGGTCATTTGGTTAATTAACTAAAGCTGAGGAACACAACATGAACAAACTGATCGCCGCTCTGGTCGCTGGCCTCTTCGCAACGGCTGCTTTCGCACAAGCTTCGGCTCCGGAAGCTGCTCCGGCAGCAGCAGAAGCTGCTTCGGCACCGGCTAAGCACGCTGCCAAGAAGCACCACGCTGCCAAGAAGCACCACAAGGCATCGAAGAAGGCTGCAGCAAGCGACGCAGCAGCACCGGCAGCTGCTTCGAACTAAGTAAGCAAGCTGTAATAACGCAGTCAAGAACACGCAGTTCTGCCGTTCTTACGGCGTTGAAAGGCAGATCACCGCAAGGCGATCTGCCTTTTTCTTTTTTGTGCCCGCCGGCGCGCATCGCGTACCATGCGGGTCTCGTTTTCCAGACAGGAGCCACGCTGTGCCATTCTCCCTGCGCCCGTCGCTCGGCCGCCTTGCGCGCGCCGCCGTGTTTCCCGCCGCCCTCGCCGTCCTCGCGCTCGGCATGCAGGCCGCCGGCGCGCAAGTGCCGTCCGGCGCCAAGCAGCCGAGCGAGTTCCCGCGCGTGAAGCTGCGCGCCGGCATGTACGTGATCGACGCGGCCGTCGCCGCCAACGACGCCGATCGCGAACAGGGGCTGATGTACCGTTCGCAGCTCGCGCCGAACGAAGGCATGCTGTTCGTCTTCAACGAGAACGCCGTGCACTGTTTCTGGATGAAGAACACGCTGATTCCGCTGTCGATCGCGTTCATTCGCGCGGACGGCACGATCACCGACATCGACGAGATGAAGGCCGAGACGACCGACAACCACTGTCCGCGCAACAACGGCGTCTATGCGCTCGAAATGAGCAAGGGCTGGTTCGCGGCGAAGGGCATCAAGCCCGGCATGAAGCTCGACGGGCTGCCCAAGCCCCAGTAACGGCGAATGCCGCGGCGGCGCCGCGCATCGACCGAAGCCGGCCGCCCGCAGCGCGCCGGCTTTTTTTCGCCCGCCGGCGGCGGCCGCCTTGATTCGGCCGACGGTGCCCGCATCTGCAAAAGCCACGGACAAGCGCTATCCTTTAAATCTTGCTAGTTCCAGCCCGGGCCGGCACCCATCAGCCGGCCCGCTTACGATCCGAACCACCAGGAGGTTCACGTGCCCCGCAAAACCCCCATCGAGCGCTATCGAAATATCGGGATCAGCGCTCACATCGATGCCGGCAAGACCACGACGACCGAGCGCATCCTGTTTTACACCGGCGTGAGCCACAAGATCGGTGAAGTGCACGACGGCGCGGCCACGATGGACTGGATGGAGCAGGAGCAGGAACGCGGCATCACGATCACGTCGGCGGCGACCACGGCCTTCTGGAAGGGCATGGCCGGCAACTATCCGGAACACCGGATCAACATCATCGACACGCCCGGGCACGTCGACTTCACGATCGAAGTCGAGCGCTCGATGCGCGTGCTCGACGGCGCGTGCATGGTCTACGACTCGGTCGGCGGCGTGCAGCCGCAATCGGAAACCGTGTGGCGCCAGGCGAACAAGTACAAGGTGCCGCGCATCGCGTTCGTCAACAAGATGGACCGGATCGGCGCCGACTTCTTCCGCGTGCAGAAGCAGATCGGCGAGCGCCTGAAAGGCGTCGCCGTGCCGATCCAGATTCCGATCGGCGCGGAAGATCATTTCCAGGGCGTCGTCGATCTCGTGAAGATGAAGGCGATCGTGTGGGACGACGAAAGCCAGGGCGTGAAGTTCACGTACGAGGACATCCCCGCGAACCTCGTCGAGGTCGCGCACGAATGGCGCGAGAAGATGGTCGAGGCCGCGGCCGAAGCGAGCGAGGAGCTGCTCGAGAAGTATCTGCACGACCACGAATCGCTGACCGAGGACGAGATCAAGGCCGCGCTGCGCCAGCGCACGATCGCGAACGAGATCGTGCCGATGCTGTGCGGCAGCGCGTTCAAGAACAAGGGCGTGCAGGCGATGCTCGACGCGGTGATCGACTACCTGCCGTCGCCGGTCGACGTGCCCGCGATCCTCGGTCACGATTTCGCCGATCCGGAAAAGCCGGCGGAACGCCACCCGAGCGACGACGAGCCGTTCTCGTCGCTCGCGTTCAAGATCATGACCGACCCGTTCGTCGGCCAGTTGATCTTCTTCCGCGTGTATTCGGGCGTCGTCGAGTCGGGCGACACGGTGCTCAACGCGACGAAGGACAAGAAGGAGCGGCTCGGCCGGATCCTGCAGATGCACGCGAACGAGCGCAAGGAAATCAAGGAAGTGCGCGCGGGCGACATCGCGGCGGCCGTCGGCCTGAAGGAAGCGACCACCGGCGACACGCTGTGCGATCCGGCCAAGCCGATCATCCTCGAGAAGATGGAATTCCCCGAGCCGGTGATCTCGCAGGCCGTCGAGCCGAAGACGAAGGCCGACCAGGAAAAGATGGGCCTCGCGCTGAACCGCCTCGCGCAGGAAGATCCGTCGTTCCGCGTGCAGACCGACGAAGAGTCCGGCCAGACGATCATTTCGGGGATGGGCGAGCTGCACCTCGAAATCCTGGTCGACCGGATGAAGCGCGAGTTCGGCGTCGAAGCGACGGTCGGCAAGCCGCAGGTCGCGTATCGCGAGACGGTGCGCACGACGGCCGCCGACGTCGAAGGGAAGTTCGTCAAGCAGTCGGGCGGTCGCGGCCAGTACGGCCATGCGGTGATCACGCTCGAGCCGAACCCGGGCAAGGGCTACGAGTTCCTCGACGAGATCAAGGGCGGCGTGATTCCGCGCGAGTACATCCCGGCGGTCGACAAGGGCATCCAGGACACGCTGAAGAGCGGCGTGCTCGCCGGCTACCCGGTCGTCGACGTGAAGGTGCACCTGACGTTCGGCTCGTATCACGACGTCGACTCGAACGAAAACGCGTTCCGGATGGCCGGCTCGATGGCGTTCAAGGAAGCGATGCGCAAGGCCAAGCCCGTGCTGCTCGAGCCGATGATGGCCGTCGAGGTCGAGACGCCCGAGGACTTCATGGGCAACGTGATGGGCGACCTGTCGAGTCGGCGCGGCATCGTGCAGGGGATGGAGGACATCGCGGGCGGCGGCGGCAAGCTGGTGCGTGCCGAGGTGCCGCTCGCGGAGATGTTCGGCTATTCGACGTCGCTGCGCTCGGCGACGCAAGGTCGTGCGACGTACACGATGGAGTTCAAGCATTACGCGGAAACGCCGGCGAACGTGTCGGAAGCCGTGATCAACGCTAAGACGAAGTAAGCGCCGCGCGCGCCCCGGCGCATGCACGCGAAGCCCGTCCGGTTCCGGACGGGCTTTTTTTCATCCGGCGCGGCGCCTCGCGCTCGCGGCGTATTGATCGGCGCGCCGAGCTTTTTTTCGCGTGCCACAATGGATGGCGAATCGTCAGATGGAACCCGCCCGATGCCGCCCACCCCCGCCCTGCGCCGCCTGCTGACCCTCTATGCCGGCCTGATCGCCGCGAACGTCGCCGTCTGGCTGTGGGCGCTCGCGGTGCTGCGCGACCATCCGCTGCTGCTCGGCACCGCGGCGATCGCGTACGGGCTCGGGCTGCGTCATGCGGTCGACGCGGATCACATCGCCGCGATCGACGTCGCGACGCGCAAGCTGATGCAGGACGGCCAGCGTCCGGTGAGCGTCGGCCTGTTCTTCTCGCTCGGCCATTCGACGATCGTGATCGCCGCGACGCTCGGCATCGCGCTGACCGCGTACGCGCTGCGCGACCGGTTCGATGCGTTCCGCGAGATCGGCGGCACGATCGGCACGGCGGTATCGGCCACGTTCCTGCTCGTGCTCGCGTGCGTGAACCTGATGATCCTGCGCGACGTGTGGCGACGCTATCGCGGCAAATCCGCGCACACGCACGACGGCGCGCATGACCATCGTCCCGCCGGACTCGTATCGCGGATGCTGCGCCCGCTGTTCCGGTTCGTGTCGAAGAGCTGGCACATGTATCCGGTGGGCGTGCTGTTCGGGCTCGGTTTCGATACTGCAACCGAAATCGGCCTGCTCGCGATCGCCGCCGCGCAGGCGAGCCAGGGGCTGCCGGTCTATACGATCATGCTGTTCCCCGCGCTTTTCACCGCCGGCATGACGCTGATCGACTCCACCGACAACGTGCTGATGATTCACGCATACGGCTGGGCAATGGACGATCCGCAGCGCAAGCTGCTCTACAACGCGAGCATCACGTTCGTGTCCGCGGCCGTCGCGCTGGCGATCGGCGGGATCGAGGCGGCCGGCCTGCTGGCCGACAAGCTGGCGCTGACGGGCCCCGTGCGCGACACGCTCGATGCACTCGGCGAACGCTTCGGGTCGATCGGCTACGGCATCGTCGCGCTGTTCCTCGTCTGCTGGATCGCGTCGATCCTGTTCCACCGCTGGCAACGCGCGGCCGACGCGCCAGCGCGCTGAACGACGCTCCCGACGTTTCATTCCGGAAACAAAACGCTCCCCTGCGACGTTGCAGGCGTGGTCACGCGACGGCGACCGCCTTTCGCCACGGGCCCGAGCGGCCGATGGCACGAATCTCGCAGATAGGGATTCGCACGGCGGGCCCGCGTGCCGATCCGTGTTCGCGGCTGGCGTCGAGCGTCGGCCCGGACGCGATCGGATCACGATAGGACAACGAATCTTTTACGCCCCCCCTGCACCACACGTAGATCGTCGCGCGGCAACGAGGCATCGCGCGCATGGGGAGGCCATGATGCATAAGACGAAACAACCGTTCCGCGCAGCGGGACGGCGCCCTCGTGCAACCTTGCTGGCCGCGGCCGCGTTTGCGTGCTGCTGCTCGTATGCCGTCGCACAGAACACGACGCCTGACGCCGCGCCCGACGCGAAGGCCAGCGCGGACACCATCATGACGCTGGTCGAGAACGCATCGCCGTGCGCCGCCAATCCGGCTGCGTGCGCGGTGCACGTTTATGCCGGCCGGGGCGTCGGTAATGGCGGTGCCGGTGCGAGCGGCAGCGGCAGCGGCAGCGGCAGCGGCAATGGGAATGGAAACGGCAGTGGCACCGGTAGCGGCGGTGGCAACGGTAGCGGCGGAAATAACGGGAACGGGGCCGTCGGACCGGCCGGTGTCGGTGGAACGACAGGCGGAACTTCAGGCAGTACGAGCGGCACGGGCCGGGGAGGCAATGCGTCGGGTAACGGTGGTTCGGGTGGTGGTAGCTCGGGTGGTGGCACTTCGGGCGGAGGCACTTCGGGCGGAGGCACTTCGGGTGGCGGTACTTCGGGTGCCGGCACCTCGGGTGGCGGCACCTCCGGTGGCGGTACTTCGGGTGGCGGCACCTCGGGTGGCGGCACCTCCGGTGGCGGTACTTCGGGTGGCGGCACCTCGGGCGGCGGTACTTCGGGTGGCGGTACTTCGGGCGGCGGTACTTCGGGTGGCGGTACTTCGGGTGGCGGTACTTCGGGTGGCGGTACTTCGGGTGGCGGTACTTCGGGCGGCGGTAGCTCGGGTGGCGGCACTTCAGGTGGCGGTACCTCGGGTGGCGGCCACGGTGGTGGTGGTGGCGATGGTGACGGCGGCGGCCACGGTCATGGTGGCGGCCATGGTGATGGCGACGGTGATGGCGGCGGTCACGGCCACGGTGGTGGCCATGGCGACGGCGACGGTAACGGCGGCGGTCACGGTCACGGTGGCGGCCATGGTGATGGCGACGGTGATGGCGGCGGTCACGGCCACGGTGGTGGCCATGGCGACGGCGACGGTAACGGCGGCGGTCACGGCCACGGTGGTGGCCATGGCGACGGCGACGGTAATGGCGGCGGTCACGGCCACGGTGGCGGCCATGGCGACGGCGACGGTAATGGGGGCGGTCACGGCCACGGTGGCGGCCATGGCGATGGCGACGGTAATGGCGGCGGTCACGGTGGCGGCCATGGCGATGGCGGCGGCGGTCACGGCAATGGCGGCGGCAATGGCGGCGGCAATGGCAATGGCGGTGGTGGTCACGGCAACGGCGGAGGCCATGGTGACGGCGGTGGCGGCCATGGCAACGGCGGTGGCGGCCATGGCAACGGCGGTGGCAACGGCGGCGGCGGTCACGGCAATGGTGGCGGCAACGGCAATGGCAACGGCAGTGGCGGAGCCGGCAATGGCGGCGCTAACGGTGTCGGCAACGGCCGTGGTAATGGTGGTAATGGTGGTAATGGTGGTAATGGTGGCAATAGCGGCAGTGCCGGCGGCGGTGCGGGCAACGGTGGCGGAAACGGTAACGGCGGTGGAGGCGCGGGTAACGGCGGCGAGAGCGGCGGCGCCAATGGCACCGGCGGCCACGGCAATGGCGGCGGCAACGGTAACGGCAACGGCAGTGGCGGCGCCGGCAACGGCGGGGCCAACGGCGTCGGCAACGGCCGTGGCACCGGCAACGGCAACGGCGGCGGTCACGGCAACGGCGGATCGTCCGGCGGCAACCACTGACCCGAAGCGTTGCCCGACCGAATACGGTCAGAGCATCTCGAGCGCGCGCTTGCTGCGCGGCGGACGGAAATACGCGTCAAGCTGCGCGCGCTCGTCATCGCTCAACACGAAATCGAGCGCGGCACGGTTGTCGCGCACGTGTTCGATCCGCGACGCCTTCGGAATCGCGAATACGCCCGGCTGCGCGAGCACCCATGCCAGTGCGACGCGCATCACCGACACGCCGCGCAGCCGCGCGATTTCGTCGAGCGGCGAGCGTTTGGGCAGCCGCCCGTGATCGACCGGGCTGTACGCCATCGCCGGAATCCGATGGTCGGCCAGCCACGGCAGCAGGTCGAATTCCGGGCCGCGTCGCGCGATGTTGTAGAGAATCTGGTTGGTTGCGCACGCACCGCCGCCCGCCTCGTCGACGAGTTCGGCCATGTCGGCCGTATCGAAATTGCTCACGCCCCAGTGGCGGATCTTGCCCGCACGTTGCAACGCGTCGAAACCTTCGACGGTTTCCTCGAGCGGCACCGAACCGCGCCAGTGCAGCAGGTACAGATCGAGGCGGTCGGTACGCAGGCGCTTGAGGCTCGCGTCGCACGCGGCGACGACCCCGCGCCGGCTCGCATGGTGCGGATAGACCTTGCTGACGAGAAACACGTCGTCGCGCAGGCCCGCGAGCGCGTCGCCGACCAGTTCCTCGGTCGCGCCGTCGCCATACATCTCGGCCGTATCGACCAGCGTCATGCCGAGTTCGACACCCTCGCGCAGCGCGGCGATCTCGTCCGCGCGCCGCGCCGGCCGCTCGCCCATTTCCCAGGTGCCCAGGCCCAGCTTCGGAATCGACTCGCCGTTCGGCAAGGCGACCGTGGCGATCGTGTCTGTCATGCGTTCCTCGTTGCGGATTCGTGGCCGCACACCGCGGCCGAAGCATCGGATACGACGCATCAGTGTAGTCAATCGGTGCGCCGCTGGCCTATTACACGGCAAAAACCGGCTATAACGGCGCGGCATGATGACTTAGAATGGCCGCAACCTGATCGATACCCATTGTATGAAGGCACCCACGGACGACCGCTGGCAGGACCTGCGCCCCGACCCCGACAACGATACGCCGCTCTACCTGCAGCTCGCCCGCAAGCTCGGCGACGCGATCCACGACAACCGCTGGACGGCCGGCGAAGCGCTGCCCTCCGAGCGTGTGCTGTCCGAAGCGCTCGGCGTGTCGCGCATCACCGCGCGCAAGGCGATCGCGCTGCTCGTCGAGCAAGGCTTGATCCGCCGCACGCAGGGCGCGGGCAACTTCATCCAGCCGCGCTACGAGGATCCGCTGTCGCGGCTGTCGAGCTTCAGCGAAATGCTCGAGCGCCGCGGCTTCAAGCCGAGCTCGCAGTGGCTCGCGCGCGAAATTCAGCCCGCGAACCGCGACGAAGTGATCCAGCTCGGGCTGTCGCCGGCCGCCTCGGTTACACGCCTGAAACGCCTGCGTCTCGCCGACGGCATCGTGATGGCCGTCGAGAACTCGACGTTCCCCGCCACGCTGATTCCCGATCCGCAGGCGATCGTCGGCTCGCTGTACAGCTATCTCGAAGCGCGCGGCACGCCGATCGTGCGCGCGCTGCAGCATTTCCGCGCGGTCAACGCGACCGACGAGATCGCCGAGCAGATGGGCATCGCCCCGCACGACGCCCTCCTGCTGATCACGCGGATCGGCTATACGTCCGACCAGCGTGCGATCGAACTGACCGATACCTACTGCCGCAACGACTACTACGATTTCGTCGTCGAACTGCGCAAGTAACGCGAGCGCACGTCGCCGGCCCTCACAGCCAGCGTGCGTCGTCGGTGCCGAGCGGCACGGGCGGCCGCGCGAACGACGGCGGCGTCGCCGACAACCGCTCGGCCGGCCGCACGGTGTCGAGCACGCCGAACGGCGACGCGATGCGGTCGATCCGGTCCCGCACGTCGGCAAGCGCGAGATCGGGCGCGTGCAACCCGTCCGGCACGACGCCGAACGACTGCAGCCAGCGCCCCGTCTGCGCGAGCGACATCCGTACGTGCCAGCTTCCCCCTTCGCGCGCCCGCCGTGCGAGCGCGATCATCGCGCCGAACGCCGCGAGATACCCCGTTGCATGATCGAGCGCCTGGCACGGCAGATGGCGCGGCCCGCTCGCCTGCGCGGCCTGCTGCTCCTGCCACGCGATCCCGCTCGCCGACTGCACGAGGCTGTCGAACCCGCGCCGCGCCGCCCACGGTCCTGCATGCCCGTACGCCGACACCGACACGTAGACGATGCCGGGCCGCCGCGCCGCCAGCGCCTGCGGCGCGAAGCCGCGCGCCGCGAGCGCGCCGGGCCGGTACGACTGCAGAAACACGTCCGCATCGCGCGCCAGGGCGTGCAGCGTATCGACGCCCGCCGCGTCGCGCAGATCGATCCACGTCGAACGCTTGCCGCGCCCGTTGTCGATCACGAGCGGCGCAATGTTCGGCAGGTGCGGACCGTTGACGAGCAGCGTCTGCGCGCCATGCGACGCCAGCGTGCGGCCCGCGACCGGCCCCGCGATGATGCGCGTGAGATCGAGCACGCGCACGCCCGCCAGCGGCTGGTCGGCGTCGCCGCGGCCGATCGGCTCGGCCGGCGCGTCGCCGATCCGCTCGATCTCGAACAGCGGCAGCGACGCGATCGCGCGCGCCTGCTCGTGAGCCGCCCATTCTTCAGGGGTTCTGATCAATGCCGCGCAGAGGCCGGCATCGGCCAGCGCCGTGTCGAGTGCCGCGCCGTCCCACGTACGGATCGCCGCGGCCACGTCGGCGGGCTGCGAGCCGCAGCCGAGCACGTCGAGAATGCCGTGCAGGTGATGCGGAAAATTCGCATGCAGTTGAATCCAGCGTCCGTCGCCCGTCTCGAAGAAGCCGGTCACCGGATGGCGCAACTCCGGCGGCGGCCCGTCGTCCACGCGCAGGTAGCGTTCGCTGCGGAACGCCACGAGCGCGTCGCGCACCGACACGTCGACCGTTTGCGTCACGCCCGTTCGCAGCCGATGGCATTCGGCCGCCGCGAGCCCGGCTGCGGCGATCGTCGTGGCGGCAAGCGTGCCGACATGAAACGTCGACGGCAGCGCCGGGTCCTGCCCGGTCACGGTCGTCCGGGCCAGCGCGTCGCGCGCGCCGTCTGCGAGTTGCCAAAGATGCGCCAATGCGAATTCGGGTGTCATGGTGAAGGAGACGCCGTTGGGGAGACGGAATCGAGTCTAGAATTCGCGACGGGCACGATCAATCTTGATTGTGCGAATCAATACATAACGAATAGTTGTAGCGGACCCGCGTTTCATGCGCGGCGACAGGAGCGAGCGGCATGACATCCGTCAGCGCACAGGAAGCCGCCGGCATGCTCGGCGTCAGCGTGAGCACCCTCTACGCATACGTGAGCCGCGGCCTGCTGCGCTCGCTGCCCGACGGCGCGACCAAGCGCCGCCGCTACGACGCGAACGAGGTGCGCCTGCTCGCGCGCCGCCGCGCCGACGCGAAGCGCGCGGGCGGCGTCGCCGAACGTTCGCTCGACTGGGGCGTGCCGGTATTGGAATCGCGCATCACGCAGATCGCCGACGGCCGCCTGCGGTACCGCGGCGCCGATGCGATCGCGCTGGCCGACGCTGCGACGCTCGAAGAAACGGCCGCGCGGCTGTGGGACTGTCCGCCCGCGCGGCTGGCCGCCACGTCGCTCGCATCGACCGGTTTCGATGCGGCGCAGTGGGACGACTGGGCGCGTCGCTGGGCGCATCTCGCACCGCTCGAACGGGCGCTGGTGCTGCTGCCGGCCGCGGCCGCATCGCTGCCGCGCCTATGGGCGCAGGGGCGCAACGCGCAGCTCGATTCCGCGGCGCTGCTGCTGCGCGTCGCGACGGCCGCGCTCGCCGGCATCGCGCCGGGCGACGCACCCGTGCACCGCCAGCTCGCGGCCGCGTGGCGCGTGCGGCGGCGCGACGAAGCCGACCTGCTGCGGCGTGCGCTCGTGCTGTGCGCCGATCACGAACTGAATCCGTCGACCTTCGCGGTGCGCTGCATCGCATCGACCGGCACCCATCTGTTCGGCGCGATCTCGGGCGGGCTCGCGGCGCTGTCGGGGCCGCGCCACGGCGGCGAGACGTTCCGCGCCGGCACGCTGCTCGACGAAGCCGCCCGCGCCGCCGATCTCGATCGCTACCTCGCGCTGCGGCTGGCGCACGACGAACGCGCGGACGGCGGGCGCACGGCCCTGTCCGGCTTCGCGCACCCGCTGTACCCCGACGGCGACCCGCGCGCGCGGGCGCTCCTCGATGCGCTGCACGCGGCGACACCCGAGCGGCCGGCGCTGCGCAGGGCGCGCGCGCTCGCTTCGCGCGTCGAAGCGGCGACGGGCCTGCGGCCGACGATCGATTTCGCGCTCGCGGTGCTGGAGCGCACGCTCGCGCTGCCCGACGGCGCGGCGTTCACGCTGTTCGCGGCCGGCCGCACGGCCGGCTGGATCGCGCATGCGCTCGAACAGTACGCGGACGCGAAGCTGATCCGGCCGCGGGCGCGCTACGTCGGCAGCGACGCGGCCGCGTGACGCCGGCCGCCGCGCCATGCGGCGAACGGGCGCCACCATGCCGGCGCGCGGCGCTCGGCCGGCGCCGGGAGCGGGCCGAACGCGAACGTCGCGCCGCGCGGCCCGGCGCTGACCCACGCGCGCGTGCCGGGCAGCAACGTCAGCGATGCGCCCGCACCCAGCCAGTGATCGTCGGGCCGGCCCTCGACGGTCACCCACACGTCGCCTGCGGCCACCTCGAGCAGCGTGCGATCGACGATCCGCCACCGTCCGGCCGGCTCGTCGCCGTCCATCACGTAAAGTCGCAGTTCGCGCATGGCAGCCTCCTGGTCGCACGGGGTCGATGCCGCCAGTATTTCGGATAGCGGCGGCACACGGACAGATACGGCCGCAGACGCTTTCGGCTGAACTGTACTGGCCGCCCGACGGAGACAGGCACCCGGCGGCCGAGCCGGGCGGGCCGCCCGACACAGCACCCCGAACTGCACGGCGCGGCGGCTTTCCCTACAATGTCGGCTGTCCCGCGCCACCGTCCCCGCCGTCATGTTCCAACGCCCGCCCGCCGCCGCTCCCGGCGAAAAGAACCTCACCGTGATGCTCTGGCTCGTTGCGACGGGCTTCTTCATGCAGACGCTCGACGCGACGATCGTCAACACGGCGCTGCCGTCGATGGCCGCGAGCCTCGGTGAATCGCCGCTGCGGATGCAATCGGTCGTGATCGCGTACTCGCTGACGATGGCGGTGATGATCCCCGTGTCGGGCTGGCTTGCCGACACGTTCGGCACGCGGCGCGTGTTCTTCAGCGCGATCCTGGTGTTCTCGCTCGGCTCGCTGCTGTGCGCGAACGCCCATACGCTGACGCAGCTCGTCGCGTTCCGCGTCGTGCAGGGTGTCGGCGGCGCGATGCTCCTGCCGGTCGGGCGGCTCGCGGTGCTGCGCACGTTCCCCGCCGAGCGCTACCTGCCCGCGCTGTCGTTCGTCGCGATTCCGGGGCTGATCGGCCCGTTGATCGGGCCGACGCTCGGCGGCTGGCTCGTGAAGATCGCGTCGTGGCACTGGATCTTCCTGATCAACGTGCCGGTCGGCGTCGCGGGCTGCATCGCGACCTTCTATTCGATGCCCGATTCGCGCAACCCGGCCGCCGGCCGCTTCGACCTGAAGGGCTATCTGCTGCTGACGATCGGGATGGTCGCGATCTCGCTGTCGCTCGACGGGCTCGCCGATCTCGGCATGCAGCACGCGGCCGTGCTGGTGCTGCTGATCCTGAGCCTCGCATGCTTCGTCGCGTACGGGCTGTACGCGGTGCGCGCGCCGCAGCCGATCTTCTCGCTGGAGTTGTTCAAGATCCACACGTTCAGCGTCGGGCTGCTCGGCAACCTGTTCGCGCGGATCGGCAGCGGCGCGATGCCGTACCTGATCCCGCTGCTGCTGCAGGTGAGCCTCGGCTACTCGGCGTTCGAGGCCGGGCTGATGATGCTGCCGGTCGCGGCGGCCGGCATGTTCTCGAAGCGGATCATCACGCGCCTGATCACGCGGCACGGCTACCGCAAGGTACTGCTCGCGAACACGATCATGGTCGGCGTGATGATGGCGAGCTTCGCGCTGATGCGCGACACGGTGCCGGTGTGGGTGAAGGTCGTGCATCTCGCGCTGTTCGGCGGCTTCAACTCGATGCAGTTCACCGCGATGAACACGCTGACGCTGAAGGATCTCGGCACCGGCGGCGCGAGCAGCGGCAACAGCCTGTTCTCGCTCGTGCAGATGCTGTCGATGAGCCTCGGCGTCACGGTCGCCGGCGCGCTGCTCGCGACGTTCACCGGCATGCTGCGCACCGTAACGCCGAGCAACACGCTGCCGGCGTTCCATGCGACGTTCATCTGCGTCGGGATCATCACGGCCGCGTCCGCGTGGATCTTCGCGCAGCTCGCGCCCGAGATCCGCAGCACCGCGCGCAAGACCGACCCGTCCGAGCGCGCGTGACGCGCGGCGCGCGCCGAATCGGGCTCGCGCGCACCATCGCGGTGCAACGCGGCCGGGCACGCGTGCGCGTACCGGCCGCGAATGGCGGCCGCGCGCGGCGCGCTGCCGTGCATGCTTCTTGCTCGCCTATTCTGTAGGTAAACTGGCAGTCTTCCTTCGGCCGACATCATGAGCATGATCGAAATCGATCCCCCCGGC